>NZ_AXYZ01000001.1:0-868090 GCF_000483465.1 Pseudomonas sp. LAIL14HWK12:I7
ACGCTGGAAGTGGGGCGCATTATAAGGGGATTCGAAACCCCGTCAACCTTTAATTCCAAGAAACCTTAATAAAGCTGAAAAACAAAGCGGGGAGGCCTTCGGCCTCCCCGCTATTCCACTTCTCTATATAGGCTCAAAGCACCCCAGCACTGCGCAAGCGGTGCACGGCATCCGTATCCAACCCAAGCACCTCACTCAATACCGCCTCGGTGTGCTCACCCAACAGCGGCGGCGCCCGCCGGTACTCCACCGGCGTCTCCGACAGGCGAATAGGGCTGGCTACCTGCGGCACACTCCCCGCCAGTGGATGCGGGACAGTCACCGCCAACCCTCGAGCCACCACCTGCGGATCCTGGAACATCTGCGCCAGGTCATTGATTGGCCCACACGGCACCCCAGCCTTCTCCAACTGGCTCACCCACTCCGCCGTGGTCTTGAACACCGTAGCCTGACGAATCAACGGAATCAGCTCACCACGGTTGGCCACACGCAGCTTATTTGTAGCGAAGCGCGGATCATCCGCCCACTGCGGCTGCCCAGCCACCTCGGCAAACTTGCGAAACTGACCATCATTACCCACGGTAAGGATGAAATCGCCGTCTGCTGTAGGGAAGTCCTGGTAAGGCACGATATTGGGATGCGCATTACCCAGGCGCCGGGGCGGGGTGCCCGTGGTCAGGTAGTTCATGGCCTGGTTCGCCAGGCAGGCCACCTGGACATCGAGCAGTGCCATGTCGACATGCTGACCGATCCCGGTCTGGTCCCGATGGGCGAGGGCAGCCAAAATCGCCACAGTCGAGTACAACCCGGTAAGAATGTCAGTCAGCGCCACGCCAACCTTTACCGGCCCAGCACCTTCTTCCCCCTCAGGCCGACCGGTCAGGCTCATCAGGCCACCCAGCCCTTGGATCATGAAGTCATAGCCCGCGCGCTTGGCATAGGGCCCGGTCTGGCCAAAACCGGTAATGGAGCAATAGATAAGCTTTGGGTTGAGCACTTTCAGGCTTTGGTAATCCAGCCCATAGGCTGCGAGGCCACCCACCTTGAAGTTCTCGATGACAATATCCGACTTCGCCGCCAGCTCACGCACCAAACGTTGCCCTTCAGGCTGCGTGAAGTCGATCGTCACCGAACGCTTGTTGCGATTGGCCGAGAGGTAATAGGCGGCCTCACTGGTGTTCTCACCTCGGGCATCTCTGAGGAAAGGCGGCCCCCACGAGCGGGTATCATCGCCATTACCAGGGCGCTCGACCTTGATCACGTCAGCCCCAAGGTCAGCGAGAATCTGGCCAGACCATGGGCCGGCCAACACGCGCGAAAGGTCCAGCACCCGCAGATGTGATAGCGCGCCCATGGGCTGGCTCCTTATTAATAGAAGGCCTGGATGCCGGTCTGAGCACGCCCCAGGATCAACGCATGCACGTCATGGGTACCTTCATAGGTGTTGACCACCTCAAGGTTCACCAGATGGCGAGCCACGCCAAATTCATCGGAAATGCCGTTACCCCCCAGCATGTCACGCGCCATGCGGGCGATATCCAAGGCTTTACCGCAAGAGTTACGCTTCATGATCGAGGTGATCTCGACAGCCGCCGTGCCTTCATCCTTCATGCGCCCCAACCGCAGGCAGCCCTGCAGTGCCAGGGTGATCTCGGTCTGCATGTCGGCCAGCTTTTTCTGGATCAGCTGATTGGCTGCCAGCGGGCGGCCGAACTGCTGACGGTCCAGGGTGTATTGGCGCGCGGTATGCCAGCAGGCCTCGGCGGCGCCCAACGCCCCCCAGGAGATGCCATAGCGTGCCGAGTTCAGGCAGGTGAACGGGCCCTTGAGGCCGCGCACGTCTGGGAAGATGTTCTCCTCAGGCACGAACACGTTGTCCATCACGATCTCGCCGGTGATCGAAGCACGCAGGCCCACCTTGCCATGGATCGCCGGGGCGCTGAGGCCTTCCCAGCCCTTTTCCAACACGAAGCCGCGGATGTCGCCTGCGTCATCCTTGCCCCACACCACGAACACATCGGCGATCGGGCTGTTGGTGATCCACATCTTGCTACCGGTCAGGCGGTAGCCGCCGTCCACCTTTCTGGCCCGGGTGATCATCGAGCCCGGGTCGGAGCCGTGGTTAGGCTCGGTCAGGCCGAAGCAGCCGATCCACTCACCCGTGGCGAGCTTGGGCAGGTACTTCTGCTTCTGCGCCTCGGTGCCGAATTCGTTGATCGGTACCATCACCAGGGAAGACTGCACACTCATCATCGAGCGATAGCCAGAGTCGATCCGCTCGACCTCGCGAGCGATCAGCCCGTAACACACATAATTAAGGCCGCTGCCGCCGTACTGCTCGGGGATGGTGGCACCCAGCAAACCGATTTCACCCATCTCGCGGAAGATCGCCGGGTCGGTCTGCTCATGGCGGAAGGCTTCGAGCACGCGCGGCGCCAGCTTGTCCTGGGCGAACTGATAAGCGCTGTCACGCACCATGCGCTCTTCTTCAGTGAGCTGCTGATCGAGCAGCAGCGGATCGATCCAGTTGAAGCTTGCTTTACCGGCCATGAGCGAAATCCTCGAAAAGAGAGAGCAAATTCTTGTGCCCTTGAGCCTAGGCCTGATCGGCCGTCGGGACAAACGAGGATTGCGCACGGATTAGTGATAATTTGTCACTTCGTAAATCAGCAAAACGCCACATTGACAGCCTTACAAGTGAGGTTGACGTACATGCGCCGCAAGATCCCCAGCACTGCCGCCCTGGTCTGTTTCGAGGCGGCGGCGCGTAACGAGAGCTTCACCAAGGCCGCGCAAGAACTCGCGCTGACCCAGGGCGCCGTTTGTCGGCAGATCGGCGGCCTGGAGGCCTTCCTTAATGTGGAACTGTTTCGCCGCTCAAGGCGCGGGGTGAAGCTGACAGAGGCTGGCCTTTCCTACAGCCGCCAGGTTGCCGCGCAGCTGGATGCGGTAGAGCGCGATACCTTGTCGGTCATGCGCCAGCAGGGCGCCAATGTGATCGAACTGGCCGTGGTACCCACCTTCGGCACCCAATGGCTGCTCCCCAGGCTCAAGGACTTCCAGCAGCGCCACCCAGACGTCACCGTCAACCTGACCAACCGCACCCGGCCATTTCTGTTTGCCGACACAGCCTTTGATGCAGCCATCTATTTCGGCGATGCCGACTGGTCCGGCACCCAATCGCATAGACTGATGGGCGAGAACCCTGTCCCCGTCTGCAGCCCGGCGTTGCTGGGCGGGCAGGGCATGCTCGACGCCCGCCGCATTGCGCAACTCCCCTTGCTGCAGCAGACCACGCGCCCCTATGCCTGGCGGCAATGGTTCGGCGGCCTGGGCATGAACGTGGAGCGCGACATGACAGGCCCGCGTTATGAACTATTCTCGATGCTCGCGCAGGCGGCGATGCACGAAATGGGTATCGCGCTGATCCCGCCCTTTCTAATCCAGCGGGAGTTGCAGGAGGGTAGGTTGGTGGTCGCTAACAGGCATGCCCTGAGCAGTGACAAGGCCTACTATCTGATGATTCCCGAACGCAAAGTGGAGTCTGCCTCGCTACGGGCTTTCCGCGACTGGCTGGTAGCACAAGCGCAGGCTTACACCACCGCCTCTGCCTAGTCGCAGCCAACCAACCTGACTTCGTAGTCAATTATTTTAAACACCTACAGATATATGTATTTGTCGCATATTCGAAAACTGTTACGCAAGCCTGAAAATCCCGTTTAACCCTGCTGACTGCGCGGCTTTCAGGCTTAAATTGCGACATTGAGCGAACCGTAAGCGAAATACCGCAATTTTTTTTAGTTTTATCTCCTAATCTCCCAATGGCCCATGGTTGACGGGCTGCAACCGAAGGCTTGCGACATACGGTCACAGGGTGACTTGTAGTTTTAACTTCGTTTCGCTCCAGAACCGGTTGAAGCCCCTTGGGTTCATCTGCAAAATGCCTGGCCCGCCTAGGATTCGGCGGGTTGGACCGCACCAGCGCACCAGCCGAAGTACGCTGGCTTCAACAAAGACAAAAGGTCACCGCAGGAGACATAGTCGTGCACATTGGTGTTCCTCTCGAGACGCAGACGGGTGAGACAAGGGTCGCCGCGACCCCTGAAACCATCAAAAAACTGGTTGCCCAGGGCCATCAGGTCACCGTCCAACGGGGGGCAGGGCTAAACGCCAGCATTCCGGACAGTGCCTATGAGGCTGTGGGTGCCTCCCTGGGTACCGCCGCCGATGCCTACGGCGCGCAACTGGTACTTAAAGTAGTCGCGCCCAACGACCAGGAGATGGCGCTGATCAACAGCGGCAGCCTACTGGTGGGCATGCTCAACCCGTTCAACAGTGAACTGATCGGCAAGATGGCCGAGCGCGGTATCACCGCCTTCGCCCTCGAAGCAGCGCCGCGTACCTCGCGGGCACAAAGCCTCGATGTGTTGTCGTCCCAGGCCAACATCGCCGGTTACAAGGCGGTACTGCTGGCAGCGCACTACTACCCTCGCTTCATGCCCATGCTGATGACGGCCGCCGGTACCGTGAAGGCTGCCCGCGTGCTGATCCTCGGTGCAGGCGTTGCAGGCCTGCAGGCCATTGCTACCGCCAAGCGCATGGGTGCCGTGATTGAGGCGTCGGATGTACGCCCCGCCGTTAAAGAGCAGATCGAATCGCTGGGCGCCAAGTTCATCGACGTGCCTTACGAAACCGATGAGGAACGTGAGTGCGCCGAGGGCGTTGGTGGCTATGCGCGGCCGATGCCGGCCAGCTGGATGCAGCGCCAGGCCCAGGCGGTACACGAACGCGCCAAGCAGGCCGACATCGTCATCACCACCGCACTGATCCCTGGCCGCAAGGCGCCGACCCTGCTCAGCGCCGAAACCGTCGCGCAGATGAAGCCTGGGTCGGTGGTCATCGACCTGGCGGCCGCCCAAGGCGGTAACTGCCCACTGACCGTCGCCGACCAGGTGGTGCAGGAAAACGGCGTGACCATCGTCGGCCCGACCAACCTGCCTGCCCAGGTGGGGGCCGATGCATCGGCACTGTACGCACGCAACCTGCTGGACTTCATGAAGCTGTTGTTCGACAAGGACAATGCGCTGGTCATCAACCTCGAAGACGATATCGTCGCGGCCTGCCTCATGTGCCGCGATGGCCAAGTCGTCCGCAAGAACGGCTAAGGAGCACGACAAATGGAAGACATGCTGATTTCCCATGGCATCTACAACCTGATCATTTTCGTGCTAGCCATCTATGTGGGCTACCACGTGGTGTGGAACGTCACCCCGGCGCTGCACACGCCGCTGATGGCGGTCACCAACGCCATCTCGGCCATCGTCATCGTCGGTGCCATGCTGGCGGCGGCGCTGACCGTAACGCCCGCCGGCAAGCTGATGGGCACGCTGGCCGTGGCCTTGGCTGCGGTCAACGTGTTCGGTGGCTTCCTGGTCACCCGTCGCATGCTTGAGATGTTCAAGAAGAAAGCCAAGAACGAGGCGAAGAAGTAAGCATGAGCATGAATCTGGTAACGCTTCTCTACCTGGTCGCCTCGATCTGCTTCATCCAGGCGCTCAAGGGCCTTTCGCACCCGACCACGTCACGCCGCGGCAACCTGTTCGGCATGATCGGCATGGGCTTGGCAATCGTCACCACGGTTGGCCTCATTTATAAGCTGGGTGCAGAACTGGCAACGGCCGGTATCGGCTACGTGATCGTCGGCCTGTTGGTCGGTGGTACCGCGGGTTCGATCATGGCCAAGCGGGTCGAGATGACCAAGATGCCGGAACTGGTCGCTTTCATGCACAGCATGATCGGCCTGGCCGCGGTGTTCATCGCCATTGCCGCCGTGTTGGAGCCGCAGTCGATGGGTATCGTCGCCAGCATCAGCGACCCGATCCCGACGGGTAACCGCCTGGAGCTGTTCCTCGGCGCGGCAATTGGTGCCATCACCTTCTCCGGCTCCGTGATCGCCTTCGGCAAGCTGTCGGGCAAGTACAAGTTCCGCCTGTTCCAAGGCGCACCGGTACAGTTCGCCGGCCAGCACAAGCTGAACCTGATCCTGGGCCTGACCACTATCGCCCTGGGCCTGCTGTTCACCTTCACCGGCCACTACAGTGCCTTTACCCTGATGCTGGTTCTGGCCTTCATCATGGGCGTGCTGATCATTATTCCGATCGGTGGCGCGGACATGCCGGTGGTGGTGTCGATGCTCAACAGCTATTCGGGCTGGGCAGCAGCGGGTATCGGCTTCTCGCTGAACAACTCGATGCTGATCATCGCAGGCTCGCTGGTCGGCTCCAGCGGTGCCATCCTCTCGTACATCATGTGCAAGGCGATGAACCGTTCGTTCTTCAATGTCATCCTCGGCGGCTTCGGCGGCGCGACCGATGCCGGTGGCCCCGCAGGCACCCAGGAAGCTCGCCCGGTAAAATCGGGTTCGGCCGACGACGCTACCTTCCTGCTCAGCAATGCCGACACAGTGATCATCGTGCCGGGTTACGGCCTGGCAGTCGCCCGTGCCCAGCACGCGCTGAAGGAGCTGACCGAGAAGCTGACCCACAACGGTGTGACCGTGAAGTACGCGATCCACCCGGTGGCAGGCCGCATGCCGGGGCACATGAACGTGTTGCTGGCCGAAGCCGAAGTGCCGTACGACCAAGTGTTCGAGATGGACGACATCAACGCCGAGTTCGGCCAGGCCGACGTGGTACTGGTGTTGGGCGCCAACGATGTGGTCAACCCGGCAGCGAAAAACGATCCCAAGTCGCCGATTGCCGGCATGCCGATCCTGGAGGCGTTCAAGGCCAAGACCATCATCGTCAACAAGCGCTCCATGGCCAGCGGCTATGCAGGCCTGGACAACGAACTGTTCTACCTGGACAAGACCATGATGGTATTCGGTGACGCCAAGAAGGTAATCGAGGATATGGTCAAAGCCGTGGAGTAACCCACTGGCTGCAAACCGTGCGCTATATAAGAAGCCCCGCCGAGAAATCTGCGGGGCTTTTACATTTACCTGATCCAGATCAACGGCTCTACTTCCGGGCTTCTCATACGACCATGGTCGTGGGACGGCAACCGGCGAAATCTCTAGACTGCGCTCCAGTAGCTTCAGTAGCCTGAGATAACAATCCATGTACCGTGATCGTATCCGCTTGTCCTCCCTGCACAGCAAGGTAATGAGTGCGGCTGATGCCGCTGGTCTGATCGAGGACGGCATGACCGTCGGCATGAGCGGCTTCACCCGCGCCGGCGAAGCCAAGGCCGTACCCCATGCCCTGGCCGAACGTGCCAAGCAGTCGCCGCTGAAAATCAGCCTGATGACCGGCGCCAGCCTGGGCAATGACCTGGACAAGCAGCTGACCGAGGCCGGCGTGCTGGCTCGCCGCATGCCCTTCCAGGTCGACAGCACCCTGCGCAAGGCCATCAACGACGGCCAGGTGATGTTCATCGACCAGCACCTGTCGGAAACCGTCGAGCAATTGCGCAACCAGCAGCTCAAGCTGCCGGACATCGCCGTCATCGAAGCCGTGGCCATCACCGAACAAGGCCATATCGTGCCGACCACCTCGGTAGGCAACTCGGCCAGCTTCGCGATCTTCGCCAAGCAAGTGATCGTCGAGATCAACCTGTCGCACAACGCCAACCTCGAAGGCCTGCACGACATCTATATCCCGACCTACCGCCCAACCCGCACACCGATCCCGCTGGTCAAGGTCGATGATCGCATCGGCAGCACCGCCATCCCGATCGACCCGGCCAAGATCGTCGGTATCGTCATCAGCGACCAGCCGGACTCGCCATCCACTGTATTGCCGCCGGACGACGAAACCCAGGGCATCGCCGACCACCTGATCAACTTCCTCAAGAAGGAAGTCGACGCTGGCCGCATGACCAACAAGCTCGGCCCACTGCAGGCCGGTATCGGCAGCATCGCCAACGCGGTGATGTGCGGCTTGATCGATTCGCCGTTCGAAGACCTGACCATGTACTCCGAAGTACTGCAGGATTCGACCTTCGACCTGATCGACGCCGGCAAGCTGAGCTTCGCCTCCGGCAGCTCGATCACCCTGTCGACCCGTCGCAATGCCGATGTGTTCGGCAACCTGGAGCGCTACAAGGACAAGCTGGTGCTGCGCCCACAGGAGATCTCCAACCACCCAGAGGTGGTCCGTCGCCTGGGCATCATTGGTATCAACACCGCGCTGGAGTTCGATATCTACGGCAACGTCAACTCCACCCACGTGTGCGGCACGCGGATGATGAACGGCATCGGTGGCTCTGGCGATTTCGCCCGTAACGCGCACCTGGCCGTGTTCGTCACCAAGTCGATTGCCAAGGGTGGCGCGATTTCCAGCGTGGTGCCGATGGTCAGCCACGTCGACCACACCGAGCACGACGTCGACATCCTGGTCACCGAGCAGGGGCTTGCAGACTTGCGCGGCCTGGCGCCACGCGAGCGTGCCCGGGCAATCATCGATAACTGTGTGCACCCGGATTACCGCGCAGCGCTGAACGACTACTTCGATCGCGCCTGCCAGCGCGGTGGCCATACGCCGCACATTCTGCGCGAAGCATTGAGCTGGCACGAAAACCTGGAAGAGACCGGGCGCATGCTCGCCAGCTGATTCCCACACGCCTGTAGTTACACCGCTCCAAACAAGCCGCCTTTAGCCGGTACAGCGCGCGATTCGTCGTCAGCGCCGTGCCGGATGAAGGCGGCTTGCCGGCGATACAGCCGGTACAGTCAAAGCCCTCGCTCGATACGAACTCCAATCAAGCTACGAAACTGTACTACTGTACTGGTATTTTTAGCTGGCTCTCTGCTCACTACCTCTCCCCACCGATAATTTCGCACCATATAAGTGCAGACCAGTACAGTTGCGCCTATTTCGAGTGCAACAGTAGGGTTACACAGTTAACTGAACCATCTTAATGCCGCAGAACTGTATCTACTGTTATGGACAAGAGAGGAGGATCATTGGCATCAGTTAAATCACTACCTAATCCCGCCATAAGCGGAAGGATGAAACATCATGGAACGTACACTCAGTTCCGGTCTGGTCTTTGAAAGCAACGCCCAACAATCCAACGCTTCGATGCCTCTGCGCGCCCTGTCCACCCTGCTGTTGTGGCAGCGTCGCATGGCCAGCCGCCGTCAACTGGCTCGCCTGGACTCCCGCCTGCTGGCCGACGCCGGTATCAGCGAGTCGCAGCGTTACGAAGAGCTGAGCAAGCCTTTCTGGCGCTAAGCTCCGGCTTGCCGGCTATGCCCGGCACCGCGAATTCCTAAACCCGTTGCAGGTGACTGCAGCGGGTTTTTTGTTTGTAAGCTACGTACCAGAGCGGCTCACAGCTCTACAGGTACAGTTTCTTATAATGCAAAAACACACCAGTACAGTACTGGGAAGGGGTGTTCATTAACATCCAGAAACATCGACGCGTGATACGCTTGGCTTAACAGTCTGGTAGAAACCAGATGTTGAAAAGTACCGAGACGCGCAGTGCGAGCGTCCGATTAGCAGAATTCCCTAGGAGTCCACGATCATGTCCCTTAAACACCTGATTGGCGCCGCCCTGATGCTGAGCCTGGCCGGCACCGCCAGCGCCACCAGCTTCGTCGTCACCACTGACGCAGTCGTGGGCGCTGTCGCTGCATCCACCGACGCCACCTCCGACGTATCGTCGTCGTTCCGCGACGACAAGATCGTCCAAGCCGCCCGTGACGATGCCGCCAGCTTCGTTGGCAGCCAAGGCGACATTCGCGGCGCCAAGCTGGAAAGCGCCTTCCTGCATATTCGCGCACAAATGCCGACCCTGCAGGCTAGCGACGCACAGCTGGCACAGGCCATCCTGGCCATCTGACCTGCACTCAACCCTGCGGCTGTACGGGTGCTCGCCCGCACAGCCGCAGGTGTCTTCACCCCCTCGTTCCCAGCCGTCAGAAGCCCATGCGTTATCTGTTGCCGTTGTTGTTAGTCGCCGTTGGCATCCCCCTGAGCATGGCACCTGCCCATGCGTTGGACACCACCACGCAAAGCCTGGTCATCACAGGCTATGTCACCAGCCAAGTCACCACCGCGCCGTTCGACCGCAAGCTGGTCAGCCAGGCCCGTGACGATGCTGCGGCATTCGTCGCCAGCGATGGCCTGATCCTCGGTGCGCGCCTGGAAGCGGCGTTCGCCTCGCTGCGCCAGCACGGTGCTGCACAGGCTGTCGGCGACCTGGAACTGGCGCAAGCAATTCTCGTCCAATGACTACACCTGACTCCCTGTATTTTTCGGAGATGCTCCATGCGTAAACCGCTGATTGCCGCTACCCTCGGCATGCTGCTGCTGGCCGACCTGGCCCAGGCACAGACGCTGGTGGCCACCAGCAACATCATCGTGCGTGCCTTTGGCCGTTCGATCGATTTCACGTCCGACACCACCACCTCGATCCGTGATTCCAAAGTCGTGCGTGAAGCGCACGACGATGCCGCCAGCTTCGTCGCCAGCAACGGTGATATCCGTGGCGCCCAGCTTGAAGCTGCGTTCAATACCCTGCGCGAGCGCCTGCCTGAAGCGCGAGGCGCCAGCGACCAAGTGCTGGCTGAAGCCATTCTCGCGCTGTGAACCAGGTGCGTGCCTGGCTGCTCGGCTGCGCCCTGACGCTGCTCGGCACACCCGCCCTGGCCGACCTGCAGCTTGAGCTGCAGGCTTCCGGCCTCGACCCTCAACAACGCCAAGCCAGCCAGGCACTGCTCGACGAAGCACTGAGCAAGCTGCCGCCGCGCTTCAAGCAGCAACTGGACCGGCGTGTGCAGGTCAGCTGGACTGCGCGCATGCCCGCCGACGCCTATGGCCAGGCGTCGCTGGTTTCTACCCTGGAGCTCAACAGCCGCCTGCTGCCCGGGCTGGTCGATGGCAGCGCCGCCCGCGAACGCACCCACCGCCCACACGGCACCGTGCGCGAAGAGCTGCTGGCGACTGTCCTGCATGAGCTGACCCATATTTACGACCGGGCCCGGTTGTGGCCGTCCACCGAGCGCTCGCTGATCGCCCGTTGCAAGCGCCAGCAGGGCACCGTGGGCAAAATCGGCTTGCCAGAGGCGTGCCGCGGCCAGGCCGAGCGGCGCTTCACCTTGAGCGATGACCCACGCCTGCTCGACCTTGCGGGCTGGCAGCAATATGTCGGCCGCCGCGGTGAGCGTGAGCAGCACAACGGCCAGTTCGTGCGCAGCCCAGACACCTATGAGCTGAGCAGCCCCAAGGAATTCATCGCGGTCAACATGGAGTACTTCCTCCTCGACCCGAGCTATGCCTGCCGGCGCCCCGCCTTGAACCAGTACCTGCGCGACCACTTCGGCTGGGCACCCGCACAAGAGAGCTGCGCCAAGGGCTTGCCATTCCTCAACGCGGGCAGCGACTTCGCTCGCCAGCCACTGGGCGAAATCGACCCCGAACGCGTTTATGAAGTCGACTACCTGCTGGCCGAGGCCAATCAAAACTGGGTCAGCCGCTGGGGCCACAGCATGCTGCGCCTGGTCATCTGCAAACCTGGGCGGCCGCGCGGCCCGGATTGCCGCCTGGACCTCGACCAGCACCTGGTGCTGTCGTACCGCGCCTTCGTCAACGATGTGCAGTTGTCCAGCTGGGACGGCCTGGTCGGCGCTTATCCATCGCGGCTGTTCGTGTTGCCGTTGGGCCAGGTCATCGACGAGTACACCAAGACCGAGCTGCGCAGCCTGGCGTCGATCCCCCTCAAGCTCGACCGCCAGGAAGTCGAGAACCTGGTGCGCCAGGCGGCGGAAATGCACTGGAGCTACGACGGCAATTACTACTTCCTGTCCAACAATTGCGCGGTCGAATCGCTGAAACTGCTGCGCAGTGGCACCGCCAACCCGCGCCTGAACGACCTCGACAGCATCATGCCCAACGGCCTGCTGGAAGTGCTCAAAGGGCGGGGCATTGCCGATACTCGTGTGCTTGATGACCCCCGCGAAGCCCTGCGCCTGGGTTACCGCTTCGACTCCTACCGTGACCGCTACCAGGCCATGTTCGACGTGCTGAAAAAGCAGCTGCCGATCAAGCAGGACAAGGTCGAGGACTGGCTGGCCCTGGATGCCGAACAGCGCCGCGGCTGGTTCGCCCAGGCCGACCTGCGCACCAGCGCTGCCTTGCTGCTGCTTGAGCAGGCCAGCCTGCGCCGCCAGCTGTTGCTGGCCCAGGACGAGGTCAAGCAGCGCTACTTGAACGCGGCGGCGCTGAAGGATGGCAGTATCGACAAGGCCAACCAGACGCTGCAGCAGATGCTCGCCAACAGCGGCTTCCTCAGCCGCCCGGCAGAACTGCTGGACGCCAAAGGCTATGGTCTACCGCAGCCCGATGAGCGCAAGCACCTGGAGAAAGTCAGCAGCGAGCGGCAGGCCCAGTTGCTGCGCCTGAGCACCGACCTGGACAAAGAGGTGAGGGCGCTGCTGGATCCGTCGCGGGCCAAGGAGATTGCCGCGATCGAGACCAACGTGAAGCAGGTGGGTGAGCATCTGCGAACGCTGCACAAGGCCGCAGGCGGGTTGCAGTTGTAGTCATCACAGCACCGGCCTCATCGCGGGCAAGCCCGCGAAGGCCAGATGACCTACAGGCTTTCCCCAACCTCCCCAGGCAGATCCTCATCCAGGTGCAACCAAGGCAACCGGCTACCCGTCCAGATATGCCGGTTGGCCCGCACCCGCTCCGGGTGGTCCAGCGTCGCCACCGTCACATCGATGCTGTCCGGGCTGTGCGAAGTGACCAGGGCCACATGCGCCCCACACTGCCCACAAAAATACCGGCTGCAACTGGCCGGCGCCACATAGCAGCGCGGCTCGCCCACCAGCCACTGGAAAGCGGAACGTGGCACCGTCAGCCAAGTCACCACCAGCCCGCCACTGACGCGCCGACAGATCGAACAATGGCAGTGGGCAACATCCGTCAGCGCGCCCTCCAGCCGATACCGCAAGCCACCACAGTGGCAGCCACCTTCGGTCACATTCTGCATCACCTACCTCCCGTCGCCTTTGTCACAGCGAAAGCTGGCTGAAAGCTTGCCCTCTTAGGATAGCGCCCACTACCGGCACAAGACCGGTCAGCCAGGGCACCCGGAATCTTCCGCGCCCGGCCCAATCAACAACAACAATGGTGATTCTGATGTATTCCTGTGCCCGCCTTCATGTCGTCCCCCTCCGCATGCTCCCTGCACAGCGCCTGACGCGCTGATCCGCCCGAATCGACTGTCCTTTCGCCGCGCCACGCCTGGAGTATTGCCATGCTGACCTTCCTCGGCTTTGCCATGGTCATCACCTTCATGTACCTGATCATGACCAAGCGCCTGTCGGCCTTGATCGCGCTGATCCTGGTACCGATCCTGTTCGCCCTGTTCGGCGGTTTCTCCGCCAAGATCGGCCCCATGATGCTCGAGGGCATCAGCAAACTCGCGCCAACCGGCGTGATGTTGATGTTCGCCATCCTCTACTTTGCCCTGATGATCGACTCCGGCCTGTTCGACCCGGCCGTGCGCAAGATCCTCAAGCTGGTCAAAGGCGATCCGCTGAAAGTCTCGGTCGGCACCGCCGTGCTGGCCCTGGTGGTCTCGCTCGACGGTGACGGCGCCACCACCTACATGATCTGCTGCGCCGCCATGCTGCCCATGTACAGCCGCTTGGGCATGAGCCCGCGGATCATGGCCGGCCTGATCATCCTGGCCGGCGGGGTGATGAACATGACCCCCTGGGGTGGCCCGACCGCACGCGCCGCCAGCGCACTGCACGTGGACCCGTCGGACATTTTCGTGCCCATGATCCCAGCCATGCTGTTCGGCGTACTGGCGATCCTGGCCATTGCCTATCTGTACGGCAAGCGTGAACGTGCCCGCCTGGGCGAACTGCACCTGCCGACCGACGACATCGACCACAGCGAAATCACCGTGTCGCAGTTCCCGGAGGCACGCCGGCCAAAACTGTTGTACTTCAACGGTGCCCTGACGGCAGCCCTGATGGTTGCCCTGATCGCAGGCGTGCTGCCACTGCCGGTGCTGTTCATGATCGCCTTCAGCATCGCCATGATCGTCAACTACCCCTGCCTGCAGCAGCAAAAAGACCGCATTGCCGCCCACGCCGGCAGCGTTCTGGCGGTAACCGGGCTGATCTTCGCCGCCGGTATCTTCACCGGCATCCTGTCCGGCACCGGCATGGTCGATGCCATGTCCAAGAGCCTGCTGGCGGTCATCCCCGAGGCCCTGGGCCCGTACCTGGCGGTAATCACCGCGATCGTGAGCATGCCGTTCACGTTCTTCATGTCCAACGACGCCTTCTACTACGGCGTGTTGCCGGTACTTGCCGAGGCAGCCAGCCACTACGGCATCAGCCCGGTCGAGATGGCCCGCGCGTCGATCGTCGGCCAGCCGGTACATCTGCTCAGCCCCTTGGTACCCTCCACCTACCTGCTGGTGGCCCTGGCCGGCATCGAGTTCGGTGACCACCAGCGCTTCACCCTGAAGTGGGCAGTTCTGGTGTGCCTGTGCATAATGCTCGCCGCGCTGCTGATGGGGATTTTCCCGCTGTTCAGTAGTCTTTAATAAACACGTATTACCCCTCCCGCGATGCGCCCCAAATTGGGGCGCATCGCCTTTACCGTTCGAAGGAATACACATGGAATGGCTGACCAGCCCGGAAATCTGGGTTGCCTTTTTCACCCTCACCGCGCTTGAGATCGTTCTCGGGATCGACAACATCATCATGATCTCGATCCTGGTCAGCCGCATGCCCAAGCACATGCAGCCACGTACCCGGATCTTCGGCCTGGCCCTGGCCATGGTCACGCGTATCATGCTGTTGCTGTCGATAACCTGGGTCATGCGCCTGACCGCCGATCTGTTCGTGGTCTTCGGCCAAGGCATCTCCGGCCGCGACCTGATCCTGTTCTTCGGCGGCCTGTTCCTGTTGTGGAAGAGCTCCCAGGAGATCTACCACGGCCTGGAAGGCGAAGACGAAAGCTCGGACGAACCGAAAGGCGCGGGCGGCAAGTTCTTCTACACCATCATCCAGATCGCCATCATCGACATCGTGTTCTCGCTGGACTCGGTGATCACCGCTGTGGGCATGGTCTCCCATGTGCCGGTAATGATCGCCGCCATTGTCGTCGCCGTGCTGGTGATGATGCTGTGCGCCGGTGCCATCAGTAACTTCATCGACAAGCACCCTTCGCTGAAGATGCTCGCGCTGTCGTTCCTGATCGTGGTCGGTACCGTGCTGATCGCCGAATCGTTCGACGTGCATGTGCCAAAAGGCTACGTCTACTTCGCCATGGCGTTCTCGCTGGCGGTCGAAGCGATCAACATCCGTATGCGCACCGCCCTGTCGCGCAAAGATGGCAAAGAGCATGATCCGGTGAAACTGCGCAAGGACATTCCGGGTCAATAAACCCAGGAAGCGCGTTTCAAGCAAGGGCCCTTCGGGGCCCTTTTTCGTGCCTGCCGGCCTCTTCGCGGGTAAACCCGCTCCCACAGGCGCCAACGATCCCTGTGGGAGCGGGTTTACCCGCGAAGAAGCCAGTAGGGCAATCATTCATGACCGGTTGTTTCAAATCGCCGACAGCCATGCGAAGCTGGCAAGCGCTGCACAAAACAACTAAAGCTTTGAGTGGGCACTGAAATTTTCCAAAACGCCCACGCTCCACTTATTGGCCCACATGGGCCATTGGCAACAGGGGGCTTCGCCATGCTGACCCTGCTCAACCTGCTCTCGGCCGTGACGCTATTGGTCTGGGGCACACACATCGTGCGTACCGGCATCCTCCGGGTTTTCGGCTCTGACCTGCGCCGCATCATCAGCCAGAACATGAACAAACGCCCCCTGGCGTTCATCGCCGGGATTCTGGTTACCGCCATGGTGCAGAGCAGCAACGCCACCGCGATGCTGGTCACATCCTTCGTCGGCCAAGGCCTGATGGCCATGACACCGGCCTTGGCGATCATGCTTGGCGCCGATGTCGGTACCGCGCTCATGGCCCGGGTGCTGACCTTCGACCTGTCGTGGCTGTCGCCCCTGCTGATCTTCCTGGGTGTGATCTTCTTCCTCTCGCGCAAACAAACCCGCGTCGGCCAGCTGGGGCGGGTAGGGATTGGCCTTGGCTTGATCATCCTGGCCCTGGAGCTGATCGTGCAGGCCGCTGCGCCCATCACCCATGCCCAGGGCGTGAAAGTCCTGTTCGCGTCGTTGACCGGGGACATCTTGCTCGACGCCTTGGTCGGCGCGCTGTTCGCGATGATCTCCTATTCCAGCCTGGCGGCGGTGTTGCTCACCGCGACCCTGGCCGGCGCTGAAGTGATCAGCCTGCCGGTGGCCATCGGCCTGGTGGTGGGTGCCAACATCGGCAGCGGCTTGCTGGCCTTCATCAGCACCAGCATGCAGAACGCCGCCGGGCGGCGCGTCGCGCTGGGCAGCTTGCTGTACAAGCTGTTTGGCCTGTTGCTGATCATTCCGGTGCTGCACCCACTGGTGGAGTGGATGGACACCTTGAGCTTCAGCCCTCAGGAGCTAGTGATCGGGTTCCACCTGCTCTACAACACCCTGCGCTGCTTGCTCATGCTGCCAACCGTCAAACCCATGGGCCGGCTGTGCAACTTCTTACTGCCCGAGCGCGAAAACGGCAATGGCCAAGTACGCCCGCGCCACCTCGATGCCTCAGCGCTGGAAACGCCCAGCCTGGCACTGGCCAACGCGGCCCGCGAAACCCTGCGCCTGGGCGACATCGTCGACAGCCTGCTCGAAGCCATGCTCGGGGCCTTGCGCGGCACGCAGACCGCCCTGCCACAGCAGGTGCGCGCCTTGGCCGAGGACGCCGAGGCCCTGTACAGCGCCATCAAACTGTACCTGGCGCAGATGACGCGGGAGGACCTTAGCGAGCGCGATAACCGGCGCTGGGCCGAAATCATCGAGTTGGCGATCAACCTCAAGCTGGCCTGCGACCTGGTCGAACGCATGCTGCGCAAAGTCCAGCAGCAGAAAACCAGCCAGCGCCGCGCGTTTTCCCAGGTCGGCCTGGAGGAACTGACCGGCCTGCAGGAGCAGTTGCTGTCGAATCTGCGCCTAGGCCTGTCCGTATTCCTCAGCGCCGACCCCGAAAGCGCGCAGCTGTTGCTGCGTGAAAAACGCCGGTTTCGTGCACAGGAACGGCGCCTTGCCCACGCCCATGTCAGCCGCCTGCAACGCAAGGTGGTGCAAAGTATCGAGACCAGTTCGCTACACTTGGAGCTGATCGCAGACATGAAGCGGTTGAACTCTTTGTTCTGCAGCAGTGCCTATGTGGTACTCGGTGGCTCGGACACGGGCGGGCTAATGCTCGACAGCGTGCCGGACGAAGCCCGCTTGCCGTGATTTCGCCAACCAGGAGATCCAAGCTCGCCCATGCGTTGCCTGATGTTCGTTTGCCTACTGATCTGCAGCCTGCCCACGCTCGCCCTCGACCGCTCGCGGGTTGAAGGCTACCTGCTGCCCAACGGCCTGCAGGTCATCCTCAAGAACGGCTATGAACGCGACCACGTGGCCATCCGCCTGGTGGTGGGGGTCGGCCTGGATGACTTCAGTTGCGAGCAGAAAGAGCTGCCGCACTTGCTCGAGCACTTGCTGTTCAGCGGCATCGACGAAACGGGCGAGGGCGGCCTGGAAGAGCGCCTGCAAGCCCTGGGCGGCGAGTGGAATGCCTACACCAGCAGCGCCGATACCACCTTCGTGATCGAAGCGCCGGCGCGCAACCAGCGAAAAGTCCTCGACCTGCTGCTGGCGATAATCCGCGACACCCCGATCGACGCCAAGGCCCTGGCCACGGCGAAAAGGATCATCGAGCGCGAAGATGGCGGCCACTATGGCCACCTGCAGCGCTGGCTCGACCGCCAGGACATCGGCCACCCCGCCAGTGACCAGTTGGCCACCGAGCTGGGCCTCAAGTGCGCCGAGCGCTCGAACATCGACGACATGACCCTGGAACAGGTGCAGGCCCTGCGCGACCGCTGGTACGCGGCCAACAACATGACCCTGATCCTGGTCGGTGGCCTCGACCGCCTGCTGCCGGCCTACCTGGAGCGGACTTTTGGCGAGCTGCCTGCCACCGAACCGGAAGAGCGCCGCAACCTCGAGAGCATCAGCCAGCAGGCCGACCAACGCCGCGACCTGACCCGCGGCTGGCTGGGCGACAGCGTCAAGTTGCACTGGCTGTTCATCGAGCCGGTGCTGGACAACGACCACCAGCCGACCCTCGACCTGCTGTCACGCTACCTGGACTGGGCACTGTACGACCAGTTGCGCCTGCGCAATGGGCTGTCCTACGGCCCATCGGTGCAGCGCGAAAGCTTCGGCGACAGTGGCATGCTCAGCCTTAACGCCGACCTGGAACGCGACGACATCGACAAGGCGGTCAAGGTGATGCAGGGCTTGTTCGACCACCTGCGCAAGGAAGGCCTCGACCCGGACACCTTTGCCCGTATCAAGGACGCCAGCGTTGCCCGGGAAAGCTGGAGTACCCAAGGCAACAGCGCCTTGGCCGACTATTACTGGGGCGCGTTGAACGACTACACCGACGGCCGCTTTGCCAACCCTGCGCGCAAGTTGCGCCAGGTCAGCCTGGCACAGGCCAATGAGGCACTGAAGGAATTGCTCAAGGACCCGGGTTACCTGCGCATCGAGAAACCGCTGCTGGGTTACGACGAGCTGTACGGGCTGCTCGCCCTGCTGCTGGGGCTGATCCTGGCGGCAGGGTTGCTGCGCTGGCGCCGGCACACCCCGCAACCACCGAGCGGTGCTACACGGCAGAAGTGATTCGGCGGTATCCTTTAGCCAGTACCGGCCTTTTCGCGGCCCCGCTCCCACAACGGTAGACATTGCCCCTGTGGGCGCGGGCTTGTCCGCGAAGCGGCCGGCACAGCCACCCTATCTCTCCTGTTGTAGACCCATGCCCCCAATTCCCCGCTTCGTCCAGCGCGTCATCGAACTGCTTAAACGCTACCCCGGCATCATTGCGCTCGGGGGGTTCCTCTCTGGCATCGGCAGCTTCATCCTGGTCGACCGCCAGGCCGGCCTGGCCAGCTGGGTAGCCGTCCTGATGCTGGTCAGTTGGGTCTGGCTGATGCTGGAAAACACCCTTACCGGCTTGTTCGCCCGCACCTTCAACCGCGAAATCCCGCAGCCCTTGCTGCGCTACGCGACGCAGATGATCCACCAGGAAACCCTGTTCTTCGTCCTGCCGTTCTTCTTCATCACCACCACCTGGAACAGCGGCCAGCTGGTGTTTACCGGCTTGCTGGGCGCTGCCGGGCTGATTTCGATCGTCGACCCGCTGTACTACAAGTGGCTGGCCCCACGGCGCTGGCTGTTCCTCGCGCTGCACACCCTGACGTTGTTCGCAGCATTGCTGACCGCGCTGCCCATCATTTTGCACCTGACCACCGCCCAGAGCTTCAAGCTGGCGTTGATCATCGCCATGGCCCTGTCCTTCCCAAGCCTGGCCAGCAGCTTCCCGGTGAATACCTGGCGGCGCGGCGTGGCCCTGGTGCTGGTGACGCTGTCGGTCGGGGCCGGAGGCTGGTTGCTCCGCTCCTGGGTACCACCGGCGACG
Organism: Pseudomonas sp. LAIL14HWK12:I7; assembly: GCF_000483465.1. Taxonomy (NCBI): domain Bacteria; kingdom Pseudomonadati; phylum Pseudomonadota; class Gammaproteobacteria; order Pseudomonadales; family Pseudomonadaceae; genus Pseudomonas; species Pseudomonas sp. LAIL14HWK12:I7. The sequence continues at coordinate 19,611 of NZ_AXYZ01000001.1, forward strand.
CTGTGGATGACCGAAGTGGCCGTCAGTACCGAAGTGCTCAACCGCCAGCCCGGCGAGTCGCTGGACGAGATCGCTGCCAGCCGCATCAAGAGCAGCGGGTTGTATGCGTACACCTCGATCAACGCACCACGAGGCCTGAACGAGCGGATCTATCACGTGTGGCAAAAGGACGGCACGGAAGTCGACCGTATTGCCCTGGACATCCACGGTGGGCGCAAGGAAGGCTACCGCGCCTGGACCCACAAGCAGAACTTCCCGCCTAACCCGGTGGGCAAATGGCAGGTGAGGGTGCTGACCGAAGACGGGCAGGTGATTGGCGTGCTGCGCTTCAAGGTGGTCGACGACACTGCGGCGAAGTGATGGTTGGGGCTTGCCGGGGCGCCGAACCGCTGCGATGGGCCGCAAAGCGGCCCCAAGCGCCCCCACTCAGCACATAATCAACAAACCAGCCCATGCCCTCTGCGCTATGATCAGCCCCTAAGCCTTAGCGCCGAGTCAGTTGCATGGAGCCTATGACCCCCCCCAGTGCCACCCTGGACACCAATCAACACCCCGCCTGCCTGCGCATAACCGGTGATTGGACCCTGGCCCACTACGCCAGCCTCAAGCGCGAAAGCGACCAGTTGCGCACGCAATGCAGCAGCGACACCGTTGCCGACCTCAGCCAACTGGGCCGCCTCGACACCGCCGGCGCCTCGCTGCTGGCCGAACTGCTCGGTTCCGAGCGCCTGTCCCATTGCACCGACAGCCTGCCCGACGCCAGCCGCGCCCTGCTCAAGAACGTCTACTGCTCCGTCCAGGACTACTGCATCCCGGTCAAGGAAGCAGAACGCCCGGTGCTGCTGTTGCTGCTGGAGCGTATCGGCCGTGCCGTCAATACCCTTTGGCAAGACACCCGACAATTGCTCGGCTTCGTCGGCCTGATTCTGGAAACCCTGCTGCGAAGGGCCTTCCAGCCGCACCGCTGGCGGCTTACCCCGGTGGTCGCTCACATCGAGCAGACCGGCCTGGACGCCGCCCCCATCGTGGCCTTGCTGACCTTCCTGGTAGGCGCGGTGGTGGCGTTTCTCGGCGCCACGGTGCTGGCTGCCTTCGGCGCGACCATCTTTACCGTCGACCTGGTGGCGTTCTCGTTTCTGCGTGAATTCGCCGTGCTGCTGACCGCCATCCTCATGGCCGGCCGCACGGCCAGTGCCTTCACCGCGCAGATCGGCTCGATGAAGGCCAACGAAGAAATCGACGCCATCCGCACCCTGGGCCTGAACCCGATGGAGTTGCTGGTCGTGCCCCGGGTGTTGGCCCTGTTGATCTCGTTGCCACTGCTGACCTTCCTCGCGATGATCTGTGGCATTGTCGGCGGCGCGGTGGTCTGCGCGCTGTCGCTGGATATCTCGCCGGCCATGTTCCTGTCGCTGCTGCAAACCGACATCGGTGTGCAGCACTTCCTCGTCGGCCTTGCCAAGGCGCCGTTTTTTGCCTTCCTGATCGCGGCCATCGGCTGCCTTGAAGGCTTCAAGGTCAGTGGCAGCGCAGAATCCGTAGGGGCACACACCACCTCGGCAGTGGTGCAGTCGATTTTCGTGGTCATCGTGCTGGACGCGGTGGCGGCCCTGTTCTTCATGGAGATGGGCTGGTGAGCGGGCGCGAAACAGTCATCGAGGCCCGGGGCATCTGTAACCGCTTCGGCAGCCAGAGCGTGCATGAAAACCTCGACCTGGACCTGTACCGGGGCGAGATCCTGGCCGTGGTCGGCGGCTCGGGTAGCGGCAAATCGGTGCTGCTGCGCAGCATCATTGGCCTGCGCCGGCCCAACGAAGGGCAGATCAAGGTATTCGGCCAAGACCTGGCCGAGCTGCGCGAAGAGCAGCGTTCGTTGGTTGAGCGGCGCTTCGGCGTGCTGTTCCAGAAGGGTGCGCTGTTCTCGTCGCTGACCATCACCGAAAACGTCGCCTTGCCGCTGATCGAGCATGCTGGCTTGTCCCGCGCGGATGCCGAGCACCTGGCCGGGGTCAAGCTGGCCCTGGCCGGGCTGCCGATTTCGGCCGCCGACAAATACCCGGCCTCGCTGTCCGGCGGCATGATCAAGCGCGCGGCGCTGGCACGCGCCTTGGCCCTGGACCCGGACATCCTGTTCCTCGATGAACCCACCGCGGGCCTCGACCCGATCGGCGCCGCCGCGTTCGACCAGTTGATCCTGACCCTGCGCGACGCACTGGGCCTCTCGGTGTTCCTCATCACCCACGACCTGGACACCCTCTACACCATCACCGACCGCATCGCGGTGCTGTCGCAGAAGAAGGTGCTGGTGGCCGGCCCCCTGGCCGAGGTCGAGCAAGCCAACGACCCCTGGATTCAAGAATACTTTCACGGCCCCCGCGGGCGTGCAGCCGAACAGGCCGCCGCCCGCCCGAGGCAGGAGCGCTGAACGATGGAAACCCGAGCACATCATGTCCTCATTGGCCTGGTCACCGTCCTGGTGGTGGCCGGTGCCATGCTGTTCGGCCTGTGGCTGACCAAGTCCAGTGTCGACGATGCCTTCAAGGATTACGAAGTGGTGTTCAACGAAGCCGTCTCGGGCCTGTCCCGGGGTAGCCCGGTGCAGTACAACGGCATCAAGGTCGGCGACGTGTCGACCCTGCGCCTGGACCCCAAAGACCCGCGCCGCGTGCTCGCCCGCGTACGGCTGAGCGGCGACACACCGGTCAAGGAAGACACCCAGGCCAAGCTGACCCTGGCCGGGGTCACCGGCAACTCGTTCATCCAGCTCAGCGGCGGCACGCCCCACAGCCCGGAGCTCAAGGGCAAGGACGGCAAGTTGCCCGTGATCATCGCTTCGCCTTCGCCGATCTCACGCCTGCTCAACGACAGCAGCGACCTGGTGACCAACATCAACCTGCTGCTGCACAACGCCAACCAGATGTTCTCTGACGACAACATTGGCCACCTCAGCAGCACCCTGGCCAACCTCGACAAGACCACCAGTGCCTTCGCCGGCCAGAACGGCGGCATTGCCCAGGCCATCGAGCAACTGGTGCAGGTTGGCAAACAGGCCAGCGCCACCCTGGCCGAAACCCAGGCACTGATGCGCAACGCCAACGGCCTGCTCGGCAGCGAAGGCAAGCAAGCCATCGGCAATGCCGGGCAGGCCATGCAGTCGCTGGCCGACAGCACGGCAACCATCAACCAGCTGCTCAAGAACAACAGTGAGGCCATTGGCGACGGTGCCCAGGGCCTGAACCAGCTAACCCCCGCAATCCGCGAGCTGCGCGAGACCCTCAACGCACTGAAGGGCATTTCCCGGCAACTGGAGGCCGACCCGAGCGGCTACCTGCTCGGCCGCGACAACAACAAGGAGTTCCAGCCATGAAACCTTCGCTGCGCCTGTTGGCCCTGGCGGCCGCGATGAGCCTGGCCAGTGCCTGCTCGATCCTGCCGCCAAGCGAACCTGTGGACCTCTATCGCCTGCCCGTGAACCAGCCAAGCCGCGTTGCCACGCCGCTGGACTGGTCGCTGCGGCTGAACAAACCGCTGGCCAGCGAAGTGCTGGCCGGCCCCCGGATCACGGTGATTCCACAAGGGGACGTGGTCAGCAGCTACAAGGGCGCACGCTGGAGCGACGCTGTGCCGGTACTGCTGCGCAACCGCCTGCTCGACGGGTTCCAGCGTGACGGCCAGGTGCAGCGCCTGAGCGCCGACGACAGCAACCTGCAGGCTGACTACGAGCTGGCCGGCGAACTGCAGGCGTTTCAAAGCGAGTACCGCCCGGACGGGGCAGTGGAGGTGGTGATTCGTTACGATGCGCGGCTGGTCCAGGGCCGTAGCCAGCGCATTCTGGCCAGCAAACGGTTCGAAATCCGCCGGCCGTTGGCCGACAAGCAGGTCGCGGCTGTCGTCGCAGGCTTCGGCGCGGCCAGCGACCAGCTGGCAGGGCAGGTGGTGGCCTGGACAGTCGCCCAGGCCGCGCAGGCTCAGCCGAAGAACCAGTAGCAGACGAAGATCGCCGCGACCACCCCGGAGAACTCCGCCAGCAGTGCGCAACCGACCGCGTGGCGCACCCGCTGGATGCCCACCGCACCGAAGTACACCGCCAGCACATAGAACGTGGTCTCGGTACTGCCCTGGATGGTCGCTGCGACCAGCGCCGGGAAGCTGTCCACGCCTTGTGTCTGCATGGTCTCGATCAACATCGCCCGGGCGGCACTGCCGGAGAACGGCTTGACCAGCGCGGTGGGCAGGCCTTCGACGAAGCGTGTATCCAGGCCCATCCAGTTCACCGCATGGCGAATGCCATCCAGCGCCAGCTCCAGGGCGCCCGAGGCGCGCAGCACACCCACCGCCACCAGCATGGCCACAAGGTAAGGCAGCAGGTTCTTGGCCACGTCGAAGCCTTCCTTGGCCCCTTCGACAAAGGCTTCGTACACCTTGACCCGCTTCAGCGCGCCGATCACCAGAAACAGCATGATCACGCCAAACAGCGTGAGGTTGCCCAGGAGCGACGACAGGCTCGACAGCGCGGCCGCCGACAAGGTGCCGAGAAAGGCCATGAAGCAGCCCAACAGCAGCGCACCGGGGATCAGATACGCCAGTACCACCGGGTCCCACAAACGCAGGCGCTGCATGACGGCCACCGACAGCAGGCCGACCAGAGTCGACACGCTGGTGGCCAGCAGGATCGGCAGGAACACCATCGTCGGGTCGGCCGCGCCTTGTTGCGCGCGGTACATGAAGATGGTCACCGGCAACAGGGTCAGCGACGAGGCGTTGAGTACCAGGAACAGGATCTGCGCGTTGCTCGCGGTGGTGCTGCTGGGGTTGAGCTCCTGCAGCGCCCGCATGGCCTTCAGGCCGATCGGCGTGGCCGCGTTGTCCAGGCCCAGGCCATTGGCGGCGAAGTTCATGGTGATCAGGCCCAGGGCAGGGTGGCCCTTGGGTACCTCTGGCATCAGCCTGGCGAACAGCGGGCCAAGCACCTTGGCCAGCCATTCGACGATGCCGGCCTTCTCGGCGATTTTCAGAAAGCCCAGCCACAGGGTCAGGGTGCCGAACAGCAGGACCATCACCTCCACCGACAGCTTGGCCATGGCAAAGATGCTCTCGACCATCGCCGCGAAGATGCCGGCGTTACCGCCGATCAGCCATTGGGCCAGGGCGGACACGGCCGCCACCAGAAAAAAGCCGAGCCAAAGGCCGTTGAGCATCCGTGTATTCCCCCTGAAAAATGCCCGAATGATAGCGTATCGAGCTGTTCATTAGCGCCAAACGTAGCCCACCCCCCTGTAGGAGCAGCCTTGTGCTGCGAAGAGGCCGGTGACAACTGTTCTGTTCTCAGCGCCTGCCCCGGCCTCTTCGCAGCACAAGGCTGCTCCTACAGGCCGGTGTGCTTTACAACAGATAGCAAAAAGCCCCGACAAGTCGGGGCTTTTTGTTCAACGCGTTAGCTTCAGCGTTTGGCGGTCTGGCCAACCACTGCAGCTTCCTGCTTGTCGGCCATCAGCGAGGCGTAGTACTGCTCGCCCTTGGCAGCGTCGTACATGCCTTCCCAGCGTGCGATAACCAGCGCGGCCAGGGCATTGCCGACCACGTTCAGTGCGGTACGGGCCATGTCCATGATGCGGTCGACACCAGCGATGAAGGCCAGGCCTTCCAGCGGGATGCCCACGCTGCCCAGGGTCGCCAGCAGTACCACGAAGGATACGCCCGGTACACCGGCAATGCCTTTGGAGGTGACCATCAGGGTCAGGACCAGCAGCAGCTGCTGGCTCCACGACAGGTCAATGCCGTACAGCTGGGCAATGAAGATTGCCGCGATGCTCTGGTACAGGGTCGAACCATCGAGGTTGAACGAGTAGCCAGTCGGTACCACGAACGAGCAGATCGACTTCGGCGCACCGTACTTCTCCATCTTCTCGATCACCCGTGGCAGCACGGTTTCGGAGCTGGAGGTGGAGTAGGCCAGGATCAGCTCATCTTTCATGATGCGCATGATCTTGATCACCGAGAAGCCGAACACGCGCGCCACCAGGCCCAGCACCATGAAGGCGAAGAAGGCGATGGCGAAGTACACCAGCAACACCAGCTTGGCCAGCGGCAGCAGCGAGCTGAAGCCGAAGTTGGCGACGGTGACGGCGATCAGGGCGAATACGCCGATCGGGGCGTAGTTCATGATCATGTGGGTGACCTTGAACATGGTCTCCGACACAGCCTGGAAGGTACGCACCAGCGGGTCGCGCAGTTCTGCCTGCAGGCTCGACAGGCCCAGGCCGAACATTACCGAGAAGAAGATGATCGGCAGCATTTCGCCACGCATCAGCGCTGCGAAGATGTTCGACGGGATCAGGTTCAGCAGGGTTTCGATGAACGCGTGCTCATGCTGCACTTCGGCCGCGGTGGCCTGGTACTTGGAGATGTCCACGGTACCCAGGGTGCTCATGTCGATGCCGGCGCCCGGGTGGAACAGGTTGGCCAACACCAGACCGACGACGATGGCGATGGTGGTCACCACTTCGAAGTAGATGATGGTCTTGAGGCCGATGCTGCCCAGTTTCTTCGCGTCGCCAACTCCGGCGATGCCCACGATCAGCGACGAAATCACGATCGGGACGACGATCATCTTGATCAGGCGAATGAAGATGTCACCAGCGGGCTGGAGGACGTTGCTGATCCACCATGCCTTTTCCGCACTGAAATGATTCAGTAGCGCGCCGATTGCAACGCCCAGGACCAGACCGATAACGATCTGCCAGGCGAGGCTCAGTTTTGCCTTCTTCATGTCTTTACCCTTTGTTCTAGTGGTCATGGGCGTCGAACGAAAACGCGCGTAACAGAGCCGTTGGCAACGTCACGGTGAGCGAAAAAGCTTCCGTCCGGCGACCTCATGTAAGGACACCGCGAGCGAGCGACAGGGCGCTCGGGCCAGCGAAAAGGCGGCAACTATTGCGATGGGGAAGGGGGAAATCTAATGCCGGAAACGCATATCCCATGCCGATACTGCATAACGGTTTGCGCTGAAAATGGCATGTCGCAAGTGCTTGATTTATAACGTTCGGAAACCCGAACAAGACCAAAGCGCCATTTTTGGGCCGATATGGCAGTGCGTAGGGAGGGGGATGAATGGCTTGTTCGACAATCCGAATGGCCGAAATGACACTTGCGACAGCGGCATCGAACGGAAAAAAAATGTGATGTACGGTCGAGACAAAATGTGTCCCGAAGCGAAAAACACGCAAGAAGGGCCATTGGACGATGGCATTGATGAAATGGCTGATGGCTCCTCGGAAGTCAGGTCGGTGCGGTGTCCCCGATGACACACCCGACCTGAGGCTTCCGATTCCGCCTTTCCTGACCCGGCCCAATACTGGAGGCACTCCCTGTACCCCTAGGCCACTCCGATCTTGCAACAATCAGAACAGCCCGGCCCCATGGTCATGTGCTGCCCCTCCTCAGGGCGGCGCATCATAGAAGCCTGAACTATAAAAAGGTTCAGCTTCTATTACGTGACAGTGCGTTACCGTTCATCAGCACTGGCTAAAAGCTCAGTACCATTTCGGGTCACGCTTGAGTTGCTCGCGCAACATCGCCTTCATGCCGTCATCCGGCTTGCCAAGCCAGCGGTACTGCGCATGACGGGTAGGCGACTTGTCGCTCGGCAAGCCTTCGGGTACCTCCACGAGCATCCCGTAGGCATCGTCCTTGTCCCAACTGAACGCCACGATCAGGCGTTTGTAAGTGCAGTTGTCCGCCGTTTCGCACAGGGGGCCGACCAGGTACTGGTCACCGTCCTCGGTGACTGCCGACATCTGCTCCTGGGCACTGCCGGTGAGGTTGACTACCCAATCGGGCAGCCGTTCCTCGCCCTTGATCGTGTCCTCCCAGGCTTCCCGGTATTCAGGGTCCGAGCCGAGCAACTGGTCGACCCGGACCTGGCCGTCATTGGCCGCCATCGCCCCTGCACTGCCGCCCAGCAACAAGGCGGCAGCCAGGGCAGTGCAAAGCTTCCTGCTCATCGTCAACCTCGACCACGTCCAAAGAAGAAGGAGGCTACGAACAGGACCAGGAAGACGATGAACAGGATCTTCGCGATACCCGTGGCGGCGCCAGCGATACCACCGAAGCCCAGTACGGCGGCGACAATGGCGATGATGAGGAAAGTGATAGCCCAACTCAGCATGGTGGTTCTCCTTTCTTTTTTGAAATCAATCCGGCCCTAGGCGTCCAGGACAGGCTCAGAACACCCAGCGATCCTGGGGTACGACAGTTTCTACGGTGGCCGGCGAAGCATCGGCCTTAGGCGAAGGCAGCGGGTCAGCCGCCCTCACCAGGGTACTGGCACGGGTTGCCTGAATCTGCGTCAACAGCGCGGTCTGCGCCGCCACTTGATCCGCCAGACGCGCGGTCTGCCAGCTGTAGTAGAAGAGGCCGGCGGCCAAAGTCATCAGCAGCGCCATGCCGAGAAACAGGAACTGGCGCAAAGGCAGTGCGGCGTTCTGCGAGCGGTTGACGGATTGGCGGTTCATGCCGGCTCCTCCTGCTGTAATTGTTGTTCAAACCTGAACAGGTAATTGCAGCCTGCATGCCAGCCTTTGAATTCAATAAAATTCCTTTAAAATCATATACTTAAGATAATCACCCATGGCACCGAAGGACGTATCCTGCACGATGCCGTCCTTGGCGTCGTGCGAATTGCACGATCAGCCCTCGACCTTGGTCGCGACCTTGAGCAGGTCGGCGTCCACACCGCGCACGCCGATGATCTGCCGGGCGATCTCCACGGCGATGGTTTTCTGCTCGCTGCTGACCACCTCTCCCGACAGCCGCACCAGGCCCTCTTGGCTGGCCACCTTGAGATTCAGGCCATCGAGGTTACGGCTGAAACGGAAGCTGTTCTGGATCTTGTCGACGATCCAGCTATCGCTGGGTTGCGGCCCGGTCGGGGCACCCACCGGGTTCTCGCGAGCCTTGGCCATGGCGGCGGTATCCAGGCTGACCAGGTTGTTGACCAGGTGCACGCCGTCGGTGGTCCGCGCCACCACACCGGCCAGCTCCTTGGCCTCTGCGCTGTCGACCCTGCCGCGAAGCGTCACCACGCCATCGCTGCTTTGCACCTCGATAGGCGCTTTCTCGGTCGTGCGGCTCCACAGCAGCCGTGCCCTGATCACGGCAGCCAACGTTGCATCTTCCAGCCGCTGTGCATAAGCCCGCAGTTCCAGCGGGCGCTCCACCAGCTGGGCATTGACCTTCAACTGGTTGTCGACCTTTTCGATACCGCGCGTAGCCAGGGCGACATGCTCGGCCAACTGGCGCTCGACATCGTTCTCGACCTCACCGGTCAGCCGCGCCTGCTGGCCGTCCACCTCGACATCGATGCGAAACGGGTTGAGCATCCTGTTGAGCGATAACGCGGTTTGCAGCGAGCCCTCCAGGCGGGCGTCCTGCACAGGGTCAGCGAATGCCGGGGTCAATACCGGCAGCAAGGTGGCCGCCAACACGGCCAGTCGTGGGGAAAAGGGCATGGCTGTGCCTCCTTTGTTGGCAAAAACAGAAAATAGTCGCAACCAATGTGCCAGCGCGTAGCTCTAAGCAAATCATCGAGATATCGCGGTTTTCGGGCTTACTTTGGCCATTGGCTAGCATGCAAAGGACAGAATCCTTCAGAATTGACCATGCAACTTGCCCGATTTTTCCCACACTAATTGAAGATCTATCCTAAGGAGCGCAGGAAATGGAATCAGCCCAGGACAACCAAGGCCGCATTCTGCTGGTGGATGACGAGTCCGCGATCCTGCGCACCTTCCGCTACTGCCTCGAAGACGAAGGCTATAGCGTGGCCACCGCCAACAGTGCCGCCCAGGCCGAAACCTTGTTGCAACGCCAGGTGTTCGACCTGTGCTTCCTCGACCTGCGCCTGGGCGAGGACAACGGCCTCGACGTACTGGCGCAGATGCGCATCCAGGCCCCCTGGATGCGGGTGGTGATCGTGACCGCGCATTCGGCGATCGACACCGCGGTGGATGCCATCCAGGCAGGGGCGGCCGATTACCTGGTCAAGCCCTGCAGCCCAGACCAGCTGCGCCTGGCCACCGCCAAACAGCTGGAAGTGCGCCAACTGTCGGCACGCCTCGAAGCCCTCGAAGGCGAGGTGCGCAAACCCAAGGACGGCCTCGACTCGCACAGCCCGGCCATGATGGTGGTGCTGGAAACGGCGCGCCAGGTCGCAACCACCGATGCCAACATCCTCATCCTGGGCGAGTCCGGCACCGGTAAGGGCGAGCTGGCCCGCGCCATTCATGGCTGGAGCAAGCGTGCGCGCAAAGCCTGCGTCACCATCAACTGCCCCTCGCTGAATGCCGAGCTCATGGAAAGCGAGCTGTTCGGCCATACCCGCGGCGCCTTCACCGGTGCCAGCGAGAGCACCCTTGGCCGGGTCAGCCAGGCCGACGGCGGCACGTTGTTCCTGGATGAAATCGGTGATTTCCCACTGACCTTGCAGCCTAAGCTGCTGCGCTTTATCCAGGACAAGGAGTACGAGCGCGTGGGTGACCCGGTCACCCGACGCGCCGATGTGCGCATTCTGGCTGCCACCAACCTCAACCTCGAGGAGATGGTGCGCGAAAGCCGCTTCCGCGAAGACCTGCTGTACCGCCTGAACGTGATCACCTTGCACCTGCCGCCCCTGCGCGAGCGCAGCGAAGACATCCTGACCCTGGCCGATCGTTTTCTGGCCCGCTTCGTCAAGGAATACTCCCGGCCCGCCCGCGGCTTCAGCGACGAAGCCCGTGCAGCCCTGCTCAACTACCGCTGGCCTGGCAACATCCGTGAACTGCGCAACGTGGTCGAACGCGCCAGCATCATCTGCCCGCAGGAGCGCGTCGAGATCAGCCACCTGGGCATGGGCGAACAACCCGCCGGCAACGCACCACGGGTTGGCGCAGCCTTGAGCCTGGATGAACTGGAACGCGCCCACATCGGCGCGGTGCTGGCTGCCAGCGATACCCTTGACCAGGCCGCCAAAACCCTGGGCATCGATGCCTCGACCCTGTATCGCAAACGTAAGCAGTACAACCTATGAAGTGGCAGATGAAGCTGCGCACGCGGCTTTTCCTCAGCATTTCGGCGCTGGTCACGGTGGCCTTGCTCGGCCTGATGCTGGGCCTGGTGAGCGTGCTGCAGATGGCCTCGGTGCAACAGCAGCTCGTGCGTGACACCACCCACGCCCTGGAAGTGGGGCTTAAATTGCGGCAGAACCTCGGCGAACAGCTGACCCTAATCCTTGACGAGGACACCGCGCCGCAAAGCCTGCAAGTGCTGCAAGACAACTTCCAGTCCCTGCTCAACCAAGGGCTTGAACAAGGCGGCGAACGCACCGGCTTCAGCAAGGCCAGCAGCAACTACCAGACCTTCCTCGAGGCCTACCGCGACAGCCCCGCACCGGCGCGCAGCATGGGTATGGACCAGCCCCTGGGGGCTGCCTTCAACCAAGTGCGCACCGACCTCATCGACGCCCACAAGCAAGCACTGGATCACATTACCCGCAGCGAGGAACATACCCGCGATCGCGCCTTGATGGTCAGCGGCGTCCTTGGCCTGATGGGCTTGGTGATCCTCGTGCTGGGTTTCATCACGGCGCACAACATCGCGCGACGCTTCGGCCAACCGATCGAAGCCTTGGCCAAGGCGGCCGATCAACTCGGCAAGGGCGACTTCGATGTGACGCTGCCAGTCACCCAGGCCATCGAGCTGAACCAGCTGACCCGCCGTTTCGGGCTCATGGCCGACGCCCTGCGTAAGCACCAGGCAACCAACGTCGATGAACTGCTGGCCGGCCAGCAACGCCTGCAAGCGGTGCTCGACAGCATCGACGATGGCCTGCTGATCATTGACCGCCAAGGCCGCCTGGAACACCTCAACCCTGTGGCGCAGCGCCAGCTGGGCTGGAGCGACAGCCGCCTAGGCAACACCCTGGCCGAAGCCTTGCAACGCCCGGAGCTGGAGCAACAGCTACGCCAAGTGCTGCGCGGTGGCAGCCTTGATCGCCCACCCGACGACCTGAGCATCGACGTCGATGAAGAAACCCGCCTGCTGACCTACAGCCTGACACCGGTCAGCCACCCCCAGGGGCCGATCCTGGGTGCGGTGATGGTGCTGCACGATGTCACCGAACAACGGGCCTTCGAGCGCGTACGCAGCGAGTTCGTGCTGCGTGCCTCGCACGAACTGCGCACCCCGGTCACGGGCATGCACATGGCGTTCGGCCTGCTGCGTGAGCGGGTGAAGTTCCCGCCCGAGGCGCGCGAGTACGACCTGCTCGAGACCATCGGCGAGGAAATGCAGCGGCTGACCCAACTGATCAACGACCTGCTCAATTTCTCGCGCTACCAGAGCGGCCTGCAGAAGCTTGACCTCGCCCCCTGTGCCATCGATGAGCTGCTGGAGCGCGCGCAGCTGCGTTTTACCGAGCAGGCCGCGCACAAGCAGATCGAATTGATCAAGGAGCTGGAACTGCCGCTGCCACGTATTCAGGCCGACATCGCCCAGCTCGACCGGGTGTTGGACAACCTGCTGCACAACGCCGTCCGCCATACCCCCAGCGGTGGCCGTATACGGCTTCACGCCAGGCGGCATGCGGAGCGGGTGATCATCAGTGTCGAAGACAACGGCGAGGGTATCGCCTATGGGCAGCAAGGGCGCATCTTCGAGCCGTTTGTGCAGGTAGGGCGCAAAAAAGGTGGCGCGGGGCTTGGCCTGGCGTTGTGCAAAGAAATCGTGCAACTGCACGGTGGCAGAATGGGCGTATTTTCCCGGCCGGGGCAGGGCACTCAGTTCTACATGGCATTGCCGGTCTGACGACAGGGTTTGCCCTCAAGACTCATCGGTACCCCGCCGCGCCGGCACCGCCCGCCACCCGCGGGTCACCAGCTCGGCAAATTGACGGGCGTTCAACGGCCGGGCGAACAACCAGCCTTGGCCGTAATTGACCCCTTCACTGTTGAGCAACACCGCCTGGTCTTCGCATTCGATGCCTTCGGCAATCACCCGCAGGTGCAGGTCGTGGGCCATGCGGATGATGTGCGGGGCCACACCGCTGCTGGCGGCGTCGTGCCCCAAGGCGTCAATGAAGGCCTTGTCGATCTTCAGGCAGTCCACGGGCAGCGTCTGCAGGTAGGCGAGGCTGCAATAACCCGTGCCAAAATCGTCGATCAACACTTGGTGGCCCACCGCACGCAGAGCCTGCAGGTTGTCGCGCGCCACCACCACGTCGATCAGGCCGCGTTCGGTCACCTCGAAGGCGATCTGGCTGGCCGCCACCCGGTGCAAGGCCAGCAGCCGCGCCGCCACCCGGCCAATGCGCGGGACCATCACATCACACGCCGCAAGGTTTACCGAGATGTACAGGTTGCGGTGCGAACGCAGCAACTGGCCCAACTGCTCAAGCACCCGCTGCAAGACAAAGTCAGTGATCTGGCGGATCTGCCCGGTATTTTCGGCCAACGGAATGAACAAGTCCGGGCTGGTCAAGGTGCCGTCCGGGCGGCGCCAGCGCACCAGGGCCTCGGCACCGACACAACGCCGTGTGTCGAGTTCGATGATCGGCTGGTAAAGCACCTGCAGTTCGCCCCGGCGCAGTGCGTTCTGCAGCTCCGAGCTCATCGAGCGCCGCTGCAGAATCAGCTGCAACACCAGCCAGCCAATGCAGCAGGCGGCCAGCACGCTGCCAGGGAACAGCAGCCAGAGCATGCCGTTCATGCGCAGGGGCAGGCTGGCGCGTGGCGCAATCAGCACCAGTTGGTAATCCGGCGATTTGGTCGGCATGCGGTAGATGAGGCGGTCGCTCAATTCGAGCAGCGACTTGTGGCTGGCCGACCAGGCCGAGGGCGGTGGCCACACCTGCGGCGGGCCTAGTACCGGGATGGCCCGGGTACCGTTGTCCAGCACCACCACTAGGCTGCCACCGGGCGGCAGGTCGACAACATCGGTCAGGTGCCCGCGCGACGTGGACACCACGAAATTGCCACGCCCCAGCATCAGGGCTGCCAGATTTTCGTCGGGCTCGATCGTGGTGTTCAACCAGTAGCTGTAGGTCGGCCCCTTGATGTCGGGCGCGCGCAGTGGCTCGAAGGCCCGTTCATCCCCCCGGTTGGAGCAGGCGACATGGGCATCGACGTACGCGGCTTCATAAATGAAGCGCGAACTCAGGCCCACCTGCTGCAATGCCGCCAGCATCTCTGGGCTGCAGCCGCGCAAGGGCTGCGCCTGCAGGGTGTCGACCCCTTCACGAAGCTGGCCGAATACCTGCTCAAGGCGATCGAGAAAGCGCTCGCCCTGCGCATTCATCTGTTCACTCTCGCTTTGTTTCATCTGCTGCAGGGCAATACCGATGCTGGCGCTGAGCAACAGTGCGGCGCTGGCCAGTGCTGCCAGTGAGGCCAGCATCCAGGGACGGTAAAAAATTTGGCGCAGCGTGGCGATGAGGGCTGACATCAAGGGCATCCAGTTGATTACCAAGGTATAGCAACTGAATCGAGAATCATCCTCGCCGTTGGGCGATTAACGGGTCAAGGGCTGCTGCGCAGCCCATTCCCCCTGCATCAACGCATGCGGTTGAGCACTTGCAGCATGGCGGCCGTCTGGGCATCGGGCATGCCATCGAAGCGTTGTGGGCGGAAGCGCATCTGGAACGCCGCGATCACATGCCGGGTGGCCACGTCGAGTTCACCGGTTTGCGCGATCGCATAGCCGAAACGCGCCAGCTCCTGCTGGTACCAGCTCACGCTCGGCGGGTTGACGCTGAAGAAGGCTTGTTGCCGCGCCACTGCGTTAGGCTCGGGCCAGATACCGATACCCGCGTCGGCCAGGCGCTTCCACGGGAACAACGGGCCTGGGTCGAGCTTGCGCAACGGCGCGATATCGCTGTGGCCAACGATATGCCGGGGGTCGATGTTGTTGCGTTTGACGATGTCTTTGAGCAGCGCGATCAAGGCCTGAACCTGGGCTTCGCTGTAGGGGTGCCAGACTCGGCCATTCGGCGTATCGGTGAACCCTGGGTTGACGATTTCGATACCGATCGAGGTCGAATTCAACCAGGTGCGCCCTTGCCATTGGCTGTCACCGGCGTGCCAGGCGCGGCGGCTTTCATCCACCAGCTGATAGACCGTGGCCGGGCCATCGCCGATCAGGTAGTGGCTGCTGACCTCGCCATGGGTCAGTAGCGCCAATGAGCGCTCGAGCGAGGCATTGGTGTAGTGCAGGACGACAAACTGGATACGCTCGTCCTGGTTGGCCGACGGGTGGCTGCGGTCGATGCGCAGGCCCGTCGAGCAACCCGCAACAGCAACCAGCAAGCAGGTGAGCAGTGTTTTTTTAACGGTGGAAAGCACGTCGGCGGCCTCAGCGTGTAAGCGCTACAGTATAACGTGCTCTGAATGGCCTGTGCTCGCCGTGAGTCAGTGCCGCCCCTTACCCCTGCTCGACACGGTTGCGCCCCAAGTCCTTGGCACGGTACAGCGCGGTATCGGCGCGCTTGAGCACCTGGTCACCGCGCTCGCCGGAGCGGAATGCACCCAAGCCAATGGAGGCGGTGATCACCACGCGCTCGCCTTTGAAATGGAACGGGCAGGCTTCGATGGTCGCACGCAGTAGCTCAGCCATCTGTGCGGCCGCGGCGGGTGAAGTCTGCGGGAACAGCAGGACGAATTCCTCACCGCCAAAGCGGGCGATGAAGTCGCGCCCGCGCAAGCGCTTGCGCAGCTGGTCAGCGACGATCTTCAGCACCTTGTCACCCGCCAGGTGCCCATAGTTGTCGTTGATGCGCTTGAAGTGGTCCAGGTCGAGAATCGCCATGGCCAAGTGGCCGCCGTTTTCCTGCCAGTCGAGCATCTCGCGTTCCAGGTGCTCGCTCCAGGCCGCGCGATTGGGCAAGCCGGTCAGCGGGTCGAGCAAGGCCTTTTGCCGCTGCTCTTCAAGGTGCTCGCGATAGCCAAGCGCCTCGTGCTCCATGTTCGCCACACGCTCGGACAGGCCCTGCAGGCGACCGGCAAGTTCCTGCTCGCGGCGATCACGCTCGTGCTTGTGCTCGTCCATGGTCACCAGCAAGCCCTCGAGCCGGTTTTCCAGGATGTGCTTGAGGCTGTCCACGTCGGCGGCACCCTTCACACTGCTCTGCAGCCCATCGACCTGCTGGCGGAGCTGGGTGTCCAGCGCCTCGGCGGCGGTGCTGTTGTCGGCATGCCCGGCACTGGCTTCGTGCAGGTGGCTCTGGAAACCTTCCAGGCGCACGTTGAGCTGTTGCAGGTAGGTCTCGAATTCGTGCTGGCCGCTGTCGGTGATCGCCAGCATCAGCACCGCCAAGTCGTCGAGCACCGGGATCAGTTCGTACCAATTCAGCCCCCGCGCCACCCGCTCGCGCATTTCCAGGGCCTGGGCCTTGTGCCGCTCGGGCAGGCTGAGGTCGTCAAGCAGGCCGATCAGGGTCTGCTCGATATGGGCGGCCACTTGGCTGTAGGGCGGCTCTACCGCGTAGGGCAGGGCATAGGGGCCATCTTCACCGAACGTTTCTTCCAGCGTCTGCGGCGGTGCGGCCTCTGGCGTGGGTTGGCTGAGGGCTGGCTCTGGCGCTGGCGGCTCATCCGGCACAGGTTCGGGTTGTGGCGCGCTCGGCACGTCTGCGGTTTCGATCAGCGCCGGCCCTTCCAGCTCCGCTACCAAGGCCGGCTCAGCCAGTGCTGGGGGTGCCAAGGGCAGCAGTGCGTCTACATCCTCGGGCTGCGGGTCTTCGGCAACGTGCTGAACGGGGGCGGCAACGGGCGGCGCCACGGCCTCAGCCATTGCCACAACAGGCGCCGCCGCCAGTGCAACCTCTGCTTCGTCGGGCTGCTCGCTGTCACGACCACCAAACAAGCGCTGCAAAAAGCCTGGCCGCTCTTCTTCAGGCTTGCCCAACGCATCCAGCGCGCGACCTTGCAGGCCGCTCAGCTCGCCCAGCAACGGGGGCAGCTCACGCGACTGGGCAACCCCGCCGTCGAGTTTCTTCGCCAGTTTTTTCAGCGGCCGCGAAATGTCGCTTGGCAGCGGCAAGCCTTGCAGCTGAGTGACCAGCGCCGTCAGCGCATCGCTGACCTGGTTCATGCGGGTTTCCCGGCGTTGCTCGGAATCCAGCACGGCTTTTTCCAGGCGCGGAATCAGCCCGGCAAGGCCAGCGTCCATATTGTCGCTGCGGATGACCTCGCGCATTTCCTTCATGCACTGGTCCACCACCTTGTCACTGCCTTCGGCAGCCAGGGTGCTGCGCACCAGCCCACGACGCAACAGGTCGAGACGTGCGTCCCAACGGCGTTCAAGCTTCTCTTGCTGCTCGATGCTCTTAAGGTATTTCTCTTTCCAGCGCTCAGCGTCGTCAGTCATGCCCGGGCCCGCAAACGGTGATGGCAATTAGCTCAAAACCGGCAGCGTATCCACAGTCAATGCATCAGGCAATCGAATCTCGACGGCAACGGGAAGGTGATCGGAAATTGGCTGCGCCAACACCTCCACGCGCTCAAGGGTGAGGCTTGGGCTGAGCAGGATATGGTCCAGGCAACGCTGCGGTCGCCAACTGGGGAAGGTGGCCTCGACTTGCGGGGCAACCAGGCCCAGGTCGCGCAGGGGGGAGTGCTCCAGCAGGTCGGTGGCATGGGTGTTCATGTCACCCATCAACACCTGATGGCGGTAGCCGCCAATCAGCTCGCGAATGTAGCCAAGCTGCAGGGCGCGGGTTTTGGCGCCGAGCGCCAGGTGCATCATCACCACGATCAGCGCATCTTCACCCTCGCCGAAGCGCACCAGAATGGCACCGCGGCCGGCCGGGCCGGGCAGGGGGTGGTCTTCAAGGTGTTGCGGCTTGAGGCGGCTGAGCACGCCGTTGCTGTGCTGGGCGAAGCGCCCGAGGTTACGGTTGAGCTGCTGGTACCAGTAAGGGAAGGCACCCAGTTGGGCCAGGTGTTCGACCTGGTTGATGTAGCCCGAACGCAGGCTGCCGCCATCGGCTTCCTGCAAGGCCACCAGGTCGAAGTCACTGAGCAGCTTGCCGATTTTCTGCAGGTTGCTGGCACGCCCGGTGTGCGGCAGCAGGTGCTGCCAGCTGCGGGTCAGGTAATGCCGGTAGCGCTCAGTGCTGATGCCAACCTGAATATTGAAACTGAGCAGCCGCAGGCGCCCATCCTCTGGCAGGCCAGGCGCCTGCAGGTGATGTTCGTTGACCTGCGGCTGGTGCAGGCCAATGCCACGCGTGCTTCGGAAGCGGGGCATGGGTACGCCGCTTACTTAGCGGCGCGCTCCTTGGCGATCAGCTGGTCGGCAACATTCAGCACGCCCTCTGGCCCGCCTGCGGTGCCCAGGTCGAAGCGGTACTTGCCGTTGACGACCATGCTCGGTACGCCGGTGATTTCGTACTTCTTCGCCAGTTCCTTGGCCTGGTTGACCTGGCCTTTGATGGCGAAGGAGTTGAAGGTGGCGAGGAATTTGTCCTTGTCCACGCCTTGGGTGGCGAGGAAGTCGGCCATGTCCTGAGGCTCGGTCAGGCGCTTTTTCTGGTTCTGGATGGCGTCGAAGACAGCGGCATGCACCTTGTGCTCGACGCCCATGGCTTCGAGGGTCAGGAACATCTGGCCGTGAGCGTCCCACGCGCCACCAAACATGGCCGGTACGCGCTTGAAGTTAACGTCTTTCGGCAGTTTTTCAGCCCACGGGTTGATTACCGGCTCGAAGTGGTAGCAGTGAGGGCAGCCGTACCAGAACAGCTCGACCACTTCGATCTTGCCAGGCACGGAAACCGGAACAGGGTTGCTCAGCTCGAGATATTCCTTGCCGGCAACAGGCTCGGCGGCCTGTACCGCGGTCATACCGAATACGCTGGCGGCGACCAGCGCAGCGCTGAGAATCAGTTTACGCATGCTTTACTCCTGAGCATTCATGGGTCGCCTCGACGCGACCTGTGTTGAGACAGGCCGGGCCAGGCCCGAGTTCTGTAGTGTAACGGCTGCGGACGTAAAAAAGGGCGGTCCGGCCGCCCTTTCATCTTTGGCTTACAACATTAACCGAATGTTAATACGCCAGCTTCTTCGCGGGTTTGCCCACGAAGAACTCGCCATACACCTCAGTGCAGGCCCTGGATGTAGCTGGCCAACGCTTCGATATCGTGGTTGCTCAGCTTGCCCGCGATGGTACGCATGGTCATGGCATCGCCATCGTTGGTACGCACGCCTTCACGGAACTCGGTCAGTTGCTTGGTCACGTATTGCGAGTGCTGCCCACCCAGGTGCGGGTAGCCGGCCAGGGCGTTACCTGCGCCGTTCGGTGAGTGGCAGCCGGTACAGGCGGGCATGCCTTTTTCCAGGTCGCCGCCATTGAACAAGGCGCGGCCGCGTTCGACGAGCTTGGGGTCGGCCGCCCCGACGCTACCTTTCTGGCTAGCAAAGTACGCCGCGATATCGGCCAGGTCCTGGTCACTGAAGGCAGCCAGCATGCCGGTCATCTCCAGCACGGTGCGCTTGCCGGACTTGATATCGTGCAGTTGTTTTTCGAGGTAACGCTGGCCCTGGCCTGCCAGTTTCGGGAAGTTCGGTGCCAGGCTATTGCCGTCGGGGTTGTGGCAGGCACCACAGACGGCCGTCTTGGCCTGGCCGGCGGCGGCATCGCCTTTGATAGGTTCCGCAGCAATGGCCGCACCTGCGACACCCATGGTCAACAGCAGACTCACGACTAGTTTGTTCATCAGCTAATCCAACACGGCTAAGGGTGAAATGTTATGTATCGGGACTGCCGCTCATCCAAAGGATGACCAAACGGTAGTCCTCGGCACTGCAGTCCATGCACAATCCACGCGGCGGCATAGCCTTGAAACCCTGGGTCACATGCCTCACGAGTACATCCACACCTTGCGCCAGCCTTGGCTCCCATGCTGCCCGGTCACCCTGCTGGGGGGCCTGTGGCAACTGACCGGCGTGACAGGCCGCACACGTGCGGTTGTACAACACCTCGGGATCCTGTGTAGCCTGTGCGCTGAAAAACGGCAGGAACATACCGACAGCAAGCAGCCATTTCGCCATGCGGAACGACCTTCAGGGTTGGGGGCCGCGCTGCGTTCTGATGCGCGAGCTATTGTTCGACACCCCATGCTCGCTCTCCTTCGCTGGGAGAATGAGCACACAAAAACTGGGGCATTATATACTTCCGCCATCCAAACGGAAACGACACCGCTTGCCAGGCTCGAGCCTTCAGAGTCAGGCAACACCCACATCGGATATCCCATGCAAGTCAAGAACCCCATCCTCGGCCTCTGCCAGAAAGCCACATTCGCCCTCAGCGCAGCCAAGGTCGAACAATGCCCGGACGACCAGGGTTACGAGGTGGCTTTCGCCGGCCGTTCCAACGCCGGCAAATCCAGCGCCCTCAATACCCTGACTCATGCCAGCCTGGCGCGTACCTCGAAAACCCCGGGGCGCACCCAGCTGTTGAATTTCTTCAGTCTGGACGATGAACGGCGTTTGGTCGACCTGCCGGGCTATGGTTATGCAAAAGTACCGATTCCACTCAAGCAGCACTGGCAGCGCCACCTGGAAGCCTACCTGGGCAGCCGTGAGTGCCTGCGCGGTGTGATCCTGATGATGGACGTGCGGCATCCGATGACCGACTTCGACAAGATGATGCTCGACTGGGCCAAGGCCAGCCGCATGTCGATGCACATCCTGCTGACCAAGGCCGACAAACTCACCCACGGCGCCGGCAAGAACACCTTGCTCAAGGTGCAGTCGGAGATCCGCAAGGGCTGGGGCGACGCAGTGACCATCCAACTGTTCTCGGCACCGAAGCGCCTGGGGGTGGACGAAGCCTACCGCGTGCTGGCGGACTGGATGGAGCTGGAAGACAAGCCCGTGGCCTGAAAACCTGCATAGACTCCAGTAGGAGCAGCCGTGTGCTGCGAAGAGGCCATGTCAGGCTGTAGATATCTGTTGCCCATATTGGCCCTTTCGCAGCACAAGGCTGCTCCTACAGTGGGGAGCAGCAGCGCCTGTCAGGCAAATCGCAGGCAAAAAAAACCCCGGACTTCGTATGGGGAGGGGGAAGTTCGGGGTCCAAGTCCGGACCGCTAGGGCGGGGTCCAGATATCTGCCAACACTTAACACAACATAGGAGCATCGAAGGGCTTCACCAGCCATTCAGTTACTCTGAGTTCCGCTTCACCGGTTTAGTTCCGAAGCCCTGAAAACTATTTGCGATAGTTTCATGAAACTCCAGCACTAATGGCATCTAGCCATGCCAGGATCCGCTTCACTACGTCGCAGATCCTACACAGCTTTGCCGGCTCAATCAGTGAGCTTCGTCCCAATTCGCGCCAATGCCTGCTTCAACCAGCAACGGCACATCCAGCTGCGCGGCACGGCTCATGTGCAATCGAATTTCATCTTTTACCTGCTCGACCAACTCCTCACGCACCTCCAGCACCAATTCATCGTGCACCTGCAGGATCACGCGGGCATCCAGGCCGCTCTCGGTCAGCCAGTTGTCCACATTGACCATCGCCCGCTTGATGATATCGGCAGCCGTACCCTGCATCGGTGCGTTGATCGCCGTCCGCTCAGCGCCTTTGCGCAGGGCCGGGTTCTTGGCGTTGATGTCTGGCAGGTACAGGCGACGGCCAAAGAGCGTTTCGACGAAGCCTTGCTCGGCGGCCTGAGCGCGGGTGCGCTCCATGTAGGCCAGCACGCCCGGGTAGCGGGCGAAATAGCGGTCGATGTAGTCCTGGGACTGCTTGCGGTCGACGCCGATCTGCTTGGCCAGGCCAAAGGCGCTCATGCCGTAGATCAGGCCGAAGTTGATGGCCTTGGCGCTGCGGCGCTGGTCGGTGGTAACAGCCTCAAGCGGCACGCCGAACACTTCAGCTGCAGTGGCGCGGTGCACGTCGAGGTTGTTGCGGAAGGCATGCAGCAAACCTTCGTCCTTGGCCAGGTGAGCCATGATGCGCAGCTCGATCTGCGAATAGTCCGCCGCCAGCAGCTTGTAGCCAGGGCTGGCCACGAACGCCTGGCGGATACGCCGCCCTTCGGCGGTGCGAATCGGGATGTTCTGCAGGTTCGGGTCGCTCGACGACAGGCGCCCGGTGGCCGCCACCGCCTGCTGGTAAGAGGTGTGAATGCGCCCGGTGCGTGGGTTGATCTGCCCTGGCAGTTTGTCGGTGTAGGTGCTCTTGAGCTTGCTCAGGCTGCGGTACTGCATCAGTACCTCAGGCAGCGGGTAGCCTTGCTCGGCCAGTTCGTCGAGTACCGCCTCGGCGGTAGACGGCTGGCCCTTGGCGGTCTTGCTCAGCACCGGCATGCCCAGCTTGTCGTAGAGGATCGCACCCAACTGCTTGGGCGAGCCCAGGTTGAAGGTCTCGCCAGCCAGTTCGTAGGCGCGGCGCTCCAGTTCGGCCATCTTCACGCCCAGTTCGCCGCTTTGCACGTGCAGTAGCTCGGCATCCACCAGCGCGCCCTGGCGCTCGATCTTGGCCAGCACCGGCACCAGCGGCATCTCGATGTCCATCAGCACCGGCTGCACGCTTGGGGTTTTGGCCAGGCGCGCCTGCAGCGCCTGGTGCAGGCGCAGGGTGATGTCGGCGTCCTCGGCGGCGTACGGGCCAGCCTTGTCCAACGGGATCTGGTTGAAGGTCAGCTGTTTCGCGCCCTTGCCGGCAATCTGCTCGAAGGTGATGGTGGTGTGGTCGAGGTACTTCTGCGCCAGGCTGTCCATGTCGTGGCGGGTGGCCGTGGAGTCCAGCACATAGGACTCGAGCATGGTGTCGTAGGCCACGCCGCGCATGTGGATAGCCGGGGCGCCATTGGCCAGGATGTTGATATCGTACTTGGCGTTTTGCCCGACTTTGGCTTTGGCTGCGTCTTCGAGCAGGGGTTTGAGCGCCAGCAGCACAGCCTCGCGGTCCAGCTGAACCGGCGCGCCTTCGTAGTCATGGGTCAGCGGCACATAGGCGGCTTCGAACGGCTCGACCGCGAACGACAGGCCGACCAGTTGCGCCTGCTGCGCGTCCAGGCCGGTGGTTTCGGTGTCGAACGCAAACAGCGAGGCCTGGCGCAGTTTGTCCAGCCAGGCGTCGAAACGGGCCTGGTCGAGGACCGTCTCGTACTTCGGTTCGGCCTTGGCCGCCGGCGCCGCTTCTTCAGGCACGGCCACGGTTGCCCCGGCCCTGGCAGCTTCACGCTGAACGTCGGCGACCCAGCTCTTGAACTCCATCTCGGTGTACAACGCCAGCAGCGCATCGCGGTCTGGCTCGCCGCAGACCAGCGCCTCGACTTCGATATCCAGCGGCACATCGATCTTGATGGTGGCCAGCTCATAGGACAGGAACGCCGCCTCACGGTGTTCCTCAAGCTTGGCCGGCAAGGTCTTGGCGCCACGGATGCTCAGGCCCGGGACCTTGTCGAGGTTGTCGTAGACATCACGCAGGCCGCCACCGATACCGGTCAGCAGGCCGGCAGCGGTCTTCTCGCCCACACCCGGCACGCCCGGAATGTTGTCGACCTTGTCGCCCATCAGGGCCAGGAAATCGATGATGTGCTCGGGGCCGACGCCGAACTTTTCGTGCACGCCGGCAACATCCATCACGCTACCGGTCATGGTGTTGACCAAGGTGACGTGGCCGTCCACCAACTGCGCCATGTCCTTGTCGCCCGTCGAAATGATCACCGGCCGGCCTTGCGCCGCGCTGCTGCGCGCCAGGGTGCCGATGACATCGTCGGCCTCCACGCCTTCGACGCACAGCAAGGGGTAGCCCAAGGCCTTGACGCTGGCATGCAGGGGTTCGATCTGCACCCGCAGGTCATCGGGCATGCTCGGGCGGTTGGCCTTGTACTCGGCGAACATGGCATCGCGGAAGGTACCGCCCTTGGCGTCGAACACCACTGCAAACAGGCTGTCAGGGTATTGCTTGCGCAGGCTCTTGAGCATGTTCAGCACACCCTTGACCGCGCCGGTAGGCATGCCTTTGGAGGTGGTCAGCGGCGGCAATGCGTGGAAAGCGCGGTAGAGGTAGGAGGAACCGTCCACCAGGACGAGGGGCGCTTGGCTCATGAGCAGAATCAACCTTTTCGGCGGGTCCGGAGCTAGAATAGCCGGATCAATGACGACAAAGGGACAAGGTTATCATGCGTACACTCAATCGCCTGTTACTGCTCGGTCTGTTGGCAACCATGCCAGTCGTCACCCTGGCGGCGGACGACGCCCCCTCGGCCGATCCCGAGGTGACCATTCGCACGGAAGGCGATAAAACCATCCAGGAATACCGTCAGAACGGCTTCCTGTATGCGATCAAGATCACGCCAAAAAACGGCAAGCCTTATTTCCTGGTACGCGCCGACGGCACTGATGCCAATTTCATTCGTTCCGACCAGCCGGACATGCTGATTCCGTCCTGGAAGATCTTCGAGTGGTAAGCTGACGCGTATCGTTCACATTAACCTGGCACTTCCCGGCGGAAGTGCCCGTATGGGCATTTTTCATCATGTCAGTTTTCACCCCCGTGACCCGGCCTGAGCTGGAAACCTTTCTGGCGCCGTACCAGCTGGGCCGTCTGCTCGACTTCCAGGGCATCGCCGCCGGTACCGAAAACAGCAACTTCTTCGTCAGCCTGGAACAGGGTGAGTTCGTCCTGACGCTGATCGAGCGCGGCCCGAGCGAAGACATGCCGTTCTTCATCGAGCTGCTCGACGTGCTGCATGACGCCGACATGCCCGTGCCGTACGCCCTGCGTGACCGTGATGGCAATGGCCTGCGCGAACTGTGTGGCAAGCCTGCGTTGCTGCAGCCGCGGCTGTCGGGCAAACACATCAAGGTGCCCAACAACCAGCACTGCGCCCAGGTTGGCGAGTTGCTCGCGCACATCCACCTGGCTACCCGCAACCACGTCATCGAGCGCAAGACCGACCGTGGCCTGGACTGGATGCTGGCGTCTGGCGCCGAGCTGATGCCGCGCCTGAGTGCCGAACAGATTGCGCTGTTGCAGCCAGCGCTGGACGAAATCAATGCACACAAGGCGCAGATCCTGGCCTTGCCACGGGCCAACCTGCACGCCGACCTGTTCCGCGACAACGTGATGTTCGAAGGCACCCACCTGACCGGTGTGATCGACTTCTACAACGCCTGCTCGGGGCCGATGCTATATGACATCGCCATCACCGTGAACGACTGGTGTATCGATGAGCACGGGGCCCTCGATGTGCCACGCGCCCAGGCGCTGCTGGCGGCCTACGCGGCGCTGCGCCCGTTCACCGCCGCCGAGGCCGAGCTGTGGCCCGAGATGTTGCGGGTCGGGTGTGTGCGTTTCTGGCTGTCGCGCCTGATTGCGGCGGAATCGTTTGCCGGGATGGATGTGATGATCCATGACCCGAGCGAGTTCGAGGTGCGCCTGGCGCAGCGCCAGCAGGTGGCATTACACCTGCCGTTCGCCCTCTGAACCCACCAAGAGCGAGGATGAACCTGTAGGAGCAGCCTTGTGCTGCGAAGAGGCCGGTAATAACAGCAAAGATTTTCTGTGTTTTTACCGGCCTCTTCGCAGCACAAGGCTGCTCCTACCAGGATCGCGCATGGCCGCAGGCAGGGCGCAACCCCACCAAAAAGCCGCGCGCCTTAGAGCTGCTCCAGGCACCCCGCCAGGTCGCTACCCAGCTTCTCCAGCAGGCGCTCATAGCCCTTGGCATCCACCGGGTCCGTGCCACCCAAGGCATCCAGCTCGGCCAACCGCACCGGCAACCCCGCCGTCAGCGTCTCCGCCAACCGCGGCCGCAGCGGCGGCTCGCTGAACACGCAGGTCTTGCCCACTTCCTGCAGGCGCTTGCGCATGGCGGCCACATGCTGCGCGCCCGGCTGCACCTCGGAAGCCACACTGAATACCCCGGTGTGCTTCAGACCATAATTGGCCTCGAAGTAATCGAACGCCTCGTGAAACACGAAATACGGCTTGTCGGCGATACCCGCCACCCGCGCCTTGATACGCCCATCCAGGGCATCCAGACGCTCGACGAAGGCCTTCAGGTTGGCCTGGTAACGCGGGGCATTGGCCGGGTCGACCTCGGCCAGGTCCGCCGCCATCTTCGCTGCGATCACCCGGGCATTGACCGACGACAGCCACAGGTGCGCGTCGAGGCTGCCTGGGCGGTGATCGTGGTCATGGTCGTCGTGGTCGTCTTCATCATGCGAGTGGCTGTCTTCGCCAAAATGGCGCAACTGCATGCCAGTCAGCGACTGAACCGCAACGGTGGCCTTGTCCCGCCCTTTCAGCACGCGCGGCAGAAAGTTCTCCATGTCCGGCCCGATCCAGTACAGCAGGTCGGCATCCGCGACGCGCCGTACGTCGGAGGGGCGCAGGGCGTAATGGTGCGGCGAAGCGCCAGGCGGCAACAGCACATCCGGGCTGCCAACCCCGTCCTGAACGGCGGCGGCAATCTGCTGCAGCGGTTTGATACTGGTCAGCACACGCACGTCGGCCTGGGCTGAAAATGCGATGAAAGCGACAAAAAGGGCTAGGAATCGGGACACGGTGAATACTCGGCTCGACAGAAACAGGTAACATAATAACGTCTCCATCCAGAACCGTCGCTGCCCATGTCCATCACGCCGCTGGCCAACCGCCCCCACGATCACTCCCATTGCGTACACAGCGCACTGGCCGAAGCCGATGCCTTGTGCACCCGCCAGGGGTTGCGTCTGACCGCACTGCGCCGCCGTGTGCTGGAGCTGGTCTGGCAAAGCCACAAGCCGCTGGGGGCCTACGACATTCTCGCCGTGCTCAGCGAGCAGGACGGCCGCCGCGCCGCACCGCCGACCGTGTACCGCGCCCTGGATTTTCTCCTCGACAACGGCCTGGTGCACCGCATCGCCTCGCTCAACGCCTTCATCGGCTGCAGCCACCCAGAGCATGTGCACCAGGGCCAGTTCCTGATCTGCCGTGCCTGCCATGTAGCCATCGAGCTGGAGCAGGACAGCATCAGCGACGCCATCATCAGCAGCGCCAAGGGCGTCGGCTTCAGCGTCGAAACCCAGACCGTGGAAGTGGTCGGCCTGTGCAGCAACTGCCGGAGCGCGGCATGAGCGACGCACTGATCCGCCTGGAACAGGTCGGTGTCACCTTCGCCGGCGAGGCGGTGCTCGACAGCATCGACCTGTCAGTGGCACCGGGCCAGATCGTGACCCTGATCGGCCCCAACGGGGCAGGCAAGACCACCTTGGTACGCGCCGTGCTGGGGCTGCTCAAGCCGCACCGGGGCAAAGTCTGGCGCAAGCCGAAGCTGCGCATTGGCTACATGCCGCAAAAAATCCAGGTGGATGCCACGCTCCCGCTGTCGGTGCTGCGCTTTTTGCGCCTGGTACCCGGCGTAGACCGCGCAGCTGCCTTGTCGGCGCTGCAGGAAGTGGGGGCCGAGCAGGTCATCGACAACCCGATCCAGACCATTTCCGGCGGCGAGATGCAGCGCGTGCTGCTGGCCCGGGCGCTGCTGCGCGAGCCACAACTGCTGGTGCTCGATGAGCCGGTGCAAGGGGTCGACGTGGTCGGCCAGACCGAGCTGTACAACCTCATCACCCGCCTACGCGACCGCCACGGTTGCGGCGTGCTGATGGTTTCGCACGACCTGCACCTGGTGATGAGCGCCACCGACCAGGTGGTCTGCCTCAACCGGCATGTGTGCTGCTCCGGCCACCCCGAGCAGGTCAGCAACGACCCGGCCTTCGTCGAGCTGTTCGGCCAGAACGCGCCAAGCCTGGCGATCTATCACCACCATCACGACCACAGCCACGACCTGCACGGCTCGGTGGTCGCCCCTGGCACCCATGTTCACGGAGAGCACTGCAAGCATGGCTGATTTTCTTCTTTATGCCCTGCTTGCCGGTCTGTCCCTGGCGTTGGTGGCCGGCCCTCTGGGGTCGTTCGTGGTGTGGCGGCGCATGGCCTATTTCGGCGATACCCTGTCCCACGCCGCGCTGCTCGGGGTAGCCCTGGGTTTTGCCCTGGACGTCAGCCCAGCACTGGCGGTAACCGTGGGCTGCCTGCTGCTGGCGTTGCTGCTGGTGACTTTGCAGCAACGCCAACCGCTGGCCTCCGACACCCTGCTTGGCATCCTCGCCCCCAGCACGCTGTCCCTGGGCCTGGTGGTCCTGAGCTTCATGCACGATGTGCGCATCGACCTGATGGCCTACCTGTTCGGTGACCTGCTGGCCATCAGCACCACTGACCTTGCCTGGATCCTCGGTGGCAGCGTGCTGGTATTGCTGCTGCTCGCCGCACTGTGGCGGCCGTTGCTGGCCGTGACCGTGCATGAAGAATTGGCCATGGTCGAGGGCCTGCCAGTGGCGGGCCTGCGCCTGGCCTTGATGCTGTTGATTGCCGTGGTGATCGCCGTGGCGATGAAGATCGTCGGTGTGCTGTTGATTACCTCCCTGCTGATCATCCCCGCCGCCGCCGCGCAACGCCACGCCCGCTCGCCCGAGCAGATGGCCTTGGGCGCCAGCCTGCTGGGGGTGACGGCGGTGTGTGGCGGCTTGGCCATGTCCTGGTTCAAGGACACCCCGGCCGGCCCTTCCATCGTGGTCTGCGCGGCAGTGCTATTCTTGCTGAGCCTGGCCCTGCCAAAACGCTGAAAACCGGGGTGCGCAACAGCGCACCCTGCAACCTTTTCGCGGGTAAAAGGTCTGTAAGACTTGTTTTCGAGCGTGCGCACCTGGGTGTAGACTTGCTCGCTTTTTGCGCAAATAGAGAGTCGCAGGAATGAAGCCGTTCGCCTCCCGTTATCTGCTTGTTGCCGCGTTTTCCCTGTTCCTGGCTGCCTGTTCCAGTGCCCCGGTCGAACAGGCCGATGCACCTGCCCAAGCCGATGCCTGGCAGCAGTTGCAACAGAACATCGCCAGCAATGAGCTAGCTACCGCCGAAGACCAGTTGGCTGCCTTGCAGGCCCAGTCACCCGTTGACCCGCGCCTGGAGCAGTACCAGCGGCAGCTGGCCGAAGCGTACCTGCAGCGTAGCCAGATCGTCCTGCAGAAGGGCGACGTCAACGCTGCAGCCACCGCCTTGGCACGTGCCCGCGCGCTGATGCCCCAGGCCCCGGCGGTCACCGGTGGCGATGCCGTCAGCCAGGCCCGTAAGGCCGAGCTGGAAAAGGCCGAGGCTGCGCTGAAGGCGGCCGAGGCCAAGCCCCAGGCGCGCGTGATCGACCCGACTGCACCGAGCACCGTGATTGCGCTGAAGACCACGGACATTGCCGCCATGCGCCGCCAGCTCGATGAGATTGCTGCCGATGTGGTGAGTTATCAGTGCGACGTGGTGTTCCAGGTGCCGCGCACCGAGGATGCGCCTTGGTTGAAGACACTGCTGGAAAAGCGGGTGCACAAGATTGACAGCGGGTTCAAGCTAAACCAGAAGCACGAAATTCAGCGCAAGCTGCCAGCCCAGGTGGTACTGATCCCGCATCAGCGCTGAACAGCTTCGCGGGGCAAGCCCGCTCCCACAAATGCCACCACTGCCCTCAGGAACTGTGGTGCACTTGTAGGAGCTGGCTTGCCTGCGATGGGCTGCAAAGCAGCCCCCCTTAGGCCGGCACCGCCTCAGCAGCCGCCTCCCGCTCCCAAACCCGATGCCCCTCTACCGCTTTCACAAAGGCATCCACGGTTTTCTGGTCATCCCCCAGCAGCAAGCCCTTGTCTTCCTTGAGCCCCAAGCTGCCCAGCAATGCCTTGCCTTCCTTGGCCAACGCGATCGCCTTCAGGTGCTTGTAGCCCTCCAGCAGGAAGTGCTTGGCCAGCCCACTGGCGCCCAACGCATCCAGCGACGCCTTGCCAGCCGGCACCAGAATGCCGTCGAACATGATCGAAGGCATGCCCTCCATCGACGCATCCACCGGTAGCGGCTTGCCTTGGGCGGTTTTAACCGGCGCCGAACTTGGCCCCAGCACCAGAATGCGCGCACTGTGCGCCTCCAGCGCCTTGACCAACTGATCGACACTCGCCCCATCCACCCCATCTGCCACCAGCACGGCAATTTTGCGGCCTTTGATACCGACACTGCCCGGGTGATTCATCTGGCTCAAGGCCGGTGATTGCGCCAACTTGCTGCCTTTGACCTGCACCGTGCCAGCCTTGGGCGCAGGCAAGCCGAGGTTGGCTGCCACCGCTGCTGCCAGCTTCAGGTCGATGTTGGCCAGAATCTCGTTCACCTCACGCACGCGGATGTGCTCGCGCTCCACTTTGCCCAGCTCGAAGCTGTACGCCTTGATGATGTGCTGCTGCTCATTGGGGCTCATGCTGTGGAAGAACAAACGCGCCTGCGAGAAGTGATCGCCGAACGACTCGCTGCGCTGGCGAATCTTCACCGCGTCGATGCGTTCCTGATAACTCTCAAAGCCGCCATCCTGGGCCGCGGCAGGGGTTTCTTTCGGCCAGCCGCCGTCAATCGAGTTGGGTTCGTAGGACGCGCGGCCCTTGTGGATAGTCTGCCGGTGCAGCGCGTCACGCTGGTTGTTATGGTTCGGCGCGACCGGGCGGTTGATCGGAATCTCATGGAAGTTCGGCCCACCCAGCCGGCTCAGTTGCGTGTCGGTATAGGAGAACAACCGGCCTTGCAGCAGGGGGTCATTGGAAAAGTCGATGCCCGGCACGATATGCCCCGGGCAGAACGCGACCTGCTCCACTTCGGCAAAGAAATTGTCGGGGTTACGGTTGAGCACCATCTTGCCCAACGGTGTAACCGGCACCAGTTCTTCGGGGATGATCTTGGTGGGGTCGAGCAGGTCGAACTCGAATGTGTGCTCATCGGCTTCCGGCACGATCTGTACGCCCAGCTCCCACTCAGGGTAGTCGCCGGTCTCGATGGCCTCGCTCAGGTCGCGGCGGTGGAAGTCGGTGTCCTTGCCCGCAAGCTTTTGCGCTTCGTCCCACAGCACGGAGTGCACGCCTTGGCGCGGCTTCCAGTGGAACTTGACGAAGCTGGCCACGCCTTCGGCATTGATCAGGCGGAAGGTGTGGATGCCAAAGCCCTCCATCATCCGCAGGCTGCGCGGGATGGCGCGGTCAGACATGGCCCACATGACCATGTGCGCCGACTCGGGCACCAGCGAAACGAAGTCCCAGAACGTGTCGTGGGCCGAACCGCCGGTGGGCATCTCGTTGTGCGGCTCGGGCTTCACCGCATGCACGAAGTCGGGGAACTTGATCGCATCCTGGATGAAGAACACCGGCATGTTGTTGCCAACCAGGTCGAAATTGCCTTCATCGGTATAGAACTTGACGGCAAAACCACGCACATCGCGCACCGTGTCACCCGACCCACGCGGGCCCTGCACGGTGGAAAAGCGCACGAACACCGGGGTGATCTTCTCAGGGTCCTGCAGGAAACCGGCCTTGGTCAGCTCGGCGTGGTTGCCGTAGCTCTGGAAGTAACCATGGGCGCCGGTGCCTCGGGCATGGACGATGCGTTCAGGGATGCGCTCATGATCGAAGTGGGTGATCTTCTCGCGCATGATGAAGTCTTCGAGCAGCGAAGGCCCACGTGGCCCGGCCTTTAGGGTGTTCTGGTTGTCGGCGATCTTCACGCCTTGATTGGTGCGCAGGGCCTGGCCTGTGGCATCGCTGCGCACGCCTTCAAGGCTCTGCAGCTTGGTATTGGTATTGGCATGATCAGGGCTGTTGACCCCGGCGGCCTGGCTTTCTTTGGGTGCATCAACTTTCTTGCTGGGCATGGTCGGCTTTCCTCATCAGTCATCAGGCATTGCCCGTGAGGGCTTGTTCTATTAGTGACTGGAGCCCGATTGGCTACGTTCAATAAGCTTTACCGGTTGTCGCGTTATGCCCGCCGGGTTGGTGCATTACGAAATAAATGCTAAGAACAGCTATGGGAAAAGGCTAAAATGCGCCACCCCAGCTAACCGCTGCCCCAAATTCCATGCGCCCCACAAGGTTCGCTACGTGATCGAGTTCCAACATGTGCACAAGACCTACCGCGTCGCCGGTAGGGAAATCCCCGCCCTCAACCCGACCAGCCTGACCATCGAAGATGGCCAGGTGTTCGGCCTGATCGGCCACTCCGGCGCTGGCAAAAGCACCCTGCTGCGCCTGATCAACCGCCTCGAAGAGCCTTCGGGCGGCAAGATCATTGTCGATGGCGAGGACGTCACCGCGTTCAACGCCAACCAGCTGCGCGGCTTCCGGCAGCAGGTCGGGATGATTTTCCAACACTTCAACCTGCTGGCCTCCAAGACCGTGGCCGACAACGTGGCCCTGCCATTGACCCTGGCCGGCGAGCTGTCGCGCAGCGACATCGACAAGCGCGTCACCGAGCTGCTGGCCCGCGTCGGCTTGCAAGACCACGCCAAGAAGTACCCCGCGCAGTTGTCGGGCGGCCAGAAGCAGCGCGTCGGCATCGCCCGCGCCCTGTCTACCAACCCGAAGATCCTGCTGTGCGACGAAGCCACCAGCGCGCTTGACCCGCAGACCACTGCATCGGTGCTGCAACTGCTGGCCGAGATCAACCGTGAGCTGAAGCTGACCATCGTCCTGATCACCCACGAAATGGACGTGATCCGCCGTGTCTGCGACCGCGTGGCCGTGATGGACGCTGGGCAGATCGTCGAACAAGGGCCGGTGGCCGATGTGTTCCTGCACCCGCAGCACGCGACTACCAAGCGTTTCGTCCAGGAGGACGAGCAGGTCGATGAAGGCGAGCAGCGTGATGACTTCGCCCACGTACCCGGCCGCATCGTACGCCTGACCTTCCAGGGCGAGGCCACCTACGCACCGCTGCTGGGCACCGTCGCCCGCGAGACGGGCGTTGACTACAGCATCCTGGCCGGGCGTATCGACCGCATCAAGGATGTCCCCTATGGGCAGCTGACCCTGGCCGTCACCGGCGGCGACATGGAAGCGGCGTTCGACCGCTTCAAGGCAGCTGACGTACATATGGAGGTACTGCGTTGATGGACGCCCTGAATTTCTTTGCCAACGTCGACTGGGCCGAAATCTGGCTGGCCACCATCGACACCATGATCATGCTGTTCGGCTCGCTGTTCTTCACCGTGCTGCTGGGCCTGCCATTGGGCGTGCTGCTGTTCCTTTGCGGGCCGCGCCAGATGTTCGAGCAAAAAGGTGTGTACGCGCTGCTGTCGCTGGTCGTCAACATCCTGCGTTCGCTGCCGTTCATCATTTTGCTGATCGTGATGATCCCGATCACCGTGCTGATCACCGGCACCTCGCTGGGCGTCGCCGGCGCCATTCCGCCACTGGTGGTCGGGGCCACGCCGTTCTTCGCACGCCTGGTCGAAACCGCCCTGCGTGAAGTGGACCGCGGCATCATCGAAGCCACCCAGTCGATGGGCGCCACAACGCGCCAGATCATCACCAGCGCGCTGCTGCCCGAAGCCCGTCCCGGCATCTTCGCGGCCATCACCGTGACCGCCATTACCCTGGTGTCGTACACCGCCATGGCCGGTGTGGTCGGCGCGGGCGGCCTGGGCGACCTGGCCATCCGCTTTGGCTACCAGCGCTTCCAGACCGATGTCATGGTCGTGACCGTGGTGCTGTTGCTGGTGCTGGTTCAGGTGCTGCAGAGCGTGGGCGACAAACTGGTCGTGCATTTTTCCCGTAAGTAACCCCAATGGGGTCGGCCTGGCCGACCCGTTCGGGGGCCGTCGCGGCCCTCACAAGGAGTGATCAATGAAGAAGCTGCTTGCTGTTGCTGCCGCTGTCGCGGCCTTCTCGGCCCACGCCGATACCCTGACCGTCGCCGCCACGCCGGTGCCGCACGCCGAGATCCTCAACTTCGTCAAACCGCAACTGGCGAAAGAAGGCGTGGAGCTGAAGGTCAAGGAATTCACCGACTACATCCAGCCGAACGTGCAGGTGGCCGAGAAGCGCCTGGACGCCAACTTTTTCCAGCACCAGCCGTACCTGGATGAGTTCAACAAGGCCAAGGGCACCGACCTGGTCAGCGTGACCGGCGTGCACATCGAGCCGCTGGGCGTTTACTCGACCAAGGTCAAGAAGCTCGACGAGCTGCCCTCCGGCGCTACCGTGGTCATCCCCAACGACGCCACCAACGGCGGCCGCGCGCTGCTGCTGCTGGACAAGGCCGGCGTGATCAAGCTCAAGGACAACAAGAACATCCTGTCGACCGTTAAGGATGTTGCACAAAACCCGAAAAACGTGAAGTTCCGTGAGCTGGAAGCGGCCACCATCCCGCGCGTGCTGACCCAGGTCGATGCGGCCCTGATCAACACCAACTACGCGTTGGAAGCCAAGCTGAACCCTGAGAAAGACGCGCTGGCCATCGAAGGCAGCGACTCGCCATACGTGAACATCCTGGTTGCCCGCCCGGACAACAAAGACTCCGAAGACATGAAGAAACTGGCGGCCGCGCTGCACTCGCCAGAGGTGAAGCAGTTCATCAACGAGAAGTACAAGGGCGCTGTCGTACCGGCGTTCTAAGCTTCTAGATCACGCTGGATTCTTCGCGGGGCAAGCCCGCTCCCACAGGTACATCGCTAGCCTCAGGCTTTGGGATGATGCTGTGGGAGCGGGCTTGCCCCGCGAAGCTTTTAAAGCCTGTTTAGTCCCGCTTGACCAGCCCCGGCAACTGCGCCACCAGCTTCTGGTTGTTGAACGGCGCACGAATGAACCCGCGCTGACGCCCATCCGGCCCAACGATCGCCAGGTTGCCGCTGTGATCCACGGTATACCCAGGCTTACTGGTATCGGCCGGAATGAACGGAATGCTCAAGGCATTCGCCAGCTTCTGGGTGTCTTCGATCGACCCCGCCACCCCGACAAAATCTTTGTCGAAGTAGCCCAGGTACTGCTTGAGCTGGTTCGGCGTGTCGCGGTTCGGGTCCACGCTCACCAGCACCACCTGCAACCGGTCCACGGCTTCCTTGGGCAATTCGCTCTTCACCTGGCGTAACTGGGCCAGGGTGGTGGGGCAGATGTCTGGGCAATAGGTGTAGCCGAAGAACAGCAGCGACCATTTCCCCTTGAGGTCATCCAGTTGCACGGGCTGGCCATCCTGGTTGGTCATGGTCACGTCCGCCACCGTACGGCTCTGCGGCAAGAGGATGATGCCGGCGTCGATCAGCTCGGTGGGGTTCGGCTGATCGCGGCCATTGAGCACCTTGTTGACGGTCAGGCCCAGGATCAACGCGACCAGGGCGACGAGGATGAAGACGGTTTTCTGGGTTCGGGTCATAGGTTCAACAACAGGTAGTGGTCAATGAGCAACGCGATGAACAGCGCGAACAAGTAGCCGATAGAGTACTTGAAGGTGCCAATCGCCGCGTGCGGCCGGCTGCCACGGTACAACACCCAGGCCCACTGCAGGAAGCGCAGGCCCAAGGCGAGGGCACAAGCGAGGTACAACGGGCCGCTCATGTGGATGGCATAGGGCAGCAGGCTCACCGCCAGCAAAATCAGGGTGTAGAGCAGGATATGCAGCGTGGTGTAGCGCTCGCCATGGGTCACCGGCAGCATCGGGATATCGGCCTTGGCGTACTCCGCTTTGCGGTGGATGGCCAAGGCCCAGAAGTGCGGTGGGGTCCAGGCGAAGATGATCAGCACCAGCAACAGCGGCTCGGCACTGACATGGCCGCTGACCGCCACCCAGCCAAGCAGTGGCGGCGCCGCGCCGGCCAGGCCACCAATCACGATGTTCTGCGGCGTGGCACGCTTCAAGAAGCCGGTGTAGAGCACCGCATAGCCCAGCAACGACGCCAGTGTCAGCCAGGCGGTCAGGCTGTTGGTGAACACCAGCAACAGCGCCATGCCCAGCACCGCCAGTGCCAACGCAAAGGCCAGCGCCGGTAGCGGCGCGACCCGGCCTGTGGCCAACGGCCGTTTGTGGGTACGCGCCATCAAGGCGTCGATGCGCCGGTCTACCACGTGGTTGACCACCGCCGCGGCGCCCGCACACAGGCCAATGCCCAGGTTGCCGAACAGCAGCACGCTCCAGGCAACGCCTGCGCGGCTGGCGAGGAACATGCCTGCCAGGGAGGTGATCAACATCAGCACCACCACCTTGGGCTTGGTCAGCTCCAGATAATCGCGCCAACCTGCCCGTCGTACGCTTAGAAGCGTCGCCACGAATCGTTCCTCATAGGGTGGGAGATATCCACGCCCACCACCGGCGTCAGGCGCCAGCCATGGCCGACGCGCACTTTGTCGACCACGCGGATGCGGTAATTGACCAGCACCATGCTCATCAACAGCATGGCCCCGCCTGCGTTATGGGCCACTGCCACGCCAAGCGGCAGGTGGAACAGCACGTTGCTGATGCCCAGGCCGACCTGCACGGCCAAGGCCAGCAACACCAGCCGGGCCAGGCCAGAAAGGCCGCAGCGGTAAAGCTTGAAGCTCAGCATCAGCAGCACGGCACTGACCAGCAAGGCACCCAGCCGGTGGCTGATGTGGATGGCCGTGCGCGCATCGCTGTCCAGTTGCCCGCCCAGGTAGTTGGGGCCGACGTGCTGGGTCAGGTGAAAGCCGTTGCTGAAGTCCGCTGCCGGCCACCATTGGCCGTGGCAGGTCGGCAAGTCGATACAGGCGACCGCCGCATAGTTGGCGCTGACCCAGCCCCCCAGGGCGATCTGGCCGATCACCACCAACAGCGCCAGGGCCGCGATGCGGCGCAGGCTCAACGGCAGTTTTGGCAATGGCGCAAAGGCCCGGGATAGACGCAGAGACAGCAGAAACAGCAGGCTCAAGGTGGTGAACCCACCCAGCAGGTGCGCGGTGACCACTTGCGGCCACAGCTTGAGGGTTACTGTCCACATGCCAAACGCCGCCTGGGCCAACACCACCCCCAGCAACAGCACCGGCAAGCGGTAGGGCTGGCCATCACGTGCATGCCGGCGCACGGCCTGCAAGGCCAGCCAGGCAATCACCAGCGCCAGGGTGCCGGCGAAGTAGCGATGGACCATCTCGGCCCAGCCCTTGGCGGCTTCCACCGGGTGCTCGGGGAAGTGCATTTCGGCATGGGCCAGCTGGGCGTCGGTCTTCGGCACACTGATAAAGCCATAGCAGCCGGGCCAATCGGGGCAGCCCAGGCCTGCATGGGTCAGGCGGGTATAGGCGCCCAGCAGCACGACCAGCAGTGCCAGCAGGGTGGCGAACACAGCGAGGCGGAATCCGGGTCTGGCCATGACAGGCTCCTAGCCGATGTTGGACAACTTAAGCAGGTGGCGCAGGTCGTCCAGCACGTGCTTGCCGTTGACCTTGGCGTCGTAACGCAGCACCAGGTTGCCGTGCGGGTCGACGATCCACAGTTGCGGGCCAAGCTCACCGACCTTGTTCAGGTAGCGCTGGGCATCCAGCGGGTAGCGTTGCAACTGCGGGTACTCCCGGCCGAGCAGCGCCTGGTAGTCAGCGCTCAATGGCTGCGCGGCAGCCAGCGCATGGCTGGCACGGCCGGCATCACGGCCCAGGCCAACTTGTATCTGCCGGGCCAGGTACACCAGGCGCTGGCAATCTTCGGCGCAGGCCTCGGGCGTGCTGACCAACACTTGCCAGCGCGCGTCCTGGCCATCGATGCCGATATCGCTGCGGCTCTCGCCGTTGCCGATCATCGCGCCGTGGTAGCTGCGGCCGTCTGGCACCCAGAACTTGAGCTTGTACATGCTGGTGGCCAGGATCATCGGGCCGAGCACTACCAGCAGAATCAGAATCAGCTGCAAACGCCCGCGGGTTCTGGGCTTGCTGCGTTCAGGCACGTCCAGTGGACGGGTGGCGGCGGCCATGGTGGTTCTCCTTTTTGTTGTTGTGCCAGCCAAAATAGAGGTAGAGCAGCACCAGCGCGGTGGCCAGGGCAAACCACTGCACCGCATAGCCCAGGTGCTTTTCCGGCCCCAGCGCAACGACCGGCCAACCCAGGCGATAGCTGGCCGGCCCGGGCTCCAAGCGCAGCTCATGGGCGTAGCCTTCGCGGCCCAATTGCTGCCACAGCTGGGCGGCATTGATGGCCGTCAGCAAGTGCGGCCATTGGCCGCCGGCGGGGTCCGGGTGCAGCTGGAAGGTGCTGCCAGGCGCCACATACACCGATGCGTCCAGCGCCAGCGGCTGCGCCGGGGTTGCGAAGTGCACCGGCACGCGGCGGTCCGGCCACGGCAACCAGCCGCGGTTGACCAGCAACCACAGCCCACTGGCCTGGTCATGGAAGGGCTGCAACAGCTCGACGCCGGCCTCGCCGTCGCGCATTCGGTTATCCAGCAGCAGGCTGTGTTCACCATCGAAACGGCCGTACAGGTGCACACGGCGGTAGGCGGCATCGTCGCGTTGCTGCAACTGGGCAGTGGAGAGCGGCGTGTCGAGGCTGCGCTCGGCATAGGTCGCCAGCAGCGCGCGCTTTTCGTCGGCGCGGCCCAATTGCCAGCAGCCAAGCGCGATCAACCCCGGTAGCAGCGCAAGCACCACCAGGGTCGGGACCCAACCTGGGCGAAACGGCCTCACAGGCGCCTCGCTATACTTATCCACATCACCGCATCCCCCCGGAGAAGCGCCATGCTCAAGGCCGCGATTGTCCTGATGCTGTTGGCCACGGTTGCCAGCCTGTTCAGTGGCCTGGTGTTCCTGGTCAAGGACGACGAAAACTCGACCCGCTTGCTGAAGGCACTGACCGTGCGCGTGACCCTGGCGGCCCTGACCATCGGCCTGGTGGCCTACGGCTTCATCAGTGGCCAGCTGGTGTCACACGCCCCCTTCTGAACCTGTATCGCCTTGACTGGCCTGCACATGTGTCAAAGCACATACACAAAGATGAACAGCCCCACCCACACCACATCGACGAAGTGCCAGTACCAGCTGGCCGCTTCGAAGCCGAAGTGTTTGTCGGGGTTGAAGTGCCCGCGCAGGATGCGCACGAACATCACGATCAAGATGATCGTGCCCAGCGTCACGTGGGCGCCGTGGAAGCCGGTGAGCATGAAGAAGGTCGCGCCGTAGATCCCCGAGCCCAGCGTCAGCCCCAGCTTGGTATAGGCCTCGTGGTACTCGTAGGCCTGCAGCGTGATGAAGCTGATGCCCAGCGCGATGGTCAGCGCCATCCACAGTTTCAGCGCACCCCGGTGGTCACGCCGCAAGGCATGGTGGGCAATGGTGATGGTCACACTGGAGCTCACCAGCAAAATGGTGTTGATCAACGGCAAGTGCCAAGGGTCGATGACTTCCTTGGGCGGCGGGAACAGTTTCGGGTCAGGCGTGTGCAGCAGCGGCCAGGCAAACTCGAAGCTGGGCCACAGCATGTGCGCAACGCCTTTGGCCCCTTCACCGCCCAGCCAAGGCCCGGCCAATACGCGGACGTAGAACAGCGCGCCAAAAAAGGCCAGGAAGAACATCACCTCGGAAAAGATGAACCAGCTCATGCCCCAGCGGAACGAACGGTCCAGCTGCGGGCTGTACAGCCCGCCACGGCTTTCTTTCACCACCGCCCCGAACCAGCCGAACAGCATGTAGGCCAGGCACAGCGCGCCGACGAAGAAAATCAACGGCCCATGGGAGTCGGGGTGCCCGGCTTTCATGTCGTTGAACCAGGTGCCAAGGCCGAACACCGTGATGAACATGCCGACCGTCGCGATGATCGGCCACTTGCTCTGCGCCGGAACGTAGTAGTGCTCATGACTTGCCATTGCTGTTCTCCTTCCCTTAACGGGCGCCCTGGACGTCCTGGGCCGCAACATGCGCGACCGGCGGGTGGCGAGCGGTGATGTCGAACAAGGTGTAAGCCAGTGTCAGGTGCTTCACGCTGGCCGGCAGATCGCGGTCGACGATGAAGCGCACCGGCATCTCGATGCGTTCGCCGGGCTGCAGCACCTGCTGGGTAAAGCAGAAGCACTCGGTCTTGTGGAAGTACGCCGCGGCCTCGGCCGGGGTGATGCTGGGTATCGCCTGGGCGCTCATCGGCCGGTCGGTCGGGTTGCGCGCGACGAAGATCATCTGGTTGACCGCACCTGGGTTCACGTCGATCTGGTCGGCCGTGGAGTAGAAATCCCAGACCATGTCGCTGGCGTTGGTCGACATGAACTGCACCCGTACCGAGCGCGACGGGTCGCTGACCTGGCTGCCTTCGTACTGGCCGCCGGTCTTGCCATTGATGCCAAAGGCCTTGCACATCACGTCGTAGATCGGCACCAGGGCGAAACCGAAGGCGAACATCACCACCGTCAGCATCAGCAGGCGCATGACCAGGCGTTTGAGCGACAGGCCGTTCATGGCTATTTCACGTCCGGTGGCGTCTGGAAGGTGTGGTAAGGCGCAGGCGAGGGGATCGACCACTCCAGGCCTTCGGCACCGTCCCAGGGTTTGGCCGGCGCCGGGGCGCCGCCGCGGATGCACTTGATGACGATGAACAGGAAGAAGATCTGCGTGGCACCGAACATGAACGCGCCGATCGAGGAGACCATGTTGAAGTCGGCGAACTGCAGGTTGTAGTCCGGAATACGCCGCGGCATGCCCGCCAAGCCCACGAAGTGCATGGGGAAGAAGGCCATGTTCATGCCGACGAACGACAGCCAGAAGTGCAGCTTGCCGAGGGTTTCGTCATACATGTGGCCGGTCCACTTCGGCAGCCAGTAGTAGGCCGAGGCGAAGATGCCGAAGATCGCCCCAGGCACCAGCACGTAGTGGAAGTGCGCGACCACGAAGTACGTGTCGTGGTACTGGAAGTCGGCAGGCGCGATGGCCAGCATCAACCCGGAGAACCCGCCGATGGTGAACAGGATGACGAAGGCGATGGCGAACAGCATCGGCGTCTCGAAGGTCAGCGACCCTTCCCACATGGTGCTGACCCAGTTGAACACCTTCACCCCGGTCGGCACGGCAATGAGCATGGTGGCGTACATGAAGAAGAGCTCGCCCACCACCGGGATGCCGACCACGAACATGTGGTGCGCCCAGACGATGAACGACAGGAAGGCGATCGCCCCGGTGGCATAGACCATCGAGGTGTAGCCGAACAGCGGCTTGCGCGAGAACGCCGGGATGATCGAGCTGACCGCGCCGAACGCCGGCAGGATCATGATGTACACCTCGGGGTGGCCGAAGAACCAGAACACATGCTGGAACAGCACCGGGTCACCGCCACCCGCGGCGCTGAAGAAGCTGGTGCCGAAGTGGATGTCCATCAGCATCATGGTCACCACACCGGCCAGCACCGGCATCACGGCAATCAGCAGAAACGCGGTGATCAGCCAGGTCCAGACGAACAGCGGCATTTTCATCAAGGTCATGCCGGGGGCGCGCAGGTTGAGGATGGTGGCAATGACGTTGATCGCGCCCATGATCGAGCTGATGCCCATCAGGTGGATGGCAAAGATGAAGAAGGTCACGCTGGCCGGGGCATAGGTGGTCGACAATGGCGCGTAGAAGGTCCAGCCGAAGTTAGGCCCGCCGCCGGGGCTGAACAAGGTCGAGACCAGCAGCAGGAAGGCCGCAGGCAACAGCCAGAAGCTGAAGTTGTTCATCCGCGGCAGGGCCATGTCCGGCGCGCCAATCATCAGCGGGATCATCCAGTTGGCCAGGCCGACGAAGGCTGGCATCACCGCACCGAACACCATGATCAGCCCGTGCATGGTGGTCATCTGGTTGAAGAACGCTGGCTCGACGATCTGCAGCCCCGGCTGGAACAGCTCGGCGCGGATCACCATGGCGAACGAGCCACCGAGCAGGAACATCATGAAGGCGAACCACAGGTACATCGTGCCGATGTCCTTGTGGTTGGTGGTCAGCACCCAGCGCATCAGGCCCTTGGCCGGGCCGTGGGCATGCTCATGGCCGTGGGCGTGGTCGTCGATCACTGCACTCATGTCCTGTCTCCTGCAATCCATTGATTGCCGCGAGTAACCCGGTTCATTGCGCTTCTGCCTGCTTGAGCGCCAGCACATCCTTCGGCGTGACCATGTCGCCCTTGTTGTTGCCCCAGGCGTTGCGCTCGTAAGTGACCACGGCGGCAATGTCGACTTCCGAGAGCTGCTTGCCGAACGCGGCCATGGCCGTGCCGGGCTTGCCGTGGAAGACGATGCTCAGGTGGCCTTCCTTGGGCCCGGTGGCAATCTTCGAGCCCTTGAGGGCCGGGAACATCGGCGGCAGGCCCTGGCCTTCGGTCTGGTGACAGGCCACGCAGGTGGTGTGGTAGACCTTGTCGCCGCGCTCGACCAGCTCTTCGAGGGTCCACTCTTTGCTGGTCAGCTCCTTGAGCTTGGCCGCCTCGGCCTTGCGTTCGCCCAGCCAGGTGTCGTAATCGGCCTTGGACTTGACCTCGACCACCACCGGCATGAAGCCGTGGTCCTTGCCGCACAGCTCAGTGCACTGGCCGCGGTAGATGCCGGGCTTCTCGATGCGCGTCCAGGCCTCGTTGACGAAGCCTGGGATGGCATCACGCTTGACCGCGAACGCCGGCACCCACCAGGAATGGATCACGTCGGCGGCGGTTACCAGAAAACGCACTTTCGCGCCCACCGGCAGCACCAGCGGCTGGTCGACTTCGAGTAGGTAGTGCTCGTCCTTGGGGGCCTTGTTGTGAATCTGATCGGCGGGGGTGGCCAGGTTGCTGAAGAACTCCACGTCCTGGCCCAGGTACTTGTAGTGCCACTTCCACTGGTAGCCGGTGACCTGGATGTCGATGTCCGACTCACTGGCGTCGTAGAT
Source organism: Pseudomonas sp. LAIL14HWK12:I7 (assembly GCF_000483465.1). Lineage (NCBI taxonomy): Bacteria > Pseudomonadati > Pseudomonadota > Gammaproteobacteria > Pseudomonadales > Pseudomonadaceae > Pseudomonas > Pseudomonas sp. LAIL14HWK12:I7. The sequence goes on from NZ_AXYZ01000001.1 coordinate 62,286, forward strand.
GTCGATCAGGGTCTTGGTCGCGGGGATGGCCATGGCCACCAGGATCAGAAACGGCACCACGGTCCACATGATTTCGACCCAGGTGTGCTCGTGAAAATGCGCTGCCTGTTGGCCTGTGGAACGGCGGTGGACGACCATCGACCAGAACATCGCGCCGAACACCACGATCCCGATGATCACGCAGATCCAGAAGATGGTCATGTGCAGGTCGAAGACGGCGTTGGAGACTTCCGTCGCCCCCGGGTGCATGTTGACGGTCCAGGCGGCGTTGGCCTGTCCGAAAACCGTCCACAACAGGAGGCCCATCCAGACATGTGGATGTCGCATCATTGCGGGTTCCCCTTCTAATTCTTGTAGTCCCGAAGGCGTGGCCTGCGGCAAGAGGGAACGGCGGTCAAGACTGCCTGGCTTCGACGACCGAGCCCCTGCAAAAGCAGACGGGCCTCATCAACGAATCACGTTCAACGGGAGTATAGACAGCGACCAATGGCACGCAATGCAGCCTGTGAAATGAACTTCACGAAATTGCCCAATGCCCTGAAAACCGCGCGCTTGATAGGATATGGCGCAATAGTGGCATACCGATATGCCAGAGCAAGCACACGTTTGCGCGGTTTATAACAAATACGTCTTAGGTATTCTGTATACCGAGCTAATTTAGTGTCTTCCGTTTGACACGTAATGTCCCTGGAGTTGTCATGAACATCGCTGCTGTACGCGAGCAGATTAGCCAAGCCCATCAACACGAACTTGAAACCGGCCAACTGAAAGAACGTCTAGAGCTACAACTGCCGCATTTGCACCCCTCGATCCAGCTACCTGAGCAGGACGCCCAGGGTAGTTTGGCGCGTTTCGTCAGCGCCTATATCGACCAGGTTCCAGAGCTGCTGGAGGCTGCCCACGAGGTAGCCCGTGAAGCGGGGATCGAGTCGCAGATCAAACCGGTACTGAAAATTGCCGAAGCTTATTTCCAGCAGCCGCCCACGGTGATGCAAGGGCATGTGGGGCTGGACTGCCTGCTGGACGAGGCCTACCTGGCGCATCGCCTGGTGGAAGAGGTCAACGACCTGTACATCCGCCACTTCAAGCAGCCGTTGATTCCGTTCGACACCACGATGGCCAACCTGATTGCCCATCAGCTGATCGGCGAGACCTTCGCCAACCAGCTCGATGAAGTGGTGCATCATTCGGTCGACGAGATGCTCAATGACGAGAGCTTTGCGGTGGAATCGGTGGAGGCTTATCGCGAGAAACTGAGCAGCCCGGAAACCGGCAACGCCTGGAAGCGTTGGCCGTGCCTGTCGCGTCAGCTGGGTGTTGAGCTGGGCCAGCCTGCCTGATACCCCTGTCCCGGCCTCTTCGCGGGCAAGCCCGCTCCCACAAAGGGTATGCAATTCACCCTGTAGGAGCGGGCTTGCCCGCGAAGAGGCCAGATCAGGCAGATACTAAGCCCCAACCCCCGCCGTCGTCCGCAGCCGCCCCTCGATGCGCCGCTTCAAGCGCCGCTGCTCGATCAACAAGCGCGACCCATTGGGTGCATTGCTCCGGCCCCAGTCCTCCAGCAGTTCCAGGCATGAGTGGTCGATATAGCTGAGGTTGCCCAACGGCACATGCAAGGTGGTCCCCGCCGGCACCGTGTCCAGCACCTGGGTCAACGCCGGCACCTTGAGGAAGGTCGCAGCGCCACTCAGGCGCAGTTCCATGTGCCCAGGCTTGCCCAGGCTCACCAGGTTGATTTTCAACCGCGCCGCCTTGAAGGCCAGCTTGAGCAAGGTCAAGGCAAAGCCCAGCAGTACACCGGTCAGCAGGTCGGTGAAGATGATCGCAAGGGCCGTCGCCGCATAGGTGAACATCGGCATGCGGCCATACCGGCCCAACCCACGAAACGCCTTGAAGTCCACCAGCTTGATGCCGGTAAACACCAGCACACCCGCCAAGCTCGCCACCGGGATTTGCTGCAGCACACTGCTCAACACCACGACAAACGCCAACAGCCACAAGCCATGGAAAATCGCCGAGGCTCGGGTCTGCGCGCCGGCCTGGACATTCGCCGAGCTGCGCACGATCACCCCGGTCATCGGCAGGGCGCCGAGCACACCGCACAGCATGTTGCCGATGCCCTGGGCGGACAGTTCACGGTCGAAGTCCGAGCGCTGGCCGCTGTGCATACGGTCCACCGCGGCAGCCGACAACAGGGTCTCGGCACTGGCAATGAACGCCAGGGCGAATGCCGCCACCAGCAAGGTCGGGTCGGCCAGGTTCATCAGGTCATCCAGGCGGATCCAGTCGATGGCCTCGGAAAGGTCTGCCGGCACCTGCACCCGGTTTACCGGCAGCGCCAGCCACAGGCTGATGGCCGTCATCGCTGCTACGCCCAGCAAGGCACCGGGCACGAACCGCAGCTGTTGCGGCCGCAAGCGCTCCCAGCCCCACATGATGGCGATGGTACCCAGCCCAAGTGCACCGGCTTGCCAGCCGGCTCCTGCGCTTTCCAACGGCAGGGCTGCGGCCAGGGTTGCCGGAAACGCCAGCAGGTTCTGCATGCCCGAAGGCTGCGGCGCCGTGTCGAACATCACATGCACCTGCGACAGCACGATCAGCACACCAATACCCGCCAGCATGCCGTACACCACGGCCGGTGCCGTGACGCGGAACCAGCAGCCCAGGCGCAAGCGCCCCGCCAGCAATTGCAACAGCCCGGCCAGCAGCAGGATCGGCCCGAGCATGGCCACGCCGTGCTGGCGCACCAACTCGAACACCAGCACCGCCAAGCCGGCGGCAGGGCCACTGACTTGCAGCGGCGAGCCCGCCAGGAAGCCCACCACGACGCCACCGATAATGCCGGTGATCAGGCCCTTGGCAGGCGGCATCCCCGAGGCGATGGCGATGCCCATGCACAAGGGCAGGGCGACCAGAAATACCACCACCGACGCCAACAACTCTCGCGGCAAGGCCGCTTTCAACTGTGTCATGTTCACCGTGTTTCTCCATTTATCTGTTGCACGGCCATTCCTCTGGCCGTGAGCACGTTGGCCCCTGAAAGACGCGCAGGCGCGGGCCGCCAGCGAGCATGCCGGCAAGGCAATCAGGGAATTCAAGGCAGCCGAAGGCCGCGCCACACCCCTACAGGGTGCAGCCGGCTATCAAGGTTCTAGCGGTGGAAGGGTCGCTTAGTAGCGGCCTCTCGGGGTAGCGCAGGGGACCGGCTCGCCCGCAGCCAGGGGCAGGAAGCTGTCGCTGGCAGCGTCATAGGCTTCGATCTTGCTGGTCTCGATGTCGTAGACCCAACCGTGGATATACAGCTCACCCGCCGCCAGGCGCGAGGCGACCGAGGGGTGAGTGCGCAGGTGATGCAGCTGGGCGATGACGTTTTCTTTGGTCAGCACCTGCATGGTCTCGTGCTCGCTGCCGCAGGAGCAGTTGTTCTCAACCACGGTGCGTGCCACTTCGGCATGGCGCAGCCAGGCGGAAACCGTCGGCATCTTGGTCAGCGATTGCGGGTTGAGTACCGCACGCATCGCGCCGCAGTCCGAGTGGCCGCAGACGATGATGTGGTGTACACCCAGTGCCAGTACCGCGTATTCGATGGCGCTGGAGACGCCGCCGTTCATCTGACCATACGGGGGCACCACGTTGCCGACGTTACGGGTCACGAACAGGTCGCCTGGCGAGCTTTGGGTAATCAGCTCGGGGACGATGCGCGAGTCGGCACAGGTGATGAACATGGCGCGTGGCGTTTGCGCGGTGGCGAGCTTCTTGAACAGCTCTTGCTGCTCGGGGAAGACGTCATGGTGAAAGCGCAGAAAGCCGTCGACGATGTGCTTCAGGGCGGCATCGGCGCTCTCGGCGGGTACATCCGGAACGACCTTGGATGGGTCCTTAACGGGCATGATTCATCCTCTTGACGGTGTGAAGGTAAGTCCATTTTACCGGTGAAAGATTCAGGCTATGCAGGGATTTAGATGACGCGCACAGGCCACAGATCACAGTCTTCGTTGACTGATTGCCTACGCTAGCGGGGAAAACTTAACTGAAACTTAATTCGGAGGCTCTAGAACAGGCGTTCCAGATAGGTAAGGCGGGATTTGAATAATAGCAAAAAAACATCAATTGCCTAGTACCATTACTGTAATTATTCACTTGGATTAGTGGTACTAGGGTTACCTGTAGGCGCAGCCTTGTGCTGCGAAGAGGCCGGTAGCCGCACCAAACATCGATTGCAGGCTACCGGCCTCTTCGCAGCGCAAGGCTGCTCCTACAACGGCCCGATCGAGCTGCTCGATTACAACGGCGTTTTTCGCCACACCAGCCAAGGCTCGACCACCTCGTCCAATTGCGCTTGCGGCACGGCCCCGAAATAACGGCCATCGAACGACAAGCGGCTGTAATCGGAGAGCATCAGCACCTCGTCGCTGCCCAAGCGAAAGTGCGCCAACGGTGGCTGCGGCATGGGGCGGCCACTGGGGTCTTGCTGCAACGGCTGGCTACGCACCTGCAACTGCCCGTTGACGCTGACCCCCTCGGCAGTGATCTGCACGTCGTCACCCGATACCGCGACCAGCCGCTTGAGCAGGTGCATGTATCCCCCAGGGCAGGTTCCCCCAGCCAGGTAGCCGCGCGCGTGCGCTAGCTGAAACACAGCCTCCTGCGGCGGGCAAAACATCACCAGGTCGCCTTTTTCCGGTGCCTTGTCGACCACCCAGTAAATGCCCGGCGGAAAACTGCTGGTGACGTTGAGCCGCGCGCCGCCCCACAGCACCAGCGGCACTGCGCAAAACGCCAGAATGGCCACGACAGCGGCCACGCTCAACGGCCGTTTCATGCCGGCAACTCGATGGTGCGGTCGCTTTCACGCGGTGCCGGCACCTTGGCGCGGGCCAGGAATACCGGGTCCTGGAAATACAGCGGTTGCTTGCCATAAAACGCCGGGTAGCCTGCGCAATACACCACCATGTCGCCGGCTTCCTGGATATTGCCCTGTCCATCCTTGCGCGGGCCTGGCATGCGCAGGGCCTCGTCGGTGGTCAACAGCGGTCGCTGCACTTCCTGAAGGGTGCGCGACACCTGGCCCAGCAATGCGCTGGAACGTCGCCCGCTGGTGGTCACCTGCTCTTTGACGATGGTGGTCTGCCCGGTGAGCTTGGACAGGTGTTCCGCCGTTTCCACCCGGTTTGGCGGGTAGGCGTTCTGGATGTGGCAGTTGGAGGTGATGCTCTCGTTCTGCCCGTAGAACTCCTGCAACTGCGACAAATCTTGGATGATCAGGTAGCACTTGATGCCATAACCGGCCACGAAGGCCAGCGACTCCTGCATGATGTCGAGCTTGCCCAGGCTCGGGAACTCGTCGAGCATCATCAGCAGCCGGTGCTTGTAGTGCGCCTTGGGCCGGCCGTCCTCGAAGTCCATCTTGTCGGCCAGCAAGCGCACGATCATGTTCACCAGGATGCGCACCAAGGGGCGCAAGCGCGCCTTGTCGTTGGGCTGGGTGATGATGAACAGGCTGACCGGGTCGTCGTGGTTCATCAGGTCGCGGATCTTGAACTCCGAGCGGCTCACGTTACGCGCCACGATCGGGTCGCGGAACAGCGACAGGTACGATTTGGCGGTCGACAGCACCGAGCCGGCCTCTTCGGCAGGCCGGTCGAGCATGTCACGTGCAGCCGACCCCACCAGCGGGTGGTTTTCGCCATCGAGGTGGCCGTAGTGGGTCATTTCCGCCCACAGCTCGCTGATTGGCCGCGACGGGTCGGCGAGCATGGCGTCCAGCGCCGGCAGGCTGGCGACACCGCCCTCGTCCTGTGAGCGGTAGCACAGGTGCAGGATGCAACCCACCAGCATCGCCTGCGAGGTCTTCTGCCAGTGGTCGTTGAGGCCCTTGCCGTCCGGGTCGACGATCAGCGTGGCCAGGTTCTGCACATCGCCCACTTCAAACTCGGTGCCCAAGCGGATTTCTTCCAGCGGGTTCCAGCCCACGCAGCCATTGGCGGTGGCCGGCTCGAAACGCAATACCCGGTTGCCCGCATGCTGCTGGCGCCAGCCAGCGGTGAGCGCCCAGAGTTCGCCCTTGAGGTCGGTGATCACCGCGCTGTGCTTCCACGACAGCAACGTCGGGATCACCAGGCCAACGCCCTTACCGCTGCGCGTCGGGGCGAAGGTGAGGATGTGCTCCGGGCCGTTGTGGCGCAGGTAATGCAGCTTGTTGCGCTTGTCCAGCCAGGCGCCTACGTACACGCCATCATCAGCCAACAGGCCGGCGCTCTCGATATCCTTGCGCTCGCCCCAACGCGCAGAGCCATGAAGGAACTGATTGGCCTTGGAGCTGTTGCTGCTGATCATGCGGATCACGACCATCGCCATCATGCCGACGCCGCTGACCAGAACCCCCAGGGACCCGGCGCGCAGCAGGGTGTCCTGGTACTGATCGGACCAGTTGGCGGCCCACACCAGAATCATCCATGGGGCGTAGACGCCGTTCAGGTTGGCCCCCAACGCCGCATGGTTATTGAACAGGTAGGCGAAGTACTGGGTGGCAGTAGCCAGGCCGGCCAGCAGACAGAAAATGGCCAGGATGGCCTGCCCCGTGTTGCCGCCACTGCGCTGGCCGCCGCGGATCTGCGGGCCCACAGCGTTGTTATGTTTCATGGGTTCGCTCCGTGAACGAAAGGATGGGATAGGGAAGGTGCTGGTTCATGGCGAGGTTGTGCGCGAACGCCCGATGTCCTGGGCCTGGGTACGCCGCTGCGCCTCAGAAAGCGTGCGCTCGGCCTGACGTTGCAAGCTCCATTGCTCGACCAGCTCTGGCTGCTCGGCACGCAGTTGGCGCACCGCCAACTCCTCGATGCGTGGGGTGTACAGGCCCATGCCGTGGTGCAGCTCCTGCACCCGCTCCAGGCGGCCTTGCAGTTGCTGCAGCCGCGCCTGGCAACGCTGGTTGCCCTGCTCCCAGGCGGCGCGAGTGGAAGGCAGGGCCAGCCAGCCCGGGCGTGAGGCCTGGTTCTGCTGCAATTGCGCCTGCTGGCGGTCCAGCATGGCTTCCAGGCGCTGCTCGAGGGCCTCGGCCTGCTCGGCCTTCTGCTCGACGCACTCGCCAAGGGCCTGGTTGTAGCGCGCTTGCACCGGGCTGGCGTCCAGCAGCGCGGTCTGCTCGGCGGCCAGCGCCTGAGCCTGCGCCTCCAATGCCTGCCCGGCATCGTCGAGCGGCGGCTTGGGCGGTTTAGGCTCGTTCATGGGCATCTGCTTCATATCAGGAAGAGGTATCCGGCCTTGGCCATCGGGATGCGAATCAGCCACAGCGCCAGCAGGTGCAGCGGGTAATAGGCGTAGAACAGCCAGCGCCAGCGTGGCAGGTCAGGCCTGACCCAGCGGGCGGCCAGCAGCACCGGCAACGCGGCCAGCGCCCAGGCATTGCCGTTGATCGGCGTTAACGCCGCAAGCGCAAGCACGGCCCCCACGGCAGCCAGCAGGTTCGGGCGCCGCACGTACCAACCCACACACAGCCCCAGCAGCACGGCCGGCCACCAGAATTCGACCCAGGCACCGCCCACGACCACCACCAGTAACGCCAGCCCCCAGAACAGCGGCCGCCCTTGCGCAGCACGGTCGCAGGCCTCGGTCGCCAGGGTAATCACCAGCAACGTGAAGAGGATGTTCAGCGGGTAGCCGCCGTACAGCAGCCCCCCGAGGGCAATGAACGGCGGCGTCGCCAACACCCCGAACAGAAACAGGCGCAGCGCAGTGCGCCGGTAAGCTCCATTTTCCACTGTTCCCGGCCGCGCCAGGTTGTACGCCAGCACGACCACGAACAGCGGCATCGCCAAGCGCCCTGCCTCGAACAAGTAAGGCAGGGTCTCGTTGAACAGGTACTTGTTCACGTGGTCGCCGGTCATCAGCAACAGCGCCAGCCACTTCAGCGCTTCTACCGTACCGTCGGCGAGTTGCAGGCGCGGCATCGAAATCACCGACGCATGGCCTGGGAAAGCCCGGTATCGAGCTCCAGCTTCGGCGCCACATCACGGGCTAGGTCGCCGATGCCTTTCTCGTGGACAATCGCCGTGCTCTTGCCTACCTGGAAGTTGCGGCTCGGGTCGACGTCACGGCGGTCATGAATGACGAACTGGTCGGTCTGGCCGACCTTCTGCAGGATGTGATGGTCGTCCATGTCGACGACCATCCCGCTGACCGCCTTGCGCCCGCTCTCTGAAGCTTCGCCGATACTGGCCGAGGGGTTGAGGTCGCGCGCTTTGTCTTCCATGGCCTTGAACGAGTCGCTGCGCTGCTGGGCCTGCGGGTCTTGCTGCTGGCCCTGCTTGGCGCCCTCAGGGACTGGCACCGCTTGCAGGTTCAGGCTCTCGATATAACCAGCGCTGGGCCGTGAAGCCGTAAGCTCGCCAGACAGCGTAGCCACTTGCTGCTGTGAAGTGGCGGCCCTTTCCGACATGAGCTCGGCATACAGCCCTTTGCCCTCTTCTATCGCCTGCTCGCGCGTGTCAATGCCCAGGAAGCGTTTCGAAGCGGACAAGGCATCTTGCCCCAGCGATTTAAGACGATCACCGATCCCCTCAACGGCTCTGGAAACGCTGTTGCGGCTAAGCCGATCATCGTTCTCGAAGATTACCCCGCGGCCATTGGTCTCGTGATCGAAGGGGCGAGCCTGGCGGTCAAAGACGTTGATCATGCCGCGTTCCATCGGGAAGGGCATATTGTCCACTGTCTGGAACGAGCCATCCGCGTTGCGGCTGAACGCGTTCTCACCCTTCAACAGGCGCGAGTCGATGAGCGCTTGCTCAACTTTCTCCGGGCTTTTGATCAACGTGTTGTACTGCTCGATGCGCTGAACATCCTCCTGCTGCATCGGCTTCATTTCTATACCGGCCGACTGCAGGCGATCGTGCATCACCGCCAATGGCCCGGCTGCCAGCACATCGTCCTTGTAACCACCGCCGACCTGCGAATGCGCGCCGGCAAACTTCAACTCCTCGATGCGCGAGTTGTCGTCGTTACGCAGGGCACTGGTCAGGGGGAACGTGTCGCGGTACTCGTTCATCGCCACCAGGTGGGTGGTCGAATCGATGTTCTTGCTGATCTCCAGGTTCTTGCCCAGATGGGTATCGGTATTCGACAAACCGTCAGTGGCGACCGTGTCGAAGATACCCAGCTTGTTGACGTGCGCCTGGCCTGGGGGAATCAAGTATTCCCCGGTCGCTTTGCCCTGGTCATCGAGTTTGGGGACGCCACGTTCGATGAACTCGTTGGCCAAGGCGCGGGACTGCGATGCACCGCGGCTGAAGCCGACAATGTTGACGTCGATCTGCTGGTCCGGGTACTTGTTGTGAAAGGCCACGATGGAGTCGTAGGCCTGGTCGATACGCTCCTGGGCACCCCGGCCGGTTGCGCCTTCGAGCAGCGAACGCCCGCTGGTACTGGATTGGCTGCCAACACCATCGAAGTAGATCTTCTCCGATTGGCCGGAGCGCTCCTTGGCGTCGTACTGCTGCGGTTCATGCCCCGAGTTGCGCGCCAGGTTGGTACCTTTGGCGGTGTCCAGGTCATACAGGCGGGCAACGTTGGTCTGCGTGCCTTCAGGTGTATTCAGGTCTTTATTGTTACCGGTGCCGTCGAAGTACACCGTAAAACGCATTGCATCGCTCATTTCATATCCCTATGGATCATCCCGCCGCCAGGACAGGACGAACGCTCCAAGACATTCTCGAACCCGTATCAGGCACCCGGTTTGTTTAGGGTCACGATCAGATCGTGGACACCATCACCGGCGCTTCGGGTGTAGCGTTCAAAGAATGCTTCGCCCAAGTTCAAGAGTGGGGACCCTCGCAGCGACTGCCCTGCAGCACGGATCGCCAAAGCACCAAAGCTTTCGCCCATGGCGGCAACACTCTTGGTGCGGTCAGCGGGATTGTCGTAAGGCTTCTGGTACCAGGTCGAAATCTGATACTCGACGTTCTGCGCCTCCAGTGCCTCATTGAGGTGTTTGGCCAGCGCGAAGAGCGATTCCTTGATCAGGGTGGGGTCTATTCCCTCAGCCTTCATAACCGCTTCTACGGGTAGGGCAGCAGCGCCAATCAAGTCCTCATGGGTATAACCCTTCATCGGCGGGAACACGCCTTCGGGGAGTTTCATGCCCGGGGTGTAGGGCTGGTACTGGCCTTGATTGTCTTGCATGGAAAGCTCCTTGGCTTGAAGTTCAGAAGAGGTGGCAGGCAGGAGCATGCACGCTCCCAGCACGAGGGGTACGAGCGCGCCAAGGCGCAGCCGCGGCCAGAGGCGGCTGGGGCGGCGCGATGCCTTGTCGGTAACGGCAGTGCCCATACCGAGAGTGGGTAGGTTCAATCTTTCTCTCCTTGCATCCGCCTCGCGGCGGGTCCCTGTATCGTTTCGAGATGCGGCTAATGTGACCAGCGAATCCATCATTTGCTCCCCATCACCAACCCCCGGGGCACATAGGCTGACGTGCCCACGGGTTGCGGCATGACCGGCTGCTGCACGACAGCCGCCTTCACCGCCTGCGCGGTGTCGACCACTGCCACGGACGCCTCGGCCGGCGCGCCGGAGAATACCGCGCTCTGCGCTACCTGCTGCGTGGCAAAGCGGGCATCCAGCCAATCGGCCCAGTAGACGGCGCGGCGCATGATCTGTTGGCGGTAGCGCGCATTGATGGCGGGGGTGCGCGAGTGGTAATTCGCTACTCGCGTCCACAAGTCGCCGCGGTCATTGCGCACGTGGCCACGGATGCGCCAGGCGGCCAGCTCGTAGGAGTAGCAGCCGCCTTGCTCGACATCCTCAGGGGTGATGCCGTAGCGCGAGAGCTCGCGCAGGTAGGCGGTGTTGAACTGCATGGGGCCGACGTCGTAGGTGCCATTGTGGTTGCGCACCCACTGGCCAGGCTTGCCACCTTCCTGGCCGGACACAGCCAGGACGATGTTCACCGGCAGCTCGTATTTGACCGCCGCCATGATCGAGCAGGCGATGGGTTCGCTCAGGGCCGGGGGCGGAACGTCAGCGACAAATGGCATCGTGGCGCGCCTCAGATGACCTTGCCGAACTTGTTGTTGATCGACTTGGTTTTTTGCGGGTCGGCGGCCTCGCATTTGTCGAGGAAGGACTGGCGAGCGTCCGAGGTCTGGCTCAGCTTGATCTTGCCCTTCTTCTTTTTGACGATGCTGAAGTAGTCATTGACCGGGCCACTGCAGTTATCGACCACACCCGCCCCCTTGAGCTTGCCCCACATGCACAGGACAGTGGCGCACGGGTCTTTGGCCTGGGCGGGTAGGGCGACGGCGAAACTGACGGCCAGCACGACGGCTGGGAGAACTTTTGCGGTAGTCATATGCACTCCTTGTTCAACTTCTTTCCTGTTTGCTGTCGCGGAAATCCGCCACTTCGGAAGCTGGATCGAAATTACGGCTGGTCGAGCTCGTATTCAGGTTCGAGCTTGCGCGGCTGGAGCCTGGGTTCGAAATCTCAGCAGCGAGCCGCCCGGCTGCTGTCTGATCGATACGCGCCTGGGCCATGCGCCCGACGCCAGCAGCCAGGTTCGCGCCCATGTCCAAGGCAATACGGCCCGCATTGCCTAGCTTGCTGGCAGAGGCTGAGCCCCCACCTGAACCCGTGGTCGTTTTGGCACCACTTTGTTCACCGGATTGGCTACCGGAGCCGGAATCAGCGACGCGCGCGCTGGCTTCACCGCCACCCGACGATTGCCCGCCCCCACTTTCCGCTCCACTGCTGCCAGATGGGTCCATTGAGCCAGAGGAACCTCCTCCGGACTCACCGCCGGACCCGCTCTCAGATTCCGACGATTGCGCTGCTCCACCGCCAGAGGATTGGCCGCCAGCAGAGGACATCGCTGCCATCGCCGAGCTTGCTACGCCACCGTCCATACCCCCGGACGCAGCGCTGGCAAGGCCCATTGCGGAGCTCAATGGGCTTGCACTGCTACCGCTGCCACCGTTGCTGCTGCCACTGCTTCCACCGCCACCAAACATCCCGGACATGCGTGAAACAATGTCAGAGCCCGACGCCACGTTCGACTGGGCGCTCTTGAAGGCTGAATACATGGATTGTGCACCGCCTGCAGCGTTGGCCATCCCGGATGCAATCGCCGATGCGCCACCGCTCATTATCGATGCACCTGCCGAAGCAGCCATTGCAGCAGCACCCGCCAGTGTTGCAATACCCATCGTGTTGCCAATACCGCCGCCGCCTACGCTCGATCCGTTGATGATGCCTGCCAAGACGGGCGGGATCTTGGCGACGAGCGCCATCAGGACTACGCAACACACAAGCAATGCCGCCATCGCTTTGAGGTTGGTGCCATTGATGTCAGCCGACAGCGCTGCGTAGTACTGGTCAAGGAACGTCTTGCCAACGGACAGCAGCAGCAACATCGCAAGAATCTGGACAGCCATCCCCAGCACAGTCTTGAAATAGTTGATCGCCATATCCGATGTCCAACGGGCACCGCCGAACCCCAGGAAGAATATGCCTGCGTAGGCCAGTACCCAGGCCGAGACCGTCAACAGCAACATATTGATGGCTATCACGACCAAGACCATCAAAATCGCCAAGCCCATGACTACGCCCGCGATACTGAAGGCAATCTTGCTGGGCCACATCGACATGTTGTCGACGATCTTGCCGAAGATATCGAAGCCCAGCTGGACGATTTCCGATGGGCTCAGCCCGAACTTGTCGTTATAGACCGGTAGCCCGCCTGCCTGTGAGCCCAGCTTGGAGAGCGACTTGACCAACGAGTCGGCGAAATTCGGGCCGTTGGTGAGGAGCCAAAAGTAAAAACCGACAAACATGATGAAGCGCAGCATCTCGGCGAAGAACTCACCAATGTCAGCTTTACGCAATGCCATCAGGCCAAACGTCCAGACCATGCTGATGACAGCCAGAGTCCAGAATAAGCGCGTTGCGGCCTGCAGGATAATGGTTCGCCATCCTTTGGCCGCATCGCTGAAGCGCTGAAGAATGGTATCGAAGAAGCCAATGTCAGGGGCCGAGTCCGCCGCATTGGCGTGTACAGCCAGAAGCAGTAATGCAGCCCCCAACACCAGGGAGGCCACGGACATAGATCCATTCTTGAGTTTCATAGCTTCCATTCAATCCGATCAGAAGGTCTGGGGCACACGATGCTTGTAACCACCACGGGTCATGCAACGCTCCACCAACGAGTCCCGGGTCTTGCCAGCCGCAAGTGTCTTCCAGTACTGCGGCGTGCACGTTTCCGAGCTCGCTTCTATCAGCTGCTCCTCTTTTTCCAGGCATCCCGCCAGCAGTGCTGCACCCAGCAGCACTAGCCAGCGGAACCGGATCGCGAACACGTGACGTATCACCGCGTCATGCACCCTTCTACCAAGGTGTCGCGTTTGGCATCCTCAGGCAGCGTACGGACATGGTCGGGGGCGCAGTTCTTGTCATTGACCTCGTAGTCGGCGTTATTGCCGCAGGCGCTCAGCGCAAATACGGCCATCAGCGTGGCTACAGACTGTACGATCATCTTCATAGTGTTTATTCCTTACCAAGTTTGTGGGCTGGTTTTCTTGAAACTACCGCTGGTCATGTTGCGCTCCGCTGCGGTGTCTCGCGCTTGCTGGTCCTGCTCTGCGGCCGCTTTCGCAGCCATTGCATTTTGCTGGGCGAGCATCAGGCCACGAATCTGCAGCAGCTGATTCGCCTGTTGGCTGGCAATCTGGCTCGCATACTGAATCGCCTTGACCTGGCCATCTGCAGTGCTGGCTGCGCCCTGAAGCTGCTCAAGCCGTCGTGCGTCAGACTTAAGGTTTTCCTGTTGCTGGGCAATGCCCTTGAACATCGCAGCGTTGGCCTCTTTTTGCGCCTCAGAATGCGTGTCTTCAACGCGCTCGATGGCCGCTTTTTCGCTCTCTGAACACCCGCCCAACTGGAAGCAGGAAGAGCTGCGATAGTAATTAACGTCCTGGAACTTACTCAGGTAGGAATCCAGGCTTCCCGCTTGAGCTGTGTAGTAGTTGAGCATGTCCTGAGCTTGCATCAACTTGTTTATCGTCGAGTTCGCCTGATCCCAGATGTAGGCGGCGGGTGCCGTCGTGTTCTTGATCATGTTCTCGTACTGTTCCAGCTGGGTCGTGTACTGATCGATCTGCGTTTTGTATTCCTGAAGCTGCTTGGCGGTCTGGGCAATGTTCTCGGCTACGCCCAGCTGGCTGATCGCAGCGTGTACTCCATCAACCACAGGAATACCGGCGTGAGCCTGCAGGGTGAAGCCAATGCCGGCCAATAGCGCAATGGCGGGTTTCAACAAAGGCATGTGCGTCATACTGCTCTCCTTGGCATGTGCTTAGTAATCGAAGGACTGGTAGGGCTTCGAGAACGTCAGGTCCTTGGTCACCATCACGTTGAAGCGATAGCCCGGACGGATTTCGAGGGTCGGCGCGATGTTCAGGTTTTTGGCGATCATTTGCGCGGTCACCTGCCCCAACTGCTGGCCAAGCGCCTCGCTCATGGCACTGCTGGCCGACTCACGGTCGCTTTCATTGCTGTTGCCGCGGTCTTGGCTGAGGCTGACACCGGCCACGATGCCAGACATCAACAACGCCGAGCCAAAGACTCTTACATAGTGGTTGTTGACCTTATCGTTGAAGCCCGAATAACCGGCGCTGTCGCTGCCAGGCATCGAACCGATATCCATCGCTTTGCCGTCAGGGAAGATGATGCGCTGCCATGCCACCAGCACCCGCGACTGGCCGTAGTCCACGCTGCTGGAGTAGGAGCCGACCAGGCGCGAGCCCTGAGGCAGCAGCACATGCTTACCTGTAGAGGTGTCGTACACAGCCTGCGATATTTGAGCGATGATCTGCCCAGGCAAGTCGGAATTGATGCCCGAAATCATCGTGGCAGGGATTACATAGCCGGCGCGCAGTTCATAAGGGCTACGCGGTGCCTGAACGGCCGCCTCCATACGCCAACGGTCGCTGTCGCCAGCGCTGTCGAACTGGTTATAGTCCTTCCCGCCGTTAGCAGATGCTGTCAACAGAAACGGTGAATCACCCTGCTCTGCGTGCGCCACGCCACCCCCGCCTGAGCCAATGGCACGCAGTTCGGCCATGCGCGCTTTGTACGCAGCGGTCGGGTCATTGCGTGATTCCTCCTGCAGACGCTGTCGGGCAGCGGCGATGCGGGCCAGGGCATCCTGCTGGCTGACCGGGTCGCCTGCGGCACCTGCGCTCGAGCCAGCGCTACGCGGCGCATCGACCCGTACGGTACTGTGTGCGCGAACGGCTTCCTGGAACTGCTGCGCCTTCATCCGACGAATGCGCTCCACCTCTTCAGCGTCGACGTTCGGTGGCAGCTCACGCGGCGGGAGTGGCGGCGCATCGAGGTTGCTGGGGCGCACCACTTGCAAGCCGGACGGTTGCGGCACTGGCGTATCATCCAATGTGGGCAAAACCGGCGGCTCCGCTTTGCTGGGGATGATGCCATCCTGGTCCATGCCGTTGATCTGCTGGGCAAACACGCTGCTGTTGCCGGCCTTCTCGGTTTTTGTATCCTCCGGCTGATCCTGCTGGTCCGCTCGGTCCGCGGCCACGAGTAACATGATCAGCAGGAACACCATGGCGGCGCCGCCGATGAGGTACATCGGCCAGTTGTTGACCCGGCGCACACCGCTCTTGCGGTTCAGCTTGCCGGGCGATGCATCGGGAGACATGACATCGTTGCTGCTACTCATCGTTCGTCACTCCTTGCGCACCCAGGCTCCAGCAGGCAGCACGCGGCCGCTTTGCACCGCATAGACGCGGCTCAAGGACTCACGCCCGACCAACAAGGTGACGCGCAACAGCTCGCTATCCTTGGGCATGTCGAGGACGTAATTGACCGCAAGCGGCACTGCCGTGCCAGTCGGCGCTGGCGCCGGTTGAGCTTCGGGGTTGAATTCCTGCACCGAGAAGCCCGATGCACGCAATGCAGTCACCAAGGATGCGCCGTAGCTGTCGGAGGTTTTCTGGTTGACCCGTAGCCGCGTACTGGCCGGCGGGTGCACTACCGCCAACTGGCGAGCGGTGGCACTGGCCAACTGTTGGTTGATCGCTGGCGTGGCGCGTTCGGCAAAGTTGCCATAGGGGCCATTGGCACACGCCGCAAGCCAAAGGCAGGCAAAAGGTGCGATCCATGCTCGCATCGTTATTTACCCCTCTGAATGGTGACGCGGTCTTGCGACTTGCCGACGCCGGCAATCAGGATGGCCTTGTCGAAAACGGTGTCGACGATGTAACGGTCGCCCTGAACGCGGTAGTTGACCATCACGGTCTCGTCATCCGTGAACCAGCCGCCTTCCTTGCGCACTACTACCAAGGCCGGTGCTTCGGTCTGAGCCATGGTGCGTGGCATCTGGATGATCGTCTTGCTGCCGTCGTTGTAAACACGCACCGGTTTCCAGGAGGTTTCACCACTGACGCTGTAGTCGAAGTTCAAGTTGCCCAGGTATTCGCCGGTCTCCGGGATGGTCGCCTTGCGGCGCTCGGTGGTTTCGCGGTTCTTGATCAGGTTCCACTTCGCCAGCGCTTCTTCCGGGTAGGTGAAGGCGACTTGCGGCATGTACTCGGTACGGTGCGAACGCAGCTTGAAGTGGTAGGTGCGACGGTTGGTGGTGACCACCAACGAGGTTTCCAGGCCGACATCCATCGGCTTGATGATCAGGTGCTGAACTTCGCTCTCACCCACGCCGGTAATCGCAGGCTCGACCGTCCAGCGCGCGGTGTCGCCGAGGTTGATCGAGTTGACCTGTTCACCCGCCTGCAAGGCGATGTCGCAGACCTGCAGCACGGCGCAGACGATGCTCGGTTGCTGAGCGCCGAAAATGAAGCGGGCGGTGCCGTCGCCACCGTCTACCGGTTTGATGCCAGTGGCACTGGCTTTCTGCCAACGCTGGGAAATCGCCAGCGCAGCCTTTTCCTGAGGAGTCAGGGTTGGGTTGGCATCGGAGAAATACAGATCGGCGGCATTGGTGCCCGGCGCAGCCTGCGCAAGCGCGGGCAAGAGCGCCGCAAGCATGGCGCAAAGGTAACGGTTCATGGTCGATCCTTCAAAGTTGCTTGGACCAGGAGAAGTCACGCACGTAGGTCCCGATCGGGTTCATCCGTACTTGCTCCTCGCTGGTCTGGGTAGTGGGTTCGGCGGTGTAGGTGGTGACCAGGGCGCGCCAGGTGGCCTTGCCCTTGAGCATGCCCTGGCGGTCACGGGTGACTTCTTCCCAATCCACCTGCCAGGTCTCCGGGGTCTGCTGCATGACCGAACGGATATCGACACTGACGGTTTCTTCGGCGGCGCGTACGAACGGGCTCGATTCCTTGCTGCCGTTGAGCCACTCGTTCATCTTCTGGGTCGCGGGGTCGTTCGGCCCGAGCAAGGCATACAAACGGAAGATGGACTTACGCAGCAACGCGACATCTGGCGTTACCGTGCGCGCATCGGCAATAAAAGACGCGACCTGCGACTTCATCACCCGTAGGTCCACCGGCGCTGCCGCCTGTGCAGGCGATACCGCCATGGGCTGGCCAAGCTTGTCGACTTCCACCACATAGGGTACGAACTTCGACTGGCTGCCGATGTGGATGATGCCGCCGACTCCGGCGAGCGCGACCATCATCGAGAGGATGCCGACTACCTGCCAGGACTGGCGCGAGGTCACCAGGCTGCCGACATGGTCGTTCCAGGTACGGCGAGCCGTGAGGTACGGGTTGTCGAGGACGGCGCCCTGAGGTGCCTCCGTCTTTTCGGTGGCATTGGCGGGACGTTTGAAAACCAGTCCCTTGATGCTGTCAGCAAGGCTCATGCAGCGACTCCATAATCATTCAGTCTCAGGCCCCTTGAAGCCAGCCACTCAGCCACCCAGGCATTGCCAAACTTGGCTTCCAGGCGCTTGATGGCCGCCACGGACTCTTTGTCGGAAGCACCGACGAAGGCCAACGCCAGGGGCCCAAGGGCAAGGTCGTAAAGGCGTCGGCCGTTTTCCGACACGTAGTAGTACTGGCGCTTGGGCACAGCCGTGGCGAGGATCTCGATCTGCCGGGCGTTCAAGCCCATGCGGCGATAAAGGGCAGCGGTGTCCTCGTCGCGGGCATAGACGTTGGGCAGGAAGATCTTGGTGGCGGTGGACTCGACGATGACGTCGAGAATCCCCGAGTTGGCCGCGTCGGACAGGCTCTGCGTGGCCATCAGCACCAGGCAGTTGGCCTTACGCAGTACTTTCAGCCATTCGCGGATCTTCTCGCGGAAGGCTGGGTGGCCGAGCATCAGCCACGCTTCGTCGAGGATGATCACCGCCGGCTGGCCTTTGAGCGCGCACTCGATGCGGCGGAACAGGTACAGCAGCACCGGCAGGGCGTACTTGTCGCCCAGGTTCATCAGCTCTTCGATCTCGAACACGGTGAAATCGGACAGCGACAGGCCGTCTTCCTCGGCATCGAGCAGGTGGCCCATGGTGCCGTCCACGGTGTACTGGCGCAGGGTTTCGCGGACCGATTCGTCCTGCACGATGATGCAGAACTCGGACAACGTGCGAGAGCCGTCGCGGTACATGGTCATCACCGCATGGCCAATCTCGTTGCGCTGGGCCGCAGTGGTTTCCAGGCCATTGAGCGCCAGCACGGTGTCCAGCCACTCCATCGCCCAGGCGCGATCGCCTTTGGTCTCGAGGAACTGCAACGGGCAGAAGGCAAGGCGCTCGTCGTCAGCCGCTACCGTAAAGTGGCGCCCGGAGCGGCCATTGCTCTCGGCGCGAATACCAGCCGCCAGCGGGTACATCGACATGCCCTTGTCGAACGCGAAAATCGACATGCCCTTGTAACGACGCAACTGGGCTGCGATCAGCGCCAGGTGCGTCGACTTGCCCGCACCGGTTGGCCCGAACATGAAGGTATGGCCCAGGTCACGCACGTGCAGGTTGAGGCGGAATGGCGTCGCGCCACTGGTCACGCAGTGCATCAACGCTGGCGACAGCGGTGGGTAGAGCGGGCAGGGCGCCTCGGCGCTGCCGGTCCAGATGCTGCTGGTGGGCAGCAGGTCGGCCAGGTTCAAGGTGTTGATCAACGGGCGACGCACGTTCTCTACGCCGTGGCCGGGCAGGCTACCCAAGTAGGCGTCGAGGGTGTTGATAGTCTCGATACGTGCGGCAAAGCCCAGTCGCTCGATGGCCTTTTCGACACTGCGCGCAGACTCTTCAAGGCTTGCGCGGTCTTCGCCCATGAGGACCACCACGCTGGTGTAGTAACCCTGTGCGACCAGGCCGCTGTTCACCTCGGCGATCGCATCGGCGGCGTCCTGCACCATCGACAGCGCATCCTGGTCGATGTTGCTGTTGTTGGTGTTGAACACCTGGTCAAAGAAGCCGCGGACTTTCTGCTTCCACTTCTTGCGGTACTTTTCCAGGTGCTGCACCGCTTCATGGGTGTCCATGAAGATGAAACGGCTGGACCAACGGTACTCGCACGGCAGCTCGGCCAGCGCGGCGAGGATGCCTGGCGCCGACTCCAGCGGGAAACCTTCGATGGCGACCACCTGGACGAAGTTGCGACCGATCTTCGGGACCACGCCACCCCACAGTTCCTTGCCACCGATGACGGCATCCAGGTACATCGGGTTGCTCGGCAGCAACACCGGCTGGCTTACGCCGGTGACGCAGAACTGCACCCAGCTGAGCAAATCATCATGGGTTATCCGCGCACCTTCCTCGGTGATTTGCTGGTTACCCTTGAGGCGCGTCATTTTGAGCACGGAGGACAAGCTGCCCTCGACGCTGACGCAGTCGCGCTTGAATTGCTCAACCAGGTTACGGGTACGAACTTTGGCATCCGGCGGCGCAGTGTCGTCGTCGAACATCAGCTCGACGAACTTCTGCTGAGCCAGCATCGGCGGGAAGAAGGTGAGGGAGAGCACGAAGTACCCTTCGTACATGGTCCCCAGCGACTCGAAGTACGCGCGGCGCTCTTCGTCCATGGCCTCGGTGAGGCTGTCGGCGAAATGGGATACGCCTTTGGCCGAGTAGTTCGACGCAGGGCGGCGCACCGCATCAACGTGAATCATCCAGCCATTGCCCAGGCCTGCCAGGGCTTGGTTGATCCTCAGTGAGACCAACTCTCGCTGCGCTTCGGTGCTACTGGCGTTGTCGTCCCCACGGTAGAGCCAGGCGGCCATGAACGCGCCGTTCTTACCCACGATCACGCCATCATCGACCATCGCCGCATGATTCAACAGATCAGCCAGCCCTGCCTCAGTCGAGCGGTGCTTTTTCAGCTTGAGTTCCGCATCCACCTGCAGCAGCCGCTGGATCAATATGAATACCAGCAGAGCACCGAGGGCTGCGATGGCATACGCAATACCTTCGATCATTTGTATTGACTTCCCTGACTTGGAGGATTGTCCCTGAACGGTGTGCTACGCGCCGGGTAATAGGCCTTGTAGCGCCGGTGACGCAGGTAGACGTGGCGCATCTTTGGATCGGACTTTGCCATTACGCGGAATACGAACAGCGAACCGAACCAAAGCACCAGGCCCACTACGGTTGCCCGCAGCTCCTGGGCGCTGAATATCAGCGCGAAGGCGAGCAACCCGGAGAACATCACCAGCTCGCGATCCCCGCCCATGAACAGGTTGTCCCGGTTGCCAGCCCGACGGATGGGAATCGTGCGCAGGGCCATGGTTCAGACCTGACTCAGTGTCGCGCTCTGCTGCGGCAGCAGTTGCGCCAACTCGGCGCTAGTGCCGAAGAAGCCAGTCATGATGTTGTTTGCACCAACGATCAGCGCCATGACCAACACCAGGAAGATCAGGGTGCGGAAGAAACCGTTCAGGTCGCCACCAAAGATCAGCACGCCACCCGCCACAACGATGCCGATGATCGACAACGCGAAGGCAACAGGGCCGGTAACCGACGTGCGCAGGGAGGTAAGCCAGCTTTCATACGGCAACTTGCCACCCGTGCTGGAAGCAGCAAAGGCATTCTCCGGCGCAACCATCACTGCCAGCAGCAGGAAGCTAAAGGCCAGGTAGCCAAACGTTTGGGCATTGAAACGGAACAGCGAAGTGTTGGCGTGCATGTGCAGTGTTTTCCTTAAAGATTGCGCATGATGTAGCGGCCGTTGTCGTACCCGGAAACCTCGAGGATTTCCTGAATGCGGCGGCCTTCTGGGGTTCTGGCGATGGAGATGACGACGTGAACCGCTTCGCCAATTAGCGGTTCGATTTCGGCCGGGGCCGATTTATTGCGGGAAACCAGGGATTTGAGGCGGGTCAGCCCCTCGCTGGCGCTGTTGGCGTGCAACGTCGCCGCGCCGCCAGGGTGGCCGGTGTTCCAGGCATCGATCAGGTCGAGCGCTTCTTCACCGCGCACCTCGCCCACCAGGATGCGATCCGGGCGCATGCGCAGGGAGGTCTTGAGCAAGTGGGTCATGCTCACATCGACGGTGGTGTGGTACTGCACGAAGTTCTTGGCCGCGCACTGGATCTCGCCGGTGTCTTCGATGATGAAGACCCGCTCGCTAGGGAACTCCACGACCATTTCGTTGATGACGGCGTTGACCAGGGTGGTCTTGCCGGTACCGGTACCGCCGATGACCAGGATGTTGCGGTGATCGCGGATGGCGCGCTTGATGGCGTCGCACTGGATCGGGGTCATGATCCCCGATTCGACATATTGGTCCAGGGTGTAGATGGCCACCGCCTTCTTGCGGATGGCAAAGGTGGCCGCACGCACCACGGGCGGCAGCTGGCCGGCGAAGCGCGAACCGTCCAGCGGCCACTCGCCCTCAAGCAACGGCTTGCTGCGGGTCACTTCCTTGCCGTGGAAGCCGGCCACAGTCTTGATGATGGACTCGGCCTGGGCCGGGCGCAGGTCGCCGATGTGCCTCATCGGCTTGCC
Source organism: Pseudomonas sp. LAIL14HWK12:I7 (assembly GCF_000483465.1). Taxonomy (NCBI): domain Bacteria; kingdom Pseudomonadati; phylum Pseudomonadota; class Gammaproteobacteria; order Pseudomonadales; family Pseudomonadaceae; genus Pseudomonas; species Pseudomonas sp. LAIL14HWK12:I7. The sequence goes on from NZ_AXYZ01000001.1 coordinate 84,199, forward strand.
CAACTGCTCCAGCCAGAGTTTGCCGTCGCCATTGCACATCAGCTCAACGGTCTGCGGATCGTTGAGTGCATCGATGATGAGGGGGCCGGCGTCGCGCTCCAGTTTCTTTTTGGCGCGCTCTTTCAGGCTGGCAGTTTCTGCGATTTCCACACTTGATCGTCCATGAAAATAGATACCACCCCAAGGTCTTGGGGAGGGCACTCCAAATGTTTTCTCGTGCAGTTCTTTGAACTAATGGCGAAGCGGAATGTCACCGCCCGCGAACTACCCTGCAATTGCAGAATTTGTTCGTGTTATGCGAGCCACTTCACAAGGGCGCGCAGGTTACCCGGCAACAATTACTAACGAAAGAGTCGATCTCTTACAGCTTTGTAAGCTTTCTCTTACACGCCTGGGACTAACGTCCCATTGACTAGTGAGACAGGAATGGCTGCAGGCACCGTAAAATCTGGGCTTAACAGAACATCTATATTAATTTGATATTTAAGTGCCACTATGTTTGCCAGTATTAAATGGCTTGAAAAATTTGACAGAGTTCACACTTGCACGCGACGTATTCTTACGTAAACGCCAGCAGGGAAAGTTAATCCAGTATGAATATAGGCTGGGCAGGCACGGCAACTTCACCGCCTCAGCTGAAGTGCCACCGAGTAATGGCAATTAGATGCCACTTTGATATCTAGGGTGCCACTTCGGCGTTATTGGGGGGGCAGTCAGAACAGTGCCAACTGGCCACCAGGCGGGCAGAACTTCGAGCAATCGAGCGCCTGTGCTTCGCGCCCCTCGAATGCCAGTTTGCGCATGGCTTTGGCGAACCGCTGAGCCAGCAGCTCGGCGAAAATGCCCTCGCCACGCATGCGTGCACCAAAGCGGCTGTCATACAGTTCACCGCCGCGGCTCTGGCGAATCAGGCTCAACACATGGGCCGCACGCTGGGGGTAGTGGTCCTGCAACCACTGCTCGAACAGCGGCGCCACTTCCAGCGGCAAGCGCAACATCATGTAGGCAGCGCTTTGCGCACCGGCCTCCTTGGCGGCCTCCAGCAAGCGCTCCAGTTCACTGTCGTTGATCATCGGTATCATCGGCGAACACAAGACCCCCACCGGCACACCCGCCTCGCGCAGCACCCGAATCGCCCGCAACCTCGCCTTGGGCGATGCCGCACGTGGCTCAAGCACCCGCTTGAGGTCGTCGTCCAGCGTCGTCAGGCTGATCATCACCCGCACCAGCCGCTGGCTGGCCATCTCGGACAACAGGTCGAGGTCACGCAGCACCAGCGACCCCTTGGTGACGATGGTCACCGGGTGGCGGAAGCGCAGCAGCACTTCAAGCAAGCGCCGGGTCAGCAGGTGGTCACGCTCGATGGGCTGGTAAGGGTCGGTGTTCGACCCCAGGTTAATCGGCGCGCAGACATAGCCCGGTTTGCTCAATTGCTGTTCGAGCACATCGGCAGCATTGGTCTTGGCGATCAGCTTGGTCTCGAAATCCAGGCCTGGGGACAGGTCCCAATACGCGTGCGAGGGGCGGGCATAGCAGTAGATACAACCATGCTCGCAACCTCGATAGGGGTTGATGGACCGGTCGAAGGGCAGATCGGGCGAGGTGTTGCGGCTGATGACGGTCTTGGCGGTTTCGACCCGCACCTCGGTGCCTTGGGTCAGCGGTACTTCCTGGTACCAGCCGTCATCCTCCGCAACCGAATGGTTCGGGGCAAAGCGGTTGTGTGGGTTATGCGCCGTGCCACGGCCTTTTTGCGGTGCTGGAGGAATCATCATCCACCCCTATACTGTATCTATATACAGTATAGGTGGCATGCGGTTTATTCCAGCGCCTCTGGTCAGGTCAGGCCGTACCAACGTGCATAGGCGGCATGGCTGGGCAGGCGCCCGAGGAAGGCTTCGATGCCATCACGCAGCGGCTGCGAGGCACCGGGTTCAAACAGGGTCTCTTGCAGCGCACGCCCCGTTTCGCGGTCGAGCAAGCCGTGTACTTCGAAACGCGTGAACAGGTCGAAGGCATGCACATCTGCCCATAGGTAGGCGTAAAAGCCGGCATCGTAGCCAGTGACCAAGTGATCGAAGGCATGCGCGGGGTGCTCGAAATCCGCCAAAGGCCAGTAGCCGCAAAGCGCGCGGGCTTGCTGCAAGCGCTGCTCAAGCGTTCTGCCGTCATGGGGCGCGCCATGCAGGTCGAGGTCGAACAGCGCCAGGCTCAGGTCGCGGCCGATTTCCTCGATGCCTTCCTGCTTGAACTGGCTCAGGTATGCCTCAGCCTGGGCCTCGCTTAGCGCACTGCCATCTCCACGCGGCGCCGCGATACCCGCCAGGTAACGCGCATCCCACACCCAGCGCTCCAGCAGCTTGCCGAACAGCTCCACGCCGTCACTGCCCAACTCGGTCACATTGGACATGACCTGGTTGGTGGTGCGCACCAGTAAGTGGTGCAGGGCGTGGCCGAACTCGTGGTACAGCTTGCGCAGCGACAGGTGATCGAGCAACGGCTCGGCGCCCGCCAGTGCGGCGGGGATATCGCTGTTTACCACCACCACTGCGGGCTGGTAGATGCCCTCGGCGTCGATGCGGCGGTTACGCACATAGGTGGTGAACACGGCGTCGGGCTGTTTGCCGGCGTGTTGCACCGCGTCCAGGTACAGCAGGCCTATATAGGCGTGGTCCTGCCAGACCTCGAAGCTTTGCACGCTATCGTCCCAGGCAGCCAGCTGCCTGGGACGCAGGTCGAGCGCAAACAGTTGCCGGGCCAGGCCAGTCAAGGCCGTGACCACTGCACTCAACGGGAAGTAATCACGAAAGGCCTCATTGGCGCTGGCGTCGCCCGCTGTGGCCTGTAGATAGCTGATGTCCCAAGGCTGAACAGGCCCCAGGTTTTGCGCCGTCGCCTGCTGTTGAAGCTTCGTGCGCCATTGCCCCATTGCCGGCTTCACTGCCGCTGCCAGGCCCTGGAGAAAATCGCCTACCTCGCTGAGCGACCCGGCGCTCTTGCTGCGCAGGCTCAGTTCGACGTGGTTGGCAGCACCCAACAGGCGGGCTTTTTCGTCCAGGCATTCGGCCAGTTGCTGCAGATGGGTGCCGTTATCCTGCGCCAGATCGGTGCTGACGCCACGGGTATGAAACGCGCGGTAGAGCCGCTCACGCAAGGGGCGGTGGGCCGCCTGGCGCAGCACGGCCTCGGTGGATGCGCTTTCGCAGGCGACCAGCCAGCCTTGCTCGCCGGCCTCCTCGGCGCGCACCGCCAGCTCTTCACGTAGCCTAGGTGGCAGGCCACGCAGTTCGTCTTCATCATCAACCAGCAGCCCTGGCCGGTCGAGGGTGCCTAAGAACGCTTGGCGCAGGTTGCCGATCTGCGTCTGTAACTCGACCAGGCGCGCCTTGTCGGCTGCGCCGAGCGCAACGCCACTGCTGGCGAACTTGTCCAGGTGCCAACTCAGGGTGGCGCGCTGCTGCGCAGCCAGGTTCACGCCATGGGCACTGCTGGCCAAGCGTGCGTAGAGTGCCTGCAGGCTGGCGTTGGTGAATTTTTGATCGAAGCGTGCGACCGTTCGGGCGTAGAAGTCGATAACCGCCTCGCCCCAGCTCGGCGCCTTACCCATCAGTGGCATCACGGCATAGAGCACTGCCAGCAATTGCGCATCCAGCTCATCGACTGCCAACACCAGGTCATCCCAAGTGGGCAGCGCCTGTTGCCGTTCGATGATGCGAGCGATGCCTTGTTCGTGCGCGTTCAGCACATGATCGAATGCCGCCTGCATGTTCTGCAGGGTGATCGCGGAATAATCGACGGGGGTCTTGCTGCCTTGCAGGAGGGGATTGTCCATGACGCATCGCCTTGCTCAGTGGGGGAGCGGGCGAGCATGCCTACCTGGCAGGGCGGTAGAGGCTTGATTATCTACCACCCGGCCAGGCAGGCCGGCCTTATTCGGCCGGTTTCTTCAGCTTCGGATTGGGGAAGAACTGCACGGTCTGCACCTTCGCCGGCGCCGGCTTGGGCGCCAGGTGGTTGACCCGCGTGCCGAGCTCCGAAGGCACCGACAGCCCTTGTTCATTCAGGGTATCGGTGAAGCCGCAGGCCACGCATTCGCGGTGCGGCACGCCATCTTCGTTCCACATCATCAGCTTGTCGGGCTCGCTGCACGCCGGGCAGACCGCCCCGGCGATAAAGCGCTTCTTGGTCTTGTTCACAACTACCTCACTCATGCCGCCGCGTCCTCGCTCAGCCCGCAGTGGCGCAGCAATGCATCAATGGAAGGCTCACGGCCACGGAAGTCGACGAACAGCACCATCGGCTCACGCGAACCACCCCGCGCCAAGATCGCCTCGCGGAAGGCACGGCCGGTCTCGGCATTCAGCACGCCTTCTTCCTCAAAGCGCGAGAACGCATCAGCCGACAGCACTTCGGCCCACTTGTAGCTGTAGTAGCCTGCGGCATAACCGCCCGCGAAGATGTGCGCGAAGCTGTTGGGGAAGCGGTTGTACGCCGGTGGGCGCATCACTGTCACCTCGTCGCGCACGCCTTCGAGCACGTCCAGCACGCTGCGGCCATCGCCGTGGGTGGCGTGCAGCTCGAAGTCGAACAACGAGAATTCCAGCTGGCGCACCATCATCATGCCCGACTGGAAGTTTTTCGCCGCCAGCATCTTGTCCAGCAGGTCTTGGGGCAGGGCAGCGCCCGTTTCGTAATGGCCGGAGATCAGCGCCAGGCCTTCCGGCTCCCAGCACCAGTTCTCCATGAACTGGCTCGGCAACTCGACCGCGTCCCAGGCCACGCCATTGATGCCAGACACACCGGCATGTTCGATGCGGGTCAGCAGGTGGTGCAGGCCGTGGCCGAACTCGTGGAACAGGGTGGTGACTTCATCGTGGGTCAACAGCGCTGGCTTGCCGGGTGCGGCAGGGGTGAAGTTGCACACCAGGTTGGCCACCGGGCTCTGCAGCGCGCCTTCAACGGTGCGGCGACGGTCACGGGCGCCGTCCATCCACGCGCCACCGCGCTTGTTGGCGCGGGCATACAGGTCGAAGAAGAAGCGGCCGACGTGTTGGCCGTTTTCCTTGATTTCGAACAGACGTACATCCGGGTGCCAGCTGTCGAAGCCTTTGAGCTCGGCGATTTCGATGCCGTACAGGCGCTGAACGATGCTGAACAGGCCCGACAGCACCTTGTCGATCGGGAAGTAGGCACGCAGGGTTTCCTGCGACACGCTGTAGCGTTGCTCGCGCAGCTTCTCGCCAAAGTAACCGGCATCCCAGCTGGACAGCTGCGGGCAGCCCTGCTCGGCAGCGTAAGCCTTGAGCTGCTCCAGGTCCTGGGCAGCGAACGGCTTGGAGCGCTTGGCCAGGTCACGCAGGAAGCTCAGCACCTGGTCGCTGGACTCGGCCATCTTGGTGGCCAGGCTCAGCTCGGCATAGTTCGGGTAGCCCAGCAGCTTGGCCAGTTCCTGACGCAAGTCGAGGATTTCCTGCATCACCGGGCCATTGTCGAACTGGCCGGCATTAGGGCCTTGGTCCGAGGCGCGGGTGCAGTAGGCGGCATACAGCTCTTCGCGCAGGGCGCGGTCGCTGGCGTAGGTCATCACCGCGTAATAGCTGGGGAATTCCAGGGTGATCAGCCAGCCGTCGAGGTCTTTGGCCTGGGCTGCGGCCGCCATCTGTGCCTTGGCCGAATCGGTCAGGCCGTCCAGCACGGCTTCGTCGGTAACGTGCTTGGTCCAGGCCTGGGTGGCATCGAGCAACTGGTTGGAGAACCGGCTGCCCAGTTCGCTGAGCTTGCTCTGCACTTCGGCATAGCGCTGCTGCTTATCGGCCGGCAGGTCGATGCCCGACAGGCGGAAGTCGCGCAGGGCATGTTCGAGGATGGTCTTCTGCGCCACGTCGAAACTCGCCGCTTCCGGGCTGTTGACCAGCGCCTCGTAGGCTTCGAACAGCGCACGGTTCTGGCCCAGTTCGGTAGAGTAGGCGCTCAGCGCTGGCAGGCAAGACTCGTAGGCCTCGCGCAATTCCTTGCTGTTGCACACAGCATTGAGGTGGCTGACCGGGCTCCAGGCAGCGCCCAGGCGGTCATTCAGTTCGTCCATGGCCAGCACCAGGCCAGCCCAGGTAGGGTTCTTGCCCTGCTTTTCGAGGATATCGGCAATGGCTTTGCGGTTGTCGGCCAGGATCTCTTCGATCGCCGGCAGCACGTGTTCGGCGCGGATCGCCGAGAAGGGCGGCAGATCGTAGGGCTGCAGAAGCGGGTTGGTCGCACTCACGGTTTGGATACCTTGGCAGAAGAAACACTGGACCATCTTAATTACAATCGACGCCGACCGCAGCAGGCAGCCTGCCTATCGGCACAGATGAGAGACCCTATCATGGCCATTCGAAGCTTCCAGCAACACACTCCGAAAGTTGCACCACGGGCCTTCGTCGACCGCTCGGCGGTGGTGTTGGGCGACGTGGAGATTGGCGAAGACAGCTCGGTCTGGCCATTGACTGTAGTACGCGGCGACATGCACCGCATCCGCATCGGCGCACGCACCAGCGTGCAGGACGGCAGCGTGCTGCACATCACCCATGCCGGCCCGTTCAACCCGGATGGCTTCCCGCTGATCATCGGCGATGAAGTGACCATCGGTCACAAGGTGATGCTGCATGGCTGTACCCTGGGCAACCGGATCCTGGTGGGCATGGGCAGCACCATCATGGACGGCGCCATCGTCGAGGACGAGGTGATCATCGGTGCCGGCAGCCTGGTACCGCCCGGCAAGCGCCTGGAGAGCGGCTTCCTGTATGTGGGCAGCCCGGTAAAACAGGCCCGGCCGCTGACCGACAAAGAACGCGCGTTCTTCCCGTACAGCGCCAGCAATTACGTCAAGCTCAAGGACCAGCACCTGGCCGAAGGCTACGACCAACCAGAATGACTTGAGTGGAATCGCTTACATGCACCAGCAGAACATCCTCTTCGACCTTGATGGCACCCTGACCGACCCACGGTTGGGCATCACCCGCTCCATCCAGTACGCCTTGGCCAAACTTGGCATTGATGAACCCGACCTGGCCCGCCTCGAACACTTCATCGGCCCGCCCTTGCTGCAGGCGTTCATGCAGTTCTACGGCTTTGACGAAGCCAAGGCGTGGGAGGCGGTCAATTTTTATCGCGAGCGCTTCCGCGTCACTGGCCTGTACGAAAACCAGGTGTTCGAGGGCGTACCGGAGCTGCTCGAGGCCCTCAATGGCCAAGGACGCACACTGTATGTGGCCACGTCCAAGCCTTGGGAATTCGCCCGCGAGATTGCTCGACACTTTGCGTTCGACCATCACTTCAAGGTGATTTATGGCAGTGAGCTGGACGGCACGCGTACCAACAAGGTCGAGTTGATTCGTCACCTGCTCGACGAGGAAGGGCTGGACCCGGCGCAAACGCTGATGATCGGCGATCGCAAGCACGACCTGATCGGTGCCCGCAGCAATGGGCTGCAGGCGGTGGCGGTGGGGTATGGGTTTGGTAGCGAAGAAGAGTTGACGGCCCAAGCGCCGGAGTTTCATTTCGCTACGTTGGCCGAGATGCATCGGGCCTTCATTAACGCCTGATAATGATTGGGGCTGCTTTGCAGCCCCAAAATCTCACCGGCTAACCATCAACCGTTGCAACGCTGCCTTCCGCTCTTCAATTGGCAATCGTCCCAACTGCTCGATCCGCTCATAAAACCGCCCCCAATCCCCACCAACCTCACCAAACACCGCCGCAAACGCCGGCACCCATTGGTCATACAGCCCAAACGGCAGCAGCTTGGCATTGCTCATCGGCCCATACATCCAGGCGTCATAACGCGTGTCGCCCGCCCACTGGCTATCACGCACGGCTCGGTACTCGCGCCGCAACCGCTCGAACTCCGCCTGCTTCGCCACACGCTTGTGCGCGTCATCCAGCGGCCCGGCATACATCTCCTGGAGCCGTTCACGGCTGGCCAGCACCAGCCGAATGAACTGGTCACGCTGCTGCGCCTGTTCATCCTCGATCGCTGCAAGCCCACGCGCTGCGCGCCATTGCCGCGATCCCTCCTGCTCGACGAAGGTGGCAAACGATTCGTTGAACGCCGTGTCGTCCGGCACATAAAAGCGCTGATGGGCCAGCTCATGGAAAATCAACGACGCCAACCGCTCATCCCCCCAGCCAACCATCGACGACAACAACGGGTCGTCGAACCAGCCCAGGGTCGAATACGCCTCGACGCCGCCCACATACACATCCATACCCGCCTGGCGCATCAACGCCGCCGCGCCACGCGCCGCCCCCTGGCGGTAATAGCCGCGATAGGCCACGCAGCCGGCAATCGGGAAGCAATGCGTGACCGGCTGCAACGACAGTTCAGGCGTGGCGAATACATTCCATACCACGTAGGGGCGCCCTAGGTCGGCGTAAACCCGGTAGCTGCGGTTGTCCGGCAGTTTCAGCTGCTGGCTGGCGAATACACGGGCCTGTTCGGCATGCTGCAGCCGCGCACGTAACTGCGGGCTGCTGGCCGGGTCTGCCAGCACCTTTTCCACCGGCTGACGCGCGCGCAGTAGCTGCCATTGGCCTTCTGCTAACTGGCCGTAATAGCCGACGCTGCTGCAACCGTTCAGCAGAACGGCCGCCAACACGGGAACAAAACAGGTGAAAAGGCGGTCGAGTGGCCCAGGGCCTGAGCGCTGCAAAAGAAAAAGTCGAAGCATCTGGGACTGTCTGACTCGCTCATGGCCAATTCGCTCCAAGACTATCTCGCCAGGGGGGAGTTTCGCCATGCGTCCATTGTTTGCCGCCAGCACACTCATGCTGTTATCTGCGTGCTCCACCCTGCCGGACCCGGATCCGAACCAGGCCTGGGTCGACCTCACCCCCGTGGACGAGACGTCGCTGCACGCGGTGCAGGTGGACGAACGCGACTGGGCTGACACACGCTATTTCGAAGTCGCCCCCGGCAGCCACGAACTGACTGTGCGCTACCAGTTCCCGGTCACCCCGAGCAATATCGGCCCGGTCAACGAGCCGCTGTGGCGCGATTGCCAGCTCAACCTCACCTTCAAGGACTTCAGCGCCGGCCAGCGCTACCAGCTGCAGGCGGGCAGCATTGGCTTCCGCCCCTGGATCAAACTTTATGACCACCAGCAAAAACTGGTGGGCCAAGGTCTGCCAGCGGGCTGTCAGCGCACCTGAACCTCGCAAACGGCGCTATGCTTGTATCTTGTGAATCGCAAGTGGGAGTTTTGCCATGCGCCAGCCCATGATGCTGATCGCCCTCAGTGCACTGGGGGCTTGCGCCAGCCCCTTGCCGCCCGTCGACCCCAAGCAGGCCTGGGTCGAGCTTTCCACCATCACCCCCGGCAGGGTCCTCATGGCCGACCGCCTCGACGGTCAGCGGCTGGAGGATGGCCGATACTTCCAGGTAACGCCTGGCAAGCACGAGCTGGTGGTGCGTTTCGATTATGAGATTTACGGCGGGGGCATCATGTCCCAGCCGAGGGACCGTACCTGTTATCTGACGGTGCGCTATGACAGTTTCAAAGCCGGCGAACGCTATCGCCTAGAGGCCCGGGCGCCCGTGATGGAGCCGCAGGTGCTGCTGTACGACGCCAGCCGCAAGGTGGTGGTGAACGAACCCAGCAACGTGTTTTGCATTCCGTGACGTTGGGGGCGCTTTGCGCCCCTTTCGCGACGCAAGGCCGCTCCCACAGTCAGTCATGTACCTGTAGGAGCGGCCTTGCGTCGCGAAGGGCCGCAAGGCGGCCCCAGCATTCAGACGCTACCGGTCGTTCTTCTGGTAGATGATCTTCTTGGTGCCACCTTCGCAGCTACCCACGACCATGTTCGGGTCCTTGACCTCGCTGTTGGGCACGATTTCCAGGGTGTAGGACGGTACGCCCTGGGCCTGGATCTTGGCCTCGATCTCGGCTTTCAATTCTTCGCACGGCTTCACTGCCGCCAGCGTAGAGGTGGCAAGCAGGGAGGCCAACACGGCGATTGCTACGCGGATCATGGAACGGCTCCTGAAAGGGCAGTCGTGCTGCCATTGCTGGTTAGACTACAGCAAACCGCCCTCGTTGCGCCGCCTAGCCCACCAGCGAGGCATCCAGGCTGATGGTGGCATTGAGCACCTTCGACACCGGGCAACCGGCCTTGGCCTTGTTGGCGATTTCAAGGAACTGCGCCTCGCTAGCGCCCGGCACCTTGGCCTTCAGGATCAGGTGCACGGCAGTGATGGCAAAGCCGTCGGCCTGCTTGTCCAGCGTCACCTCGGCAATGGTATCGATGCGGTCTGCGGTCAGCCCCGCTTCACCCAACATCATCGACAGCGCCATCGAGAAGCAACCGGCATGGGCAGCGCCGATCAGCTCTTCCGGGTTGGTGCCGGGCGAGCCTTCGAAACGGGTATTGAAGCCGTACGGGTTCTGCTTGAGCGCGCCGCTTTCAGTGGAAAGCAAGCCTTTGCCGTCCTTCAGGCCGCCTTGCCAGATCGCCGATGCTGTCTTTTTCATGATGCCTCCTGGTCGCTACGTTTACATATCTTGGGGTGACATGCTTAAGGGTTCAGAGGTCGCCTACCTACGGCAAGTTCAGATCAATCTGACCGCAAGCATTGAATCCACCGAATGTGCCCATACAGAGTTCAAAAGGCCTCTGGCCAACCACGTTCAAGGAGGCTCCGATGACGCAGCTGCGTGACCTGAAAATTTCCACCCTCGACCTCGTGCCCGTGCGTGCCGATGGCGGGCCGGCGCAGTCGCTGCGTAACTCGCTGGACCTTGCACAGCACGCGGAACGCTTCGGCTACAACCGCTTCTGGGTCGCCGAGCACCACAACATGGATGGCATTGCCAGTTCCGCGACCTCGGTGTTGCTCGGCTACCTGGCGGGCGGTACCTCGACCATTCGTGTCGGTTCCGGTGGCGTGATGCTGCCCAACCACGCGCCGCTGGTAATCGCCGAACAGTTCGGCACCTTGGCCAGTCTGTACCCAGGCCGCATTGACCTGGGCCTGGGCCGCGCCCCTGGCTCCGACCAGATGACCGCCCGGGCCCTGCGCCGCGAGCGCTCCGGCAGCGCGGACGACTTCCCCGATGACGTCGAAGAGCTGTCGCGCTACCTCGGCCCGCGCACCGATGATCAAAAAGTGATCGCCGTGCCAGGGCATGACACTGAGGTGCCAATGTGGCTGCTCGGCTCAAGCCTGTTCAGTGCGCAGTTGGCCGGCATGCGCGGTATGCCCTATGCGTTCGCCTCGCATTTTGCGCCGCGCTACATGCACGAAGCGATTCGCGTCTATCGCAACCATTTCAAACCCTCCACCACGCTGGACAAGCCTTATGTGATGCTCGGTATTCCCATGGTGGTGGCCGACACCGACGAGCACGCCGAGTACCTGGCCACGTCGGTGTACCAGCGCATTCTTGCCCTGATTCGCGGGCAGAGCCTGATGCAGCGTCCGCCCGTGCCAAGCATGGATGGGCTGTGGCTACCCCACGAGCGCGATGCGGTGATGAGCTTCCTCGGCCTGGCGATGATTGGCAGCCCGCAGAAGGTGCGGGCCAACGTCGAGGTGCTGCTGGAACAGACCGGTGCGGATGAGCTGATCTTTACCTGCGACTTGTATGAGCATGCGGACCGGGTCAGGTCCTATGAACTGATGGCAGAGGCCTTGAAGACTGCGTAGCCGCGCGGTGCGGGTAACCCGCCCCACAGGCCGTGGAGGCGGGTTTGCCGCGAATGGGTCGCCGTTCAGCCGCGCCGGTAGACAATTTCCTTGGTGCCACCTTCACAGCTGCCAATCACCTTGCCCGCTGGTTCGCCTTTCTTGACGATCTCCAGCTTGTAGCCTTTTACATCCTTGGCATCCAGCTTGGCGGCGATCTCGGCCTTGAGCTCTTCACACGGCTTGCCCGCCGCCAGCGCACCACCCGCCAGTGCCATCAGGCCCGCCGCCAGAATCAGTTTCTTCATCGATCGCTTTCCTTGTACAGATGAAAATCAAAGAGGGCGCCGGCAACGGCGCCCCCTCTCTATTACCCCATCTTGCCGGCGCCAGCTAGCCCGGCACTGTTTCAGCTATTAGCAATCCTAAACCCAACCTTGAGCGTGACCTGAAAGTGCGCCGCCTTGTTGTCATGGATATGACCCCGGGTGTCGATCACTTCGAACCATTCCAGGTGCTTGATGCTCTTGCCCGCTTCGGCCAGGGCATTGTTGATCGCGTCCTCGATGCTGGTGGGCGACGACCCAACCAGTTCGATCTTCTTGTACGTGTGATGATCGGACATGTGCACTCTCCTTGGATGACGGTGAAATTGAGCCTAGCAGCGCAGGCCTGGTTTACCTGCGAGCCGTCGCCAGGGATGAAAGTTCGATCGCACTTTCGCCGCGCGGTGCAGTCGCAATCCTTACAGCCCATCCCCGAAGGAGAGTCAACATGCACCGCAACTCGCTGCGTAAAACATCCCTGGAAAGCATGGAAGCCGAGATCGAAAGCCTTCTGAAATCGCTGGAAAACCTCAAACACGATGCCTCGGAGGAATCCCAGAAGTCGGTGAAGGCAATCCGCAGCAACGCCGAGAGCGCACTCAAACATTCGCGCAGCCTGCTGAGCGACGCCTACGAGGAAGTGAAGACCCGCACTCGCCAAACCGGCATCGCCACCCGTGACTACGCCCAGGAGCACCCCATCACCACCGCCGGGGTAGCCGTGGGTGCCTTGGGCCTGCTGGCGGCATGGCTGCTGTACAAGCGCAACTAAGCGATCTGCAGCCGCAACTCCTGGCGCAGCCATTGCGCCAGTTGCTCGGCGCGCCCATCCGCGGCGCGCCGTGGCACCCACAGCGCCAGCGCGGCGTGCGTGGGTGAAAAGCCCCAAGGGGCCGCCAACCGCCCAGCCCGCAGATCATCCGCCACCAACTGCTGCGGTGCGATCGCGACCCCCAGCCCGGCCACTGCGGCCTCCAGCAAGTAGTACAGGTGTTCGAAGGCCTGGCCGAACGGCAATGCGCCCGGCTCGAGCCCGTGCTGCGCCGCCCACGCAGGCCACGCCTGCGGGCGTGAGGTGGTGTGCAGCAGCGACTCGCCCAGCAAAGCCCGGGGCGCCGCGCCGCGCAAACGCTCGAAGCCGGCGAAGTGGGGGCTGAGCACAGGCCCGATGCGTTCTTCGGCCAACACGTGCACCTGCATGTCTGCCGGCCATGGTGGCTCGGCAAACACCAGCAAGGCATCCAGGCCTGGGCGCCGCGGGTCCAGGTCGCCTTCCCCGGCAGACAGGTGCAGGCGCAGCTCCGGCAGGTCGGCCTTGAGCCGCCCGAGCCTGGGGATGAACCACCGCGCCAGCAGGCTGCCGGAACAGCCAAGGACGAACGGCGCCTCGCTGTTATCCCGGCTCAACTCGGCACACACACCCCGCAACCTGTCGAATGCCTCGCCACTGGCATCGCGCAGGCGCATGCCGGCATCTGTGAGTTTGATGCCACGCCCATCCTTGACGAACAGGGCAATGCCCAAGTGCTCTTCAAGCACTTTGATCTGCCGGCTGACCGCGCCGTGCGTCACATGCAGCGCTTCGGCCGCCTGGCTGACGCTGTTAAGCCGGGCAGTCGCCTCGAAGGCCCTAAGGGCATTGAGCGGGGGAAGGTCCTGGGCCATTGTCTTGTGAGTTTTCCTGACAGGTTTGCGCAATCTTATCGGTTTTCAGACGGGCGTTGCGTGGTTAGAGTAAAGCCCATCACTCATTCATTACGCCTTGGAGCGCCCCATGACCCAGACTCAATACCGCCCTGGCCCAGACGCCAACGGCCTGTTCGGCTCGTTCGGCGGCCGCTACGTGGCAGAAACCCTGATGCCACTGGTACTGGACCTGGCCCGCGAATACGAAGCCGCCAAGGCCGACCCGAAGTTCCTCGAAGAGCTGGCGTACTTCCAGCGCGACTACATCGGCCGCCCGAACCCGCTGTACTTCGCCGAGCGCCTGACCGAGCACTGTGGCGGGGCAAAAATCTTCTTCAAGCGTGAAGAGCTCAACCACACCGGCGCGCACAAGGTGAACAACTGCATCGGCCAGGTGCTGCTGGCCAAGCGCATGGGCAAAAAACGCCTGATCGCCGAAACCGGTGCCGGCATGCACGGCGTGGCCACCGCCACCGTCGCCGCCCGCTTCGGCCTGCCTTGTGTCATCTACATGGGCGCCACCGACATCGAGCGCCAGCAAGCCAACGTGTTCCGCATGAAGCTGCTGGGCGCCGAAATCGTCCCGGTCACCGCCGGTACCGGCACCCTGAAAGACGCCATGAACGAGGCCCTGCGCGACTGGGTCACCAACGTCGAAGACACCTTCTACCTGATCGGCACCGTCGCCGGCCCGCACCCGTACCCGGCCATGGTCCGCGACTTCCAGTCGATCATCGGCAAGGAAACCCGTGCCCAGTTGCAAGAGAAGGAAGGGCGCCTGCCCGACAGCCTGGTGGCCTGCGTCGGTGGCGGCTCCAACGCCATGGGCCTGTTCCACGAATTCCTTGAAGAGCCAAGCGTGCAGATCATCGGCGTCGAAGCCGGCGGCCACGGCGTGCACACCGACAAACACGCGGCCAGCCTGAACGGCGGCGTACCCGGCGTGCTGCACGGTAACCGCACCTACCTGCTGCAGGACGCTGACGGCCAGATCACCGACGCCCACTCGATTTCCGCCGGCCTCGACTACCCAGGCATCGGCCCGGAGCACGCTTACCTGCATGAAGTGAAGCGCGTCGAGTACGTCAGCATCACCGACGACGAAGCGCTCGATGCGTTCCACGCCACCTGCCGCCTGGAAGGCATCATCCCGGCCCTGGAAAGCTCCCACGCCCTGGCCGAGGCGATCAAGCGCGCACCGAACCTGCCCAAGGACCACCTGATGGTCGTGTGCCTGTCCGGGCGCGGCGACAAAGACATGCAAACCGTGATGAACCACATGGCCGCCCAGGAGAAACAGGCATGAGCCGTCTTGAACAACGCTTCGCCGAACTCAAGGCCGAAGGCCGTTCGGCACTGGTCACCTTCGTTACCGCGGGCGACCCAGGCTATGACGCTTCGCTGCGGATCCTCAAGGGCCTGCCAGAAGCCGGCGCCGACGTGATCGAGCTGGGCATGCCGTTCACCGACCCGATGGCCGATGGCGTGGCCATTCAGCTAGCGACCCTGCGTGCACTGGAAGCCGGCCAGACCTTGGCCAAGACCCTGCAGATGGTTCGTGAATTCCGCGTGGGCAACCAGGCCACGCCGATCGTGCTGATGGGTTACTACAACCCGATCCATCGCTTTGGCGTGGAAAAGTTCGTGGCAGAAGCCAAGGAAGCCGGCGTCGATGGCCTGATCATCGTCGACCTGCCGCCCGAGCATGATGCCGAGCTGGCCTCCCCGGCCCAGGCTTCGGGCATCGACTTCATCCGCCTGACCACCCCGACCACCGACGACGCACGCCTGCCGCGTGTGCTGGAGCGCAGCTCCGGGTTCGTCTATTACGTGTCCGTCGCCGGTGTGACCGGCGCGGGCTCGGCAACCACCGAGCACGTGACCGAAGCCATTGCCCGCCTGCGTCGGCATACCGACCTGCCGATCAGCGTTGGTTTCGGCATTCGTACCCCGGAGCAGGCTGCGAACATCGCCCGCCTCGCCGATGGTGTGGTGGTGGGGTCGGCGCTGGTCGACAAGATCGCTCATGCCAAGGATGCCGATCAGGCCGTCAATGATGTGCTGAGCCTGTGCTCGGCGTTGGCTGAAGGCGTACGCGGCGCCCGCCGCTAAACCGCGTCGCCTGCTTCGCGGGCAAGCCCGCTCCCACAGTGACCGCGCCGCTCTTGAAGGCTGTGCAGCACCTGTGGGAGCGGGCTTGCCCGCGAAGAGGCCAGCACAGGCTATAAAGGCCTAACCGCCAAAAATCGACAGCTTCAGCGGCCGCACAGCCCCCATCCAGATCGCATGATCCCGGTGATCCGCCAGCTCATCCCCGGTCAGCGGATGCAGAAACACCACCAACCCTTTCCGATACAGCGCCAGCCACGGCAACACCACCCCCACCACTTCAGGCCCGAACGCCAGCTGGCAACTCCAGTCCGGATGCGGCCCCACGGGTTGCTGGTGCATGCGCCCCATGGTCACGGGGAACAGCCGCGCCGCCTCCTCGCACAGTTCTCGCGCCTGCTCGAGGGTCGATGCGTCGTAGTACACGTGGGCGTGATAGCCCTTGATCCTTTGCACGATAACTCCTGATTGCGGTCAAACCATCACCCCCTGCAAAGGAAGTGATGCAGTGAAAAACGCCGAAACCCCAGTATTCAAGCTGGTCCTGTTCGGGGCCGAGTCCAGCCTTGGCAGTGCGCTGATTACCGAACTGCTGTCACGCCAGCACGAAGTGACCGCCGTGGTCGATGACCTCAACCGCCATACGCCACGCCCTGGCCTGCATTTCAAGATAGGCGGGCTGGCGAGTGCCGACCAGGCGGAGCAGGGTGCCGCAGGCGGCTCGGCGGTAGTTGCCTTGGTGTCAGCCTTGGCACCCGGTGACCTGCCTGCACAATGGCAGATGAGCGAGGCGCTGGTGGCCGGGCTTTCGCGTACGACTATACGCCGGCTGTTGCTGGTGGGCGATTTCGATGTGTTGGACAGGCCAGGCGATTACACCGATGAAGCGCGTGAAGGCGTGGACCAGGTTGTCGATGGGTTGCAGCGCAGCGCGTTGCACTGGACCCTGATCAATGCACCCCAGACGTTGGTCGACCTGGAGAGGGTAGCGGCGGGTATGGCCGATATGCTGGATTTGGGTTTACATCGGGGCGAGCATCTCAACTTCGTGGTCTAGATTTTGGGGCCGCTACGCGGCCCATCGCAGGCAAGCCAGCTCCTACAGGGGGACCGCGCACTTCTGTAGGAGCTGGCTTGCCTGCGATGGGCTGCACAGCAGCCCCAAAATCTCACCCCTCACGCTCATCCTCCAGCCAATCGACAAACCGCTGAATCAGCGCCCCACGCCGCTTGCGCGGTGGCAGAACCGCGTAATACCCGCGTTCCGAGCGCAAACTGCCCTCCAAAGGCCGACACAGCAGCCCCTGTTCAACCAACCCATCGACCAGGTGCCCCCAGCCAATCGCTACCCCTTGCCCGGCAATCGCCGCCTGGATCAACAAGGTGTAGTTATCAAAACGCAACTGCCCCGGCGGCGGTGGGCTGTCTACGCCAAACCCACGAAACACACCCGCCCAATCAAACCAACGGCTGGCCTGCTCACCGCGCAGGTGAAGCAACGGCAAACGCTGCAAAGCCACGGCTGACAAGGGTTTGCCATGAGTCAGGCGGGGGCTGCAGACCGGGAACACCTCCTCATCGAACAACCACCGGCTCTCGCCTTGATGAAAACGCCCGTCACCAAACAGCACCGCCACATCGATATCCGGCCGCAGCATCGCTTGGCTGCGCTCACCCGTTACCAGGCTCACATCCACCTGTGGATAAGCCTCATGAAAGCGTTGCAACCGGGGCATCAGCCAAAACGCGGCAAAGGCGAAGTCGGTCGCCACCTGAAGCACCTCGCGCTGGCCTCGCCCGCTGGCCAGGGCAAGCCCATCGTCCATGGCCTGCAGCCCTTGGTGCACCTGTTCGAACAGCAACTGGCCGGCCTCGGTCAGCGCAATGCCCCGGTAGATCCGGTCGAACAGCCGGGTACCCAGCTGGGCTTCCAGGCGCTTCACCTGCTGGCTCACGGCGGGCTGCGTGGTCCCCAGCTCAAGCGCTGCGGCCGTAAAGCCGCGCAACCGCGCTGCGGCCTCGAACACACGCAGGGTATCGAGCGACAGCTCGCCAAGGCGCTCAAACATAAGCTCAGCTAATCCCAGTCATTGCCCGCCATGGGCTTTACCCATGTTATCCAAAGTCGCATCTTGGTAGGCAAGCGGTTCGCATAACCTTCAACGATGGAAGCCAACCATGACGCGCCCGAATATCCTGTTCATCATGGCCGACCAGATGGCCGCGCCCCTGCTGCCGATCTACGCCCCTTCGCCCATCCAGATGCCAAACCTCGCCCGCCTCGCCGACCAGGCGGTGGTGTTCGACTCGGCGTACTGCAACAGCCCGCTGTGCGCACCTTCGCGCTTCACCCTGGTCAGCGGCCAGTTGCCCAGCCGTATTGGCGCTTACGACAACGCCGCTGACTTCCCCGCCGATGTGCCCACCTACGCCCATTACCTGCGCCGTCTCGGCTACCGCACTGCGCTGTCGGGCAAGATGCACTTCTGCGGCCCAGACCAGTTGCACGGCTACGAAGAACGCCTGACCAGCGATATCTACCCCGCCGATTACGGCTGGGCCGTGAACTGGGACGCCCCGGACGAGCGCCCGAGCTGGTACCACAACATGTCGTCGGTGCTGCAGGCCGGCCCATGCGTGCGCACCAACCAGCTGGATTTCGACGAGGAGGTGGTGTTCAAGGCCCGCCAGTACCTCTACGACCATGTGCGCGAAAACGATGGCCGGCCGTTTTGCCTAACCGTGTCGATGACTCACCCCCACGACCCGTACACCATTCCCAAGCGCTACTGGGATCGCTATGAGGGCGTGGATATACCCATGCCGCGCGCCGAGTTTGACCAGTGCGAGCAAGACCCGCACTCGCAGCGCCTGCTCAAGGTCTACGACCTGTGGAACAAGCCCCTGCCTGTGGACAAGATCCGCGATGCCCGCCGCGCCTACTTTGGCGCCTGCAGCTACATCGACGACAACATTGGCCAGTTGCTGCAAACCCTTGAGGAATGCGGCTTGGCGGAGGACACGTTGATCGTGTTCTCTGGCGACCACGGCGACATGCTTGGCGAGCGCGGCCTTTGGTACAAGATGCACTGGTTCGAAATGTCGGCGCGCGTGCCACTGCTGATCCACGCCCCCAAACGCTTTGCCGCCGCGCGCGTGAGTGCGTCGGTCTCCACCTGCGACCTGCTGCCGACCTTGGTCGAACTGGCCGGCGGTGCCGTGGACACGTCCCTGCACCTGGACGGCCGCTCGCTGCTGGGCCACCTGCAAGGGCAGGGTGGCCACGACGAGGTCATTGGCGAATACATGGCCGAAGGCACGGTCGGCCCGCTGATGATGATCCGCCGTGGCCGGTACAAGTTCGTGTACAGCGAAGACGACCCATGGCTACTCTATGACCTGAGCCGCGACCCGCACGAGCGGGAGAACCTCGCCAGCAGCCCCGACCATCAGGCGCTGCTGCAGGCATTTGCCGATGAAGCCCGGCAGCGTTGGGACATCCCCACCCTGCGCCAACAGGTCCTGGCCAGCCAGCGCCGCCGCCGCCTGGTGGCCGAAGCCCTGGCCATCGGCAAGCTGAAAAGCTGGGACCACCAACCGTTGGTGGACGCCAGCCAACAGTACATGCGCAACCACATCGATCTCGACGACCTCGAGCGCAAGGCCCGTTATCCACAGCCCGCCCCTCTGGATTGAGAAGAGAGTTCGCCATGCAAAAAATCTCCGCCGCCGTGCTTGCCCTGGCCCTCGGCCTGGGCGCTGCCACGGCTCACGCCGAAGACGCGCAATGCAGCACCGTGAAGATGGCCGACCCCGGCTGGAGCGATATCGCCACCACCAACGCCATCGCCCGCCTGCTGCTGGAACGCCTCGGCTACCAGGTAAAGATCGACAGCCTGGCCGTGCCGATCATTTATGGCGGCCTCAAGGACGGGCGCGTCGATGCCTTCCTCGGCAACTGGATGCCGGCGCACCAGGGGTTTCATGACAAGTTCATCGCCAATGGTGATGTACAGCAATTGTCACGCAACCTTGAAGGCACCGAGTTCACCCTCGCGGTGCCCGACTATGTGTGGAACGCCGGGGTCAAAGACTTCGCCGACCTGCAAAAGCACGCTGATCAGTTCGACAAGAAACTGTATGGGATCGGCTCTGGCGCGCCTGCCAACCTGTCGCTGAAAGAAATCATCGACCAGAACCAGTTCGACCTCGGCCAGTGGAAGCTGGTGGAGTCGAGTGAGCAGGCGATGCTCGCGCAAGTGGACCGCGCCGTGAAGAAGCAGCAATTCATCACCTTCCTCGGCTGGACACCGCACCCGATGAACGTGAAGCTGAAGATGCACTACCTCACCGGTGGGGAAAAGTGGTTTGGCAGCAAGGGCCAGGTCTACACCCTGACCCGCAAAGGTTATGCACAGGCATGCCCGAATACAGCGAAGCTGCTGGGCAACCTGACATTTACCCTGGACATGGAAAACAGCATCATGGCCGAGGTTGTGGATAAGAAAGTGAGCTTCGATGAAGCAGCCAAGGCTTGGGTGAAGGCGCATCCCGAAGTACTGGAAGGGTGGTTGGCTGGGGTCAGCACCAAGTCCGGTGGCGATGCCAAAGAGGCCGTCACAAGCAAACTGTAATCTCGATAATCACACTCATCCTGTGGGAGCGGGTTCACCCGCGAATGCTCTAGTGAAGCCACCGACGCATTCGCGGGTAAACCCGCTCCCACAGGGGGCCGGTACAACACTCGGGAAACTGAAATACTTATGCACCGCCTCATCCAGCTGCTGCCTTTCCTTGCCTGGCTCCCCCGCCAATCGGGCCGCAGCCTGCGCCAGGACCTGCTGGTCGGCCTGAGCGGCGCCATCCTTGCCCTGCCGCAATCCATCGCCTACGCCCTGATCGCCGGCCTGCCCGCGGAATACGGCCTGTTCGCCGCCATCGTTCCGGTGCTCATTGCCTGCTTGTGGGGGTCTTCCTGGCACCTGATCTGCGGCCCGACCGCAGCCATCTCGATCGTCCTCTACGCCAGCGTCAGCCCCCTGGCGGTACCGGGCAGCGCCGACTACATCACGCTGGTCCTGCTGCTGACATTGCTCGCCGGCATCTTCCAGCTCTTGCTCGGCCTGCTGCGCTTCGGCGCACTGGTCAATTTCGTCTCCCACTCGGTGGTGCTCGGCTTCACCCTGGGCGCCGCCATCGTCATCGCCCTCGGCCAGTTGCCTAACCTGTTGGGCATGGACTTGCCAAGCCAGGCCACGGCGTTGAAAACCGTGCAAGACCTGGCCAGCCACGCCGGGGAGGTCGACCTGCCGTCGCTGATACTGGGGCTGACCACGGTGCTGATCGGCATGGCCTTCAAGCTCTGGCGGCCACGCTGGCCGAGCCTGTTGATAAGCCTGGTCGTGGTCAGTTTGCTGGCCTGGTCACTGCCTGGTTTTTTTGGCCATGTGCCGCGCGTACCTGCGTTCACTGGCCAACTGCCCCCGTTGAGCCCACTGCCGCTACTGGACGTGGAGCTGATGCTGCGGCTGCTGCCGACTGCGGTGGCGGTGGGCATGCTCGGCCTGGTCACCAGCCTGTCGATCGCCCGGTCGCTGTCTGCGCGCTCTGAACAGCTGATCGACGCCGACCAGGAGATCCGCGCCCAGGGCCTGTCGAACATCGTCGGCGCGTTCTTCTCCGGTTACCTGTCATCAGGCTCTTTCACCCGTTCGGGCTTAAGTTATGACGCCGGCGCCCGCTCACCGCTGGCCGGGGTGTTCTCGGCCCTGTGGGTCGCGCTGTTTGCCGTCGCAGGGGCAGCGCTGATCGCCCACCTGCCGATCCCGGCGATGGCGGGCAGCATCCTGCTGATCTGTTGGGGGTTGGTGGATCACCGTGGCATTCGGGCGCTGTTCCGGGTCAGCCGCTCGGAGTTCCTGGTCATGGCCCTGACCGCCGCCGCGACCTTGCTGCTGGAGCTACAGACCGCGATCTATGCCGGGGTGCTGGCTTCGCTGTTCTTTTACCTCAAACGCACGTCCCGGCCACGGGTGCAGCAGAGCCGCGAAGGGCAGGCCGACGTGCTGCGGGTGGGAGGGTCGATCTTCTTTGGCGCGGCGCATTACCTGCAGGTGCGCTTGCAGCGCTGCCAGGGGCCGCATGTAGTGATCGATGCGCGGCAGGTGAATTTTATCGATTATTCGGGTGTGGATATGTTGCACAGGGAGGCACGGCGGTTGCGGCGGGCGGGGGGCAGTTTGACCTTGCAGCGGGCGCGGCCGCAGGTGGTCGAGGAATTGCAGAAGTTGGAAGGGGTGGATTTGTGTCCGATCAGGTTTGAGGATTGAGGCTGAAATCCTGGGGCTGCTTTGCAGCCCATCGCAGGCAAGCCAGCTCCTACAGGGATATCACAAGGCCCGAGGTTGGCGCTGTACTTGTAGGAGCTGGCTTGCCTGCGATGGGCCGCAAAGCGGCCCCAAAATCTCAAATTCAGCCCCGAGCCAATTGCCGACGAAGCTCAGCCAGCACCGGCGCCGTATCCGGCCTCACCCCACGCCAGATAAAGAACGCCTCCGCCGCCTGCTCAGCCAGCATCCCCAGCCCATCCAGCACCTTGGCCGCACCTAGGTTGGTAGCCCATTGGCAAAACGGCGTCGGCTCCTTGCCGTACATCATGTCGTAGCAAACCGTGCGCCCCGCCTCGACCAGGCTGTCGGCAATCGGCGGCATCTCGCCCGCCAGGCTCGCCGAGGTGGCGTTGATGATCACGTCCACCGGCTCCTGCAGCCAGCTGAACCCGCTGGCCACCACCGGCCCCAGCTCAGCGAACTCACGCGCCAGTTGCTCGGCCTTTTCTACCGTGCGGTTGGCGATCACCAGCGACTGCGGATCGTGCGCCAGAATCGGCTCCAGCACCCCACGCACCGCACCGCCCGCACCCAAAATGAGGATCCGCTTACCCGCCAGCTCAACCCCCGCATTCACCGTCAGGTCGCGCACCAGGCCAGCACCGTCAGTGTTGTCCCCCCGCAGCGAGCCATCCGCCAGCTTGCTCAGGGTATTCACCGCACCCGCCCGCTGGGCACGTGGGGTCAGGCTGTCGCACAGGCGGTAGGCTTCTTCCTTGAACGGCACCGTGACATTGCCGCCACTGCCTTGCTTGAAGAAACCGCGGGCACAATCGCTGAACTCGTCCAGCGGCGCCAGCAGGGTGGCGTATTCCAGGTCCTGGCCGGTCTGCTCGGCGAACAGGCGGTGGATCAGCGGCGACTTGCTGTGGCCGATGGGGTTACCGAAAACGACGTACTGGTCCATGGGGGCTCCTCGGTTATCCACAGGTTTACTGGGCGAGCCAGTCGCGGTCTTGCAGGAAGTACTCGGTCAGGCGCGCTTCTTCGCTGCCAGGCGCGGCCTTCCAGTCGTAGCCCCAGCGGACCTGCGGCGGCAGCGACATAAGGATCGACTCGGTACGCCCACCCGATTGCAGGCCAAACAAGGTGCCACGGTCGTAGACCAGGTTGAACTCCACGTAGCGACCGCGACGGTACTCTTGGAACTCGCGCTGCTCGGCGGTATAGGGCGTGTCCTTGCGGCGTTGGACGATCGGCAGGTAGGCCTCGACAAAGGCATCGCCAATGGCACGGATGAAAGCAAAGCAGGTGTCGAAGTCCCACTCGTTCAGGTCGTCGAAGAACAGCCCGCCAATGCCGCGTGGTTCGCCACGGTGCTTGAGGTGGAAGTAGCGGTCGCACCAGGCTTTGTAGCGCGGGTACACGTCAGCGCCGAATGGCGCGCAGGCCTGCTCGGCCACACGGTGCCAGTGGATGCAGTCTTCTTCGTTGCCGTAGTACGGGGTCAGGTCGAAACCGCCACCGAACCACCACACCGCCTCTTCGCCTTCTTTTTCGGCGATGAAGAAGCGCACATTGGCGTGGGACGTCGGCACGTGCGGGTTGTGCGGGTGAATCACCAGCGACACCCCCAGGGCCTCGAAACCACGGCCCGCCAGCTCGGGGCGGTGGGCGCTGGCCGACGGTGGCAGGCCGGCGCCGAACACGTGGGAGAAGTTGACCCCACCTTTCTCGATCACCTTGCCCTCACCGATCACCCGCGTGCGGCCCCCGCCACCGGCTTCACGCGTCCAGGCGTCCTCGACAAAGCGGGCGCCGCCGTCCTCACGTTCAAGGGCGGAGCAGATGCGGTCTTGCAGGTCGAGCAGGTAGGCTTTCACGGCCTCGGTGCGGCTGGTCATCGGGTCACCTGGAGCGGGCAGAGAAGAATTCGCCGCGTAGCATACCACCGGCGGCTGACGCGCCGCAGTTGACGGCGATCAAGCAAAGGCGTCCGATAGAGGGCTGTTACCAATCCCGACAACAGGAGTGCGAGATGGCCAAGCGTATCCAGTTCAGCCAGCATGGCGGCCCGGAAGTTCTGCAGCTTGTAGAGTTCGACCCCGCCCCACCTGGGCCACAGCAGGTCCGCGTGCGTAACCAGGCGATTGGCCTGAACTTCATCGACACCTATTTCCGCAGCGGCTTGTACGCACCGCCATCCTTGCCTTCCGGGCTCGGCACCGAGGCCGCTGGTGTGGTCGAAGCCGTGGGTGAGGGCGTCACCCGCCTGAAAGTCGGCGATCGGGTTGCCCATGCCGGCGGCCCGCTGGGTGCCTACAGCGAAGTGCATACGCTGCCCGAGGCCAACCTGGTCAAACTGCCGGATAACATCAGCTTTGAGCAGGCAGCGGCGGTGATGCTCAAAGGCCTGACCGTGCAGTACCTGCTCAAGCAGACTTATGCGGTGCAACCGGGCGACGTGATCCTGTTCCATGCCGCTGCCGGTGGCGTGGGTTCGCTGGCCTGCCAATGGGCCAAAGCGCTGGGGGCCAAGTTGATCGGTACTGTCAGCTCCGCTGAGAAGGCCGAGCGGGCCAAGGCGCTGGGGGCGTGGGAAACCATCGACTACAGCCATGAAGATGTGGCCAAGCGCGTACTGGAGTTGACCGACGGCAAGAAATGCCCGGTGGTGTACGACGGCGTGGGGGCCGATACCTGGCTGACCTCGCTGGACTGCCTGCAGCCGCGTGGGTTGATGGTGAGCTTTGGCAATGCTTCGGGCGCGGTGAGCGGGGTGAACCTGGGGATTCTGGCGCAGAAGGGCTCGCTGTATGTCACCCGGCCGACCCTGGCGAGCTATGCCAATAATGCCGAGAACACCCAGGCCATGGCCGATGACCTGTTTGCGATGATTGCGAGTGGGAAGCTGGTTGTGGATATCCAGCAGCGGTATCCGCTGAGTGAGGCGGCCAAGGCGCAGGCGGAGCTGTCGGCGCGACGGACTGTGGGGTCGACTGTTTTGTTGCCTTGATTTAGGCACGGGATCGCATCAGGGCGGCCAGGTGCTTGGCTGGGTTGTTGTGGTGTTGCGTAGATCGAGCGCCGCCCGCGCGGCGCTTCGCAGCACAAGGCTGCTCCTACATCGGTTTCGGGCCAGTAACGCCTGTCCCAGCGCGCGCGACCGCCTTGTTTGTTCCACACGATATCGAGGTGGATGCCACAGGGGCCGCGCGCCTGTGTCTCAGGATTGATTGGCCCGAAACAAATGTAGGAGCAGCCTTGTGCTGCGAAGCGCCGCGCGGGCGGCGCTCGATTTCACAGGCGCTAGAACCCTCAAGGCAGGCACCTGTCAGCCCTCACACTTTCTTCTGCGGCTGTGGGGTCGACTCGATGCCATCGAGTATCGCCTCCACCACACCCTCTGCCATTTCAATCGCATGCAGGTTCGACCAGAACATGCCACGGCCTTCTTCACGCATATAGTCCAGGGCTTTGTAGCCAGTTTCATAGGCGCTGCGCAGGTATAGGGCGACGTGGACCAAAGCGTCTTCAGCGGAAATGTTCGGGTTTACGGTGAAGAGTGGATCATGACCGGCATCGCAACGGCCGAAGGGTCGAGTTGAGGTGCTGGGTAGGGGTGGATCGGGGACTATTTTCTTGACCATTGGAAAATGCTCCACAATGCCGCCGCCAATCACTACCACGTGAATTGGGTGGCGGCTGTACGCGAGGTGGTAGACCCGGGCATTTTCCAAACCAGGCAGGCTCGAAAGCCTCCCGCGCACAGCCGCCATAGACTGTCATGGAAAAGATGCATCCGGGCTACCACACCCGATCGCCAAGTTGTTCGGCGACGGTCTGAAGCCTAGAGACAGGACTTCCCACTGAGAAGGTGATGGTATTCGTTACGAGATGTAGGAGTTTTCCCAAACTGAATGCCGGACAGCCATTTGGATAAAGATCAGAGAAATTCCAGGCGACTCGATCAATTGTAGGAGCGGGCTTGCCCCGCGAACCAGGGCGAAGCCCTGGCCATACACACTGGCCGCCTGGGCTGGCCTCTTCGCGGGGCAAGCCCGCTCCCACAAGGAGGGGTATCGGCGCTTGGCAATTTAGCCCGGCCGAACGACTTCGCCCGTCGCCAGGTTGCGAATCACACTTGGGTTCTTCCGCCCGCCCAACGCCCCGCCCAGTACCAGGTCCAGCTGGCCATGGAAGTACTGCTCCACCCGCAATCGGCTCTTCGCCGCCGGGCGACCGCCGGGGTTGCACGAGGTGGAAATCAGCGGCCCGACCAGCGCGCACAGCTCACGCACCTGCGGGTGGTCACTGACCCGCAGCGCCACCGTGTCGTGCTGGCCGGTCACCCACTCCGGCAACAGGTCCTGGTGCGGCACCAGCCAGGTGTTCGGGCCAGGCCAGGTGCTGCCCATGCGGTCAATCCAGTCCTCGGGGAAATCTTCGAACAAAAAGTCGAACTGGCGGATATTGTCGGCGATCAGGATCAACCCTTTATCCACAGGCCGCGACTTGAGCGCCAGCAGGCGATACACCGCGTCCTCGTTCCACGGGTCACAGCCCAGGCCCCAGACCGCTTCCGTCGGGTAGGCGATAACCGCGCCCGCCCGGATCTCACGTGCGGCTTGTTGCACACGAAAACTGCTCACCATTGCTGTCTCTCCGCCTATATACCTTGCTTGTGAGCAGTGTACTTAGCCAACGCGGGCAAACCAACGCCCGGCTTCATTGCTGACCCGCCCTTCAAGCTCCAGTTCGGTGAGCTGCGCCATCACCTGGGCCAACGACAGTTCGCTGCAGTGCGCCAGGCTCTCGGTAGTCTGGGGCGCGGCATGCAGCAAGGCGAGCAGGGGGTGATCACGCTGTTCAACAATGGCCGGGGGCAGGTTCTGCCAGCCCTGCAGGCTTTCCAGAATCTGTTCCACACTTTCCACCAGCAAGGCACCGTCGCGAATCAACTGGTGACAGCCTTTTGCACCTGGGTGGTGGATGGAGCCTGGGATGGCATACACCTCGCGGCCCTGCTCAGCCGCCAAGCGCGCCGTGATCAGCGAGCCACTGGCCAGGCTCGCCTCCACAACCAATACGCCCAGCGACAAGCCACTGATGATGCGATTACGCCGCGGAAAATTGCCCGGCAGCGGGCCGGCATCCAGCGGGTACTCGGAAACCAGCGCGCTGCCGCTGTCGATCATCGCTTGGGCAAGCTCGCGATGGCGCTGTGGATAAAGTTTTTGCAGCCCCGTCCCGAGCACCCCAATTGTGCCGCCCCCGGCCTGCAACGCTGCCCGATGAGCGGCACCATCGATACCCAGTGCCAGGCCGCTGGTAATGGTAAAACCCGTCTGCGCCAAGTAGCGGGAAAATGCTCGGGCAGTGTCGAGCGCGGGCGGTGAAGCACGCCTGCTGCCCACAATTGCCAACTGTGGCCTTTCCAGTAATGCGGGGTCGCCAGCGACGAAAAGCAACGGCGGCGGGTCGTCGGTTTCAGCCAGCAGAGCAGGGTAGCCAGGGCTGTCCCACATCAGTAAATGCTGGCCCGGGCGCTCTAACCAGGCCATTGCAGCCAGCGCACCGTCACGCACTTCGGCGCTTCTTCGGGCGTCGATACTGGCTTGCGGAATGCCCAGTGCGCGCCAGGCTGCGGCCGGCGCACTCAGCGCCGAAGAAGCGCTGCCAAAAGCTTTCAGCAGGCTGTGAAAGCGGCGTAACCCTGTGTCCGGCAGGCGGTGCAGGCGCAACCTCGCCTCCAGTTCGGCAGGCGCGCAAGGCGACGAATGGTGGGTCAACATGAGGATCATCCTTGATCGAAACGGGGCCATCGACGTGGCACAACCTGTGGATAACTGTGTTGATAACGCTTTGACAACCTGTCCATCAAATGGGTGATAAGCCGTTCGTTTAAACCCTAGCCGAGCTTTGCCAGGTGCCGAATCCCCCGATTACCTTTATTATGTGTGCTCAGTTTTCAACCGAACGCACAGTGACTGCCCGACCTTATGGCCATCTTGAACATTCTCGAATTCCCGGACCCGCGCCTGCGCACCCTCGCCAAACCGGTGACGGTGTTCGACGACGCCCTGAGCCAGCTGATCGACGACATGTTTGAAACCATGTATGAAGCGCCTGGCATCGGCCTGGCTGCGACTCAGGTCAACGTCCACAAGCAAGTGGTGGTGATGGACCTGAGCGAAGACCGCAGCGAGCCGCGGGTCTTCATCAACCCCGTCGTCGAAGAACTGACCCACGACATGGGCCAGTACCAGGAAGGTTGCCTGTCGGTGCCTGGCTTCTACGAAAACGTCGACCGCCCCCTGCGGGTGCGCGTCAAAGCCCAGGACCGCGACGGCAAGCCGTTCGAGCTCGAAGCCGAAGGCCTGCTGGCCGTGTGCGTGCAGCACGAGTTCGATCACCTCAACGGCAAGCTGTTCGTCGACTACCTGTCCACGCTCAAACGCGACCGGATCAAGAAGAAGCTGGAAAAGCAGCACCGCCAGCAAGCCTGATCCCCACCTTCCAGAAGGCTTGCTCCGGCAAGCCTTTTTCTTTTTTGCAGCGAGAACTCCATGCGCATCGTCTTCGCAGGCACTCCAGAGTTTGCCGCCGAACACCTCAAGGCACTGCTCGACAGCCCCTATGAGATCGTGGCCGTCTACACCCAGCCGGACCGCCCAGCCGGGCGTGGCCAGAAGCTCATGCCGAGCGCGGTCAAGGCACTGGCCGTGGCCCACGACATCCCGGTGCTGCAGCCGCCAACCCTGCGCAATGCCGATGCCCAGGCAGAACTCGCCGCGCTCAAGCCCGACCTGATGGTGGTGGTCGCCTACGGCCTGATCCTGCCCCAGGCCGTGCTGGATATTCCGCGCCTTGGTTGCATCAACAGCCACGCCTCTCTGCTGCCACGCTGGCGCGGTGCGGCGCCGATCCAGCGCGCCGTGGAAGCCGGCGATGCCGAGAGCGGCGTGACCGTGATGCGCATGGAAGCGGGCCTGGACACCGGCCCGATGCTGCTCAAAGTGGTCACCCCGATCAGCGCCGAAGACACCGGCGGCACGTTGCATGACCGCCTCGCCGAAATGGGCCCGCCTGCGGTGATTCAAGCCATTGCTGGCCTTGCCGACGGCTCGCTGCAGGGTGAAGGCCAGGATGACGCCCTGGCCACCTATGCCCACAAGCTGAACAAAGACGAAGCACGCATCGACTGGAGCCGCCCGGCCGTGGAGCTGGAGCGCCTGGTGCGTGCCTTCAACCCGTGGCCGGTGTGCCACAGCACCCTGGACGGCGAAAGCGTGAAGGTGCTGGCTGCGACGTTGTCCACAGGCAACGGCGCCCCTGGCGAGATCCTGTCTGCCAGCAAGGACGGCCTGGTAGTCGCCTGCGGTGACCAGGCACTGAGCCTGACCCGTCTGCAACTGCCCGGCGGCAAGGCACTGAACTTCAGCGACTTGTTCAACAGCCGCCGCGAGAAATTCGCCACCGGCAAGGTGCTCGGCCAATGAACCCACGCCTGGCCGCCGCCCGTGCCTTGGCCGCTGTGCTCAGCGGCAAGGCTTCGCTGAACAGCTCGTTGCCGGCACAACTGGACAAGGTCGACGAACGCGACCGGGGCCTGACCCAAGACCTGGCCTTCGGTACCGCCCGCTGGCAGCCGCGCCTCGACCTGCTCGCTGCGCAGTTGCTGCAGAAGCCGTTCAAAGCGGCCGATGCCGATGTGCAGGCCTTGATGCTGGTCGGCCTGTACCAGCTGTTCTACACGCGCATTCCGGCGCACGCCGCCATCGGCGAAACCGTGGGTTGCGCCGACAAGCTGAAAAAGCCGTGGGCCAAAGGCCTGCTCAACGCCGTGCTGCGCCGCGCGCAGCGTGAAGGCGAAGCGCTGCTCGCTGGCATGGAGCGCGACCCGGTGGTGCGCACTGCCCACCCGCGCTGGCTGCAGAAATCGCTGAAGGCCTTCTGGCCCGAGCAATGGGAAGCCATCTGCGCCGCCAACAACGCCCACCCGCCGATGATTTTGCGGGTCAACCGCCGCCACCACAGCCGCGATGCCTACCTGGCCTTGCTGGCTGAGGCCGGCGTGGGCGCCAGCGCCTGCCAGTACAGCCGTGACGGCATAGTGCTGAATGAGCCCTGCGATGTGCGCAGCCTGCCTGGCTTTGCCGAAGGCTGGGTAAGCGTGCAGGACGAAGCCGCACAGCTGTCCGCCGACCTGCTCGAACTGGCCCCCGGCCAACGCGTGCTCGACGCCTGCTGTGCCCCGGGCGGCAAGACTTGCCACTTGCTCGAAGCCGAAGCTGGCCTGGCGCAGGTGGTGGCCATCGACCTGGAAGCCAAGCGCCTGACCCGCGTGCGCGAGAACCTCGATCGCCTGCAACTGGACGCCGAGCTGATCGCCTGCGATGCCCGCGACACCGCCAGCTGGTGGGACGGCAAAACGTTCCAGCGCATCCTGCTCGACGCCCCGTGCTCGGCCACCGGTGTAATCCGCCGCCACCCGGACATCAAGCTGACCCGTCAGGCCGACGACATTCCGGCCCTGGCCACGTTGCAGGGCGAGCTGCTCGATGCCCTGTGGCCAACCCTGGAAGTGGGCGGCATGCTGCTCTATGCCACCTGCTCGAGCTTGCCGACCGAGAACACCGAGGTGATCGACGCCTTCCTCGCCCGCACCCCGGGCGCCCGTGAGTTGGACCTGGCCACCGAGGCCGGCCTGCGCCAGCCACATGGCCGCCAGTTGCTGGCCCAGGAAGGCGGCCACGACGGGTTCTACTATGCCAAGCTGATCAAGATCGCCGCGTCACGCGGATAAGCACAACGGTTAGGGAGTAGCGGATGAAGATCATCATCCTCGGCGCGGGGCAGGTGGGCGGTACGCTGGCAGAACACCTGGCCAGCGAGGCCAACGACATTACCGTGGTCGACACCGACGGCGAGCGCCTGCGCGACCTCGGCGACCGCCTGGACATCCGCACGGTGCAAGGCCGCGGCTCGCTGCCGACGGTGCTGCGCCAGGCCGGTGCCGACGACGCCGACATGCTGGTGGCGGTGACCAACAGCGACGAGACCAACATGGTGGCCTGCCAGGTCGCCTACTCGTTGTTCCACACCCCGACCAAGATCGCCCGGGTACGGGAATCGGCCTACCTCACCCGCGAAGAGCTGTTCCACAACGACCACATCCCGGTCGATGTGCTGATCAGCCCCGAGCAGGTGGTGACCAACTACATCAAGCGCCTGATCGAGCACCCAGGTTCACTGCAGGTAATCGACTTCGCCGAAGGCAAGGCGCAACTGGTGGCGGTCAAGGCGTACTACGGCGGCCCGCTGGTGGGCCAGCAGTTGCGCCAGATCCGTGCGCACATGCCCAACGTCGACACCCGTGTGGCGGCGATCTTCCGCCGTGACCGGCCGATCACCCCACGCGGCGACACCGTGATCGAGGCCGATGACGAAGTGTTCTTCATCGCCGCGAAAAAAGACATCCGCGCCGTGATGGGCGAGCTGCGACGCATCGACGAGACCAACAAGCGCGTGGTCATCGCCGGTGGCGGGCAGATTGGCGAGCGCTTGGCCGAGGCCATCGAAAGCCGCTATCAGGTGAAGATCATCGAGATGAACCCGGCCCGCTGCCGCCACCTCTCCGACACCCTGGAAAGCACCGTGGTGCTGCAGGGCAGTGCGTCGGACAAAGACCTGATGCTCGAAGAGAACATCGCCGACGCCGACATCTTCCTGGCCCTGACCAACGACGACGAGGCCAACATCATGTCGTCGCTGCTGGCCAAGCGCCTGGGTGCGCGCAAGGTGATGACCATCATCAACAACCCGGCCTATGTGGACCTGGTGCAGGGCGGTGAGATCGACATCGCCATCAGCCCACAGCTGGCCACCATCGGCACCTTGCTGGCCCACGTGCGGCGTGGCGATATCGTCAGCGTGCACTCCCTGCGCCGCGGCGCGGCCGAGGCCATCGAAGCCGTGGCGCATGGCGATTCGAAGTCGAGCAAAGTGGTCGGCAAGGCCATCGAAGACATCGCCCTGCCGCCAGGCACCACCATTGGCGCGATCATTCGTGACGAAGAGGTGATGATTGCCCACGACGACACAGTGATCGAATCGGGTGACCATGTGATTCTGTTCGTTGTGGATAAAAAGCACATTCGGGATGTGGAGAAGCTGTTCCACGTCGGCTTGAGTTTCTTCTAGGAGAAGAGGGCATGCGCGAATCGCTGGAGAAGATGCTGGCCAAGGGTGTGGATAACCCGCTGTTGAGGTTCGGCCTTGGCAAGGCCTGGCTGGACGAGGGCAATGGCGCTGAGGCGGCGGTGCACCTGGCGCGTTGCGTGGAACAGGACCCTAAGTATTCGGCAGCGTGGAAGTTGCTGGGTAAGGCGTATCAGTTGCAGGGGGATTTGGCGGCGGCGCGCAAGGCCTGGGAGGACGGGATCGTGGCGGCGCAGGCCCATGGGGATAAGCAGGCCGAGAAAGAGATGACTGTATTTCTCAAGAAGTTGAATAAAGTCTGAGATTGCCGGGGCTGCTTTGCAGCCCATTCGCGGGGCAAGCCCGCTCCCACAAGTCCTGCACAACCTGAGGGTCACTCTGTACCTTGTGGGAGCGGGCTTGCCCCGCGAATGGGGCGCAAAGCGCCCCCAACTATCTCAATACCAACGCGGCTCACCCGCCGGGCGCTTCTTGAAGCGCTTCATGCTCCACATGTACTGGCTCGGATACTCGCGCACATACCGCTCGACCACCTTGCTCATGGCCGCCGCCGACTCGGTCACATCCGTGCTGTACATCGCCTCCGGCGCCGCTTCCAGAATCACCCGGAACCCAGACCCGTCCGGCAGCCGCAACGCATGCAGGAACACACCCACCGCCTTGCCACCGGCCAGCATGTTCGGCACGAACTTGCTGGTCAGGGCCTGGGTGCCCAGGAACGGCACGAACACACCCGCCGACTCAGCAGGTTCCGGGTCGGCAGGAATGCCCACCTGGCCCCCGCGGCGCACTTCCTTGATCACGCTGAGGATGCCTTCCTTGGTCGAAGGCGCCACGCGGTTACCCATCTGCACTCGCTGTTCACGCAACAAATCATCCACAGCTTTGAGCTTTGGCGGGCGGTAGAAGATGATCGGTTTGCACTGGTTGCAATAGAAGTGGTTCAACACTTCCCAGTTACCCAGGTGGCTGGTGATGCCCACCACGCCCTTGCCCGAGGCCAGGGCCTGCTCCAGCACTTCCAGGCCGTGCACTTCCTTGACCAGTTCCAGCGAACGCTGCGGTGGCCAGATCCAGGCACAAGCGCTTTCGACAAAGGATTTGCCGATGTCTCTCAGCGCGCGGCCGACCAGTTGCTCACGTTCGGCCGGGTCCATCTCCGGGAAACACTTGGCGAGGTTGATACGCACCACGTTGCGCGACCCGTTCGGGACCTTCCACATCAGCCAGCCGATACCGGCGCCGACGCGCTGCACAGCGCCCCAGGGCAACTTGGCGAACAGTCGAAGCACCCCGACCATCAGGGCGCCCTTGAACTTTTCCACAGGCGAATTCCTTATTTCAGCAAGGCGCGCATTGTACCCCGTCAGCGCGCCAAGGCGGCGTAGCGATCACAATCGGTGGTGTGGTCCATGACCATACCGGTGGCCTGCATGAAGGCATAACAGATGGTTGGGCCGACAAACGTGAAGCCGGCTTTTTGCAGGGCCTTGCTCATTGCCTTGGCTTCATCGGTAACGGCAGGCATTTCGCTTCGGTCCTTGAAATGGTTGACCTTGGGCGTGCCGCCCACAAACGACCAGAGCCACTCGGCCGGGTTATCCACAGCCAGCCAGGCCTGGGCGTTGCGCCGGGCGGCCTTGAGCTTGAGGCGGTTGCGGATGATGCCGGCGTCGAGCATCAGTGCTTCGATCCGTTCATCGCTCATCTGCGCCAACTTCACCGGGTCGAAGCCATGCATCACCTCGCGATAACGCTCGCGTTTACGTAAAACCGTGATCCATGACAGCCCCGCCTGGAACCCTTCGAGCAAAAGCATCTCGAACAGCAACGCCGGATCACGCTGCGGTGTTCCCCATTCCTGGTCGTGGTAGGCCTGGTACAACGGATCGTCGGTACACCAAAAGCAGCGTGGCATAAGGCTCCAATGAGTAGAGGGCGAGGCGAATCAGGTTATACTCCCGCTCTTTACATCCGCATCCCCAGATACAGGTGAATTTCGTGAGCCAGCCTACGCCAGCCGTGCGTACCTTCCAAGACCTGATCCTCGCCCTGCAGAACTACTGGGCAGCTCAAGGTTGTGTGGTGCTTCAGCCCTACGATATGGAAGTAGGCGCCGGCACTTTCCATACCGCCACGTTCCTGCGCGCCGTCGGCCCAGAGACCTGGAACGCCGCCTACGTGCAGCCTAGCCGTCGCCCTGCCGACGGGCGGTATGGCGAAAACCCAAACCGCCTGCAGCACTACTACCAGTTCCAGGTGGTGCTCAAGCCGAACCCGGCCAACTTCCAGGAGCTGTACCTCGGCTCGCTCAAAGCCATTGGCCTGGATCCGCTGGTCCACGATATCCGTTTCGTCGAAGACAACTGGGAATCGCCAACCCTCGGCGCCTGGGGCCTGGGCTGGGAAATCTGGCTCAATGGCATGGAGGTGACCCAGTTCACCTACTTCCAGCAAGTGGGCGGCATCGAGTGCTACCCGGTCACCGGTGAAATCACCTACGGCCTCGAACGCCTGGCCATGTACATCCAGGGTGTCGACTCGGTCTACGACTTGGTATGGGCCGATGGCCCGTTCGGCAAGGTCACCTACGGCGACGTGTTCCACCAGAACGAAGTCGAGCAGTCGACCTACAACTTCGAACACGCCAACGTCGAGAAGCTGTTCGAGCTGTTCGACTTCTACGAAAGCGAAGCCAACCGCCTGATCAAGCTGGAGCTGCCGCTGCCGACCTACGAAATGGTCCTGAAGGCTTCGCACACCTTCAACCTGCTCGACGCCCGCCGCGCCATCTCGGTGACCGAGCGCCAGCGTTACATCCTGCGCGTACGTACCCTGGCCCGGGACGTGGCGCAAAGCTATCTGCAAGCCCGCGCACGCCTGGGCTTCCCGATGGCCACCCCTGAATTGCGTGACGAAGTGTTGGCTAAGCTGGAGGCTGCACAATGAGTGCTCAAGATTTCCTGGTAGAACTGGGCACCGAAGAGCTGCCACCCAAGGCCCTCGCAAGCCTGGGCGACGCCTTCCTGGCCGGTATCGAGAAAGGCCTGCAGGCCGCTGGCCTGAACTACGCCAGCAAATCGGTATACGCCGCGCCGCGCCGCCTGGCCGTACTGATCCGCCAACTCGACGTGCAGCAGCCTGACCGCAGCATCAACATCGACGGCCCACCCCTGCAGGCTGCTTTCAAAGACGGCGAGCCGACCCAAGCGGCCCTGGGCTTTGCCAAGAAGTGCGGTGTAGAGCTGTCGGAAATCGACCAGAGCGGCGCCAAGCTGCGTTTCTCCCAGCACATCCCGGGCAAGGCCACTACCAGCCTGCTGCCGACCATCGTCGAAGACTCGCTCAACGACCTGCCGATCCCCAAGCGCATGCGCTGGGGCGCCAGCCGCGAAGAGTTCGTGCGCCCAACCCAGTGGCTGGTGATGCTGCTTGGCGACCAGGTCGTCGACTGCACCATCCTCGCCCAGCAGGCCGGCCGTGAGTCCCGTGGCCACCGCTTCCACCACCCGGAAAACGTGGTTATCACCACCCCGGCCAACTACGTCGAAGACCTGCGCAAAGCCTACGTGCTGGCCGACTTCGCCGAGCGCCGCGAGCTGATTGCCAAGCGCACCGCCGAACTGGCCCTGCAGCAGGAAGGCAGCGCCATCGTGCCGCCGGCGCTGCTGGACGAAGTGACCGCGCTGGTCGAGTGGCCAGTGCCGCTGGTGTGCTCGTTCGAGGAGCGTTTCCTCGACGTGCCGCAAGAAGCCCTGATCACCACCATGCAGGACAACCAGAAGTACTTCTGCCTGCTGGACAGCGAAGGCAAGCTGCTGCCGCGCTTCATCACCGTGGCCAACGTCGAAAGCCGTGACCCGAAGCAGATCATCGAAGGCAACGAAAAGGTCGTGCGCCCACGCCTGACCGATGCCGAGTTCTTCTTCAAGCAAGACAAGAAGCAGCCGCTGGAAACCTTCAACGAGCGCCTCAAGAACGTGGTGTTCCAGGCTCAACTGGGCACCGTGTACGACAAGGCCGAGCGTGTTTCCAAGCTGGCCGCGTTCATTGCCCCGCTGATTGGCGGTGACGCCCAGCGCGCCGCGCGTGCCGGCCTGCTGTCCAAGTGTGACCTGGCCACCGAGATGGTTGGCGAGTTCCCTGAGATGCAGGGCGTTGCCGGTTACTACTACGCGCTCAACGATGGCGAGCCGCAAGACGTCGCCATGGCGCTGAACGAGCAGTACATGCCGCGCGGCGCTGGCGCCGAGCTGCCAGAGACCGTCACCGGTGCTGCCGTGGCGATCGCTGACAAGCTCGACACCCTGGTCGGTATCTTCGGTATCGGCATGCTGCCAACCGGCAGCAAAGACCCGTACGCCCTGCGCCGCGCCGCGCTGGGCGTGCTGCGCATCCTGATCGAGAAGCAGCTGGACCTGGACCTGACCGGTGCGGCCGAGTTCGCGGTCAAGCAGTTCGGTGCCAAGGTCAAGGCTGCCGGCCTGGCTGAGCAAGTGCTGGAGTTCATCTTCGATCGCCTGCGTGCACGCTACGAAGACGAAGGCATTGACGTGGCCACCTACCTGTCGGTACGCGCCCTGAAGCCGGGTTCTGCCCTGGACTTCGACCAGCGTGTGCAGGCCGTGCAGGCGTTCCGCAAACTGCCGGAAGCCGAAGCCCTGGCCGCGGTGAACAAGCGCGTGTCGAACCTGCTGAGCAAGGCCGAAGGCGCTATCGCCGAGCAGGTCGAGCCGAAGTACTTCGACAACGCCAACGAGTTCTCCCTGTACTCGGCCATTCAGCAGGCCGACCAGGCCGTGCAACCGATGGCCGCTGCGCGTCAGTACAGCGAGTCGCTGGCTCGCCTGGCAGCCCTGCGTGACCCGGTCGACGCCTTCTTCGAGGCGGTGATGGTCAACGCCGAGGACGCCAAGGTCCGCGCCAACCGTTATGCCCTGCTCAGCCGCCTGCGCGGTCTGTTCCTGGGTGTGGCCGACATCTCGCTGCTGGGGTAAGCCTTGAAACTGCTGATTCTCGATCGAGACGGGGTGATCAACTATGACTCCGACGCTTACATCAAGTCGCTGGAGGAGTGGATCCCCATTCCCGGCTCGGTCGAGGCCATCGCGCAGTTGAGCAAAGCGGGCTGGACGGTGGCCGTGGCCACCAACCAGTCCGGCATTGCCCGCGGCTATTACCCGGTGCAAACCCTCGAGGCCATGCACGCGCGCCTGCGTGCGTTGGTGGCCGAGCAGGGCGGCGAAGTGGGCCATATCGTCTATTGCCCACATGGCCCGGATGAAGGCTGCGATTGCCGCAAGCCCAAGCCGGGCATGCTGCGGGCGATTGCCGAGCACTACCAGGCCGACCTTGGCGGCGTGTGGTTTGTCGGCGACAGCCAAGGTGACCTTCAGGCCGCCCTGGCCGTCGGTGCACAACCCGTGTTGGTGAAAACCGGCAAGGGCGAGCGGACCCTGGAAAAAGGTGTCCCTGAAACTACACTGATTTTCGACGATCTGGCAGCTATCGCCAGAGAACTAATTTAAACAGTGCGCCTTAGGGCGCATTTTCTCAGGCGGGCACGCCCCGCAACGGTACATGCCACTATGTCGATCCTGCAGGCGATCAGAATCTTTCTTTTTTACCTGCTGCTGGGCACCAGCTCGTTGCTGTGGTGCTCCCTGAGCTTTTTTGTCGCGCCCTTCTTGTCGTTCCCCAAGCGTTACACGTTCATCAACGTGTACTGGTGCCGTTGCGCGTTATTTTTGACCCGCACCATCCTTGGCATCGATTACAAGATCACCGGCGCCGAGAATGTGCCGAATGAGCCGTGTGTGATCCTGTCCAACCATCAGAGCACCTGGGAGACCTTCTTCCTTTCCCAGTACTTCTCGCCGCTCAGCCAAGTGCTCAAGCGCGAGCTGCTGTACGTGCCGTTCTTCGGCTGGGCCATGGCCATGCTGCGGCCCATCGCGATCAACCGCGACAACCCTAAAGAAGCCCTGCGTCAGGTCGCCAGCCAAGGTGATGAACTGCTCAAGCAGGGTGTGTGGGTGCTGATCTTCCCAGAGGGCACCCGCGTGCCGTTTGGCACCGTCGGCAAGTTCTCCCGTGGCGGTACCGCGCTGGCGGTCAATGCCGGCCTGCCGGTGCTGCCCATTGCGCACAACGCGGGCAAGTTCTGGCCCAAGGCTGGCTGGGGCAAACGTGCGGGCACCATCGAGGTGGTGATCGGTGAGCCAATGTACGCCAACGGCACCGGCCCTCGTGCAATTGCCGAGCTCAATGACCGCGCCGCCGCCTGGAACGAGGCCACGCAAAGGGCCCTGGGTTCGCTGCCACCCGCGGCTGAAAAGCCACAGGAGCAGACTGCTTGAGTTTCTGTGGATAACTTGTGAGCAGTTTTTCTGCAATCTGTTCTATGTATGCAGTAAGTGATTGAATTAGCTGTTTATTTCTTCACATGACAGATTTGCGAAAAACGTGCATAAGTTTTTTCGCGGCATAAAAAAACCGGCTTTTAAAGCCGGTTTTTTTATGGGTAAACCTGAGCCGCGTCAGACCTTGTCGATATCCACGTCCTTGGTTTCTTTCAGGCAGAAAATCCCCACCACCAGGCTGATGCCGGTCACCAGCACCGGGTACCACAGCCCGTAGAAGATATCCCCGGTATACACCACCAGCGCGAACGACACTGTCGGCAGGAAGCCACCGAACCAGCCGTTGCCGATGTGGTAGGGCAGGGACATCGAGGTATAGCGGATACGGGTCGGGAACAGCTCGACCATCACCGCCGCCAGTGGGCCATAGGTCATGGTCGCGATCAGGATCATCGCCACGATCAGCACCACCACCATCACCTCGTTGACCTGCCCCGGATCAGCCTTGGCTGGGTACCCCGCCTGCTCGATCGCCGAGCGCATGGCGGCGTCGTCGAAACCATTGATGGTCTTGTCGCCAATGTTGACCACCACCTCGCTGCCAGCCACGCTCACCGAGCTGTACGGCAAGCCTTGCTTGACCAGGAACGTCTTGACCTTGTCGCATGGGCTGTCGAAGCGCGCCTTGCCAACCGGGTCGAACTGGAAGGTGCAGCCCTGCGGGTCGGCGGTCACGACGATCGGTGCCTGGCGGCTGGCGGCGTCGATCTGCGGGTTGGCGTAATGGCTGAGCGCCTTGAACAGCGGGAAGTACAGCACCGTCGCCAGCAGCAGGCCGAGCATCAGAATCGGCTTACGCCCGATACGGTCCGACAGCCAACCGAAGAACACGAAGAACGGCGCGCCGATCACCACACTGATGATCAGCAACGTGTTGGCCTGGGCGGGGTCCATCTTGAGCATCTGGGTCATGAAGAACAGCACGTAGAACTGCGCGGTGTAGAAGGTCACCGCCTGGCCAGCATTGATGCTGAACAGGGCAGTGAGCACCACCTTGAGGTTCGGCCAGGAGGTGAACGACTCGCGGATCGGCGATTTGCTGATCTTGCCCTGGGCCTTCATTTTCACGAAGGCAGGCGACTCGTGCATGCTCATGCGAATCCAGGTGGAAATCGCCAGCAGGAAAATCGACAGCAGGAACGGCAGGCGCCATCCCCAGGTTTCGAACTGGTCACCACTGATGTAACGGCTGCCCAGTACGACCAGCAACGACAGCAGCAGGCCCAGGGTGGCGGTGGATTGAATGAAACCGGTATGGAAGCCGCGTTTACCCGGCGGGGCATGCTCGGCCACGTAGGTGGCCGCGCCACCGTACTCGCCACCAAGCGCCAGGCCCTGCAGCATGCGCAGGATTACCAGGATGATCGGTGCCGCAATACCAATGCTGGCATACGTGGGCAGCAGGCCGACGGCAAAGGTCGACAGGCCCATCAGCACGATGGTCACCAGGAAGGTGTACTTGCGCCCGATCATGTCGCCCAGCCGGCCAAACACCAGCGCACCGAAGGGGCGAACCAGGAAGCCGGCGGCGAAGGCCATCAAGGCAAAGATGAAGGCCGTGGTGTCGTTGACCCCAGCAAAGAACTGCTTGCTGATGACCGCCGCCAGCGCGCCATAGAGAAAAAAGTCATACCACTCGAAAACCGTCCCGAGGGATGACGCGAAAATGATCTTTCTTTCTTCACGACGGCTGGCGCTGCTGGCCGTCGCACCCTGCTCTTGGATGTAATCCGACATCGTTGCTGTCCTCGGCCCACAGGCCACAGTGATTATTCTTTTTGTTCCACTGTCGGCAGCCTCCGACCGCAAGCTGCCGGTGTTGCACGCACCCGGGTCAGGGCGTCGGTATTGCGTCTTCGTTTAGGTAGGTCTGGGTCGCAGCTCCTTTGAGGATAAGTTGCGCCGCCTTTTCGGCGATCATCAGCGTGGGTGAACAGGTATTGCCGGAGGTGATCTGCGGCATGATCGAGGCATCCGCCACCCGCAAGCCTGGGATGCCATGCACCCGCAACTGGTTATCCACAACATCCTCTGGGCCACTGCCCATGCGGCAGGTGCCCACGGGATGGAAGATGGTGGTGCCAATCTTGCCAGCGGCCTCAAACAACTCGTCTTCGCTTTGCAGGGCAGGGCCCGGCAGGTATTCCTGGGGGTCGAAGGCCGCGAGGGCAGGGGCCTGGACGATGCGCCGCGTCATGCGAATGGCGTCTGCGGCGACCCGCAAGTCCTGTGGGTCACTGAGGTAGTTGGGGTCGATCAGTGGCGCGCTGTGCATATCGGCGGCGCGGATGTCGATGCGCCCGCGGCTGAGCGGGCGCAGGTTGCACACCGAAGCGGTGAAGGCCGGGAAGCGGTGCAATGGCTCGCCGAACCGCTCCAGCGACAAGGGCTGCACGTGGTACTGCAAGTTGGCCGTGGCCTGTTCGGGGCTGGAGCGCACGAACGCCCCCAACTGGCTAGGCGCCATGGCCAACGGGCCGCTGCGGTCATAGAGATAACGCAGGCCCATGCCCATCTTGCCCCACAGGCTGTTGGCCATCTGGTTCAAGGTACGGGTGTTGCGGATCTGGTAGATCAGGCGCAATTGCAGGTGGTCCTGCAGGTTGCCGCCGACACCGGGCATGTCATGCCGCACGCCAATGCCCAAGTCTTCGAGCAGCTTGCGCGGGCCGATACCAGACCGTTGCAGGATCCCCGGCGAGCCGACGGCGCCGGCGCACAGAATGATCTCGCGACGGGCAGCGAACTCGTGCCAGGCACCTTGCCAGCGGGCTTTTACCGCACGGGCACGGGTGTTGTTGAGCAGTACCTGATCGACCTCTACACCGGTCAGCACCGTCAGGTTGGGCCGGCTGAGCACGGGCCGAAGAAACGCCTTTGACGCGTTCCAGCGCACGCCACTGCGCTGGTTGACCTGAAAGTATCCACAGCCCTGGTTGTCACCGGTGTTGAAGTCGTCGACCTTGGCGATGCCACTTTGCTCGGCCGCCTCGCGGAACGCATCGAGGATCGGCCAGCTGTAACGCTGGCGCTCGACCCGCCATTCGCCGGCAGCGCCATGGTGCTCGCTGTCACCGGCAAAATGGTTTTCACTGGCCTTGAACAGTGGCAGTACGTCCTTCCAGGCCCAGCCTGGGTTGCCTTGCTCGGCCCAGTGGTCATAGTCAGCCGCCTGGCCGCGCATGTAGATCATGCCGTTGATCGATGAACAACCGCCCAGCACCTTGCCCCGTGGATAACCCAGGCTGCGACCACCCAGGCCGCTTTGTGCTTCGGTCTTGAAGCACCAGTCAGTGCGTGGGTTGCCGATGCAGTAGAGGTAGCCGACGGGGATGTGGATCCAGGGATAGTTGTCACGGCCACCCGCTTCCAGCAGCAGCACGCGGCAGGAAGGGTCGGCGGACAATCGATTGGCCAGCAGGCACCCGGCTGGACCGGCGCCCACGACCACGTAGTCGAAGACAGAATCGGCTGATGGCATGTGCAACCTCGCGCCTGATTATTGTTCTTGTCCCGAACCATCTTATTGATTAATTTCGCTGTGGAAACACGAGATTTCGCGCAGCCGCTGTGCGTTTTAGCACAGTGACATGTCTGCTTTGGCCATCGCCGGCCAGAGTGAACAGCCCAAAAGGATCAGCATGTTCGACTGGAACGATCTGCGGTTTTTCCTCGAGTT
Organism: Pseudomonas sp. LAIL14HWK12:I7; assembly: GCF_000483465.1. Classification (NCBI taxonomy): domain Bacteria; kingdom Pseudomonadati; phylum Pseudomonadota; class Gammaproteobacteria; order Pseudomonadales; family Pseudomonadaceae; genus Pseudomonas; species Pseudomonas sp. LAIL14HWK12:I7. The sequence goes on from NZ_AXYZ01000001.1 coordinate 126,633, forward strand.
GCAGCGCAGCGGCCGTTTGCTCACTGCCGCCAAACGCCTCAATACCACCCACAGCACCGTGGCCCGGCATATCGAGAGCATCGAGAAAAGCCTGGGCACGCCACTGTTCGTGCAGCATGCCCAAGGCTACGACTTGACCCCGTCCGGGCAGGCCCTGCTCAAGCACGCCGAAGCCATGGAAAACGTCGCCTTGCTGGCGCAGGAAGAAATCACCCAAGCCATCACCCCGCTGGGCAAGATCCGCCTGGGGGTGACCGAAGGCATTGGCATCATGTTCTTCACCCCGCGCATGAACGCGCTGTTCGAGCGCTACCCAGGCCTTGAGGTGGAACTGGTGGCGGTGCCGCGCTTCGTCAGCATCCTCAACCGCGAGGCGGAAATCAGCATCCACCTGGAGCGGCCCAACGCCGACCTGCTGATCACCCGCAAGCTCACCGACTACCGCCTGGCGCTCTACGCCAGCCAAGCGTACCTCGACCGCGCACCGCCGCTGCGCAACCGCGAAGACTTGGCTCGGCACAGCTGGATCGGCTACGTCGATGACCTGCTGTTCAGCCAGGAGCTGCTGTTTCTCAACAGTTTCTGCCGCGCGCCCAACGTGGCGTTTCGCAGCACCAGTGTGATCGCCCAGCAACACGCGGCGCGCGCGGGCCTTGGCATTGCCGTGCTGCCCAACTTCATGGCGCGCCATGACCCGACGCTGGTCCGGGTGCTGCCCAGCGAAACCATCCAGCGCAGCTATTGGATCTGCACCCGTCGCGAGCTGCACAAATCGGTGCGCCTGCGGGTAGTGTGGGACTACCTGCTGGCGCTGTGTGCCGCCGAACAGGGCGAGCTGCTAGCCCAGTAGCGCCTTGCCGGCCAACAGCAGGGCGGCCGCCCAACCGGCCACGGCAAACATCTGCTGCAAGCGCGGCCCGGCGAGTTTGGCTGCCAATGGCCGCGCCAGCAGCAAACCGACCACCGCACCGAGCGCAAACGGTGCGCCGACCTGCCAGTGCATCACCCCCGCCAGGCTGGCGCTGACCACGCTCCCCGTGGACACCAGCGCAATCACCGCCAGCGAGGTCGAAACGATGCTGGCCATGCGCAAATTGGTGTAGCGGTTCAAGGCGGGGATGATCACAAACCCACCGCCCACGCCCAGCAACCCCGACAGCAACCCCGACAGCGCGCCGGTAAAGGCCAGGGCGCGTGCGCAGGGCAACGTCCAGCGTAAACGGCCCTGCAGCGGGTTGAGCACGCAGGGTTCGATGTAGCGGTGAGCATCGTTGGCTTCACCGCGCAGCTCCCTGGCCGCCTTGCGCCAAATGCGCAGGCAGGCGTAGACCAGCACGCCGGCGAATACCAATGCCAGCGGCGTGTTGGGCACACGGTGCGCCAGCATGAGGCCGAAGGGCGCTACCGCGATGCCGATCAGGGCGATGAACAACGCCGCTCGATAGCGCACCAACCCCTGACGCAAACCCAGCACTGCCCCCACGGCGGCAGCAAGGCCCACCGCCAACAGGCCGACTGGCGCCGCCTCGGCCATCGACAGGCCAAGGCCAAACACCAGCAATGGCACCGCAAGAATACCGCCCCCCGCACCGGTCAAGGCCAGCACGGCACCGATGACCGCCCCCAAGCCTGCGCCCAACAGTTGGTGTTCGATCACTGTTTGGCCTCAGCTACCAATGGCTGCGGCCGCGCCAACCATTCACGCCCCTTGAGCATGCCTTTCCAGTACAACGGCGGCAGTACCCGCGCCTTGAGCAACCAGGCCAGGCGCGTCGGCCGTCGGCCATCGAGTAGCCAGCGTGGGAAGCTCGGCGCCACTTTGCCGCCGTAGGTGAACTCGGCCAGCACGATCTTGCCGCGCTCGACAGTCAGCGGGCACGAACCATAGCCGTCGTACATGGCGAGGGTAGGGAGCCTGCCCAACCCCACCAACACGTTATTGGCCACTACCGGCGCCTGCTTGCGCGCTGCCGCAGCAGTCTTGGCATTACTGGTGTTGGCCACGTCGCCCAGGGCATGGATAGTGGTGAACTTTCGATGGCGCAAGGTCTGCGGGTCGACGTCGACCCAGCCCGCGCTGTCTGCTAACGGGCTCTCGCGAATGAAGTCTGGCGCCACCTGCGGCGGCACCACGTGCAGCATGTCGAAGGCCTCGACACGGGTTTCAGTGCTGCCGTCGGCCAAGGTACGCACGAACGTCGCGCGCTTGCCGGGGCCATCCACCGCCACCAGGCGATGGGCGTAGTTAAGGTCCACGGCGTACTTGTCGATGTAAGCCATCAGTGCGGGCACGTAGTCGGCCACGCCAAACAGCACGGCCCCGGCGTTGAAGAAACTGGCTTTCACATCCCCCAAGTGCCCGTGGCGCAGCCAGTGGTCGCAAGACAGGTACAGCGCTTTCTGTGGCGCACCAGCGCACTTGATCGGCATCGGCGGTTGGGTGAACAAGGCGCGGCCCTGCTTGAGCTGCTGCACCAGTTGCCAGGTGTACGAGGCCAGGTCGTAGCGGTAGTTGGAGGTCACGCCGTTACGGCCCAGTGTCTCGCTCAGGCCGTCGATGGCCTGCCAATCGAGTTTCAGGCCTGGGCAAACCACCAACTGTTCATAGCTGATAGCGCGGCCATCTTCGAGTACGACCAACTGGCCCAAAGGGTCGAAGCCCTGCACGCGCGCCTTGATCCAATGTACGCCACGGGGAAGGGTCGAGGCCATGGTGCGCGCCGTGTCTGGCGCCTTGAACACGCCGGCACCGACCAGGGTCCAGCCGGGCTGGTAGTAATGCACGTCGGCGGGGTCGATCAGGGCGATATCCAGTGACGGATCACGGCTGATCAGGCTGGACGCGGTGGCGATACCGGCAGCACCGGCACCGACGATCACCACTTTGTGGTGGTCGGTATTGAGCGTTTTGGCAGGGTGGAGCAAGGCAGGCATGGCGGTATTTCCTGGAAATCTCGTTATGGGTAAAAGCGGTTAAAGCGTGTTCAGTGGAATCTTCAGGTAGCTCACGCCATTGGCCTCGGGCTCAGGGAAGTGGCCGCTGCGCATGTTGACCTGCACCGATGGCAGGATCAGCACGGGCATGTCGAGGGTCTTGTCGCGGGCTTCGCGCATGGCCACGAAGCTGTCTTCGTCGATGCCGTGGTGAATGTGGACGTTGCTGCCACGTTGCTCGGCCACGGTCGTGACGTATTGCATGTCGCGCCCACCCGGCAGGTAGTCGTGGCACATGAACAACCGGGTCTGGTCGGGGAAGGCCAGCAGGCGGCGGATTGAGCGATACAGGGTGCGGGCATCGGCGCCGGGGAAGTCGCAACGGGCTGTGCCATAGTCGGGCATGAACAGCGTGTCACCGACGAACACCGCCGTTTCACCGCCATCGACCACCACATAGCTCATGCAGGCGGGGGTGTGCCCCGGCGTGTGCAAAGCACGGGCATGCAGGTTGCCGATACGGAAACCTTCCTCATCCTCCAACAGGACATCGAACTGGCTGCCATCCCGGGCAAAGCCGGGTTCGGCATTGAACAGCGCGCCAAACACTTTCTGCACCTGGGTGATCTGCGCACCGATGGCGGTGTGGCCGCCGAGCTTGTCCTTCAGATAGGCCGCGGCCGACAGGTGGTCTGCATGCACATGGGTTTCCAGTATCCACTGCACCTCGGCATCGAGCGCCTTTACCCGGGTGATCAACCGGTCTGCCGAGGCGGTGCAGGTGCGCCCCGACTTGGGGTCGTAATCCAAAACGCTGTCGATCAACGCGCATTTGCGCGTCTCGCCGTCCATGAGCAGGTAGCTGATGGTCGAGGTCGCCTCGTCGAAGAAGGCTTCCACGTGAAGGTTGTTACCGATGATCATCACGTTCTCCAAAGTTTCCTACGCCCCCTATAGAGGCGTAGGCAGTGAACGGAGGTTTATCAAGATGCATGCCAGGGTTTTTCACAGGCCTTGGCCAATGAATACGGGCCGGGCTGGCGCTTGCCTGGCAACATGGCAGCCACGTTGGCAGTCGACTGTCAGCCAATGGCAGTGTTTGGCAGTCCTTGCTACCCTCCGCCGGGTTATCACATCGGTGCCGTCATGCCTGAGCCTCATCACATCATCCTAGCGTTGGTTTCCTACCTCGAACACGATGCCCTGCCCACCATCGTGCTGGACACGGACTACAACATTCTCGCGGCCAACGCGGCCTACCGCCGCCAGTTCGGCCGAGACCAGCAGGCGCCGCTGGGTGAAAAATGCCACAAGGTCTCGCACCACTATGCCGTGCCGTGCGACCAGGCCGGCGAGCATTGCCCCATGCGCAAGGCATGGGACAGCAAGGTGCCGGAACGTGTGCTGCACATTCATCACACGCCACGCGGCCCTGAGCATGTGGACGTCGAGCTGCGGCCAATCCTGGATGAGCAGGGCAGGGTGGTCGCCTTTGTCGAGCGCCTCACCACCATCACGCTCGCCGCAGCGCAACCTCAGCAGCAGGGCTTGGTTGGGCGGGCGCCAGCGTTCAAGGCAGCATTGGCCAGCCTGCAGCGCGCGGCGCCCGCGCAAATCCCGGTGTTGCTCCAGGGCGAATCGGGTACCGGCAAAGAGCTGTTCGCCCGCGCCCTGCACATGGGCAGCCCGCGCGCAAACGGGCCGTTGGTCGTGGTCGACTGCACCGGCTTGACCGAGTCGCTGTTCGAGAGCGAGCTGTTCGGCTACGAGAAAGGGGCGTTCACCGGCGCCAACCAACGCAAGATCGGCCTGGCCGAAGCCGCACATGGCGGCACGTTGTTCCTCGACGAAATCGGCGAAGTGCCGATGGCCATGCAGGTCAAGCTGCTGCGCCTGATCGAGTCCGGCAGCTTCCGCCCGGTGGGCAGCCTGCGGACCGTGCACTCGGATTTCCGTTTGGTCTCGGCCACGCACAAGCCGCTCAAGAAAATGGTCGCCGAAGGTACGTTCCGTGAGGATCTGTATTACCGCATCAGTGGCTTTCCTATACGGCTGCCTGCCCTGCGTGAGCGCGTGGAGGACCTGCCATTGCTGGTCGAAAGCCTGCTCCAGCGTATGGCTGGGCAGCCCGCGCCCAGGTTGGCCGATGACGCATTGAAGCACCTCGGGCTGCATCCGTTCCCGGGCAATATCCGCGAGTTGCGTAACATCCTTGAGCGGGCACGGCTGTTTGCCGATGACGGGCTGATCCGTCCCGAGCACCTGCCTGACGACATCGGCCCACCGATTGCACCCGGCGTGACCAGGGGCCGAGGCCATAGCGACCTGAGTGAGCTGGCGCAGGCGCTGGAGCAGTTTCAGGGCCCACGCAGTGAGCTGGCGCGCCACTTGGGCATGAGTGAGCGCACCCTCTATCGACGCCTGAAGGCGCTGGGCTTGGGCACGTAGGCAGTCTAGGCCTTGCCCACCTTTACCTGACCTTTACCTCGAGCTAAGGAGTAGCTTGGCAAAACCGCTGTCTGATCCGTTAACCGCACCAGGCGAACAGAACTTGCGCCGGGCATTAACATGCAGAGGATCAGCAACACATGAAAAAAACCCTGACCGTGCTGTGCGCCGCGCTGATGTTCAGCGCGCCGCTGGCCAGCTTTGCTCAACCGGGCCCACCCCAGGGGCATGACAACGGCCCCTCCCATCAGGGCAACACACCGCATGGCAACGGCCAGCACGGCAAACAGCCGCAGGGTCGGCCGGGTAACGGCCATGCGCCAGCCCCTTACCAAAACCCGAACTTCCGTCCACAGCCGGGTATGCCGATACCTCATCAGCAATGGCAACGCGGGCATGCCGTTGACCCCCATTACCGCGGCGATCGCTACTGGGTAACCGACTGGCGTGCACGTCACCTCTATGCGCCACCGCGTGACCACCGTTGGTTGGCTGTGAATGGCGACTATGTGCTGGTGGCGATTGCCAGTGGGGTGATCGTGAACATTCTCAGCGGCTACTGACCCACCGTATCGCACGCATAAAAAAGCCCGCTTTCGCGGGCTTTTTTTGTCGTTCAACCTACACCTGATCAGAAGTCCAGGTTCGATACCGACAGCGCGTTGCTTTCGATGAACTCGCGGCGAGGTTCCACTGCATCGCCCATCAAGGTGTTGAAGATCTGATCGGCAGCGATCGCGTCTTCGATGGTGACCTTGAGCATGCGGCGCACGGTTGGGTCCATGGTGGTTTCCCACAGCTGGTCCGGGTTCATCTCACCCAGCCCTTTGTATCGCTGGATGGTGTGGCGCTTGGTGCTTTCGTTCATCAGCCAGTCCAGGCCTTCCTTGAACTCGACGATTGCCTTGCGGCGCTCGCCACGCTGCACATAAGCACCTTCGCCCAGCAGGCTGGCCAGCTTGGAACCGATGTTGACCACGGTACGGTAGTCGTTGCTGCCGAAGAAATCGCGGTTGAAGGTGATGTAGCTGGCCAGGCCGTGCGAGGTGATTTCCACTTCCGGCAGCCAGACATTGCGCTCCTTGTCTTCGCGCAGGCTGGCTTGATACGCCAGGCCCGACTTCTGGGTGCTGCTCAGACGCTCCTGGAACTTGGCCAGCCAGGCCTGCATCACAGCGTGGTCGCCCAGTTGCTCCAGGGTAACTTCCGGCAGGTAGATGAAGTGCTCGGTCAGCTCCTGTGGGTACAGGCGCGACAAACGCTTGAGGGTCTTCATCACGCCACGGAACTCGTTCACCAGGCTTTCCAGCTGAACACCGGAAACCGCTGGCGCCGACTCGTCCAGGTGCAGGCTGGCATCTTCCAGGGCCGATTGGGTCATGTATTCTTCCATGGCCTCGTCGTCTTTGATGTACTGCTCCTGCTTGCCTTTCTTCACCTTGTACAACGGTGGCTGGGCAATGTAGATGTAGCCACGCTCGACCAGCTCTGGCAGCTGACGGAAGAAGAAGGTCAGCAGCAGGGTACGGATGTGCGAACCGTCAACGTCAGCATCGGTCATGATGATGATGTTGTGATAACGCAGTTTGTCGATGTTGTACTCTTCGCGACCGATACCACAGCCCAGTGCGGTGATCAGCGTACCGACCTCCTGGGACGAGATCATCTTGTCGAAGCGAGCCTTCTCGACGTTGAGGATCTTACCCTTCAACGGCAGGATCGCCTGAGTGCGACGGTTACGACCTTGCTTGGCCGAACCACCGGCGGAGTCACCCTCCACCAGGTACAATTCGGAAAGGGCAGGGTCCTTTTCCTGGCAGTCGGCCAACTTGCCTGGCAAGCCCGCGATGTCCAGTGCACCTTTGCGGCGAGTCATTTCACGCGCCTTGCGCGCGGCTTCGCGGGCACGGGCGGCGTCGATCATCTTGCCGACAACAGCTTTGGCTTCGTTCGGGTTCTCGAGCAGGAAGTCCGAGAAGTACTTGTTCATCTCCTGTTCCACGGCGGTTTTCACCTCCGAGGAAACCAGCTTGTCTTTGGTCTGGGAGCTGAACTTGGGGTCAGGGACCTTGACCGAGATGATCGCGGTCAGGCCTTCACGGGCATCGTCGCCCGTGGTCGCCACCTTGTTCTTCTTGGCCAGGCCTTCCTGCTCGATGTAGCTGTTCAGGCTGCGGGTCAGCGAAGAGCGGAAGCCCACCAAGTGAGTACCGCCATCGCGCTGCGGAATGTTGTTGGTGAAGCACAGCAGGTTTTCGTTGAAGCTGTCGTTCCACTGCAGGGCAACTTCAACACCCACACCATCGTCACGCTGGACGTTGAAGTGGAACACCTGGTTGTTCACCGGCGTCTTGTTGGTGTTCAGGTACTCGACGAACGCACGCAGGCCGCCTTCGTATTTGAAGAACTCTTCCTTACCGCTGCGTTCATCCTTGAGCAGAATGCCGACGCCCGAGTTGAGGAACGACAGTTCACGGATCCGCTTGGCCAGGATGTCCCAGCTGAAGTGGATGTTCTTGAACGTCTCAGCCGAAGGCTTGAAGTGGATGTGGGTACCGGTCGTTTCGCTGTCACCTACAATCGCCATAGGCGCTTGAGGGACACCATGAACGTAGGTTTGCTCCCAGATCTTGCCGCTGCGACGCACAGTCAGCACCAGCTTCTCGGACAGGGCGTTAACCACGGAAACACCCACACCGTGCAGGCCGCCCGAAACTTTGTACGAGTTGTCGTCGAACTTACCGCCGGCGTGCAGCACGGTCATGATGACCTCGGCTGCGGATACGCCTTCTTCTTTATGCACGTCAACCGGAATGCCGCGACCGTTGTCGCGCACGCTGATGGATTCATCCGTGTGGATGATGACGGTGATGTCATCGCAATGACCGGCGAGGGCTTCGTCGATCGAGTTGTCGACCACTTCGAAGACCATGTGGTGCAGGCCGCTACCATCATCGGTGTCGCCAATGTACATGCCGGGACGCTTGCGTACGGCATCCAAACCTTTCAGCACTTTAATGCTGGAGGAGTCGTACGTTTGATTTTCGCTCATGCCTTCACTCCCGATGGTCGTGGGTCTGGGTGATACGGCCCTGTTCCACGTGGAACAAAGCAACTGGCGTTTCCGTCTGCCAGCCTTCCCTCAGTAATTCGTGATCTACACAGGTGATGAACACCTGGCAGCGTAATTCTTCTAGCAAGCGGCACAATGCGCGGCGGTGTTGCTCGTCCAGTTCTGACGGCAAGTCATCCACGAGATAAATACAGTGACCGCGGCGAGCCTGGCTGACGAGGTGCCCTTGGGCAATGCGTAGCGCACACACCACAAGTTTCTGCTGCCCTCGCGACAGAATGTCGGCTGCGTTATTGGCAGCCAAACGAAGACGCAGATCAGCACGCTGCGGACCGGCCTGGGTGTGGCCCATTTGCTGGTCACGAAGAAGAGAGGAGGCGAGTACTTCGTTGAGTTCCCGGTCCTTGTCCCAGCCTCGGTAATAGCTCAGGGTCAACCCGTCAAGCTCGACCAGTTCGCTCAGGGTTCGCTCGAAGACGGGCTTCAAGGCCTTGATGTAGTTGCGACGGTATTCATCTATTTCCGCGCTGGCCAGGCACAATTCCCGGTCCCAGGCGGCTTGCGAAGCTGGGTCAAGTGTACCATGCCGCAACCACGAGTTCCGCTGCCGGAGCGCCTTCTGCAGACGTTGCCAGGCAGGCAGAAAACGAGGTTCCACGTGGAACACTCCCCAATCCAGGAATTGGCGGCGAATTTTCGGGGCGCCTTCCAACAGCCTGAAACTGTCCGGGTTAATCAGCTGCAGGGGTAGCAGCTCGGCCAACTGCGCAGCGCTTTTGGCATTCTGCCCGTCGATACGGATGGTGAAATCACCTTGCCGCTCGCGAGATACGCCTAGGTTGCTGGTGCCCCCCGACGTCAACTCAACCTCGCCAAACACGGTGCAAGCTGGCTGCTCGTACTGGATGACCGGGTTCAGACGGGTACTGCGGAACGAGCGCGCCAGCCCCAACAAGTGCACAGCTTCGAGCACACTGGTTTTGCCGCTGCCGTTAGCACCGTAGAGGATGTTGATGCGGGGAGAGGGTGAGAGGGTCACCGGGTGCAGGTTGCGCACCGCGGTGACCATGATACGTCGAAGGGACATTCAGTCTGCTACAGGTTACAGACGCATCGGCATGACAACGTAGGAAGAGTCATCATTGCCAGCCTCCTGCAGCAGCGCACTGCTGTTGGAGTCGGACAGAATCAGACGTACCTGCTCGGTCGTCATCACGCCCAGCACGTCCAGCAAGTAGCTGACGTTGAAGCCGATCTCCAGCGCGCTGCCGTTGTAGTCGACGCTGATCTCTTCTTCTGCTTCTTCCTGCTCAGGGTTGTTGGCCTGAATCTTCAGTTGGCCAGCGGCCAGTTGCAGGCGAATGCCGCGGTACTTTTCGTTGGACAGGATCGCGGTACGGCTGAATGCCTCACGCAGCGCCTGACGATCACCGACCACCAGCTTGTCGCCCCCCTTAGGCAGTACACGCTCGTAGTCCGGGAACTTGCCGTCCACCAGCTTGGAGGTGAAGGTGAACTCGCCGGTGGTTGCGCGAATGTGGTGTTGCCCCAGGACGATGCTGACCATGCCTTCCGGATCAGTCAGCAGGCGCGCGAGCTCCAGGATACCTTTGCGCGGCACGATCACCTGGTGGCGATCATCCTGCTCGATGGGCGCGCTCATGGAGCACAGCGCCAGGCGGTGGCCATCGGTAGAGACGGCGCGCAGGGTGTTACGCGACACCTCCAGCAGCATGCCGTTGAGGTAGTAGCGCACATCCTGTTGAGCCATGGCAAAGCTGGTGCGCTCGATCAGGCGGCGCAGCTTGCTCTGTTCCAGGTTGCAGGTCAGCGAGCCTGGGCCTTCTTCCACCGTCGGGAAGTCATTGGCGGGCAGGGTCGACAGGGTGAAGCGGCTGCGGCCGGCCTTGACCAACAGTTTTTGCTCGTCGACCTTGATATCGATCAGGACGTCGTTTGGCAGGCTTTTGCAGATGTCCATCAGCTTACGGGCCGGGACAGTGATTTCGCCAGGCTCGGCTGGCTCTTCCAGTTGCACGCGGCCTACCAGTTCGACTTCCAGGTCGGTACCGGTCAACGACAGCTGCTGGCCTTGCACAACCAGCAATACGTTAGACAGGACCGGCAAGGTCTGACGGCGCTCGACGACACCGGCGACCAGTTGCAGGGGTTTCAACAGGGCTTCGCGTTGAATGGTGAAATGCATGGTCTAGTCCCTTGCCTTCAATTAGCTGCGCAGACGGCCATCAGGTCGTCAGCGTCCGCAGCAGGTTCTTGTAGTCCTCGCGGATGTCCGCGTCGGATTCCTTCAGTTCGTTGATTTTGCGGCAGGCGTGCAGCACGGTCGTGTGGTCGCGACCACCAAACATGTCGCCGATCTCCGGCAGACTGTGGTTGGTCAGCTCCTTCGACAGGGCCATGGCTACCTGGCGCGGGCGCGCGACAGAACGCGAGCGACGCTTGGACAACAGATCGGAGATCTTGATCTTGTAGTACTCGGCCACTGTGCGCTGAATGTTATCCACACTGACCAGCTTGTCTTGCAGCGCCAGCAAGTCTTTGAGCGATTCGCGAATCAGTTCGATGGTGATGTCGCGGCCCATGAAGTGCGAGTGAGCGATCACCCGCTTCAGGGCACCTTCCAGTTCGCGGACGTTAGAGCGGATGCGCTGGGCAATAAAGAAGGCAGCGTCATGCGGCAGCTCGACTTTAGCCTGGTCCGCCTTCTTCATCAGAATCGCGACACGCGTTTCCAGCTCGGGAGGCTCTACCGCAACGGTGAGGCCCCAGCCGAAGCGGGATTTCAGACGTTCTTCCAGGCCTTCAATTTCCTTCGGGTAGCGGTCGGAGGTGAGGATCACCTGCTGGCCGCCCTCGAGCAGGGCGTTGAAGGTGTGGAAAAACTCTTCCTGGGAACGCTCTTTGCGGGCGAAGAACTGGATGTCGTCGATCAGCAACGCATCGACCGAGCGATAGAAGCGCTTGAATTCGTTGATGGCATTGAGCTGCAACGCCTTGACCATGTCCGCGACGAAACGCTCCGAATGCAGGTAGACCACCTTGGCATTCGGATTTTTCTTCAGCAGGTGGTTACCCACAGCATGCATCAAGTGGGTTTTACCCAAGCCCACACCCCCATAAAGGAAGAGCGGGTTGTAGCCATGCTTCGGGTTGTCGGCGACCTGCCAGGCAGCGGCCCGCGCCAGCTGGTTCGACTTACCTTCGACGAAGGTGTCGAACGTGAACGTGCGGTTCAGGTAACTGGTGTGCTTGAGGGCACCTTCAACCTGAACAGTGCGCTGTTCGGTGCGGGTGTTGGTAGCCGGTGCCGGCGCAGGCTCGGCCATGGCATCAAAGCTGTCACGCGACGAAGGCTCGGCAACCTCATTGACCTGCGCAGCTTCCACAGGCGCAGCGGCAGGCTCTACCGACATCGCAGCAGGCGCGGCTTTTTGTACCTGGGTCTGCGCCAGCGAAGCGGCCACAGCGGCACTGACCGGCGCATTGGGCGCGGCCCGCGGCGCCGAGCTGCGACGGCTGCCTATTAATAAGGAAAGGGCAGGCGCAATGCCGCTGCCGTTCTCACCCAACAGCTCGAGCAGACGACCCAGGTACTTTTCATTGACCCAATCGAGAACGAAACGGTTAGGCGCATAGACGCGCAACTCGTCGCCTTCGGCTTCGACCTGTAGCGGACGGATCCAGGTGTTGAATTGCTGGGCAGGCAGTTCATCGCGCAGAAGCTCCACGCACTGCTGCCAAAGTTCCACTGACACGGATATCCCCTGAGTTTGAAAGCCGGATGAGGCAAAAACAAACCGCCATTGTACCGGTCGAGCGATCAGTTATCCACATGTGGATACGTTAGGAGCCATGACAAAACAGCCATTTATCGACCAAAACGGCTTTATTGCGCTGTGCATAAGCTCTGTGGATAACCGCGCCTGAGGGCTATGCACAACCCTGGGTTGAGATCTGTGGATAATTCACCTGTGGATAATGAGCACTTTAATCCACAGCTTCTGCGCATGCGGAGCACAAGCGCAGCACCGGATACCGACAGGGTTTCAAAACTCTGTACAGCCCGCTATTTCTGGGCTTCAGAACGTTATCCACAGAAAGTTATCCACTTAAGATTTATAAGTTCTTTAAGAAAGCTTTTTAAATGTCTCTTCTTTTTTTTCATGTTATCCCCCGATGTGCGTTCACGCTAAGGCCGTGTCTGGGCAGCGTCTGATCGACCGAGCCCGTCACGCCTTCTATAAGGAATGACTGGTTGGAAATTGACCTATTGGCTTGCTTTCTCTAGAATCGCCGGTCTCTTAAAAAGGGGGCCATCCCGGCCGTCGTCGACAAACCCAGGTAACACGCCATGAAACGTACTTTCCAACCAAGCACCATCAAGCGCGCGCGCACTCACGGTTTCCGTGCTCGTATGGCTACCAAGAACGGCCGCGCTGTTCTGTCGCGTCGTCGTGCCAAAGGCCGTAAGCGTCTGGCCATTTGATTTTTCGGCACAGGTGGTGAGTCAGGACTTCAGTCGGGAAAAGCGACTGCTTACACCCCGACATTTCAAAGCGGTCTTCGACTCCCCAACCGGCAAGGTTCCAGGGAAAAACCTGCTGATCCTTGCTCGCGAGAACGGCCTCGATCATCCGCGCCTTGGCCTGGTGATCGGCAAGAAGAGCGTCAAGCTCGCCGTTCAACGCAATCGCCTCAAGCGCTTGATGCGCGATTCCTTTCGTCTGAACCAGCAGATACTCGCTGGCCTGGACATCGTGATCGTCGCGCGCAAGGGATTGGGTGAGGTAGAAAACCCGGAATTGCATCAACACTTTGGCAAGCTCTGGAAACGCCTGGCGCGCAGCCGGCCTTCTCCAGCGGTTAGCGCCGATTCCGCAGGGGTAGACAGCCAAGATGCGTAAACTGGCACTCGTTCCGATCCAGTTTTACCGTTATGCCATCAGTCCTCTGATGGCCAGTCACTGTCGTTTCTTCCCCAGCTGCTCCTGTTACGCTTACGAAGCCATCGAAAACCATGGCTTATGGCGTGGTGGGTGGCTGGCCGTTCGTCGCCTGGGGCGTTGTCATCCGTGGAACGACGGCGGTTTCGATCCCGTTCCACCCGCTCCTTCCTCCCGAACTTCTTCGATAGCCGAGTAATCATGGATATTAAACGCACGATCCTGATCGCCGCGCTGGCAGTCGTGTCCTACGTCATGGTCCTGAAGTGGAACGATGACTACGGCCAAGCTGCCCTGCCGACTCAGAATACTGCTGCCAGCACTGTTGCTCCGGGCTTGCCCGATGGCGTGCCGGCCGGTAACAACGGTGCCAGCGCCGATGTACCGAGCGCCAACGCCGAATCGAGCCCTGCCGAACTGGCACCGGTCGCACTCAGCAAGGATCTGGTCCGCGTCAAGACCGATGTTCTGGAACTGGCTATCGACCCGGTGGGTGGTGACATCGTCCAGCTGAACCTGCCGAAGTACCCACGCCGTCAGGACCACCCGAACATTCCGTTCCAGCTGTTCGACAACGGTGGCGAGCGTGTTTACCTGGCCCAGAGCGGCCTGACCGGCGCCAATGGCCCGGACGCCCGTTCCACGGGTCGCCCGCTGTACGCGGCTGAACAGCGCAACTACCAGCTGGCCGATGGCCAGGAACAACTGGTGGTGGACCTGAAGTTCAGCGACAACGGTGTGAACTACATCAAGCGCTTCAGCTTCAAGCGCGGTGAGTACGACCTGACTGTCAGCTACCTGATCGACAACCAGAGCAGCCAGGCTTGGAGCGGCAACATGTTTGCCCAGCTCAAGCGTGACGCCAGTGGCGATCCGTCTTCGAGCACGGCGACCGGCACCGCTACCTACCTGGGCGCCGCCCTGTGGACAGCTGCCGAGCCGTACAAGAAAGTGTCGATGAAGGACATCGACAAAGGTAGTTTGAAAGAAAATGTGTCCGGCGGCTGGGTCGCCTGGCTGCAGCACTACTTCGTCACTGCCTGGATCCCGGCCAAGTCGGACAACAACGTTGTCCAGACCCGCAAGGACAGCCAAGGCAACTACATCATCGGCTACACCGGCCCAGCCATCAGCGTTCCGGCTGGCGGCAAGGTCGAAACCAGCGCCATGCTGTACGCCGGTCCGAAGATCCAGTCCAAGCTCAAAGAGTTGTCCCCAGGCCTGGAACTGACCGTCGACTACGGCTTCCTGTGGTTCATTGCCCAGCCGATCTTCTGGCTGCTGCAACATATCCACAGCCTGCTGGGTAACTGGGGCTGGTCGATCATCGTCCTGACCATGCTGATCAAAGGCCTGTTCTTCCCGCTGTCGGCTGCCAGCTACCGCTCGATGGCGCGCATGCGTGCCGTGGCGCCGAAGCTCGCTGCGCTGAAGGAACGCTTCGGTGATGATCGCCAGAAGATGTCCCAGGCGATGATGGAGCTGTACAAGAAAGAGAAGATCAACCCGCTGGGTGGCTGCCTGCCGATCCTGGTTCAGATGCCGGTATTCCTGGCCCTGTACTGGGTACTGCTGGAAAGCGTAGAAATGCGCCAGGCCCCATGGATGCTGTGGATCACTGACCTGTCGATCAAGGATCCGTTCTTCATCCTGCCGATCATCATGGGCGCCACCATGTTCATTCAGCAGCGTCTGAACCCGACGCCGCCGGATCCGATGCAGGCCAAGGTAATGAAAATGATGCCAATCATCTTCACCTTCTTCTTCCTGTGGTTCCCGGCTGGCCTGGTGCTGTACTGGGTTGTGAACAACTGCCTGTCGATTTCGCAGCAGTGGTACATCACCCGCCGTATCGAAGCAGCGACTAAAAAAGCTGCTGCTTGACGGGCTGCTAGTCTGTGAATAAAAACGCCCCCTAGTGGGGCGTTTTTGCTATCTGTCGTTTTTGTCGTAGAGGCTTTCGAGCATGAACACTGTGCGTGAGACCATCGCTGCCATCGCTACCGCCCAAGGCCGCGGTGGCGTGGGCATTGTCCGCTTGTCTGGCCCTCTGGCGGCCAAGGCAGGCCAGCTCATCACCGGCCGCACCCTGACGCCTCGCCATGCGCATTACGGGCCCTTCCGTGATGACCAGGGCCTGGTCCTGGACGAAGGCATCGCGTTGTACTTCCCGGGGCCGAACTCGTTCACCGGTGAGGATGTGCTCGAGCTGCAGGGGCATGGTGGGCCGGTGGTCCTCGACATGCTGCTGCAACGCTGTGTACAACTTGGTTGCCGCCTGGCCCGGCCCGGTGAGTTCAGCGAGCGTGCGTTTCTCAACGACAAGCTCGACCTGGCGCAAGCCGAGGCGATCGCCGACCTTATCGAGGCCAGCTCCAGCCAGGCCGCGCGCAATGCCTTGCGTTCGCTACAAGGTGAGTTCTCCAAGCGTGTGCACAGCCTTACCGAGGCGCTGATCGCCTTGCGGATCTATGTCGAAGCGGCGATCGACTTTCCTGAGGAGGAGATCGACTTCCTCGCCGATGGCCACGTGCTGTCGATGCTGGACGCGGTGCGTGGCGAGTTGTCCACAGTGCAACGCGAAGCCGGGCAGGGCGCTTTGCTGCGCGATGGCATGACCGTAGTTATTGCCGGCCGTCCGAATGCGGGTAAATCCAGCCTGCTGAACCGCCTTGCGGGCCGCGAAGCCGCTATCGTCACCGACATCGCCGGCACCACCCGCGACATCCTGCGTGAACATATCCACATCGATGGCATGCCGTTGCATGTGGTCGACACTGCAGGCCTGCGTGATACCGATGACCATGTGGAAAAAATCGGCGTCGAGCGGGCGCTCAAGGCTATTGGCGAAGCGGATCGTGTATTGCTGGTGGTGGATTCCACAGCCCCGGAAGCCGCAGACCCGTTTGCCCTCTGGCCGGAGTTCCTCGATCAGCGGCCAGACCCTGGCAAAGTCACCCTGATCCGCAACAAGGCTGACCTCAGTGGTGAGGCCGTGGGCCTGGAACAGTGTGACGACGGCCATGTGACCATCACCCTCAGCGCCAAGGACGACGACAGTGGCTTGCAGTTGCTGCGCGACCACCTCAAGGCCTGCATGGGTTATGAACAGACCGCCGAGAGCGGTTTCAGCGCCCGCCGGCGCCACCTCGATGCTCTGCGCCAGGCCAGCGATCACCTGGAGCATGGCCGCGCGCAATTGACCCTGGCGGGGGCCGGTGAGCTGCTGGCTGAGGACCTGCGACAGGCTCAGCAGGCCCTGGGAGAGATCACAGGGGCGTTCAGCTCGGATGACCTGTTGGGGCGCATCTTCTCCAGTTTCTGCATCGGTAAGTAATCCACAGGCCTTCAAAAGGCACTCGCAACACCAGGCCGCTCCTTCGGGAGCGGCTTTTTTTTGCCCGGCGATTGGTTAGCAAGGGGCTGTAGATAGCAAAAGCACGGCTCGACTTCCGGTTTTATTTCATCCACAGCAGCCAAAACACTCGCCTGTACCCTGTGGAAAACCCTCCATCAGCTCTCTTGATAACCCCCTCTTTTTCTTGAGGAAAAACCCGCTTGTGCATAAGTAGCACTTTAATCCACAGGCTAAAGGACGTTATCCAGAGGCCTTATGGCACTTGGATAACAGGGTTTAATTTCTCTGTACACAGCGCAGCGTAAGGGCTGTGTAACCTTATCCACAGAAAGGTGTGTGCATAAGAATAAACATAAAAACAAAGCTTTTTTAAATCTCTCTTCGTTGTTTTTGTTGTCTGCCACTCATCCACAGCCTGATCAAATTTTGCGCAAGCGGTTCCTTTGCAAGGGGGTAAGTCCCTATACTTGTCCGCTTACCTTCTCTATTCGCAAAAACAGGCACGAGGTGCGTGGTGGATTTCCCTTCCCGTTTTGAAGTGATCGTCATCGGCGGCGGCCATGCCGGTACCGAGGCTGCGCTTGCGTCTGCACGCATGGGTGTGAAAACCCTGCTGCTGACCCATAACGTGGAAACCCTCGGTCACATGAGCTGCAACCCCGCGATTGGCGGTATTGGCAAAAGCCATCTGGTCAAAGAGATCGATGCGCTCGGCGGTGCCATGGCATTGGCCACCGACAAGAGCGGCATCCAGTTCCGCGTTTTGAACAACCGCAAAGGCCCGGCCGTACGCGCCACCCGAGCGCAAGCTGACCGCGCCATTTACAAGGCTGTGGTTCGCGAAATCCTGGAAAACCAGCCAAACCTGTGGATATTCCAGCAGTCCTGCGACGACCTGATCGTCGAACAGGACCAAGTCAAAGGCGTGGTGACCCAGATGGGCCTGCGCTTCTTCGCCGACGCCGTGGTGCTGACGACCGGGACCTTCCTCGGTGGCCTTATCCACATCGG
Source organism: Pseudomonas sp. LAIL14HWK12:I7 (assembly GCF_000483465.1). NCBI lineage: Bacteria > Pseudomonadati > Pseudomonadota > Gammaproteobacteria > Pseudomonadales > Pseudomonadaceae > Pseudomonas > Pseudomonas sp. LAIL14HWK12:I7. Next base: position 144,421 of record NZ_AXYZ01000001.1, read on the forward strand.
TTTGCAAAACCATTCCGGCGGTCGCGCCGGCGATCCGCCTTCGATTGCCCTGGCGCACCGCATGCGTGAACTGCCGCTGCGCGTAGGCCGTTTGAAAACCGGTACCCCGCCGCGTATCGATGGCCGGTCGGTAGACTTCTCGGTCATGACCGAGCAACCGGGCGATACGCCGATCCCGGTCATGTCGTTCATGGGCAACGCGCAGATGCATCCGCGCCAGGTGAGCTGCTGGATTACCCACACCAACGCCCGCACCCACGAAATCATCGCGTCGAACCTCGACCGTTCGCCGATGTACTCGGGTGTGATCGAAGGTGTTGGCCCGCGCTACTGCCCATCGATCGAAGACAAGATCCACCGTTTTGCCGACAAGGAAAGCCACCAGGTATTCATCGAGCCGGAAGGCCTGAACACCCATGAGCTGTACCCCAACGGCATCTCGACGTCGCTGCCGTTCGACGTGCAGCTGGAGCTGGTGCGCTCGATTCGCGGCATGGAAAACGCCCACATCGTGCGCCCGGGCTACGCCATCGAGTACGACTACTTCGACCCGCGTGACCTGAAGTACAGCCTCGAGACAAAAGTCATCGGCGGCCTGTTCTTCGCTGGCCAGATCAACGGCACCACCGGTTACGAAGAAGCCGGTGCACAAGGCCTGTTGGCCGGTACCAACGCTGCACTGCGTGCGCAAGGCCGCGAAAGCTGGTGCCCGCGCCGCGACGAGGCGTACATCGGCGTACTGGTCGACGACCTGATCACCCTGGGTACCCAGGAGCCGTACCGCATGTTCACCTCGCGTGCCGAGTACCGGCTGATCCTGCGCGAAGACAACGCCGACCTGCGCCTGACCGAAAAAGGCCGCGAACTGGGCCTGATCGATGACCAGCGTTGGGCCGCGTTCTGCGCCAAGCGTGATGGCATCGAGCGTGAGGAACAGCGCCTGAAGTCGACTTGGGTTCGCCCGAATACGCCGCAGGGCCAGGCAGTTGTGGATAAGTTCGGCACGCCGTTGAGCCACGAATACAGCCTGCTCAACCTGTTGGCGCGGCCGGAAATCGACTACGCCGGCCTGATCGAGGCCACCGGTGGTGATGAAATTGATCCACAGGTTGCCGAGCAGGTCGAGATCAAGACCAAGTACGCGGGCTACATCGACCGCCAGCAGGACGAAATCGCTCGGCTGCGCGCCAGCGAAGACACCCGCCTGCCTGTGGATATCGACTACACCACGATTTCTGGCCTGTCGAAGGAAATCCAGGGCAAGCTTGGCCAGACCCGTCCCGAGACGTTGGGCCAGGCTTCGCGTATCCCTGGTGTGACACCAGCGGCCATTTCGCTGCTGCTGATTCATCTGAAAAAACGCGGCGCTGGCCGCGAATTGGAGCAAAGCGCTTGAGTGCCCTGGTCACCCCGCAACACGCCGAAGAATTGTCCACAGGCGCGCGCCAGCTCGGCATCGAGCTGAGCGCCCAGCAGCACGAGATGCTGCTGGGCTACCTGGCCCTGTTGATCAAATGGAACAAGGCCTACAACCTGACTGCCGTGCGTGATCCGGACGAGATGGTTTCGCGGCATCTGCTCGACAGCCTCAGCGTCATGTCGTTTATCCACAGCGAGCGCGATAACTGGCTGGATGTCGGCAGTGGGGGTGGCATGCCAGGCATACCCTTGGCTATCCTGCACCCGCACAAGCAAGTGACGGTTCTGGACAGCAATGGCAAGAAGACCCGCTTCCTGACCCAGGTCAAAATGGAACTCAAGCTGGACAACCTGCAGGTTATCCACAGCCGGGTCGAAGCATTCAAACCGGCGCAACCGTTCAGCGGAATCATCTCTCGTGCCTTCAGCAGCATGGAGAACTTCACCAACTGGACCCGCCATCTGGGCGACACCGGGACGCAATGGCTTGCAATGAAGGGGCTGCATCCTTCCGATGAACTGGTAGCATTGCCCGCAGACTTCACAGTGGAAAGCGAGCAGGCCCTGACCGTTCCGGGTTGCCAGGGCCAGCGCCATCTGCTGATACTGCGCCGCAAGGCATGACTGGGAACACGCGCATCAATGGCTAAGGTATTCGCAATCGCGAACCAGAAAGGTGGTGTGGGCAAGACCACCACCTGTATCAATCTCGCCGCTTCGCTGGCCGCGACCAAACGTCGTGTGCTGCTGATCGACCTCGATCCGCAAGGCAACGCCACCATGGGCAGCGGTGTCGACAAGCACGAGCTCGAGCACTCGGTATACGACCTGCTGATCGGGGAATGCGACCTGGCTCAGGCCATGCATTACTCCGAGCACGGTGGTTTCCAGCTGTTGCCGGCCAACCGTGACCTGACCGCCGCCGAAGTGGTGCTGCTGGAAATGCAGGTCAAGGAAAGCCGCCTGCGCAACGCCCTGGCGCCGATCCGCGAGAACTACGACTTCATTCTCATCGACTGTCCGCCGTCGTTGTCGATGCTGACGCTGAACGCGTTGGTGGCCTCCGATGGCGTCATCATCCCCATGCAGTGCGAGTACTACGCACTGGAAGGTCTCAGTGACCTTGTGGATAACATCAAGCGCATCGCCGCCCGGTTGAACCCGGAGCTGAAGATCGAAGGCCTGTTGCGGACCATGTTCGACCCGCGCCTGAGCCTGAACAACGATGTTTCGGCCCAGCTCAAGGAACACTTCGGCGAGCAGCTGTACGACACGGTCATCCCGCGCAACATTCGCCTGGCCGAGGCCCCAAGCTTCGGCATGCCGGCCCTGGCCTACGACAAGCAATCGCGTGGCGCGCTGGCTTATCTGGCCCTGGCTGGGGAACTGGTACGCCGTCAGCGCCGTCCATCCCGCACTGCACAAACAACTTAAGGAATCCGTATGGCCGTTAAGAAACGGGGTCTCGGACGTGGGTTGGATGCACTGCTCAGTGGTCCTTCCGTCAGCGCGCTCGAAGAGCAGGCTGTCAAGATCGACCAGAAAGAACTGCAACACCTGCCGGTCGAGCTGATTCAACGTGGCAAGTACCAGCCACGTCGCGACATGGACCCGGTGGCGCTGGAAGAACTCGCGCATTCGATCCGCACCCATGGCGTGATGCAGCCGATCGTGGTTCGCCCGATTGCCGACAACCGCTACGAGATCATCGCCGGTGAGCGCCGTTGGCGCGCCACCCAGCAGGCTGGCCTGGACACCGTGCCGGCCATGGTCCGCGAAGTGCCGGACGAAACGGCCATCGCCATGGCGCTGATCGAAAACATCCAGCGCGAAGACCTCAACCCCCTGGAAGAGGCCCTCGCGCTGCAGCGCCTGCAGCAGGAGTTCGAACTGACCCAGCAGCAGGTAGCGGATGCCGTGGGCAAGTCGCGGGTTACCGTGGCCAACCTGCTGCGCCTGATCACCCTGCCTGAAGCGATCAAGACCATGCTCGCCCATGGAGACCTGGAGATGGGTCATGCGCGCGCTTTGCTCGGTCTTGAAGAGCATCGTCAGGAAGAGGGGGCGCGTCATGTTGTCGCACGTGGCCTCACCGTGCGCCAAACCGAGGCACTGGTGCGTCAGTGGCTCAGCGACAAGCCTGATCCGGTCGAACCGAGCAAACCTGATCCGGATATCGCACGCCTTGAACAGCGGCTCGCAGAGCGCCTGGGCTCTGCCGTACAGATCCGTCATGGCAACAAGGGCAAGGGCCAGTTGGTTATTCGCTATAACTCGCTTGACGAGTTGCAAGGCGTCCTTGCTCACATCCGCTGAAACAATTCCTGTTGTAGCGCGCAGTCGGAAATCACTACGAAGAGTTGAATAGGGGTTAATCCACCCCTATACTCTGCGCGCATTTTGTCGGCACAAATTATGCCAAGTCATAGCTGACTTGTTGGTCGACTTCCGAGGAGCAGTTGTGATGGAAATACGCACGCCAAACCGCTTGCCTTTCCATCGCTGGGCGGTTTTTCCGGTACTGCTGACTCAATGTGTTGTACTGCTGTTGGCAACGTTGGTGTTGTGGCAGTGGAAAGGGGCGGTCAGTGGATATTCAGGTCTCTGCGGAGGTTTGATTGCCTGGCTACCCAATGTGTATTTCGCCTGGAAGGCATTTCGCTTCAGCGGAGCCCGGGCAGCGCAGGCCATCGTCAAGTCGTTCTACGCTGGCGAGGCAGGCAAAATGATTTTGACGGCAGTGCTGTTTGCACTGACCTTCGCAGGAGTGAAGCCATTGGCGCCGTTAGCAGTATTCGGCGTCTTCCTGCTGACCCTAATGGTCAGCTGGTTCGCGCCACTGCTAATGAATAAAAGACTTTCGAGACCTTAGGGCGTTTGAGGCAACCATGGCAGCAGAAACCGCTTCGGGCTATATCCAGCACCACTTGCAGAACCTGACCTACGGTCAACTACCAGACGGCAGCTGGGGCTTCGCCCATTCGGCTGCAGAAGCCAAGGCAATGGGCTTCTGGGCGTTCCACCTGGACACCCTGGGCTGGTCCGTTGCGCTGGGTCTGATCTTCCTGTTCATCTTCCGCATGGCGGCGAAGAAGGCGACCTCCGGCCAACCTGGCGGTCTGCAGAACTTCGTCGAAGTGATGGTCGACTTCGTCAACGGCAGCGTGAAGGATTCCTTCCACGGCCGTAGCCCGGTGATCGCACCGCTGGCGCTGACCATCTTCGTCTGGGTATTCCTGATGAACGCCGTCGACCTGGTACCGGTCGACTGGATTCCTCAGCTGGCCATCCTGATCTCCGGTGATCCGCACATTCCGTTCCGCGCCGTGTCGACCACCGACCCGAACGCGACCCTGGCCATGGCCTTCAGCGTGTTCGCCCTGATCATCTTCTACAGCATCAAGGTCAAGGGCCTGGGCGGCTTCATCGGTGAGCTGACCCTGCACCCGTTCGGCAGCAAGAACATCTTTGTTCAGATCCTGCTGATCCCGGTGAACTTCCTGCTCGAATTCGTCACCCTGATCGCCAAGCCGATCTCGCTGGCCCTGCGTCTGTTCGGCAACATGTACGCCGGTGAGCTGGTGTTCATCCTGATCGCCGTCATGTTCGGCTCCGGCCTGCTCTGGCTGAGCGGCCTGGGTGTGGTGCTGCAATGGGCGTGGGCTGTGTTCCACATCCTGATCATCACCCTGCAAGCTTTCATCTTCATGATGCTGACCATCGTCTACCTGTCGATGGCGCACGAAGATAACCATTAAGACCGCCTGGCGTGTCTGATAGCCTTCCTCGCCGGTACGGGGGGAGGGCTTAAAAAGTCCGCAAGGGCAGCTGTACTCACGATTTGTTTTACCGCTTCAAACTAAAAACCTAACCAATACGACGTAAAAGTCGGGAGGAAAGATGGAAACTGTAGTTGGTCTGACCGCTATCGCTGTTGCTCTGCTGATCGGCCTGGGTGCTCTGGGTACCGCCATTGGTTTCGGCCTGCTGGGCGGCAAGTTCCTGGAAGGCGCTGCTCGTCAACCAGAAATGGTTCCGATGCTGCAGGTTAAAATGTTCATCGTTGCCGGTCTGCTCGACGCCGTAACCATGATCGGTGTTGGTATCGCTCTGTTCTTCACCTTCGCGAATCCGTTCGTTGGTCAGATCGCCGGCTAATCACTCGTCACCACGAGTTGATTTGCTGTATGAATTAAGACCGAGCGAGGTGTTGGCGTGAACATTAATGCAACCCTGATTGGCCAATCCGTTGCTTTCCTGATTTTTGTACTCTTCTGCATGAAGTACGTATGGCCTCCGGTCATCACTGCTCTGCAAGAGCGCCAAAAGAAGATTGCCGATGGCTTGGACGCTGCCAACCGCGCAGCTCGCGACCTGGAGCTGGCCCAAGAGAAAGCGGGTCAGCAACTGCGTGAAGCTAAAGCACAGGCAGCCGAAATCATTGAGCAAAGCAAGAAACGCGCTGCTCAGCTTGTCGAGGAAGCCCGTGAACAGGCCCGCGTCGAAGCTGACCGTGTGAAGGCTCAGGCTCTGGCCGAGATCGAACAGGAACTGAACAGCGCTAAAGACGCCCTGCGTGCCCAAGTGGGTGCTCTGGCCGTTGGCGGTGCTGAAAAGATCCTTGGCGCCACAATCGATCAAAACGCGCATGCGGAGCTGGTTAACAAACTGGCCGCTGAAATTTAAGCGAGGGCGATCATGGCAGAACTGACCACGTTGGCCCGACCTTACGCTAAGGCTGCCTTTGAGCATGCCCAGGCCCATCAGCAACTGGCCAATTGGTCAGCCATGCTCGGCCTGGCTGCTGCGGTGTCGCAAGACGACACCATGCAGCGCCTGCTCAAGGCCCCGCGACTGACGAGCGCAGAAAAGGCCGCCACGTTCATTGACGTGTGCGGTGACAAGTTCAATGCACAGGCACAGAATTTCATTCATGTTGCCGCGGAAAACGACCGTCTCCTGCTTCTGCCGGAGATTGCCGCTCTGTTCGACCTGTACAAGGCCGAGCAAGAGAAATCCGTGGACGTGGAAGTCACCAGTGCCTTCGCGTTGAACCAAGAACAGCAAGACAAACTCGCCAAGGTTCTCAGTGCACGGTTAGGCCAGGAAGTGCGCCTGCACGCGTCGGAGGATGCCAGCCTGATTGGCGGCGTCGTCATCCGCGCTGGTGACCTGGTAATCGATGGCTCTGTTCGCGGCAAAATCGCGAAACTGGCCGAAGCATTGAAATCTTGAGTTTGAAGGGGCAGCAGAGCAATGCAGCAACTCAATCCTTCCGAAATTAGTGAAATCATCAAGGGCCGCATCGACAACCTCGATGTGAGCTCCCAAGCCCGTAACGAAGGTACCGTCGTTTCGGTTTCCGACGGTATCGTGCGGATCCACGGTCTGGCCGACGTCATGTACGGCGAAATGATCGAGTTCCCTGGCGGCGTCTACGGTATGGCACTGAACCTGGAGCAAGACTCCGTTGGTGCAGTGATCCTGGGTGCATACGACACCCTCGCCGAAGGCATGAGCGCCAAGTGCACCGGCCGCATCCTGGAAGTTCCGGTTGGTAAGGAACTGCTGGGTCGCGTCGTCGACGCACTGGGCAACCCGATCGACGGCAAAGGCCCGCTGGGCAACACTCAGACCGACGCGGTCGAGAAAGTTGCTCCAGGCGTGATCTGGCGTAAGTCGGTAGACCAGCCTGTACAGACTGGCTACAAGTCCGTTGACGCCATGATCCCTGTCGGCCGTGGCCAGCGTGAGCTGATCATCGGTGACCGTCAGATCGGCAAGACCGCCATGGCCATCGACGCCATCATCAACCAGAAAGACTCCGGTATTTTCTGTGTGTATGTTGCTGTCGGCCAGAAGCGTTCCACCGTTGCCAACATCGTTCGCAAGCTGGAAGAAAACGACGCACTGAAAAACACCATCGTGGTGGTTGCCAGTGCTTCGGAATCCGCCGCACTGCAATTCCTGGCGCCATACGCCGGTTGCACCATGGGCGAGTTCTTCCGTGACCGCGGTGAAGACGCACTGATCGTTTACGATGACCTGTCCAAGCAGGCCGTTGCCTACCGTCAGATCTCCCTGCTGCTGCGCCGTCCACCAGGACGTGAAGCGTACCCAGGCGACGTGTTCTATCTCCACTCCCGTCTGCTGGAGCGTGCATCGCGCGTTTCGGAAGAGTACGTCGAGAAGTTCACCAACGGTGCTGTGACTGGCAAAACCGGTTCCCTGACCGCGCTGCCGATCATCGAAACCCAGGCTGGCGACGTTTCCGCGTTCGTTCCGACCAACGTGATCTCGATCACCGACGGTCAGATCTTCCTGGAATCGGCCATGTTCAACTCGGGCATCCGCCCTGCAGTGAACGCCGGTGTTTCGGTATCCCGCGTAGGTGGTGCCGCTCAGACCAAGATCATCAAGAAGCTGTCCGGTGGTATTCGTACCGCTCTGGCTCAGTACCGTGAACTGGCTGCATTCGCCCAGTTCGCTTCCGATCTGGACGAAGCGACCCGCAAGCAGCTGGAGCATGGTCAGCGCGTTACCGAGCTGATGAAGCAGAAGCAGTACGCGCCAATGTCCATCGCGGACATGGCCCTGTCGCTGTACGCCGCTGAGCGTGGTTTCCTGACTGACGTAGAAGTCTCCAAGATCGGTAGCTTCGAGCAAGCACTGATCGCCTTCTTCAACCGTGATCACGCTGAACTGATGGCGAAGATCAACGTGAAGGGTGACTTCAACGACGAAATCGACGCTGGCCTGAAAGCCGGTATCGAGAAGTTCAAGGCCACCCAGACCTGGTAAGCCGCAGCGGGGGCCCAGGCCCCCGCTTGCTAACCTGATAGGTGATACATGGCAGGCGCAAAAGAGATTCGCAGTAAGATTGCGAGCATCAAAAGCACGCAAAAAATTACCAGCGCCATGGAGAAAGTGGCGGTCAGCAAAATGCGCAAGGCACAAATGCGCATGGCTGCTAGCCGTCCTTACGCGGAGCGTATCCGCCAGGTGATCGGTCATCTGGCCAACGCCAACCCGGAATACCGCCACCCTTTCATGATCGAGCGCCCTGTTAAGCGCACCGGTTATATCGTGGTGAGCAGTGACCGTGGTCTGTGCGGTGGCTTGAACACCAACCTGTTCAAGGCCCTGGTCAAGGACATGAACGCAAACCGCGAACAGGGCGTGGAAATCGACCTGTGCGTGATCGGCAGCAAGGGTGCGACTTTCTTCCGCATCTTTGGCGGCAACGTCGTAGCCGCGATCAGCCACCTGGGCGAAGAGCCATCGATCAACGATCTGATCGGCTCCGTCAAAGTGATGCTGGACGCCTACCTGGACGGCCGTATCGATCGCCTCTCCGTGGTTTCGAACAAGTTCATCAATACCATGACCCAGAAGCCAACGGTCGAGCAATTGGTACCGTTGGTGGCAACCCCGGATCAGGATCTCAAGCATCACTGGGATTACCTGTACGAACCCGACGCAAAAGAGCTGCTGGACGGCTTGATGGTGCGTTATGTGGAGTCGCAGGTTTACCAGGCGGTGGTCGAGAACAACGCTGCTGAACAAGCGGCCCGGATGATCGCCATGAAGAACGCCACAGACAACGCCGGTGATTTGATCAAAGAGCTTCAGTTGATCTACAACAAGGCGCGTCAGGCTGCGATCACCCAGGAGATCTCGGAAATCGTCGGCGGCGCTGCCGCGGTTTAACGGTTCACATATTCAGAGGATCCAGCTATGAGTAGCGGACGTATCGTTCAAATCATCGGCGCCGTCATCGACGTGGAATTCCCACGTGACGTCGTGCCGAGTGTATACAACGCGCTGAAAGTACAAGGCGCGGAAACCACCCTCGAAGTTCAGCAGCAGCTGGGCGACGGCGTGGTTCGTACTATTGCGATGGGCTCGACCGAAGGCTTGAAGCGCGGTCTGGATGTCGTCGACACCGGCGCTGCCATTTCCGTTCCTGTTGGTAAGGCCACCCTGGGCCGTATCATGGACGTACTGGGCAACCCGATCGACGAAGCCGGCCCGATCGGTGAAGAAGAGCGTCGCGGTATCCACCAGCCAGCGCCTTCGTTCGCTGACCAGGCAGGCGGCAACGACCTGCTGGAAACCGGCATCAAGGTTATCGACCTGGTTTGCCCGTTCGCCAAGGGTGGTAAAGTTGGTCTGTTCGGTGGTGCCGGTGTCGGCAAGACCGTAAACATGATGGAACTGATCCGTAACATCGCCATGGAACACAGCGGTTACTCCGTGTTCGCTGGTGTGGGTGAGCGTACTCGTGAGGGTAACGACTTCTACCACGAGATGAAGGACTCCAACGTTCTCGACAAAGTAGCGCTGGTCTACGGTCAGATGAACGAGCCACCAGGAAACCGTCTGCGCGTAGCGCTGACCGGCCTGACCATGGCTGAGAAGTTCCGTGACGAAGGTAACGACGTTCTGCTGTTCGTCGACAACATCTATCGTTACACCCTGGCCGGTACTGAAGTATCCGCACTGCTGGGCCGTATGCCTTCGGCAGTAGGTTACCAGCCGACCCTGGCTGAAGAGATGGGCGTTCTGCAAGAGCGCATCACCTCCACCAAGGAAGGTTCGATCACCTCCGTCCAGGCCGTATACGTACCTGCGGACGACTTGACCGACCCGTCGCCAGCGACCACCTTCGCCCACTTGGACGCCACCGTCGTTCTGTCCCGTGACATCGCCTCCCTGGGTATCTACCCAGCGGTCGACCCACTGGACTCGACTTCGCGCCAGCTGGACCCGAACGTGATCGGCAACGAGCACTACGACACCGCGCGTGGCGTTCAGTATGTTCTGCAGCGCTACAAAGAGCTGAAAGACATCATCGCCATCCTGGGTATGGACGAACTGTCCGAGACCGACAAGCAACTGGTAGCCCGCGCTCGTAAGATCCAGCGCTTCCTGTCGCAGCCGTTCTTCGTGGCCGAAGTCTTCACCGGTTCGCCAGGCAAGTACGTTTCTCTGAAAGACACCATCGCTGGCTTCAGCGGCATCCTCAAAGGTGACTACGACCACCTGCCAGAACAAGCGTTCTACATGGTCGGCAGCATCGACGAAGCGATCGAGAAAGCCAAGAAACTGTAATTCCTGCGCCCCGCAAGGGGCGCTATCAGGTTGAGGCAAGCAGATGGCTATGACAGTCCATTGCGATATCGTCAGCGCGGAAGGAGAGATTTTCTCCGGTCTGGTCGAGATGGTGGTTGCGCACGGTAACCTGGGTGATCTTGGTATCGCTCCGGGCCACGCGCCGCTGATCACCAATCTGAAGCCAGGTCCGATCACGCTGACCAAGCAGGGTGGCGCCCAAGAGGTGTTTTACATCTCTGGTGGTTTCCTCGAGGTTCAGCCGAACATGGTCAAGGTGCTTGCCGATACCGTGCAACGTGCTGCAGACCTGGATGAAGCTCAGGCTCAGGAAGCCCTCAAGGCTGCCGAGAACGCCCTGAATCTGAAAGGCGCGGACTTCGACTACGGCGCCGCCGCCGCACGTCTGGCCGAGGCCGCAGCTCAGCTGCGTACCGTCCAGCAAATGCGCAAAGGCAAGTAATCGGCCCTGGGCTGATCACTTCTGTTGCGATTGAGTAAAAGGGTAGCCTCGGCTACCCTTTTTCTTTTTCCGAATTTCTCCCCCCGGTCATTTCACTGACCGCCCAGGATTGGTAGCCAGTAATGTCACTCGATATCGTTATTCTCGCCGCCGGCCAAGGTACCCGCATGCGCTCGGCGCTGCCCAAGGTGCTGCACCCGGTTGCCGGCAACTCCATGCTTGGCCATGTTATCCACAGCGCGCGTCAGCTCCAGCCGCAAGGTATTCACGTGGTCATTGGCCATGGTGCCGAGCAGGTGCGTGAGCGCCTGGCAGCTGACGATCTGAACTTTGTCATGCAGGACAAGCAGCTGGGTACAGGCCATGCCGTGGCCCAGGCGCTGCCAGCATTGACCGCTGACACCGTACTGGTGCTGTACGGTGATGTGCCGTTGATTGAAGTGGAGACCTTGCAGCGCCTGTTGGCCAAGGCCAATGATCAACAGCTGGGCTTGCTCACGGTCACCCTCGAAGACCCGACCGGCTATGGCCGTATCGTGCGTGACGAGCAGGGCAAGGTGACGGCCATCGTTGAGCACAAGGATGCCAGCGACGCGCAGAAAGCGATCAAGGAAGGCAACACCGGCATTCTGGCCCTGCCTGCGGCGCGCCTGGCGGACTGGATGAGCCGCTTGTCGAATAACAATGCCCAAGGCGAGTACTACCTGACCGACGTCATCGCCATGGCGGTGTCCGATGGCCTGGTGGTTGCCACCGAGCAACCTGAAGACCCGATGGAAGTGCAGGGCGCCAACGACCGTCGCCAGCTGTCCGAGCTCGAGCGCCACTATCAGCTGCGCGCAGGCCGCCGCCTGATGGCCCAGGGCGTCACCCTGCGTGACCCGGCGCGGTTCGATGTACGGGGTGAAGTGACCGTTGGTCGCGATGTGCTGATCGACATCAACGTGATCCTAGAAGGCCAGGTGGTCATCGAAGACGGCGTAGAGATCGGCCCCAACTGCGTGATCAAGAACAGCACCCTGCGCAAGGGTGTGGTGGTCAAGGCTAACAGCCACATCGAAGGTGCGGTGATGGGCGAGGGCAGCGATGCCGGCCCGTTCGCTCGCCTGCGCCCCGGCAGCGTGCTGGATGCCAAGGCCCATGTGGGTAACTTCGTCGAGCTGAAAAACGCTCACTTGGGCGAAGGCGCCAAGGCAGGCCACCTGAGCTACCTGGGCGACGCCGAAATCGGCGCGCGCACCAACATCGGCGCTGGCACCATCACCTGCAACTATGATGGCGCCAACAAGTTCAAGACCGTGATGGGTGAGGACGTGTTCATCGGTTCGAACAACTCACTGGTGGCGCCTGTGGAAATCAAGGCCGGCGCGACCACGGCAGCCGGTTCGACTATCACCCAGACCGTCGAAGCCGCCGACCTGGCTGTGGGCCGCGCGCGCCAGCGAAACATCTCGGGCTGGAAGCGGCCGGAGAAGATTAAGAAGAGCTGAGTTATACACAGCTGTTCGATCGAAAGCCGACTTATGTGAATAAGTCGGCTTTTTTTTGGGCGTGAGTTGCGCTCCTACAAGGGTGAAACTATCCACAGGGCAGCAACTGCTTGACGAAACGAGCGTCTTAGGTTTTGATTGCAACCATTATCTTTCGAAACGAAACTTAAGCACTCATGTCGAAACGTAACACGCCTCAACGCCGCCACAACATCCTGGCCATGCTCAGTGAGCAAGGGGAGGTGAGTGTGGATGCATTGGCCAAGCGCTTCGAAACCTCGGAAGTGACCATTCGCAAAGACCTCGCCGCCCTGGAAACCAACGGCCTGTTGCTACGCCGCTATGGCGGTGCGGTACCGGTGCCGCAAGAGCTGCTCGGTGAGCCGGCCCAGCCCGTGTCTGCCTACAAGAAGGCCATTGCCCGCGCGGCGGTAGGGCGTATCCGCGAACATGCGCGGATCATCATCGACAGTGGCAGCACCACTGCCGCGATGATTCCCGAGCTGGGCCGACAGCCTGGCCTGGTGGTGATGACCAATTCCTTGAACGTGGCCCGCGCCATCAGCGATCTCGAGCATGAGCCTGTACTGCTGATGACCGGTGGTACCTGGGACCCGCACTCCGAGTCGTTCCAGGGGCAGGTTGCCGAGCAGGTGCTGCGCTCCTACGATTTCGATCAGCTGTTCATCGGTGCCGATGGCATCGACCTCAACCGGGGCACCACCACCTTCAATGAGCTGCTGGGCCTGAGCCGAGTCATGGCCGAGGTCGCCCGTGAGGTGATCGTGATGGTCGAGTCCGACAAGGTGGGGCGCAAAATCCCCAACCTTGAGCTGCCGTGGGGCAGCGTGAATACCCTCATTACTGACGAACGCCTGCCCGCAGCGGCACGCGAACAAATTCAAGCCCGCGGCATCAACCTGATTTGCGCCGCGATCAGCCAGGAGCAATGAACATGTGTGGAATCGTTGGTGCCGTAGCCGAACGTAATATCACCGCCATCCTGATCGAAGGCCTCAAGCGCCTTGAGTACCGCGGGTACGACAGTGCCGGCCTGGCGGTCTACAGCCAGCAGGGTGGGCTGGAGCGCCGCCGCCGGATTGGCAAGGTCAGCGAGTTGGAAGCTGCCGTGGCCGCCGAGCCGCTCGTCGGCCAGCTGGGTATCGCACACACGCGTTGGGCTACCCACGGCGCGCCAACCGAAGGCAATGCCCACCCACACTTCTCGGGCAGTGAATTGGCAGTCGTGCACAACGGCATCATCGAGAACCACGAAGAACTGCGTGAAGAGCTCAAAGGCCTCGGCTACGTGTTCACCTCGCAGACCGATACCGAAGTCATCGTCCACCTGATCCACCACACGCTCAAGACCGTTGCAGACCTGACCGACGCGCTGAAGGCTGCGGTGAAGCGCCTGCACGGTGCTTATGGCCTGGCCCTGATCAGCGCTAAACAGCCAGACCGCCTGGTAGCTGCCCGCAGCGGCAGCCCGCTGGTGATCGGCCTGGGCCTTGGCGAGAACTTCCTGGCCTCGGACCAGCTGGCCCTGCGCCAGGTCACCGATCGTTTCATGTACCTGGAAGAAGGCGATATCGCTGAAATCCGCCGTGACCAGGTCAGCATCTGGGACCAGGCTGGCAACCAGGTCCAGCGTGAAACCGTGCAGTATCACGAAGGTGCAGAAGCAGCGGACAAAGGTAACTACCGTCACTTCATGCTCAAGGAAATCCACGAGCAGCCAAGCGTGGTCCAGCGCACCCTGGAAGGCCGTCTGGGCAAAGACCACGTGCTGGTACAGGCCTTTGGCCCGAAAGCCGCCGACCTGTTCGCCAAAGTGCGCAACGTACAGATCGTTGCCTGCGGCACCAGCTACCACGCCGGCATGGTCGCCCGTTACTGGCTGGAAAGCCTGGCCGGCATCCCTTGCCAGGTTGAAGTCGCCAGCGAGTTCCGCTACCGCAAGGTGGTGGTGCAGCCCGACACCCTGTTCGTCTCGATCTCGCAATCCGGTGAGACTGCCGACACCCTGGCTGCCCTGCGCAACGCCAAGGAGCTGGGCTTCCTCGGCAGCCTGGCGATCTGCAACGTCGGCATCAGCTCGCTGGTGCGTGAATCCGACCTGACCCTGCTGACCCTGGCTGGCCCGGAAATCGGCGTTGCTTCGACCAAGGCGTTCACCACCCAGCTGGTCTCGCTGATGATGCTGACCCTGGCCCTGGGCCAGGTACGCGGCACCCTCGAAGCCGGTGTCGAAGCCGAGCTGGTTGAAGAATTGCGTCGCCTGCCGGCCCGCCTGGGCGAGGCACTGGCCATGGACGCAACTGTCGAGAAGATCGCCGAGCTGTTCGCCGACAAGCACCACACCCTGTTCCTGGGCCGCGGCGCCCAGTACCCGGTAGCGATGGAAGGCGCGCTCAAGCTCAAGGAAATCTCCTACATCCACGCCGAAGCCTACCCGGCAGGCGAGCTGAAGCACGGCCCGCTGGCACTTGTGGATAACGACATGCCAGTCGTGACTGTGGCGCCGAACAACGAACTGCTGGAGAAGCTCAAGTCCAACCTGCAGGAAGTGCGTGCCCGTGGCGGTGAGTTGGTGGTGTTTGCCGACGAGCACGCTGGCATGACCAACGGCGAAGGCACCCACGTGATCAAGGTGCCGCACATCGCTGACGCCCTGGCGCCAATCCTGTACACCATCCCGCTGCAGTTGCTGTCGTACTACGTGGCGGTGCTCAAGGGCACCGATGTTGACCAGCCGCGTAACTTGGCGAAGTCGGTGACGGTGGAATAAACCGACGGGCAACCGTTAAAAAGCACCGGCCCCGCTGTAATCAACAGCAGGAGCTGGTGCTTTTTTGCGCAATAAAACGGTTTTTGGTATAACTTTCGGCCGGTTCAAGGGATTGAACACATTCAAACGCGCCTCAAAGGAATGACTGATGCCTGCTGTCCCCCCTTCTTACTTCGCTGCCGCCGTCGTCCTGACAGGTAGTGCCCGATTTTCCGCAAGTCAGCCCAACGCCTAGCCATCGCCTATTCACCACGCCTGCATGTGCCCGCGAGGTTCGTATGGAACTGTCTGAAATTTCTCCAGTCAGGGTGTGCTCAAGGCCAAAGCACTTCTTCAATCATCTGTAAGGTTGTCCACATGAAAGCTCTTCGTAATTGCCTCTTCGCCGCGCTGCCTTTCGTAGCCCTTTCGGGTTGCGCGAATTTTGAGCAAACAATGCAGGAAATTCAGAAGGCGACCGCGCCAGTAGCCATCGATCAAAGCCTTGCAGAAATCTGCCGTGTCACGAAAGAAAACAAGGTTCGCGCAAACAGCCTGTACCGCGGCAAGACCTTCTCCACTAACGGTGAAGTCGCCATGATCAATCAAGGGCTCGAGGCGTATCGGGTAGTGCTGAGCGTTGGCGACGTGGATATCCACGCTGAATCGACCAACACCAGCATGGTCAATGCGCTTTCCGTTGGGAAAAAATCGAATGTTTCCGGTGTCGTGACACTGGTCGACTACGACTACAAGAACTGCCACATCTCGCTCAAGAACGCGACGTTCTAAAGCTGATAGCAGGCTGCGGCGCTCTTGTTTGCAGAGCGCTGCGGCACAGCCAGCGGAGCATCCAGGCGTCCCTGTCACCATCAGTCGGCGTACCGGCAAGCCTTAGCAACCTGCTCTATAGTCACTAGCGCGGCACAGGCAATGAGCCAGGCCGTCTAGCCGATGACAGGGAGGCCGTCTGATGGCGCGCCAGGCTAATGCGCCCCTGCCAGCATGGGTGCGCGACACCTGCAGTGATCCGCTCAAATGCGCGTTATGGGCTGCCAGCCTCGTTGCTTTTATCTGGATGGCGCTCAATAACGACAGCCACCACGATCTTGAATCGTTCTGTATTTCCGGCTCGCCCTCGATGTTGACCGAGGGATGGCTGAACCTGCGCCTCTATTATTCCAGCATGGACATCGCCGTCTTCACCGGTGCGGTGGGGTTGATGTTGGTCGCGATGATGCTGCCCGCGCTGCAGGGGCCATTGGCGCATCTGTGGCATCAATCAAGGCCCTACCACCGAGCGCCCGCTGTCGCGGCATTTCTGCTGGGGTATTTTGGCGTGTGGCTGGCGGGCAGTGCACTGCTGTTGATGATTGCGCTGTTGCTGGTTTCTTTCACCGGCTCGCAACTCGCAGCAGGGTTGCTGGCGCTGATAGGGGCAGGGGGGTGGCAGTTGTGCGCGTTCAGGGCGCGTTGCCTTTTGCGCTGCCATCGGCCCGCCAGCGTCGCCAACCCATTGGCCAAGGGGGCGCTGCATGGGGTGTGGTGCTACGCCACCTGTTGGCCGTTGATGCTGATTGCATTTTGCCTGCCGGCTGTTCATCTGCCCGTGATGATCGCCGGTGCAATCATCATTGCTTATGAGCGTAGGGACCGCAGCGTTCAAGCGCCTGAGCGCAGCACCCGAAGCCAGGCTTAGGATGCTGCGCCGGCGGTGGCTCAGTAGGTTTCCAGTTTGAATGGCACGTCAGCGGCTACAGCGTTGCTGCTATTGAGCAGATTGGCCCCCTCTGGCCGTTTGAGCACCGTGTCACGGGTCTGTACTTCCACTTCGATTGTGCCTTCATCAATCGCCGAGTTGTCGGCGTTGAGTGGCAGCTTGAAGGTAGCGGTGGCTTCCAGGTGGGTCTGGCAGTTCATGCAGCCTTCGACATGCCAGCGGCTGAGAATCGGCCGGGTCCCCAGGTATTCGCGCTTGCCATCGACCTTGGCGTAGGCGCTGATCAGGAACGAACCGCGGATCTTGCCCCGGTTGATGCGGCTGACCCGCAAGGTCTTGCCAGCGGGTTGCACGGCCTCGGCCTTGAACAGCAACGGCTTGTTGGGTTGGGCGTAGGCGTCCAGCGAGCCTTTGCCATAGCCATAGCCCAGCTGGGTTTCGATGTTGAAGCAGTCACGGGTGGTGAAGGGGCTGCCGTCGGCCTTCACGAACGGGTCAAGCGTGGTGTCCAGGCTCAGGATGGCATTCGGGTCCAGGCCTGCTGCCCCTGCTGGCGGTTGCACGCCATCGGGCTTGTAGTAGCTGGCGCCGGGATCGGTGGCATCGATGCTGAATTCATCAGTCGCGCCTTGCCGACGCTGCCAGGTCCAGAACACATAGTCGATGAAGCAGTGGTGGAAGAAGAAGATCGGGTCCAGGCCGGCGGTCTCGTTCTCGCCCATGTCGCCGTTGGCACCCGGGATCGCCGAATTGTTGCCTTGCCCCGGGTAGTCGAAGCCGCCGACGGCCAGGTGCATGAAGTTATGCGGCTCTTCCAGGGAGACATGGTGAGTGCCCGCTGGGTCAGCCTTGTTTTTCGCGGCGGCCGACGTGGTATTGGAGAACAGGGTGTAGGTGGGCGCGTCCAGGCAGTTTTCGAAGCGGGTGAACACCTCGCCACGCCACCTACCACCGATCTTGATCTTGCCGCTCAGCCAGGTACTGATGTTGCTATTGAGGTAGCCGATGTTCTGCTCTGGGTCTGGGAATTGCGCGTTATGGGCGTCGGTCTTCGCGCGGTCTTCATCAGTGCCCACCAAACCGGACAGCGGGTAACGCACCGTCTCGTAGCCTTCCGGCTTGCTGTAGATGATCGGCGTGTCCTCGACCTCGTCGGTGATGGCTTTCGGGAACACGAAGGAGCGCAGAGGGTTGTCGATCTTCTGGCCATCGAGCACGAAATATTCTTGGGTCAGGGCCGACGGGATACCGTTTTCCCGTGATGCATCGCTGCATTCATCCCAGAACGGCAAGGTCACGTCTTTGCAGCCGGGGATGCTGCGCAGCGCCTCTTCCAGGCGCCAGAGGTAGGCGCGGTGCCAGCTTGGGAACAGCACCGTCCCGTGCTGGCAGTAGCCGCCCCACCAGTTGGGGTCGGTCTTGCCCTTGTCACGGAATGGCTCGCCATGCAGGCCGCCGAGGGTGAAGAAGGAGTTTGGGTCGTTAGCGGGAAGATCCTTGATGCCCTTCCAGGCGCGGATCAGATTCTCAAGTTCTGCTTTTTTGCCTTGGTCGTAGTCGGCCTGGATATCGCTGAGCGAACGACGTACACGCGGGGTGGATGACATGGTGAACCTCCTTGTTGCCACTGGTCCCGAAAACTCGGGGGTTTACTGCTCCATCGTCCAGCATATCCGGGTTGTAAAAATCTGCCTGGGAGGGCGCCAGACGGTTGATCTCCGTATCAACCGTGCCAGCACCGGCCCCTGTGGCCGAGGTTTTGTCAGATCTGCATCGCCATCCCTTCCACATTCATCGCCGCCTGGCGCAACGCCTCGGAGCGGGTCGGGTGCGGGTGGCAGGTGAGGGCGATGTCCTCTGCCGACGCCGAGAACTCCATGGCTACGCAGAATTCACCGATCATCTCACTGACACTCGGACCCACCAGGTGCACGCCCAGTACCTCGTCGGTGTTGGCATCGGCGAGCACCTTGGCGAACCCTTCGGTCTCGTGGTTGATCTTGGCGCGGCTGTTGGCGGTGAAGGGGAACTTGCCCACCTTGTAGGCGCGGCCTTCGGCCTTGAGCTGTTCTTCGGTCTTGCCGACGCTGGCCAGTTCGGGGCGGGTATAAATGACACCGGGGATCAGGTTGTAGTTGACCTCATGGGCCTTGCCGGCGATGCGCTCGATGCACGACACCGCTTCGTCTTCAGCCTTGTGCGCCAGCATCGGGCCTGAGGTGACATCGCCGATCACCCAGATGCCAGGCACCGAGCTGCGGTGATGATCGTTGCTCAGCATGCCGCGCTTGTCGGTCGCCAGGCCTACGCTTTCCAGGTTCAGGCCCTGGGTGTAGGGGCGGCGACCGATGGCCACCAGCACGTAGTCGGCCTGCAAGGTTTGTGCGTCGCCACCGGCGGCGGGCTCCAACGTCAGGCTGACGCCATCAGCCGACGAGGTGGCCTGGGTGACTTTGCTTCCGAGCTTGAAGCTCATGCCTTGCTTGGCCAAGGCCTTCTGCAAGGTCTTGGCGGTTTCTTCATCGGTGCCCGGGCAGATGCGGTCGAGGTATTCGATGACAGTCACTTCGCTGCCCAGGCGGCGCCATACCGAACCCAGCTCGAGGCCGATGACGCCGGCGCCGATGACGATCAGGTGCTTGGGCACCTGTGGCAGGGACAGGGCACCGGTCGAATCGATGATGCGCTGATTGTCGATGGTCACGCCTGGCAGGGGCGTGGGCTCGGAACCGGTGGCAATGACGATGTCCTTGGCGTGAAGGGTGCTTTCGCTGCCGTCCTCGGCCTTGACCACGACTTTGCCAACGCCATCCAGACGCCCCCAACCCTTGACCCAGTCGACCTTGTTCTTGCGGAACAGGTACTCGATGCCCTTGGTCAGGCCGGTAACGCTCTCGTCCTTCTGCTTCATCATCTGGGCGAGGTTCAAGGTGGGCTTCACTTCGATACCGAGGTGGGCGAACTCCTCGCCGCTGGCGGCCTCGTACAGCTCGGATGCATGCAGCAGCGCCTTGGACGGCATGCAGCCGACATTGAGGCAGGTGCCGCCCAAGGTCGAGCGGCCTTCCACACAGGCAACGGTCAGGCCCAGCTGGCCTGCACGGATTGCCGCGTTGTAGCCGCCAGGGCCACTGCCGATGATCACCACGTCATAGGATTTCATGGGTTCAACTCCAGGATGAAGAAGCGCGAGAGGGGCACAAGGTTAGTCTGTGCGTTTAAAGTTGTATACAATCTGCGTGTCTTTCATGTCTGTTTGTTCTAGACCATCGTCGTGTAAAACCCAAAATCGGCACCAATGAACTACCCTGATCCGGAGGCGTCCGAAATTATGAGGCGTGACGCCCCGTTACCTGAAGGGAGGGTCATTGATGCTTGCGCAACTTCCACCTGCGTTGCAGAGCCTGCACTTACCTTTGCGTCTGAAGTTGTGGGACGGCAACCAGTTCGATCTTGGGCCCAGCCCGCAAGTCACGATCCTGATCAAGGAGCCTCAACTGATCAGCCAGCTGACCCACCCGAGCTTGAACGAGCTGGGTGAGGCTTTCGTTGAAGGCAAGCTGGAGCTTGAAGGCGATATCGGCGAGGTCATTCGGGTATGCGACGAACTCAGCGAGGCGCTGCTGAGTGACGACGAGGACGCTGTTCCACAGCGTACCGCCCATGACAAACACACCGATGCCGAAGCCATTTCCTACCACTACGACCTGTCCAACGCGTTCTACCAGCTGTGGCTGGACCCGGACATGGCTTACTCCTGTGGCTACTTCCGTGAGCCAGACAACACCCTCGCCCAGGCCCAGCAGGACAAGTTCGATCACCTGTGCCGCAAGTTGCGCCTGCAGGCCGGCGACTACCTGCTGGACGTCGGCTGTGGCTGGGGCGGCCTGTCACGCTTCGCCGCGCGCGAATACGGTGCCAAGGTATTCGGCATTACCTTGAGCAAGGAGCAACTCAAGCTGGGCCGTCAGCGGGTGAAGGAGGAGGGGTTGGCCGAGCAGGTGGACCTGCAGATCCTCGACTACCGTGACCTTCCCCAGGATGGGCGCTTCGACAAGGTGGTCAGTGTCGGCATGTTCGAACACGTGGGGCATGCCAACCTGCCGTTGTATTGCCAGAAGCTGTTCGGTGCCGTGCGCGAAGGTGGCCTGGTGATGAACCATGGCATCACCGCCAAGCATGTGGATGGCCGGCCGGTAGGGCGGGGGGCAGGGGAGTTCATCGACCGTTATGTGTTCCCCCATGGCGAGCTGCCCCACCTGTCGATGATCAGTGCGAGCATCTGTGAAACAGGGCTCGAGGTGGTCGATGTAGAAAGCCTTCGTCTGCATTACGCCAAGACCTTGCACCACTGGAGCGAAAACCTGGAGAACCAGCTGCACCGCGCCGCGGCCATGGTGCCGGAAAAGACGCTGCGTATCTGGCGGCTGTACCTGGCCGGTTGTGCCTATGCCTTCGAGAAGGGCTGGATCAACCTGCACCAGATTTTGGCTGTGAAGCCCTATGCCGATGGTCACCATGACCTGCCTTGGACCCGCGAGGATCTTTACCGCTGAACGTCCAACCTTTGTAGGAGCAGCCTTGCGCTGCGAAGAGGCCGGTGCAAGCACCATCGATTGAGGGTGCCTGCACTGGCCTCTTCGCAGCACAAGGCTGCTCCTACAAAGAATTGAGCTGCGCCCCAGATCTTGGGCACCCGTCCATTATCTGCCGTGATTTCCCGGGCTTGATCAAAGTCACGCAGCACCACGTTCTGGTGCACAAAGCCCGTGCACCAGATCCTGGCTGTGAAGCCCTAGGCCGATGGTCGCCATGACCTGCCTTGGACCCGCGAGGATCTTTACCGCTGAACATCCAACCTTTGTAGGAGCAGCCTTGTGCTGCGAAGAGGCCGGTGCAGGCACCATCGATTGCGGGTGCCTGCACCGGCCTCTTCGCAGTTCAAGGCTGCTCCTACAAAGAATTGAGCTGCGCCCCAGATCTTGGGCACCCGTCCATTATCTGCCGTGATTTCCCGGGCTTGATCAAAGTCACGCAGCACCACGTTCTGGTGCACAAAGCCCGTGCACCAGATCCTGGCTGTGAAGCCCTACGCCGATGGTCGCCATGACCTGCCTTGGACCCGCGAGGATCTTTACCGCAGATCGTCCAACCTTTGTAGGAGCAGCCTTGTGCTGCGAAGAGGCCGGTGCAAGCAGCATCGATTGAGGGTGCCTGCACTGGCCTCTTCGCAGCACAAGGCTGCTCCTACAGAGATTGAGTAAGCTTGAAACTCAACTCAAAGAATCGGCGAGATCAACCGGGCTATTCGCATCCCAAGCTGCTGCAGCCGATGGGTATCGAGACTGTCTTCTGGGGTGATTTCCCGGGCTTGATCAAAGTCACGCAGCAGCATCTGTTCGACCTGGTCGGCGAACACGCGATCGACGGTCAGCAAGGTGATTTCGAAGTTCAGGCGGAATGAACGGTTATCCAGGTTCGCACTGCCGATCGCGCTGACCTCGTCATCCACCAGTACCACCTTCTGGTGCAGAAAGCCCGGCAAGTAACGGAACATGCGCACACCGGCACGTACGGCTTCGAAGGCAAACAGGCTGGAGGCCGCGTAGACGATCCGGTGGTCGGGCCGTGACGGAATGAGGATGCGCACATCCACACCGCGCAGAACCGCCAGTCGCAACGCGGCAAAAACGGCCTCGTCCGGGATGAAGTAGGGGCTGGTGATCCACACCCGGCGTGTCGCCGAATGGATCGCTTCGAGGAAGAACAGCGAGCAGGTTTCTTGTGGGTCTGCCGGCCCGCTGGCGAGGGCTTGGCACAGTACGCCGTTCTCCGGGTAGGTGTCGGGCAGGATCAACGGCGGCAGCTGGCGCGTCGCCCAGTACCAGTCTTCGGCGAACGACTCCTGCAAACAGGCCAGTACCGGGCCGCCGATCTGCACATGGGTATCGCGCCAGGGCGACAGTTGCGGGTGCTCACCCAAGTACTCGTCACCCACGTTGTGCCCGCCGATGAAACCCGTCAGGCCATCCACCACCACGATCTTGCGGTGGTTGCGGAAGTTGACCTGAAAGCGGTTGAACCAACCACGGCGTGTAGCGAAGGCATGAATCTCCACGCCACCGTCACGCAGTACCTGGCTGTAGCTGGCCGGCAAGGCATGGCTGCCGACGCGGTCATACAGCACGAAAACCTTCACGCCTTCAGCCGCTTTGCGCAACAGCAACTGCTGCAGTGCCTTGCCCAACGTGTCGTCGTGGATGATGAAGAACTGTACCAGCACCACGTCGCGGGCTTGATGGATGGCGGCAAAGATGGCATCGAAAGTCGCCTTGCCGTCGATCAACAGCTTTACCTGGTTGTTCGCCAGGCAAGGCATGCGCCCAAGTTTGGGCATGGCGCGCAGGGCGGCATAGCTTTCCGACTCGCGGGCGGTGAGGGCCTCTTCTACCCAGGGGCGCCAGTTCAGGTTGGCCATGGCCACGTGCATTTCCTGGTTGGCCTGGCGCCGTGCCTTGATGTAGGCGTAGAAGGAGCGAGCACCGAAGATCAGGTAGGGGATGAGCGTCAGGTAGGGAATGAAGACCAGGGGCATGGCCCAGGCAATCGCACCTTGGGCGGTGCGCACGGTGAACACTGCATGCAGTGCGGCGACAATGCCCAACAGGTGAATCAGGCCGAGCACATAACCGAAGAAGTAGGGGCTGTGGTAATCCATATGCATCCTGCTTGCCGAGTACACTGTGGGTAACAGAACACGTTCCAGGTGCGGCTTGCAACCTGCAGCTGGATTTGGCGTCTAAGCCTCAGCCCGGCCCGTTGGCCGGTTTTTTCCAGGAGCGTTCGTCCATGAAGATTCGTCTGCCACTGTTGGCGTTGGCCCTTGGCCTGAGCAGCCCATTGGTGCATGCACAGATGTTGCAGCCCGGCTTGTGGGAGCTGACCACCAGCAACATGCAGGTCGATGGCAAGCCGTTACCCGACATGGAGTTCATGCTCGGCCAGTTGAAAAACCTACCGCCAGAGCAGCGCGCCATGATGGAAGGAGTACTGGCCAAACAGGGTGTGACAGTGGGGGGCAAGGGCGTGCGCTCGTGCCTGACGCAAGAGCAGGTGGCAACCAACGATATCCCGCTGCAAGACCCGAAGTCGGGTTGCACGCAGAAGATTACCGACCGCACCGGTAATGTCTGGAAGTTCCAGTTCAGCTGCCCCAAGGCTCAGGGCACTGGGAAGGCTACCTTCCTCAGTGATAAGGAATTCACCACCCAGGTCAGTGGTACGTTCAACGCATCGGGGGTGCAGCAGCAAGGCAGCATGAACACCCGAGCCGTCTGGTTGGGCAATGATTGTGGCGCGGTCAAACCGCGCACGTGAGGTTCCATTGCCATTGGCTGGTGGCGACTGCGTCGTGGGCATGCAGGCTCTCTGCATGTTCCACGCGCAGCTTGAAGGCCGTGGCCCATTCTATTTGGCGCAACGATTGATGCAGTCGTCGTGCGGCGTCTTCGCAGAACATGAGGTTCTGCCCGTTGGCCAATGCGAACGCTTGTTCGTCCGCGCGCTTAACCGCCGTTTGCACGGCCGTTCCCAAGCTGGCCTCGACACGGTCGATCAACTCGGTAATCGGCAGCGCTAGCAAATTACGTTTCAGGCGCACGTGAATTTTCGCGCTACTGCGTTGGCTATGGGGCGTCGCAACAATGCCCTGGCTGCTGCCCAGCCACTCCAACACACTGTCTTTATCCAAGCGCCCCTCTGCAAAGTCCGCCTGAAACTGCTGCTGAATCAGCTGCCTTGCGAGTGCTGCAGAGCACGGGCACGTCGATGAGTAAGGCACAGAAACAAATAGTTCCACGTGGAACACTTCACTTTCGATGCGGGCATCGAGGGTAATCGGATAGCTTTTCCAACCTGCCAATGGGCTGATCAGAGCTGGCCGTTTCAGCAGGTGCTCGAAGGTGACGCGCAGATAAGCAGCGGAAGAGAGCCCTTCATGGCTGCTCAGAAAATCTGCCAGTAGCTGACGAATCGCTATGGGGGTGAGCGGTTGATGTTCCAGTGATTCCAATGCCAGGTACAGGCGCGACATGTGGATACCGCGTGAGCTACCGTCCACCAGGCTCACGCCCGCGTCGACAGTGGCAGCGGCTGTGCGACCTTCGAATTGCACAGGCACAGCGATCCCGCACATACCTACCCAGTCGAGGGGTAAGGCGTACTGTTGAGCTTGTGCGGCGATGTCGGGAAGCGTGAGTTGGGTCATGTGTCATTCCAAACGAAAAGGTTTCAGCGGCAACCGCCGATCAAGCTGCAGTGCAGGTTGAAGCGCTGCCCACTGGAGCTGGACACCCGGTTCAACGTAGTCCAGCCGATACGGCGGCTATAGCCCACCCAAGCCTCACCGTCGCTGGCCAGGCCGGTGTAGAAGGTCAACCCACCATAGCGGCTGTTGGTTTGCGCCCATGAACGGCGGCTCACGTGCTCATAGCCACGCAGATAGAACGTGCTGCCTTCAGTGCGCACACTGTAATAACTGCCCTTGCCATCCTGGCAGGCCAACAAGGTCGCGCTGCGGGTACACAGTGCCAACGGGTTGCTCTGTGGCATGGCTAACAGCGTTGTGGGCATGGCCAGCAACAGCATCAGCACAGCGCGTGGAGGCTTCATTTTTCATCTCCGGCGATCACTCTTCCGACGAGAACAGCTTGGCGAAATTGTATTGTTACTTTATAACATTATGCAATGCATCGTTTCGAATGCGTCTGCCTGAAGAGGTTTCGCCATGCCCAACCGTCTCCCCGTTACCGTGCTGTCTGGCTTTCTTGGCGCCGGCAAGAGCACCTTGCTCAACCATGTACTGCGTAACCGCGACAACCTGCGCGTCGCGGTGATCGTGAACGACATGAGTGAAATCAACATCGATGCCAGCGAGGTGCAACGCAACGTCAGCCTGAACCGCGCAGAAGAAAAACTCGTCGAGATGAGCAACGGCTGCATTTGCTGCACGCTGCGCGAAGACCTGCTCGAGGAAGTGGCGCGGTTAGCCGAAGAGGGGCGCTTCGACTATTTGCTGATCGAGTCCACCGGCATATCCGAGCCGCTACCGGTGGCCGAGACGTTCACCTTTCGCGATGAGCAGGGCCGCAGCCTGTCCGACATGGCCCGGCTGGACACCATGGTCACGGTGGTCGATGGCCTCAACTTTATGCGCGACTACCAGGCAGCGGATAGCCTGGCCAGCCGTGGCGAGACCCTGGGTGATGACGATGAGCGTTCAATCAGCGACCTGCTGATCGAGCAGGTCGAGTTCGCCGACGTGTTGCTGTTGAGCAAGATCGACTTGATCAGCCAGCACGAACGTGAAGAGCTCACGGCCATTTTGCGCAGCCTCAACGCCAGGGCGCAGATTGTGCCCATGGTGATGGGGGAGGTACCGCTGGCGCGCATCCTCGACACGGGCCTGTTCGACTTCGACCAGGCCGCACAAGCCCCCGGCTGGCTGCAGGAGTTGCGTGGCGCGCATGTGCCGGAAACCGAAGAGTACGGCATCGCCGCCAGCACCTGGCAAGCGAGGCGCCCACTTCATCCACAACGCTTTTTCGACTTTATCCACAAGCCCTGGAGCAACGGCAGGCTGCTGCGTTCGAAGGGTTTTTTCTGGCTGGCCAGCAAGTATCAGGAGGCCGGTAGCTGGTCTCAGGCGGGGGGCATGATGCGCCATGGCATGGCCGGTCGCTGGTGGCGATTCGTGCCGCGTGAACAGTGGCCGCAGGATGTGGATAACGCCGAGGCGATACTGAAATACTGGACTGTGGAGACGGGTGACTGCCGCCAGGAATTGGTGTTCATCGGGCAAAATATCGACTTCGAAAAGTTATCCACAGAGCTTGAAAGCTGCCTGTTGACGGATGCAGAAATGCAATTAGGGCCGATGGGTTGGTTACGTCTGCCCGACCCATTCGGCCCTTGGCATGAAGAGGCGGCAGCATGAACCTCGCGCATAGCCCTGTGGATATCTTTCAGGTGTTCGGTGAGTCGCCTCAGGTGCTAACCGATGTTCTGCAGGACGGCGTGAACCTGGCGGTATGGCGTCGGCGCTTGCCGGCCCAGCTGGAGGATTTTGCACAGCTGGTCATCAGCCTCAGCCAACCCTTGGCTGACCAGCGCGTAATCGATGTGGACGAACAGCAGATGCCGGCGTTGACCGGCCTGTTGCGCGAAGCTGCCGACCTGCAAGGCTATGAGAGCTTCGTCGCCGATGTCAGCTGGCTGGTGGCTGCCTATACCTGCCTGCTCGGCGCGCGCCGAGTGGGCCTGCGCCTGCGTGTGCTGCAAGGGCCGATGTGCCCGCGCTTCCATGTGGACCACGTGCCGGTGCGCTTGCTTACCAGCTATGCAGGCCCCGGTAGCGAGTGGCTGAAAGAAGGCGCTGTGGATCGGCGCGAACTACACCAGGCCGTGCCACCTGTGGATAACATTCAGTGCCTGCAGGCAGGCGAAGTGGCCCTGCTCAAAGGCGAAAAGTGGCAGGGCAACGAGGGCGCTGGGTTGGTTCATCGCTCACCCTCCGGGCGCCAAGGGCGCTTGTTGCTCAGCCTTGACTGGCTGGCGTGACGGCGCATAGTGAGGCGAACCTCCAGCCTGAAGCCATGCCATGTTGCAAAACATACCTACCCACGTGATTGCCGGCCCATTGGGCGCCGGCAAGACCACGCTCATCCGTCATTTGCTGGCCCAACGCCCCGCCGGTGAGCGTTGGGCCGTGTTGATCAATGAGTTCGGCCTGGTGGGGCTCGATGCCGCCTTGCTAAGCCGCGACGAGGACGGCATTGCCATCGGTGAAGTCGCTGGGGGCTGCCTGTGCTGCGTCAATGGCATGCCGTTCCAGGTGGGTTTGGGCCGGCTGTTGCGCAAGGCCCGTCCTGATCGATTGTTCATCGAGCCCTCCGGCCTAGGCCATCCGTTGCAGTTGCTCGCTCAACTTCAGCAAGCGCCTTGGGTTGGAGTGCTGACAATCCAGCCACTTCTCATGGTTGTGGATGCTCAGAAAATGCTCCGCGACGAGCCGCTTCCAGAGGCTCAACTGCACGCTTTCGAGGCCTGCAAGACAGTGGTTTTCAACAAATCCGAGGCTGTGGATGAATGTCATAGGTTGTTGATAACTAAGAAATTTCCACAAAAAGATATTCTTTGGACATACCAGGGGATGCTGCCCATTTCGCGGCTTCTGATTTCATCCACAGGGGCTATTTCGCCGCCAGATGTGGATAACAGGATTGTCGACAATCTGGGAAATACGCCTGCAACCCTATGGAATAAGCCCAATGAGCCGATCTGCAGTGCGCAGCAAGGGGAGGGAGGTTGGAGTATTGGCTGGCGCTGGCATCCCAGTCAGCAATTTTATCCACAACGCTTATTAGCGTTTTTGCACGCCTGGCCGTGGCGCCGTGCCAAGGGAGTTATCCACACAGGGCAAGGTTGGCAGTCTTTCAATGGGCTGGACGGGGTGCTGCCGCAGTGGCAGCCGAGCGACTGGCGCAGGGATACGCGCATCGAGCTGATTTTTGATCACGCTCAACCGCAGCCGGCCCTGGAGGCCGGCTTGAAGGAATGCCTTATGCGTTAATCAGCGCCAGCGGTTGTGCTCTTGGCGCCACTGCTGCATCTCGATCACATTGTCAGTGCGCGGTGGCGTCTTGATCTCGAACGGGTAGGGCGCCAGTTCGATCTGCACGCTGTGGGCGCCGAACTGGGTGACGGTGCCGGGGTGACGCTGCTCACCCGTCACGGTGAACTCGAAGGCATAGATGCGCGCCAGGCGCTTTTTGCCGTTGGCGTCACGGACAAAGGCGATACGCTTGAGGGCAACGGCATCGTCGAGCAGTTCGAGGTCGAGCTTGGCGCAATGCTGCTTGACCCGCTCCAAGGCTTTCTCGCGCAACCCATGGTTGTGCCACAACCAAGCGCCTGCCGTGGCGACCAGCATCAGGACGAAGAGATTCTCCAGGGTCAACATTTGCGTATGCTCCAAACAGGTCGAACCAGCTTAACTGCGTCCCTGGCCTGTCGTACAGGTGGCAATCGAGTTCATACTGCGCTGCGCACAATCATTGAAACAGCTTTGGAAATCTCCCGCATGAAACGTACCCCGCACCTGCTCGCCATCCAGTCACATGTGGTGTTCGGCCACGCCGGCAACAGCGCCGCGGTGTTTCCCATGCAGCGTATTGGGGTCAATGTCTGGCCGCTCAATACCGTGCAGTTTTCCAATCATACTCAGTATGGCCAGTGGGCAGGCGACGTGCTTGCTCCAGCGCAAATTCCTGCGTTGGTGGAAGGCATTTCCAACATCGGCGAGCTGGGCCACTGCGATGCGGTGCTTTCTGGCTACCTGGGCAGTGCCGAACAGGGGCGGGCGATCCTGGCGGGGGTCGAGCGCATCAAGGGCGTGAACCCCAAAGCGCTGTACCTGTGCGACCCGGTCATGGGCCACCCCGAGAAAGGCTGCATCGTGCCGCAGGAAGTGAGCGAGTTTCTGCTTGAAGAAGCGGCCGCCCGGGCCGACATCCTTTGCCCTAATCAGCTGGAGCTGGACAGTTTTTGTGGCCGCCGTGCGCAGTCGTTGGAAGATTGCGTGCAGATGGCGCGCAGCCTGCTCGCGCGTGGGCCGAAAGTAGTGCTGGTCAAGCACCTGGCGTATCCCGGGCGCGCCGAGGACCAGTTCGAGATGCTGTTGGTGACCGCCGAAGACAGCTGGCACCTGCGCCGCCCGCTGCTGGCTTTCCCGCGTCAGCCGGTGGGCGTGGGCGACCTGACGTCCGGCCTGTTCCTGGCCCGTGTGCTGCTTGGCGACACGTGGCTGCAGGCATTCGAGTTCACGGCCTCGGCAGTGCATGAAGTGCTGCTCGAAACCCAAGCCTGTGCCAGCTACGAACTGCAGCTGGTGCGGGCCCAGGATCGTATCGCCCACCCGCGCGTGCGCTTCGAGGCGCAGCGCCTGGCGCTTTAAACGGCGTCGGTCTTGAGGTCCTGGTAGCGTTTTTCCAGCTCCTGGCGGATTTGCCGGCGTTGTTGGCCCTGCAGGAACCGGCGCTTCTCCTCGCTGCTGTGCGGTTGGCGCGGCGGCACCGCTACGGGGCGGCGGTTGTCATCGACCGCCACCATGGTGAAGAAGCAGCTGTTGGAATGGCGTACCGAGCGTTCCCGGATGTTTTCGGTCACCACCTTGATGCCCACCTCCATCGAGGTGTTGCCGGTGTAGTTGACCGATGCGAGGAACGTCACCAGTTCACCCACGTGCACGGGTTCACGGAAGATCACCTGGTCGACCGACAGGGTCACCACGTAGCTGCCGGCGTAGCGGCTTGCACAGGCATAGGCGACTTCATCCAGGTACTTGAGCAAGGTGCCGCCATGCACGTTGCCGGAGAAGTTGGCCATGTCCGGGGTCATCAGGACGGTCATGCTCAGCTGGGCGTTTCCAGGTTCCATAGTGTGCTCACGGTGAGGTTGCGCTGAATCGGGGCGGGTATCTGCTGACACGTTCTGTTTCCCCTCTTTGAGTTTGCCTGCCTGGTACGGGACGTTGGCTGATGCGCCATGGTCACGCTGATCACGCCATCGGCGGCGGTTAACCTGCCGATCTGTTTCTACATATTGCACCGGCGTTATGCGGCGGGGTGCGATGTTAACCTGAGTACGCCCATGCAACATGGGCTTTCCTGCATTCAATACAGTATGTACTTGCTGCTCGCTCGGTTTGCCTTGGCAGAGGAGCGGTCTGCCCGGGCATTCGATAAAAGGAGTATCGCGCCATGCATGCCATCAGCTTCATCCAGGACCTGGCAGTGATCATGCTGGTTGCCGGGGTGGTCACGATTCTCTTCCACCGCCTCAAGCAACCTGTCGTGTTGGGCTATATCGTCGCCGGCTTCATCATCGGCCCCCACACACCGCCGTTTGGCCTGATCCACGATGAAGACACCATCAAGACCCTCGCCGAGCTCGGGGTGATCTTCCTGATGTTCTGCTTGGGGCTCGAGTTCAGCCTGCGCAAGCTGTTCAAGGTCGGCGCCACAGCGTTTATCGCGGCGTTCCTGGAAATCGTGCTGATGATCTGGATCGGGTTCGAGATCGGTCGCTGGTTCGGTTGGAACACCATGGATTCGTTGTTCCTCGGCGCAATCCTGGCGATCTCCTCGACCACCATCATCGTCAAGGCGCTCAACGACCTGAAGATGAAGAACGAGCGCTTCGCTCAACTGATATTCGGCGTGCTGATCGTCGAGGATATCCTCGGTATCGGCATCATCGCCTTGCTCTCGGGCATCGCCGTCAGCGGCACGGTCAGCTCTGGCGAGGTGTTTTCCACGGTCGGCAAGCTGTCGCTGTTCATGATTGTCGCGCTGGTCATCGGCATCTTGCTGGTGCCACGGCTGTTGGCCTATGTGGCGAAATTCGAAAGCAACGAGATGTTGCTGATTACCGTGTTGGGCCTGTGTTTCGGGTTCTGCCTGCTGGTGGTGAAGCTGGAATACAGCATGGTCCTGGGCGCCTTCCTGATTGGCGCGATCATGGCCGAGTCGCGCCAGCTGCTGAAAATCGAGCAACTGATCGAGCCGGTACGTGACCTGTTCAGCGCCATTTTCTTTGTCGCCATCGGCCTGATGATCGACCCTCAGGTACTGATCGACTACGCCTGGCCGATCGTGGTCATCACCTTGGCGGTAGTACTTGGCAAGATGCTGTCCTGTGGCATGGGGGCGTTTATCGCTGGCAATGATGGCCGCACTTCGTTGCGTGTCGGCATGGGGCTTTCGCAGATCGGCGAGTTCTCGTTCATCATCGCCGCGCTGGGCATGACCCTGCAGGTCACCAGCGATTTCCTGTATCCGGTGGCGGTTGCTGTTTCGGCCATTACCACGCTGCTGACGCCTTATCTGATCCGTGCGGCCGACCCCCTGTCATTGAAGCTGGGTAAGGTGGTGCCGAGCCGTCTGGCGCGTGTGCTGTCGCTGTATGGCGAATGGTTGCGCAACATTCAGCCGCAAGGTGAAGGTGCCATGCTGGCAGCCATGATCCGCCGCATCCTGTTGCAGGTTGGCGTTAACTTGGCACTGGTGATTGCCATCTTCTTCACCGGTGGTTACTTCGCTGGGCGCATTGGCAATTGGCTCAGTGAGTGGTTCACCGATGTCAGCCAGCAAAAGGCGGTGATTTGGGGGGCGGCATTGCTGCTGTCGCTGCCGTTCCTGATTGCGGCGTATCGCAAGCTTAAGGCGTTGTCGATGCTGCTGGCGGAGATGGGCGTGAAGCCTGAAATGGCGGGGCGTCACACCCAGCGTGTGCGTCGTGTGATTGCCGAGGTGATCCCGCTGCTGTCGCTGCTGGTGATCTTCCTGCTGTTGTCGGCGCTGTCGGCGAGCATCCTGCCTACCAGTGAACTGCTATTGGTCATTGCGGTGGTGGCGGCAGTGGTGGTGGCTTTACTGTGGCGTTGGTTTATCCGCGTGCACACGCGCATGCAGATTGCCTTGCTAGAGACGCTGGAGAACAGCCGCGAGAATTCGCACTGAGGGAGGTAATGCTCCCTGCGCAAGATTTCACCGTCGTCCGAGGGGATGGAGCGGTAGCGATGTCGCCAGGCGCAGAAAGCCTGGCGATTTTAATCGCATTAATGGCCCTGAGCCATAAATTTTCCTGGCGGTATTTCTGATGCTTTTGTAGGAATAATCAGCTTTCCAGCCAGACGTCCCGCGCCCAGTGCCAGACCGACTCCCAGCTGTCTTCAAG
Organism: Pseudomonas sp. LAIL14HWK12:I7; assembly: GCF_000483465.1. Taxonomy (NCBI): domain Bacteria; kingdom Pseudomonadati; phylum Pseudomonadota; class Gammaproteobacteria; order Pseudomonadales; family Pseudomonadaceae; genus Pseudomonas; species Pseudomonas sp. LAIL14HWK12:I7. The sequence goes on from NZ_AXYZ01000001.1 coordinate 177,192, forward strand.
GACGATTTCTTCTTCGGCGTCCCACAGCACGACAGTGCCGTCTTCTTCCACGCAGTAATAGTTATCACCGTCCTGGCAGATCGGGATCAGTTCGCGCGGCACGCCGGCATCCCAGGCATTGGATGCAACATCTGGCAGGTAGGTATGCGACTGTGGGTCGGTGACCGTGACAGGTTCCAGGGAGCCGTAGACCACATCACTGACGGTCAGCAGGAACTCCTTGAACACGTAGGGAATGTTGATGAACAGCTGCTCTTCGATTTCTACCAGCTGATCTTCATCGGGAAGCTCCAAAGGTACCGGTACCGGTTCATTGGCTTCACGGAGTTGTTCGATCACTTCTTCCACGGTTCACTTCCTCTTACCTGATGACAACGCTGCGCGTTATACCCTAGTAGCCCAGTGTGGCAAAAGCAAAAACCCCGGGACAAGGCCCGGGGTTTTTGTAGTGCGCCTGTCGGTTAGCCGTTTTGACGGATACCGGCGACCAGCCAAGGCTGGTTCTCGCCCTGGGCGCGAACCATGTGCCAGCTTTCGCTGAACACTTCGCCCTGGTCGAAGCGCGAGGTCTTCGACACGCCACGGAAGGTCAGGGTGGCGTCGGTACGGTCGGCGCGGTCGTCTACACCGTCCAGCTGCACTTCGAGGTTGTCGATGTAGGTGGCCTGGAAGCCATCACCCAACTCGGCACGTTCGCGCTTGAGGAACTCGAGCATCTGCGGCGTGACGAACTCGGCGATCTTGTCCATCTCGTTGGCATCCCAGTGCTGCTGCAGCGACTGGAAGTGGCTTTGCGCGGCAGCCAGGAAGCTCTGCTCGTTGAACCAGGCCGGTGCGTTGATCACCGGAGCGGCTGCAGCGGCAGGTGCGGCCGAGCCACCGAAGACCGACGGCTGGGCAGGCTGTGCGTGGGCTTCACGCTGGAACGGCGCATGGCCCGGTGCGGCCATTTGCGGCTGCTGCTGGCGGCGACGCGCGGCAATGAAGCGGAACACCAGGAAGGCGATCAGGCCCATGATCAGGAAGTCCATGATCTGCATGCCCTGGAAGCCGTCACCCATGAACATGGAGGCCAGCAGGCCACCGGCGGCGAGGCCGGCCAGTGGGCCCAGCCAGCGCGAAGCACCGCTGGCGGCAGCCGGTGCACGGCCTGGCGCGGTCGGCGCGGCGGCAGGCGTGGTTGGCGTGGCCTGACGGGTCTGGTGAATAGGCGCGGAGCCCGAGCTCTTGCCGCCGCCGAACCGCTTGGCGTTGGCGTCCAGGCTCAGCGTCAAGCCGACGCAGAGCGCCAGAGCGATGCTAAGAAAACGTTGCATAAGTGGGATATCCCCTGTTGTGGATTGCACGCGCGTCATGGTGCACAGGTTCCCGGGCACATGACCAGCGACATAATGTTTCGAGCTTTTGCCTGAATGTTACAAGGCGGTGCCTACACCGCCTCGAGCTTGGCGTACCCCAGCATCAGCCACTTGCTGCCTTCGGCAAAATTCACCTGCACACGTGCCTGGGCGCCAGAGCCTTCGAAGTTGAGGATAACCCCTTCGCCGAACACCGCATGCTGCACCCGCTGCCCGAGATTGAAGGCGGTTTGCGGAATGTTGGCATTGGCGAACAGGTTGCTGGTGGTGGCCTTCGCCCCGCCGAACGGGCGGGTGACACTGTTGGACAGGCGCACTTCCTGGACCAGGCCTGCCGGAATCTCGCGTACGAAACGCGACACCTTGTTGTAGGTCTCGCTGCCATACAGGCGACGTGTCTCGGCGTAGGTCATGACCAGCTGGCGCATGGCGCGGGTAATGCCCACGTAGGCCAGGCGACGTTCTTCTTCAAGGCGGCCAGGCTCTTCCAGGCTCATCTTGTGCGGGAACAGGCCTTCTTCCATGCCCACCAGGAACACGTAGGGGAATTCCAGGCCTTTGGCGCTGTGCAAGGTCATCAGCTGAATGCTGTCTTCATGCTCGTCGGCCTGGGTATCGCCCGCTTCGAGCGATGCATGGCCAAGGAAGGCGGAGAGCGGCGAGAGGTCGGCGTCTTCGTCGCTGGACTCGAAGTTGCGCGCAGCGCTGACCAGTTCCTCAAGGTTTTCTACCCGTGCCTGGCCCTTTTCACCCTTTTCTTCCTGGTGATAGAGGATCAGGCCGGACTGTTCGATGGTGACTTGGGTCATGGTATGCAGTGGCATGTCCACAACCTTGGCGGCCAAGCCCTCGATCAACTCGATGAACGCCCCCAGGGCGCTGGCGGCGCGGCCCTTGAGGGCTTTGGCGGCGATCAATTGGCACATCGCCTCCCACATCGACAGCTGGCTGTGGCGGGCGTGGTCGCGGATGGCTTCGACGGTTTTTTCGCCGATACCGCGCGGTGGCACGTTGATAACCCGCTCCAGCGCTGCATCGTTGCCACGGCCTTCGAGCAGGCGCAGGTAGGCCATGGCGTTCTTGATTTCGGCACGTTCGAAGAAGCGCTGGCCGCCGTAGATGCGGTACGGAATGCGTTCGCGCAGCAGGGCTTCTTCCAGTACCCGCGACTGGGCGTTGGAGCGGTACAGAATGGCGATTTCGTTGCGCGCATTGCCTTGCTTGATCAGGCTCTCGATGGTTTCCACCACGTAGCGCGCTTCATCGTGTTCGTTGTAGGCCGCGTAAAGGGTCAGCGGTTCGCCTTCGCCCATGTCGGTCCACAGCTCTTTGCCCAGGCGCCCGCTGTTGTTGGCGATCAAGGCGTTGGCTGCCTTGAGGATGCCGCCGGTGGAGCGGTAGTTCTGCTCCAGGCGGATCATCTCGGCGTCGGGGAAGTCGGCTGTGTACTGGTGAATGTTTTCGATCTTGGCGCCGCGCCAGCCGTAAATTGACTGGTCGTCGTCACCCACCGCCATCAGGCTGTCGCCACCGCGCGCGAGCAGGCGCAACCAGGCGTACTGCACGGCGTTGGTGTCCTGGAACTCGTCCACCAGCACATGGCGGAAGCGCCGCTGGTAATGCTCCAGCAGGCCAGGGTGATCGCGCCACAGGTCCAGGGCACGCAGCAGCAGCTCGGAGAAGTCGATGACCCCGGCGCGCTCACAGGCCTGTTCGTAGGCGGTGTAGACGTCGCGCATGGTCGACAGGAACAGGTCACCGCCGGGCTGGATATGCTGGGGGCGCAGGCCTTCGTCTTTCTGCCCGTTGATGAACCACTGCGCCTGGCGTGCTGGCCACTTCTGCTCATCGAGGCCAAGCTCGCGCATCACCCGCTTGACCAGGCGCTGCTGGTCATCGCTGTCGAGAATCTGGAAGTTCTGCACCAGCCGGGCTTCCTGCCAGTGCGCGCGCAGCAGGCGATGGGCCAGGCCGTGGAACGTGCCCACCCACATGCCCGCCGGGTTTATCCCCAGCAACTGCTCGATCCGCTGGCGCATTTCTGCCGCGGCCTTGTTGGTGAAGGTCACCGACAAGATCGAGTGCGGCGAGGCCTGCTCGACCTGGATCAGCCAGGCGATGCGGTGCACCAGCACGCGGGTTTTACCGGAACCGGCGCCGGCAAGCACCAGTTGACGCCCGAGCGAGGCGGCTACGGCCTGGCGTTGGGCGTCATTGAGGGAGTTCAGCAGGAGGGAGAGGTCATCTGTGCGCATCGGGCCATTCTAGGGCGAGGCAAGGGATGGGGCAAACGTCTACTGTATAAATGTTCACCCTGAAGGCCCACCGTTCATCCGAGCGCTCGAGCAAGGGCCTGCCTTAAAGGCAGGCCGGGTGCTCAGTAGGTCACCATGATCTCGCTGATGCTGGTGATCAGGGCGCCATCGTGAAAGATGTCTACCTTGGGGATGTTGCTGTGGTCGCCTGGCATGTTGAAGCTCACCGGCTTTTGCGTGACCACCTGTGGATAAATGCCTTGGTCGGTTTCGAGCGTCAATTCAAGTGCCAGCGCGAAGGACTTGTCTTGTATCTTGCGCAGGCTCAGGGTCGGGTGGATACCGGGGTGGCCAACCATGACGCTGCCGGATACGCGAAATGCGGTAGCGCCAGGCATGTTGTCCATTTGGGCAACCCAGCCTTTGGTGTCGAGGGTCATGTTTCTGTTCTCCGAAGTTGCGCGACGAAGTGCCGCGTGAGCACAGGGTGATGCACCCACGAACATCATCGCAGCCAGAAACAGTTCAGCTGTGCCAATGCCTGCCCTGGTGCGCCAGCAGGCTGTTGGCCTGCTCAGGCCCGTTACTGCCAGCCGCGTAGGGGCGTGGAGCCTGGAAGTGCTCCTCCCAGCCCTTGATGATCGGGTCGATCCAGGCCCAGGCCGCTTCGACCTCATCGCGGCGCATGAACAGCGTCGAATCACCCTCCAAAATGTCCAGCAACAGCCGTTCATAGGCGTCCCAGCGGCGCGTCTGGCCAAATACCTGAGCCAGGTTCAGGTCCAGGTCGACCGGCTCCAGGCGCATGCCCTTGCCAGGGCTCTTGGTCATCATGCGCAAGCTGATACGTTCTTCAGGCTGCAGCTGGATCAGCAACTGGTTGACCTGGCCGCCGTTGAACAGCTCGTGGGGCACTGGCTTGAACTGGATGACGATCTGCGACGAGCGCCGCGCCATGCGTTTGCCGGTGCGCAGGTAAAAGGGCACGCCGGCCCAGCGCCAGTTGTCGATGTGGGCCTGCACGGCAACGAAGGTCTCGGTGTCGCTGTCGTTGTCCACGTCTTTTTCGAAGTAGTACGCCGGCACTTCCTGCCCGCCGATGCGCCCGGCGCCATACTGGCCGCGTACGGTGGTGTCCTGTACGTCCTGGCCGGTGATCGGCTTCAGGGCACGTAGAATCTTCACTTTCTCGTCCCGCACCGCCTCGGCCTCGAACTGCGCCGGCGGCTCCATGGCCACCAGGCACAGCAACTGCAGCAGGTGGTTCTGCAGCATGTCGCGGGTCGCGCCAGCGCGGTCGTAGTAGCCGCCGCGGTTCTCTACACCCAGGGTTTCGCAGACGCTGATCTGCACATGGTCCACCTGGCTGTTGCGCCAGACCGGCTCCAGCAGGGCGTTGGCGAAACGCAGGGCCATCAGGTTCTGCACGGTCTCCTTGCCCAGGTAGTGGTCGATGCGGAACACCTGGGCTTCCTCGAACACCGCGCCAATCGCTTCATTGATGGCCGTGGCGGACGCGTGTGAATGACCGATCGGTTTTTCCAGCACGATACGGGCCTCGGGGTCGGCCAGGCCGGCGATGCGCAGGTGGTTGGCGATGGGCACGAACAGGTTGGGGGCGGTGGCCAGGTAGAAGATCCGCGTCAGCCCGCCGGGTTCGCCGAGGTAGCGTGCCAGGCGGCCGAAGTCGGCGCTTTGCGCAGCGTCCATGGCGAAGTAGTCGAGCCGGGCGGAGAACCGCTGCCAGACCTCTTCGTCGAAGTCATTACGGGCAATCTGCGCCCGGCAGTGGCGCTCGGCGAGCTTCAAGTAGTCGTTACGTGGCAGGTTGCGCCGCGCCAGGGCGATGATCCGCACGGCGTTGTTCAGGCGAGCCTCGCGAAACAGGTGATAGAGCGCTGGAAGCAGTTTGTGCAGGGCCAGATCGCCGGTGCCACCGAAGACCAGAATGTCGCAAGGAATAGTCAAACCACCACTCTCCACGTTCGTTTAACTGGGCGGGTTGGCGCCCATGTAGTATAACTACAAGAAAGCTACATCCCGGCCAGCCGATCATAACCGAGTCCAGCCCGTGAATCTGTTGCAACATATCGCCCAATCGCGCCACCTGCTGCGCAAATCGGAACTGAAAGTGGCCGACCACGTGCTGCTAGACCCGGCTGCCGTCATGCACAGCTCGATGGCCGACTTGGCGCACAACGTGGGTATCAGTGAACCGACCATCGTGCGTTTCTGCCGGGCGATTGGCTGTTCAGGTTTCCAGGACCTCAAGTTGAAGCTGGCGCAGAGCCTGGCCGCCGGGGCCAGTTTTGGCCAGTTCGCGATCCATGAAGATGATTCGGTCGCCGATTACAGCCTGAAGATCTTCGACACTACCTTGCACACGCTGATGGAAGTGCGCGAGCACCTCGACCCGCAGGCGCTGCAGCAGGCCGTGAGCGCGATGGCGCAGGCGCAGCGTGTGGAGTTCTACGGTTTTGGCGCGTCCGGCGCGGTGGCTGCCGATGCCCAGCACAAATTCTTCCGCCTGCTGCTCAGTGCCGCCGCCTATTCCGACCCGCACATGCAGGCCATGTCGGCGGTCACCTTGAAGCCAGGCGATGTAGCGGTGTGCATTTCCCAGTCGGGCCGTTCCAAAGACCTGCTGATCACCGCCAACCTGGTGCGTGAAAGTGGCGCCAACCTGATCACCCTGTGCCCGAGCGCAACCCCGTTGGCGGAGCTTTCCACCGTCAACTTGGCGATCGACGTGCATGAAGACACCGAGATCTACACCCCGCTGACCTCCCGCATTGCGCACCTGGTGGTGATCGATGTGCTGGCCATGGGCGTTGCCATGGCGCGTGGGCCGAGCCTGGTCAACCATCTCAAGAGCGTGAAGCGCAGTTTGCGCAGCCTGCGGTTGTCGCCCAAGTCGATCAAGGCTACCGACGACTGACCCTCGCGATCATCTGCACGGCCCTTTGTAGCAGCAGCCTTGCGCTGCGAAGAGGCCGGTGAAAACGCCATGAATCTTCGCTGCTATCACTGGCCTCTTCGCAGCACAAGGCTGCTCCTACAGCGGGCGCAAGGCCCGGCGATGAAGCCAGCGAAAATTCATGGTTTTGTAACCTCCCCACCGCAAAACCGTAAACCGCCAGCGCCAGTCTGAAACTCCCGCATCCTAACTGGGAGACAGGCAATGGCTCGTGACTTCGACGGTACGTACCAACCCAACGCCAAGGCTCGCAAGCAGCAGGAAAAGGATCAGCGCCGCATGGAGTATCGCCGCGCGATCGAAAGCTACTGCGACCAGCGTCAATTGCTTCGTGACTTGGCCGACTACCCTGAGCTACAAGCACTTACGGTGTGGCAGGCGTCGGCAGCGACTTCCCCGAAAAACGCTCCACAATTGCGCTGATAAGCACGCGTTCGCTGCGGATGAACGCTAAAAATGCCAGGGCCACCGGTGACTGCCGCTTGGCCTTGGCCTGTACCACGCACCAGCTTCGGTACAGCGGCAGTTCCTCCACCGGTAATTCTTTCAGCACCCCCGTTGCCAGCTCCATGTTCAACGCATGGCGGGTCAGCAGGGCGATGCCCAAGCCTGCGATCACACACTCGCGCTGGGCATCGGCCGAGGCCACTTCGAGGGTCTGGGTGAAGTGCACACGCTTGTCCTTGAAGTACTCCTCGCACGCCTTGCGGGTGCCCGAGCCTTGTTCGCGGACCAGCAGGGTATGAGGCTCAAGGTCTTGCAGGCGCAGGTGCTCGAGCTTGCACAGCGGATGGTCCGGCGGGGCCACGGCGACGATCGGGTTGTTCAGGAACGGCAGGAATTCCAGGCCCATGTCCTGCGGCACCATGGACATGATGATCAGGTCGTCACGGTTGTCCGAAAGGCGCCGGATCGCCTGGGCGCGGTTGACCACCGTGAGCGTCAGGTTGACCTCCGGGTGTCGTTGCTTGAAGGCGGCGAACAGGTGTGGCACGAAGTACTTGGCACTGGACTCGATCGCCAGCTTCAGCTGCCCTTGCAGTGAGCCCTGCATGTCCGACAGTTGCATGTCGAGGCTCTCTAGCCGGCCGAAGATGTCGCGGCTGGCGCGCTGCAGCGCTTCGGCCGCTTCGGTCAGGTAGAGCTTCTTGCCGACGTACTCGAACAGCGGCTGGCCGATCAGTTCTTCAAGCTGGCGGATCTGTAGACTAACGGCGGGTTGCGTGAGCGCCATCTCCTCGGCCGCGCGGCTGTACGAGCGCAAATCGCACACTTCGTTGAAGATCTGTAACTGACGTAAAGTCATACGCATCAAGGACTTACGCATTTTTATCCAGGCTCCGGCAAAACCTTGTTACGGCACTATAAGCTTTTGCTAATACTGCCCCTAACAAATATTGATTTTTGTTTATCGACCTACAGCGCTAGGGTAAATGTGCGACTGGCCAGCAACGTCTGGTCACGCGCCGACCGGTAGAACCGGCTCGACTGTTCCTACGGCTTTGGGAAGACTCCAGTGATAAAAAAAATCCTGATCGCCAACCGAGGTGAAATCGCAGTTCGGATCGTGCGTGCCTGCGCCGAGATGGGCATTCGCTCGGTAGCGATCTATTCCGACGCCGACCGTCATGCGCTGCATGTGAAGCGCGCTGACGAGGCCCACAGCATCGGTGCCGAGCCGCTGGCCGGGTACCTGAACCCGCGCAAGCTGGTGAACCTCGCTGTCGAAACCGGTTGTGATGCCCTGCACCCGGGTTACGGTTTCCTGTCGGAAAACGCTGAACTGGCAGAGATCTGCGCCGAGCGCGGGATCAAGTTCATCGGCCCGGCTGCCGAAGTCATTCGCCGCATGGGCGACAAGACCGAAGCGCGCCGCACCATGATCAAGGCCGGCGTCCCGGTCACACCGGGCACCGAAGGTAACGTTGCCGATATCCATGAAGCCCTGAGCGAAGGTGACCGCATCGGTTACCCGGTGATGCTCAAGGCCACCTCCGGCGGTGGCGGCCGCGGTATTCGCCGTTGCAACAGCCGTGAAGAGCTGGAGCAGAACTTCCCGCGGGTGATTTCCGAGGCTACCAAGGCCTTCGGTTCGGCGGAAGTGTTCCTGGAAAAGTGCATCGTCAACCCCAAGCACATCGAGGCGCAGATTCTCGGTGACAGCTTCGGCAACGTGGTGCACCTGTTCGAGCGTGACTGCTCGATCCAGCGCCGCAACCAGAAGCTCATCGAGATCGCCCCAAGCCCACAGCTCACCCCCGAGCAGCGCGCCTACATCGGCGACCTGGCGGTGCGTGCAGCCAAGGCTGTGAATTACGAAAACGCCGGTACCGTGGAGTTCTTGCTCGCCGATGGCGAGGTGTACTTCATGGAAATGAACACCCGGGTGCAGGTGGAGCACACCATCACCGAGGAAATCACCGGCATCGACATCGTGCGTGAGCAGATCCGCATCGCGTCGGGCCTGCCGCTGTCGGTCAAGCAGGAAGACATCCAGCACCGCGGCTACGCGCTGCAGTTCCGGATCAACGCCGAAGACCCGAAAAACAACTTCCTGCCCAGCTTTGGCAAGATCACCCGTTACTACGCACCCGGCGGCCCAGGCGTGCGCACCGACACGGCCATCTACACCGGCTACACCATTCCGCCGTTCTACGACTCCATGTGCCTGAAACTGGTGGTCTGGGCATTGACCTGGGAAGAAGCCATGGACCGCGGCCTGCGGGCCCTGGACGACATGCGCGTGCAAGGGGTGAAGACCACTGCAGCGTATTACCAGGAAATCCTGCGCAACCCGGAATTCCGTAGCGGCCAGTTCAACACCAGCTTCGTCGAAAGCCACCCTGAACTGACCAACTACTCGATCAAGCGCAAACCCGAAGAGCTGGCCCTGGCCATCGCCGCCGCCATCGCCGCCCACGCAGGCCTGTGAGGAACCTAATAATGTCCAAGAAAATCCACGTAACCGACACGATCCTGCGCGACGCCCACCAGTCCCTACTGGCCACCCGCATGCGTACCGAAGACATGCTGCCGATCTGCGAAAAGCTCGACAAAGTCGGCTACTGGTCGCTGGAAGTCTGGGGCGGTGCCACCTTCGACGCCTGTGTGCGCTTCCTCAAGGAAGACCCGTGGGAGCGCCTGCGCAAGCTGCGCGCCGCGCTGCCCAATACCCGCCTGCAAATGCTGCTGCGCGGCCAGAACCTGCTGGGCTACCGCCACTACAGCGATGACGTGGTTAAAGCCTTTGTCGCCAAGGCCGCCGTCAACGGCATCGATGTGTTCCGCATCTTCGACGCCATGAACGATGTGCGTAACCTGCGCGTGGCCATCGAAGCGGTAAAGGCCGCCGGCAAGCACGCCCAGGGCACCATCGCCTACACCACCAGCCCGGTGCACACCATCGAAGCCTTCGTGAACCAGGCCAAGCAGATGGAAGCCATGGGTTGCGACTCGGTGGCGATCAAGGACATGGCCGGCCTGCTGACCCCGTTTGCCACGGGCGAGCTGGTCAAGGCACTGAAGGCCGAGCAGTCGCTGCCGGTGTTCATCCACTCCCACGACACCGCTGGCCTGGCTGCCATGTGCCAGCTCAAGGCTGTGGAAAACGGTGCCGACCACATCGACACCGCAATCTCCAGCTTCGCCTGGGGCACCAGCCACCCGGGTACCGAGTCGATGGTCGCGGCGCTCAAGGGCAGCGAGTTCGACACCGGCCTGGACCTGGAGCTGCTGCAGGAAATCGGCCTGTACTTCTACGCCGTGCGCAAGAAGTACCACCAGTTCGAAAGCGAGTTCACTGCGGTGGACACCCGCGTGCAGGTCAACCAGGTGCCGGGCGGCATGATTTCCAACCTGGCCAACCAGCTCAAGGAGCAGGGCGCCCTCAACCGCATGAACGAAGTGCTGGCGGAGATCCCGCGGGTGCGTGAAGACCTCGGCTTCCCTCCGCTGGTGACCCCGACTTCGCAAATCGTCGGTACCCAGGCGTTCTTCAACGTGCTGGCCGGCGAGCGCTACAAAACCATCACCAACGAGGTGAAGCTGTACCTGCAAGGCGGTTACGGCAAGGCCCCGGGCGTGGTCAACGAGCAACTGCGCCGCCAGGCCATTGGCAGCGAAGAAGTGATCGACGTGCGCCCGGCCGACCTGCTCAAGCCAGAAATGACCAAGCTGCGTAACGACATCGGCGCCCTGGCGCGTTGCGAAGAAGACGTGCTGACCTTCGCCATGTTCCCGGACATCGGCCGCAAGTTCCTCGAAGAGCGTGAAGCCGGCACCCTGACCCCCGAAGCCCTGTTGCCGATCCCGGAAGCCGGCGCCATTGCCGCACCTGGCGGCGAAGGCGTGCCGACCGAGTTCGTCATCGACGTGCACGGCGAAACCTACCGTGTGGACATCACCGGTGTGGGCGTCAAGGCAGAGGGCAAGCGCCACTTCTACCTGTCGATCGACGGCATGCCGGAAGAAGTGGTGTTCGAGCCGCTCAACGAGTTCGTCGGCGGCGGCGGCAGCAAGCGTAAGCAGGCCACCGACCCTGGCCATGTCAGCACCACCATGCCTGGCAACATCGTCGATGTACTGGTCAAGGAAGGCGACATGGTCAAGGCCGGCCAAGCCGTGCTGATCACCGAAGCCATGAAGATGGAGACCGAAGTGCAGGCAGCGATCGCCGGCAAAGTCGTGGCCATCCACGTGGCCAAGGGCGACCGCGTCACCCCGGGCGAGATCCTGATCGAGATCGAAGGTTGATAAAAACCTTCAGCTAAAAACGGTTTACCTCTGGGGAGCGGATGCTCCCCTTTTTTATGCATTAAATTGCATATTTTTAGCGATGCATGGCGAAGATATGCAATTTAATGCATATCTGGTGGGTTTATGGCCGTCAAATATGCACTATAATGCAGGTGTTGCTGCCTGTGGGCCTTGGTCATGTACTCGATAACGCTACAAATCTACGCTGATTGCGCTTGGCAAGATGCGATGACGCTCTCTTTCGCTCAGCCGGAACAGGGCTTCGTCGGCCCTTGCTCAATTGCCTATGAATCGTCCTACATCAGGGCCAACCTTGATGCTTACCAGAGCCAGTTCGCGAAAGCGGTAAGTGCTCGCTTGCCTGTGGATTTCGATAGTTTTTCGCTCTCCGAAGCCCCTGCATTCATCCATGACATCGCGCCTTCGGGTGCTGCGAAGCGATTTCTGCTGGCGCATATGGGGCGAGAGAAACCGGAGGGCCTGAGTGACGACATGTTCCTGCTGGCCAGAAGCACACCAGCTCCAATAGGTAACCTGCGGGTCAAGGAGTCGATGACGCACCTCGACACGCGTGAGCCGATGGGGTTCAGCAGGCAGGATGTAGTCAGTCGTGACCAGCAATTTCTCGAGTACGCGTATGAGCAGGGTGCTGCAATAGGCGGAGCGACCGGCGCGGGGGGAGAGGCGCCCAAACTGTTGATGACAGAAGGCCAAGACGGTCTGCTGTACCCAGATGCTGCCCTTGCGGATGCACAGGCCAGACGACATTGGTTCATCAAATTCGCTCGCAACCAAGCCCTTAAAAATGATCAGGAAATACTCAGGGCCGAGTACCTGTATTACCGGGCATTGCACACGCTGGGTATCGAGACGGTGGCCACCGATGAAATGGCCTTGGAAGAGGGTGAGAAACCCAGTCTCTGGATGCGCAGGTTCGACCGCAAAGTGGCTGAACATGGCGTAGAGCGACTTGCCGTGGAGTCTATCTATTCGTTGGCCGGCATCACCCTGCCCGGTAGCCGGCTGGACCACCGGGACGTGCTGATGGGGTTGGTACGGCTCTGGAAAGAGGCCGGTCAAGAGCAACAGGTAAATGACCTGATTGCCGAGTACCTGCGCCGAGACCTGATCAACAAGATACTGGGCAACTCGGACAATCATGGGCGCAACATGGCCGTCATTCGCGATGATGACAGGTTGCGGTTGGCGCCGATCTACGATTTGGCGCCCATGGTGTTGGATGCCGAAGGTGTCACCCGCACGACCAAATGGTCATCCGATATTGAGCGTGCTGGAGAGGTCGACTGGCGCAGGGCGTGTGAGAGCCTGTCGCCATTGATCAGTCCTGAGCAGGCGTTCGAGCAATTGCGTCAGGATGCGGCTCTGCTGTTGGCACTTCCGGATCTGCTCCGCGACTCTGGCTTGCCGGAGGTGGTGATGAATCATCCTGCTGTCGCGCTAAGACAACTCGAGCAGCGTTTTAGAGGGTGGGGCCTGCTATGACACTGACACCCGAGCAACGGGCCAAAGTCATTGATGATGTTCAGCAATGGATCGCCGACGGTACGTGGGACATGGGTACGGCAGTACGTCATTTGCGCGTGACGGTGGCAGGGCTTCAACAGTCCCAGTTTGCTCGCATGTGCAAGGTATCGTTGCGCACCCTTATCCAGATCGAGGGGGGCGAGGGCAACCCTACTCTCAAATCAATGAATGCCGTACTTCGCCCGTTTGGTCTTCAGGTAGGCGTGGTCAGACGCCAGCGTCAGGTCATCTGACGCCGGCGTTCAGTGCTGATAGCCCTTGCCAAAATGCCGCTCCAGCTTGGCCTGCACCAGTTCCAGCAAAATCGACAGCACCCAGTAGATCACCGCTGCGGTCGTCAGCATCTCCAGGTAGCGGTAGCTGGAACGGCCATAGGACTGGGCCAGGAACATCACTTCCCACACGCCCATCACCGAAATCAGCGACGAGTCCTTGAGCATCGAAATGAACTGGTTGGCGCTTGGCGGGATGATGGTGCGCATGGCCTGGGGCAGGGTGACGTGCCAGAAGATCTGCGCAGGGCCGAGGCCTAGCGCCATCGCCGCCTGGCGTTGCCCGGGGGCCACGCCAAGAATGCCGGCTCGGAAGATTTCGCTGAGGTAGGCGCCATAGTTCAGCGACAGGGCGATGATGCCGGCACTGATGGCCCCAGGCACCACACCGAGCTGCGGCAAGCCGAGGTAGATCAGCAGGATCTGGATCAGCAGCGGTGTGCCACGGAAGAACGACGTGTAGAAGCTGGCGATGCCCAGCAGCACTGCGCTGCTCGACAGGCGTGCCAGCGCTGCAGCGAAGCCCAGTGCCACGGAAACGACGATGGAGCACACGCACAGGAACAGGGTCAGCGCCGCGCCCTGCAAGAAGCCGTTCGGCCCCAGCTTGAACCCCGCCAGATACGGGAACTTCTCGACAATGATCGAAAACTTGAGGTCAAAGCTCAGGAAAAACGCGGCAAACAGCACAAACAGCCCAACCCAGGTCAGGTATAGGCGTGTGCGGAATCCGAACAGTCCAGCGCCCGAGGCTTTGGCAGTCGGGCGAGGGGCAGGTTGATGAGCACTCATTTACTGATATCGGCGCCGATCCATTTCTGGGACAGCTTGGCCAAAGTACCGTCGGCCTTGAGCTCGGCGAAAACTTGGCGCAGCTTGGCATCCCACTCCGGGTCGCCTTTTTCGATGGCCACCGAGTTGGGTTCTTCATAAAGCGGCGCGCCGGCCAGTTTGAAGCGTTTGTCCTGGTCGAGGCGGGGCTGGGCGGTGACCAGGTTGGTCAGGATCGCGTCCAGGCGCACGCCGGCACCCAGGCCCAGGTCCTGGAAGGCGACGTTGTCGGTGTCGTAGGGGGCGATTTGCACCATTTCGAAGGGGTAATCGATTTTTTTGTCTTCGTTGCCTTCGATGACCAGGTTCTTGTTCAGGTAGCTCTCGTAGCTGGATGCGCTGGTCAAGCCGACCTTGCGGCCATCCAGGTCCTTGGCCGAATGAATGCGATCGTCCTTGGCGTTGACCACGATCACGGCGGGCGAGGCGTAGTACTCGACCGGGAAATCAAACACCTCGGCGCGCGCCTTGCTTGGCGTCATGGAGCAGATGCAAAGGTCGTAGCGGCCACTCCAGCGGCCCGCGGCAATCACATCCCAGGACGGCGTTTCCAGGCGCAGCTTGACGCCCAGTTTTTCGGCCACGGCCTTGGCCACATCCACGTCAAAACCATCGAGCTGGTTCTGCGCGTTCAGGAACGAGAACGGCGGATAGCTTTCCATCAGCACGTTGACCATTTCCTTGCGCGATTCCACTCGGTCCAACGTGGCGCCTGCGAAGGCTTGAGTGGTGGCACACAGGGCGATGAGGCCGGTGCCGAGCAAGGTAAGCAAGCGCATGGAAGTACCTGAAAAAGTTGTTGGACAATCGGTGCTGGGTATTTAATAGTTATAACAAGTTACACACTAATGAATTTTATTCATAAACATATAAGTGATAGTCATATGGGCGAACGATCGCTGGTAATTCTGGATGGCGGTATGGGGCGAGAGCTGCAGCGTCGTGGTGCGCCGTTTCGGCAGCCCGAGTGGTCAGCGCTGGCCTTGAGCGAAGCACCTGAGGCGGTGCTGGCGGTGCATACGGCGTATATCGAGGCCGGGGCTCAGGTCATCACCAGCAACAGCTATGCAGTAGTGCCCTTCCATATTGGTGAAGAGCGGTTCGCCCAGGAAGGGCGCACCTTGGCTGCAACGGCGGGGCAATTGGCCCGTGCGGCAGCCGATGCGGCTGCCGCGCCGGTACGCGTGGCCGGTTCGCTGCCGCCGTTGTTCGGCTCTTATCGCCCGGACCTGTATCAGCCCGAGCGCGTCGCCGAAGTGCTGACCCCCCTGCTGGCAGGCCTGTCCCCCTACGTGGACCTGTGGCTGGCAGAAACCCAGAGCTCGATCGAAGAAGTTCGGGCCATCGGCGCGCAACTGCCCCAGGACGGCAGGCCGTTCTGGGTATCGTTCACGCTGCAGGACGAAGGTGACATCGACGTGCCGCGGCTGCGTTCCGGACAAACGGTCGCCGACGCGGCCGAAGCGATTGCCGGGCTGGGTGTCAGTACGCTGTTGTTCAACTGCAGCCAGCCTGAGGTGATTGGCGCGGCGCTGGATGTAGCGCGCGAGACGTTCGAGCGCCTGGGCGTGGACATCGCCATCGGCGCCTACGCCAATGCCTTCCCGCCACAGCCCAAAGACGCCACCGCCAACGATGGCCTCGATGAGCTGCGTGAAGACCTTGACCCACCGGGCTACCTGAGCTGGGCCAGCAACTGGCGGCAACGCGGCGCGAGCCTGCTCGGCGGTTGCTGTGGGATTGGCCCGGAGCACATTTCGGCGCTCAAGGCCAACCTGGCCTGATCACCCGTTGCGGCAGGCTTCCAGCGTCCTGGCTTGCCCCTCAGGGCGCTGGTTGTCGGCACTCAACCAGCGCTCGAACCCTGCCGCTACCTGTGGCCATTCATCATCGGTAATCGAGTACCACGCGGTGTCGCGGTTGTGGTCCTTGACCACTAGGTGCTTGCGGAAAACCCCTTCGTAGACAAAGCCAAACCGTTCTGCCGCGCGCTTGGAGCGGACATTGGCGTTGTTGCACTTCCACTCGAGCCTGCGGTTGCCCAGCTCGAACGCCCGCTTGCCCAGCAGGTACACCGCTTCGGTGCCCTTGGGCGTGCGCTGCATGGCGGCGCCGAAGGCGATGTGGCCGATCTCGATGCGGCCATGGTCGGGCACGATCGACATCAGGCTGAGAATGCCCTGGGCCTGGCCGGTGGGGCGGTCGATGACGGTAAAGAACAACGGGTCTGGGCTGGCGGCATGGCCTTGCAGCCAGCGGTCGAAGGCGCCGCGTTCCGGGAATGGCCCATAAGGCAGGTAATCCCACAGAACCGGGTCTGCATCCGGGCCTTGCAGTACGTCCCAGAGGTCGTCGCCGTGGTGCGCCGGGTCGAGTTTTTCCAGGCGGATGAAGCGGCCCTCGATGGGCGCTGCCGTGGGCGCGGTGGCGGGTTTCCAGTTCAGTGCGTCAGTCATGTCGTGCCTACAGCCCTTTGCGGAATTGAATGAAGCCCGGCCGCTCGGCGACCTGTTGGTACAGGCTGATGGCGGTGGCGTTGGTCTCGTGGGTCAGCCAGTGCACCTTAGCGCAGTTGGCAGCTTTGGCAGTGGCGTAGACATGCTCGATCAGTTGGCGGCCGATGCCCAGGCCACGCTGCGTGTTAACCACATAAAGGTCCTGCAGGTAGCACGAATTTTCGATGCTCCAGTTGGAACGATGATAGATCCAGTTGACCATTCCTACGGCTTTGCCATCGACCCAGGCCAGGGCCGAATGGGTCGGCTCGTTGGGGTCGAGCAGGCGCTGCCAGGTGTTGGCGCTGACCGCTTCGGCCAACTCGGTTTCGTAGAAGCGTAAGTAGGCCTGCCACAGGGCAAGCCAGGCTGCATGGTCGTTGGCGCTGACGGGGCGCAGAGTGACGCTGGGCATGGGCTTTTCCTTCAGAGTTGGCGCATGTGCGCCGCCAGTTGGTTGTCAGGGTAGTCGGCACTGCCGCTCAGGCCTTCACGCACGCCTGCGATGTCCTCGGCCGAACGGTTTTGGCTGAGCTTGCGGGCGCCTTGCAGGCGGGCGATCGGCAGGCGTATGCCGACAATGGCGCGCAGCATGCCGTCGATGTAGTCGCTGGGGGCGTCGGAGACCTTCCAGGGTTCACTGCGGCCCTGCTCGTGACGGTCGGTCAGGCGGCTGACGATCTGCAGCAGGGGCGCGGCTTCGTGGATCACTTCAACAGGGCCGTAGGCGTGCACCGCCAAGTAGTTCCAGGTCGGTACCACCTTGGGGTTCTCGGCCTTGCTGGGGTAGTAGCTGGGGCTGACATAAGCGTCAGCGCCGGGGAACACCAGCAGCGCTTCAGTGCCTTGCTCCAGGTCTTTCCACTGAGCATTGGCCCGCGCCAAGTGCGCGTAGACCGTGCCGAACTCACCTTGCTCGGGGTCGATCAACACCGGCAGGTGGGTGGCCAGCAGCCCGTGTTCGCCGTGGCTGATAAGCACGGCAAGGCGAGTATCGGCCATGTGCTGGTGCAGGCGATCGAGGTCGTGTTCCTGGTGGGGCTTGCTGTTGTACATGGTGGGTTCCTTGTCGAATGGCCCCATCCTAGGCAGGCTATTGGTTCTGTGTAAGATCCATTTATGACTGATTTGACAGGTCCAATACGGTGAACAAGCGCCCCCTCATCTTGCCCTTCGACCCCGCTGGCATCGTGCTGGACCGCCAGCGAGGGCTCAGCCAGCAGCTTTACCAGGCCTTGCGTGCACGGGTGCTGGATGGGCGCCTGAGCAGCGGTACGCGGTTACCGGCCAGCCGTGACCTGGCAGCCATCCTCGCGCTGTCGCGCAACAGTGTGGTGCGTGCCTACGACCAGTTGTATGCCGAAGGGTATATCGAGAGCCGGGTGGGGGACGGCACCTATGTCACTCAGCTCGATAAACTATCCACACAACTGTCCACAGGGTTATCCCTAGGGTTATCAACAGGCTTATCCACATTTTACTCAGAAAAGACTGAGGATTTATCCAGCTGTGAGCGCACCAGCGAGCCTTTGGAGCGTCTGAAAAGTAACCATTTGCCGCCTCCCAGAAGTGGCGCGCCGCGCGCATTCCGGGTGGGGATTCCGGCCTTCGATCTGTTCCCGTTTGACGTCTGGGCCAAGCTGCAAGCGGGTTTCTGGCGTAACCCGGACCCTGCGCAGCTGGGCTACGGTGAACCCGCAGGCGAGCTGCAGCTGCGCGAGCTGATTGCCACCTATTTACGCCGTTCGCGGGGTTTATCGTGCACGGCTGAACAAATTGTGATCACCAGTGGTGCACAGCAGGCCATCAGCCTTTGTGCACAGTTGCTGTTGCAGCCTGGCGAGGGGGTGGCTGTGGAAAACCCGGGCTACCGGGCCGCCGGGCATACCTTCGCCGTGGCGGGTGGCAGGGTGATGGGCGTGCCAGTGGATGACGAGGGTATGAATTGCCAGCGGCTGATGCAGCTGGCGGACTGCCGCCTGGCCTATGTGACGCCAGCCCACCAGTACCCGACCGGGGTAACCATGAGCCTGGCACGGCGCCTGGCATTGCTGGCCTGGGCCGAGCGCAGCGATGGCTGGATCATCGAAGACGATTACGACGGCGAGTACCGCTACAGCGGTGCGCCATTGGCACCGCTGGCGGCATTGGACCGGCAGGGGCGGGTGCTGTACATCGGCACGTTCGGCAAGATTGCCTTCCCCGCGTTACGCCTGGGCTACCTGGTGCTGCCTGGGCGCCTGGTGCAGGCCTTCAGCCAGGGGCGTGCGTTGGCCATGCGGCATTCGGAGGTCAGTAGCCAGTGCGTGATGGCCGAATTCATGGCCCAAGGGCATTTCCAGCGGCACATCCGGCGTATGCGCCGGGCCGCGTTGAGCCGGCGCAACGTGCTCAAGGCGGGCTGGCCTGTGGATGTTCCAGGCTTGGGCGCCATGCCGGAAGTGGCGGCGGGGCTGCACGTGAAGGTGGATGTGGATAACTTTGCGCGGGAACAAGCCTTGGTCGCCAAGGCTGAAGCGGTTGGCGTTGAGGTGAATCCGCTGAGTAGTTACTGGTTGGATGACAGCGAGGTGCCTGTGGATAAGCGGGCAGGGTTGGTGCTGGGGTTTGCGGCCGTGCCGGAAGGCGACATCGCCAATGCACTGATGCGATTGCGCAGTGCCTGGCGAAAGTGAACGGGGCCGCTGTGCGGCCCAATCGCCACCCTTTGCGCCAAGCCTTACCCCGGTAGGAGCAGCCTTGCGCTGCGAAGAGGCCGGTAAAGGCAGCGAAGATGCTGCTGGGTTTACTGGCCTCTTCGCAGCGCAAGGCTGCTCCTACAGCGATGTGGGCTGTGGCCTACATACCATCTAGGTGCCGGACTTAATGCGCGTCCAGGCCCTGGTGCGCGCGCGCTCGGCGTCGCGTGGCAACGGCTTGAGGGTGTACAGCTTGGCCATCGCTTCCGCCGTCGGGTAAAGGTTGGGGTTATTGCGAATCGCCGGGTTCACCTTCTCGGTGGCGTCCTTGTTCGGGTTCGGATAGCCGACAAAATCACTGATCGGCGCAATCACCTCCGGGCGCAGCAGGTAGTTGATGAAGGTGTGGGCGTCTTCGGCGTTGGCGGCGTTTTTTGGAATGGCCAGCATGTCGAACCAGATCGGCGCTCCTTCCTTGGGCAGGCGCATGTCGACCACCACGCCATTCTTCGCATCGCGGGCCCGGTTGGCGGCCTGCGAGAAGCTGCCGCTGTAGCCCACCGCCACGCAGATGTCGCCGTTGGCGATGTCGGCCATGTACTTGGAGGAATGGAAGTACGTCACGTGCGGGCGAATCTTCAGCAGCAGCTCCTCGGCCTTCTTGTAGTCGGCCGGCTTGTCGCTGTTGGGCGGCAAGCCCAGGTACTGCAGGGCCAGTGGCAAGATCTCCGAGGGCGAATCGAGCAAGGCAACGCCGCACTGCTTGAGCTTGGCAATGTTCTCTTCCTTGAAGATCAGGTCCCAGCTGTCCACAGGTGCGTTCTCACCCAGCGTAGCCTTGACCTTGGCCGGGTTGAAGCCGATCAGCACGGTGCCGTACATGTAGGGCACGGCAAACTTGTTGCCGGGGTCGTTGGCCTCGATCAGCTTCATCAGTGCCGGGTCCAGGTGTTGCCAGTTCGGCAGCTTGCTGCGGTCCAGTGGCTGGAACACGCCAGCCTCGATCTGCTTGGCAAGGAACACGTTGGACGGTACCACCACGTCATACCCGGAGTTGCCGGTCAGCAGCTTGGCTTCCAGTGCCTCGTTGGTGTCGAAAATGTCGTAGATCAGCTTTACGCCGCTGTCTTTCTGAAAGTCGACCAAGGTTTGCGGGGTGATGTAGTCGAACCAGTTGTAGACCCGCAGGGTGCGCTGTTCGGCCTGGGCCTGCAGGGCGCCGGTGAACAGGGTGGCAGCGATGATCGGGGCGAGCAGACGCTTGAGTCGGGCCATCATCGGGCTCCTGGCTGGGCGCGCTGGAAACCTTCCAGCACATTGACTGCGTTGATGCCGATTTCTTCCACAGCGTAGCCGCCTTCCATCACGAACAGGGTCGGCTTGCCGAGCTGGGCGATGCGTTTGCCCATTTCCAGGTAGTCAGGGCTGTCCAGCTTGAACTGGGAGATTGGGTCGTCCTTGAAGGTGTCCACCCCGAGCGAGATCACCAGCACATCGGCCTCGTAGGCAGCGATGCGCTGGCACGCGTCTTCCAGCGCTGCGCTCCAGGCGGCCCAGTCACTGCCGGCCGGCAACGGGTAGTTGATGTTGCAGCCTTCACCTGCGCCTTCGCCCGTTTCGTCGGCATAGCCGAGGAAGAACGGGAATTCGTCCTGCGGGTCGCCGTGGATCGAGGCGAAGAACACATCGCTGCGGCTGTAGAAGATGTCTTGGGTGCCGTTGCCGTGGTGATAGTCGACGTCGAGGATGGCGACCTTGGCGCGGCCTTGGTCCAGGAAGGCCTGGGCAGCGATGGCAGCGTTGTTCAGGTAGCAGTAACCGCCCATGACTTCGCCGGCGGCATGGTGCCCCGGTGGGCGGCACAGGGCGAACGCCGAATGGGCGCCTTGCTGGATGGCGGCCTGGGCCGTGAGCGCGACCTGGGCGGCGCTGTAGGCGGCTTGCCAGGTACCGGCGGTAATCGGCGCGCCGGCGTCGAAACTGTAGTAGCCAAGCTCGCCATGCAGGCCGGTGGGTTTAACCTGGCGCAGGGTGCGGGCTGGCCAGGTGAAAGGCAGCAGGTCGCCTTCATGGCCCAACGCGGCCCAGCGCGCCCAAGCGCCTTCAAAAAAGTCCAGGTAGTCGGCGCTGTGGACGCGCAGCAGCGGCGCGCGGCCGAAGTCGTCCGGCGCCTTCACGTCGCCCAGCTGGCGCTTGTTCACTTGATCGAGCACATGGTCGGCGCGCGAAGGCATTTCGAAGCAGGGCATCAGCTTGCCGTCGATCAGCTCGCAGCGGCCGTGGTGCAGGCGGTGGTCATCGGAATAGATCGTCAGCATTGTTGTTCTCCGGTTGGACTGGCGTGGTCCCATTTTCAGGGGCAGCCCGGTAGCGGAGAACGACGCAAACGGCCAAAAGGGGATCGATGTGGCCAAGGTCGCTGGCCGGGTTTAATGTGCGGGCCTCTTCGCGGGCAAGCCCGCGAAGAGGCCCGCCCAGGTCAACCGCGAAAGTGGCTGGGCGCCACGCCACTCCAGCGCTGGAACGCATGGCGGAAGCTGGCCGTTTCGCTGAACCCCAAGGTTTCGGCAATTCGGTAGATCGGCATCTGTTCATCGGCCAACAGCTGCTTGGCCCGCTCGAAACGCAGCTCATCGAGCAGCTGTTGATAACTGCTGCCCAGCGCCTGCAGGTGCCGACGCAGGGTCCGCGATGAGCAGTTCATCTGCCGCGCCAAACCCTCAAGCCCGGGCGCTGCGTCCAGTTGTTGGGCCAGCAGCTGGCGTATCTTGCCCAGCCAGGCCTGACGCCCTGTGAACTCGAGGTTCAGGCGTCGGCAGCGCTCGCTCATGGCTTTGTGGGTAATGGGGTCGGCCAACGGTAGCGGGGTATCCAGCCAGCGCCGCTCGAAGGCAAACGCGTTGTCCTCGGCCTCGAAGCCGATTGGGCATTGGAAGGCACGGGTATAGAGGCTGTGGTAGCCCGGCCGGGCATGCTCGAAGCGGCTGCCGAGCAGTGGCAGGGGCCGGCCCAGCAAGTCGTCGCAAATCACTTTAAGCGAGACCAGGCAGAACTCTGCATTGAAAGCAGTCAGCGCCGGGCTGTCGCGGTAATCGCTGGCGCTGAGCCATACACGCTGGCCGTCGTCGATCAGGCGCAGTTGGAAGACTGTTCCCAGCAGTGCCGGAAAGCGCAGCGCCAGGCGCAAGGCGTCACCCAAAGTGGCACTGGAGAGCAGGGCGTAACCGAGCATGCCATAGCACGACACGTGCATGCGCTGGCCCAGCTCCAGGCCGATGTCTTCGCGCCGGGCGACGGCATTGGCACACACCTGCAGCTCTTGCTGGGTGGTGATGCGCGCGTCTGCATGCCCCAGGTCCGCCGGGCCGATGCCGCTGCCGGCGAGCAAGGCCGAAGCCTCGCAACCCTCAGCCTGAAAGACGTTGAGGATCAGCGAAACCGCGTTGAGGGTGGTCAGGTGGCTGTGCAGCATGCTCGGTATCCCGTTGGTTGGGATGCATTATGGAGCAAGTTGTGTGCCGCAAACCTGGGGCAGCGCAACCGCGCTAGATCATGCAGGCAAAAAAAAGGCCCGATGCATGCGCTCGGGCCTTTGAAAGGTTGAGAGGTGTCTAGTCCCTCGACCTGGTGAGACAGTTGAAGCGGTCGGTTACGCCTTCAGCGGAACCAGACGCGGTGCAATCATGTTTTCTGGGCGCAGGATGTCGTTGAGCATCTCTTCGTCCAGCAGCTTCTCTTCGCGTACCAGTTCCAGCACACCGCGGCCTGTTTCCAGAGCAACACGGGCGATACGGGTGGCGTTTTCGTAGCCGATGTAAGGGTTCAGGGCGGTGACCAGGCCGATCGAGTGCTCGACCAGTTCACGGCAGCGCTGTTCGTTGGCAGTGATGCCGACGATGCAGTGCTCGCGCAGCATGTCCATGGCGCGCTGGAGCAGGCGGATCGAGTCGAAGATCTTGTAGGCGATCAGCGGCTCCATCACGTTCAGCTGCAGCTGGCCACCTTCGGCGGCGACGGTCAGGGCCAGGTCGTTGCCCATGATGGCGAAGGCCACCTGGTTGACGGCTTCCGGGATAACCGGGTTGACCTTGCCTGGCATGATCGAGCTGCCTGGCTGACGCGCTGGCAGGTTGATCTCGTTGATGCCGGTACGCGGGCCGCTGGACAGCAGGCGCAGGTCGTTGCAGATCTTCGACAGCTTGACCGCGGTACGCTTGAGCATGCCGGAGAACAGCACGAAGGCGCCCATGTCGGAGGTGGCTTCGATCAGGTCGGCAGCTGGGACCAGCGGCTGGCCGCTGATGGTTGCCAGGCGCTGTACGGCGAGCATCTGGTAGCCCGGGTCGGCGTTGATGCCGGTACCGATGGCAGTACCACCCAGGTTGATTTCGGTCAGCAGCTCCGGCGCCAGCGAACGCAGACGGTTGAGGTCTTCGGTCATGGTGGTGGCGAAGGCGCGGAATTCCTGGCCCAGGGTCATCGGCACGGCGTCCTGCAGCTGGGTACGGCCCATCTTCAGTACGTGGTCGAACTCTTTACCTTTGGCGGCGAAGGCCTGGATCAGGCTGTCGAGGCTGGCGAGCAGGGCGTCATGACCCAGCAGCAGACCCAGACGGATCGCAGTCGGGTAGGCGTCGTTGGTCGACTGCGCCATGTTCACGTCGTTGTTCGGGTGCAGGTACTGGTACTCACCCTTCTGGTGGCCCATGGCCTCCAGCGCGATGTTGGCGATGACTTCGTTGGCGTTCATGTTGGTAGAAGTACCAGCACCGCCTTGAATCATGTCCACCACGAACTGCTCGTGGTAGTCGCCTTTGATCAGCCGGCCGCAGGCGGCGCTGATGGCGGCGTGCTTGGCATCGCTCAGGTGCCCCAGCTCTCGGTTGGCGTCAGCAGCAGCCTGCTTGACCATCGCCAGGCCCACTACCAGTTTCGGGTAGTGCGACAGCGGAACACCGGAGAGGTGGAAGTTGTTGGCAGCGCGCAGGGTCTGGATGCCGTAGTAGGCATCAGCAGGAACTTCAAGGGTACCCAGCAGATCTTTTTCGACGCGGAACGATGCAGCGGCAGACATGATGTATATCATCTCGAATTTGACCCGGCACATGCCGGAATGGCGCTAATCCTAGGCCCGAAGAGGATTTTGCGGCCAATGCTGTTGCACGCTAACCTATGCACAAACGGCATAGTGTTTCATGTGACGCCAATTGACATTCGAGCGTGTTCCATTTTGGTGCATGCCGGGAGATGTGCTTCGTGAACCTGGAAAGCAAATGGCTGGAAGACTTCAGCGCCCTGGCTGCCACGCGCAGTTTTTCGCAAGCGGCAGAGCGGCGTTTCGTCACTCAACCGGCCTTCAGTCGACGTATTCGCAGCCTCGAAGCAGCCTTGGGCCTGCAGCTGGTGAATCGTTCCCGCACGCCGATTGAACTGACCGAGGCCGGGCAGCTGTTTCTGGTCACAGCGCGCACCGTTGTCGACCAGTTGAGCGAAATTCTGCGCCATTTGCACCACCTCGAAGGTGGCCAGGGCGAGGTTATCCAAGTGGCGGCGGCGCACTCCCTGGCGTCGGGGTTTTTCCCACGTTGGGTGGCCCAGTTGCGCAACGACGGGTTGAACATTGCCACCCGTCTGGTGGCGACCAACGTGGGTGATGCGGTGCATGCCCTGCGCGAAGGCGGTTGCGACCTGATGCTGGCCTTCTATGACCCCGATGCCGCGCTGCAGATGGATGCCGAGATCTTCCCGTCGCTGCACATGGGCACCACCGAAATGTTGCCGGTGTGTGCCGTGGATGCCGACGGCCAGCCTTTGTTCGACCTGGAAGGCGAGGGCAGCGTGCCACTTTTGGCCTACACCGCCGGTGCCTTCCTCGGCCGTTCGGTGAACCTGCTGCTACGCCAGCGCAACCTGCGCTACACCACTGTTTATGAAACCGCCATGGCCGACAGCCTCAAGAGCATGGCGCTGGAGGGCATGGGCATTGCCTGGGTGCCCCGCCTGTCGATGCGCGGCGAACTGGAGCGGGGCGAACTGGCCATCTGCGGTGGCAGCCAATGGCACGTGCCCCTGGAAATCCGCCTGTACCGCTGCGCCCTGGTGCGCAAGGCCAACGTGCGCTTGTTGTGGCGCAAGCTGGAAGGGGCGGCGGCGGTTGACCCAAAAGTCAGCCAAAGCCCCGAAAAATAAGGCCGACAGTTGGTCGCCGGGGGTGCCAGCATCGCCCAGGGTTACGGTATACTGCGCGGCCTTTAGACCGGATAGCTCCGGTCCTGATCAGCAAACAAGCCACGCCGGTCGTCCCGCGTGGCTTGTTGTTTTTTGACGCGCCCAAGGGCGCACAAGCGAAGAGGCTCGACGATGAGTGCACTGGTTGGCGTGATCATGGGCTCCAAGTCCGATTGGTCCACCCTTAGCCACACCGCCGATATGCTGGAAAAACTCGGCATTCCCTACGAAGTGAAGGTGGTTTCCGCCCACCGCACCCCGGATCTGCTGTTCCAGTATGCCGAAGAGGCCGAAGGCCGTGGCATCGAGGTGATCATCGCCGGTGCCGGTGGCGCAGCCCACCTGCCAGGCATGTGCGCCGCCAAGACCCACCTGCCGGTGCTGGGCGTGCCGGTGCAGTCGTCGATGCTGTCGGGTGTCGATTCGCTGCTATCGATCGTGCAGATGCCGGCGGGCGTTCCGGTCGCGACCTTGGCCATCGGCCGGGCGGGCGCGATCAACGCTGCATTGCTGTCGGCGAGCATCCTGGGCGCCAAGTACCCGCAGTACCACGCGGCGCTCAAGCAGTTCCGCACGGAACAGACCGACACCGTGCTGGACAATCCAGACCCGCGCCAGGCTTGAGGCTGACCCCATGAAGATCGGTGTAATCGGTGGTGGCCAGCTCGGCCGCATGCTGGCCCTGGCGGGTACTCCGCTGGGCATGAACTTCGCGTTCCTCGACCCGGCTGCAGATGCCTGCGCCGCCCCTCTGGGCGAGCACCTGCGCGCCGACTACGGTGACCAGGACCATCTGCGCCAGCTGGCCGACGAAGTCGACCTGGTGACCTTCGAGTTCGAAAGCGTCCCGGCCGAAACCGTGGCCTTCCTCTCGCAGTTCGTCCCGGTCTACCCAAGCGCCGAAGCGCTGCGTATTGCCCGCGACCGCCTGTTCGAGAAGAGCATGTTCCGCGACCTGGGTATTCCGACCCCGGCCTTCGCCGACATTCTCTCCCAGGCAGACCTGGACGCCGCGGTTGCCAGCATTGGCCTGCCAGCGGTGCTCAAGACCCGCACCCTGGGCTACGACGGCAAGGGCCAGAAGGTCCTGCGCAGTGCTGAAGACGTGGTCGACACCTTCGCCGAGCTGGGCAGCGTGCCGTGCCTGCTGGAAGGCTTCGTGCCGTTCACCGGCGAAGTCTCGCTGGTGGCCGTCCGTGCTCGCGATGGCGAAACCCGCTTCTATCCGCTGGTGCACAACACCCACGAGAGCGGCATCCTGCGCCTGTCGGTGGCCAGCGAAGCGCACCCGCTGCAAGGCCTGGCCGAAGACTACGTCGGCCGTGTGCTGAAGCAGCTGGACTATGTCGGCGTGATGGCGTTCGAGTTCTTCGAAGTCGACGGCGGCCTGAAGGCCAACGAAATCGCCCCGCGTGTGCACAACTCCGGGCACTGGACCATCGAAGGCGCCGAGTGCAGCCAGTTCGAGAACCACCTGCGCGCCGTTGCCGGCCTGCCGCTGGGCTCGACTGCCAAGGTCGGTGAAAGCGCCATGCTCAACTTCATCGGCGAAGTACCCGCGGTGGACAAAGTGGTTGCCATCGAAGACTGCCACCTGCACCACTATGGCAAGGCCTTCAAGGTCGGGCGCAAGGTTGGCCATGCCACCCTGCGTTGCCAGGACATGGCCACCCTCGCGCGCAAGATTGCCGAAGTAGAGGCGCTGATCAGCAACTGATCGGGCTGTAAATCGAACTTCTGCAAGCGGCTTGCCCTCTGAACATGGAACAAGCCAAAGCCCGTCTAGGCTTTGGCTTGTTCCATCTTCACTGCAGAGGGATTGCCATGGGCATCATTGGAACCATCTTCATCGGCCTCATCGTTGGCCTGCTGGCCCGCTTCATCAAGCCGGGCGACGACAGCATGGGCTGGATCATGACCATCCTGCTGGGTATTGCCGGCTCCTTGCTCGCCACCTACGGCGGCCAGGCACTGGGCATTTATCAGGCGGGGCAGGCCGCAGGGTTCTTCGGCGCGCTGGTCGGTGCCGTCGTCCTTCTGGTGATCTACGGATTAATCAAGAAACGCTGAATACCGTTTAGAATGCTCGGCAATTCATCCGAGTTGCCGAGCATTTTCATGCGTGCCTTATTTCTCATCCCCTTGCTTCTGGCCAGCACCCTGGCCCGTGCCGAGCTGCCCGAAACCGACTGGCTGGAGCTGATGCCCAAGTCGGACCAGAAGGCCCTTGAGCAGATGCCCGAAATCGACCACAACTCGCCAGAGGCCATGGGCACCTTCACCGACAAGGGCGGCCTCAAGCAGAGCAAAGGGTTGCCGGCGGTGATGTATTCGACCAAGACCGTGGCCGCCATGAACGGCAAGCAGATTCGCCTGGGCGGTTACCCGGTGCCGCTGGAGAGCGATGCCAAGGGCAACAGCACGCTGTTTTTCCTGGTGCCGTACCCGGGCGCCTGCATCCACGTGCCGCCACCGCCACCGAACCAGTTGGTGCTGGTGCGCTACCCGAAGGGGCTGAAAATCGACGACATCTACACGCCGCTGTGGGTTAGCGGGGCGTTGAAGGTGGAGAAGGTCAGCAACGACCTGGCGGATGCGGCCTATGCGCTGGATGCGCAGAAGGTGAGGGTGGTGGAGGACTCCGACCTCTGATTGCCTGCACCGGCCTCTTCGCGGGTAAACCCGCTCCCACAGGTACTTCACCCATTTCGAATGCGGTGCAGTACCTGTGGGAGCGGGTTTACCCGCGAAGAGGCCCGCAAAACCACTGCAAAACTCAGATCATTTCACAACCAATCTGCACGCCCAGCGAATGGCTCGCGCCAGGCTTCACTTCCACCACGTCATCCCACACATTCGCCGTCTCGATGCACAGCATCCGCTGCCAGCCATCATCCGCCATGTCCGGCAGCTCCCGCGCCCGCTCGGTCCACGGGTTCCAGATCACCGCCGAGCGCGAGCCACTGCTGGTCAGGGTAATCCGCCGCGCCCAGTGGGGGTCGACGATGCTAAGGGTTTGCGGGGTAGCCAGGTAGATCCGGTCAGTCTCCCCGGCAAATGCCAGCACACCTTGCTGCTGGCGCTGCTCCCAATCGGCCAAGGTCTCGATGTAGCTCAACCCCTCCGCACCCTCGACCCGCGCCTGGCGCACGTCGCTGACGGCAAAGTAGCTGTGCAGGGCCTGGCTGATGGTCACACTGTCGCTGCCGAGGTTATAGCTGGTCAGCGTCACGTTCAGCTGTTCGCCCAGTTCGATCAGCAACTTCAGCTCGACCTCATGCGGCCAGCCGGGCAAGTCACCTTGAGCCGCAGGCAGCTCGAATTCGATCTGAATCGTGTCGCCGACCTGCTCAGCCCTGTTCAACTGCCAGTCGCGACCCCGCACCAGCCCATGCGCGGGGGCTTGTTCGCCCGTGTACATACTTTGTACAGACGCGGGGTTGCGCTGCAGGTTGCCAAACCACGGCCAGCACACCGGTACCCCGGCGCGCACGGATTTGCCCTGGCGGAAAATGGCCTGGTCGCTCAGCCACAGCAGCGGCGGTTCGCCCACACGCTGGTAGCTGAGGATCTGCGCGCCCTGCTGGGCGATCAGTAGTTCGGCATGCTCGCTGGTGATGCGCCAGCAATTGAGTTCGCCGTGTTGCTCGGTGTCGACCTTGAAAGTAGCCATTGCACTCGTCTCATTGATTGCCCTGTGGGCCTTGGACCCGGGCACGTGCAATGAGTTTACCGCCGGCGTGGCTCAGCGACGAGGCACAGAGCGGGTGCGGCCACTGCCGTCGATGGCGACGAAGACGAATACCGCTTCGGTCACCTTGCGCCATTCACTGGACAGCGGGTCGTCGCTCCACACTTCGACCATCATCTGGATCGAGCTGCGGCCGATTTCCAGGGTCTGGGTATAGAACGACAGCTGGGCGCCCACGGCGACCGGGACCAGGAAGGCCATGCGATCGATGGCCACCGTGGCCACACGGCCACCCGCGACACGGCTGGCCATGGCAGTGCCGGCCAAATCCATCTGGGCGACCAGCCAGCCGCCAAAGATGTCACCAAAGCCGTTAGTCTCACGAGGGAGTGCGGTGATTTGCAAGGCCAGGTCGCCTTGCGGGATTGGATCTTCTTGTTCGAGCTCAATCATGCGATGGGGCCTCTGACCCGTGACGCTTTCGTTGGTGTGGCGCAAAGGCCGGGTAAACGATTCAGCTGGAAACATACTACGCCGATTTCGTTTCACTGGGCGGCCGTAGGGAAACTCTGCGAAACCGCCTGACATGCAGACCGGCGTTTTCGCACAACATCCCACGCTAGGAGCAACCTTTTCCTACGAACGGCCAGTATATAGAGCATAACGGCCAGCGACGACCGCGCATTCATGAATATCTGTATGGTTTTTGTATCGCTTTCGGCGCGCCTCGGCAATTTGCTATCTTCGCTCGTCTACCAATCCAGAAGTCGCGCGCCAAGCGGCCTGCATGACCTACAAGAGAAAGATCGATGACCTCCGTGCCGAGCAGTATCGAGCAGCCTTCACGGCCGCTGACCCGCAGCGACTACAAGACCCTTTCACTGTCCGCCCTGGGCGGTGCACTGGAGTTCTACGACTTCATCATCTTCGTGTTCTTCGCCACGGTGGTCGGCAAGCTGTTCTTCCCTGCCGACATGCCGGAATGGCTGCGCTTGATGCAGACGTTCGGCATCTTCGCCGCCGGCTACCTGGCGCGGCCACTGGGCGGCATCGTCATGGCGCACTTCGGTGACCTGCTCGGGCGCAAGAAGATGTTCACCCTGAGCATCTTCATGATGGCGCTGCCCACCCTGATCATGGGCCTGCTGCCGACCTACGCGCAGATTGGCCTGTGGGCACCGGTTTTGCTGCTGCTGATGCGCGTGATTCAGGGCGCGGCGATTGGTGGCGAAGTGCCGGGCGCCTGGGTGTTCGTCTCGGAGCACGTACCAGCGCGCAATACCGGCTACGCCTGCGGCACGCTGACCGCCGGCCTGACCTCGGGCATTCTGCTCGGCTCGCTGGTCGCGACCCTGATCAACAGCATTTACACCCCAGGTGAAGTTGCCGATTACGCCTGGCGTATACCGTTCTTGCTGGGGGGTGTGTTCGGCCTGTTCTCGGTGTACCTGCGCCGCTGGCTGCACGAAACCCCAGTGTTCGCCGAGATGCAGCAGCGCAAGGCCCTGGCCGAAGAGCTGCCGCTGCGTGCCGTGCTGCGTGATCACCGTGGCGCGATCATCTTGTCGATGCTGCTGACCTGGTTGCTGTCGGCCGGCATCGTGGTGGTGATCCTGATGACCCCCGCGCTGCTGCAGAGCTTCTACCAAATCAGCCCGACCGACTCGCTCAAGGCCAACAGCCTGGCCATCGTGCTGCTCAGCCTCGGCTGCATCGGTGCCGGTAGCCTGGCCGACCGCATCGGCGCTGGGCGTGTGTTCATCGTCGGCAGCCTGCTGTTGCTGGCCAGCTCCTGGACCTTCTACCACAGCCTGCCGACCCGCCCCGACCTGCTGTTCCCGCTGTATGCGCTGACCGGACTGTGCGTCGGTATCGTCGGCGCCGTGCCCTATGTGATGGTCAAGGCCTTCCCACCGGTGGTGCGTTTCAGCGGCTTGTCGTTCTCTTACAACGTCGCCTACGCCATCTTCGGCGGGCTGACGCCGATGGTGGTGACCGCGCTGTTGAAGGTCAGCCCAATGGCGCCGGCCTATTATGTGGCGGGGCTGTGTGCTGTCGGGCTGGCCGTAGGCGTTTATCTGTTCGCCAATAAGCGCTGATCGGCTTGCATCAATTGCCTCCCTCATTGGGGTAGGCGAAGAGCCTGAGCGGTTACCCCGCGCCTCTGCAACATCTTGAAAAGGCCATCCCCGGCACCGGGTGATGGCCTTTCATCCAATTGTCACATTGAAGTCATATCGTATTCATGCGGCCTGCAGATACTTGGGCCCGATCCATCCAACACCCCCAATATTCCTGCTAGGAGCAAGGCATGAAACTGAAGCGTTTGATGGCGGCCCTTACCTTCGCCGCCGCTGGCGTTGCAACCGCCAATGCGGTAGCCGCTGTCGACCCAGCAATCCCGACCTACACCAAGACCACCGGTGTTTCGGGCAACCTCTCCAGCGTCGGTTCGGACACCCTCGCCAACCTGATGACCCTGTGGGCCGAGGCCTACAAGAAGGAATATCCGAACGTAAACATTCAGATCCAGGCCGCCGGCTCCTCCACCGCGCCACCCGCGCTGACCGAAGGCACCGCCAACCTGGGCCCGATGAGCCGCAAGATGAAGGACGTCGAGCTGCAGGCCTTCGAACAGAAGTACGGCTACAAGCCGACCGCCATCCCGGTCGCCGTTGACGCCCTGGCTGTATTCGTCCACAAGGACAACCCGATCAAGGGCCTGACCATGGCTCAGGTCGATGCGATCTTCTCGTCCACTCGCCTGTGCGGCGCCAAGGCCGATGTCAAAACCTGGGGCGACCTGGGCGTGACCGGCGACCTGGCCAACAAGCCAGTGCAGCTGTTCGGCCGTAACTCGGTATCGGGCACCTACGGCTACTTCAAGGAAGAAGCCCTGTGCAAAGGCGACTTCAAGCCTAACGTCAACGAACAGCCTGGCTCGGCTTCGGTCGTGCAGTCGATCAGCTCCTCGCTGAACGGCATTGGCTACTCGGGCATCGGCTACAAGACCGCTAGCGTCAAGACCGTTGCCCTGGCCAAGAAAGAAGGCGGCGAGTTCATCGAAGACAACGAAGAAAACGCCCTGAACGGCAAGTACCCGCTGTCCCGCTTCCTGTACGTCTACGTCAACAAGGCCCCGAACAAGCCTCTGGCCCCGCTGGACGCCGAGTTCATCAAGCTGGTGCTGTCGCAAGCTGGCCAGCAGGTCGTGGTGAAGGATGGCTACATCCCGCTGCCGGCCAAAGTGGTCGACAAGACCCTGGCTGACCTGGGCCTGTCCCACGCTGGTAACGTCGCAAAGAAGTAAGTAACTGAGGAATCGGCCGGTGCCTAAGCCCGGCCGCTTCCACGAATTCTCAGTCCGAAGCCAGAACCCCTGAGCGTCGGGCTTTCTTGCGTCACTGCATTGTCATGTTTTTGTCATACGGGACCGCTAGGGTGTGCGCATGAATGATCTGGCCAACTCCACCATGACCCAAAATTCCCAACCCGTGCGGATTGACTTCAATACGCCCGAGTTGCAACGCAAGCGCCGCATGCGTGCGCTCAAGGACCGCCTGACTCGCTGGTATGTACTGGTGGGCGGGCTTGCCGTATTGGCGGCAATTACCCTGATTTTCTTCTACCTGGCCTACGTGGTGCTGCCGCTGTTCCAGGGCGCCGAGCTGACCAGCAAGAAGGCCCTGGAGCCGACCTGGCTGCAGCAGGATGTCGGCAAGCCGCTGATGATCGCGCTTGAAGAGCAGAACCTGGTGGGCATGCGGGTTTCCGACAAGGGGCAGGCAC
This sequence comes from Pseudomonas sp. LAIL14HWK12:I7, assembly GCF_000483465.1. Lineage (NCBI taxonomy): Bacteria > Pseudomonadati > Pseudomonadota > Gammaproteobacteria > Pseudomonadales > Pseudomonadaceae > Pseudomonas > Pseudomonas sp. LAIL14HWK12:I7. The sequence goes on from NZ_AXYZ01000001.1 coordinate 210,066, forward strand.
TGTTCTTCGACACCAAGACCGGTGCCGAGCTGCAGCGCGTCGACCTGCCGCTGCCGGCCGGTACCCAGGTGAGCTCCATCAGCACCGATCAGCCGGGTAGCCCGCTGGTTGTGCTGGGTCTGTCCAATGGTCAGGCGTTGGTGTTCCACCACACCTACAAGATCACCTACCCGGACAACAAGAAGACCATCACCCCAGGCATCGACTACCCCTACGGCAAGGACGCGTTCGTGCTTGACGACCAGGGCCGCCCTCTGGAGCACGTGAGCGTCAACGTCAACGGCGAAACCCTGCTGCTGGCAGGTTCCACCGGTTCGCACCTGCAGGTCACCCAACTGACCCGCGAAGAGAACATGATGACCGGCGAGGTCACCAGCGAGCAGAACCGTATCGACCTCCCGCAGATGACCGAGCCGGTCAAGGCCATTTACGTCGACCCGCGCCAGCAATGGCTGTACGTGGTCAACGGCCGTGCCACCGCCGACGTCTTCAGCCTGCGTGACAAGAGCCTCAACGGCCGCTACAAGCTGCTGGAAGATGGCAATGCCGAGATCACGGCCAGTGGCCAGTTGGTGGGCGGTATCTCGCTGATCTTCGGTGACTCCAAAGGTGGCTTGAACCAGTGGTTCATGGCCCGCGATCCCGATGGCGAGTCGCGCTTCAAGTTGATCCGCAGCTTCCAGATGGGCACTGCGCCGATCGTCCAGATCGATGCCGAAGAGCGCCGCAAGGGCTTCATCGCCCTGGACGCCGAAGGCAAGCTTGGTGTGTTCCACAGCACCGCGCACCGCACCCTGCTGGTCGAGCCGGCTGCAGAAGGCGCGGGCATCCTGGCCCTGTCGCCGCGTGCCAACCGCATCATCATCGAGGAAGGCGGCAAGCTGCTGCCGCTGAGCCTGAAGAACCCGCACCCGGAAGTCTCCTTCAGCGCGCTGTGGGGCAAGGTCTGGTACGAGAACTATGACGAGCCCAAGTACGTCTGGCAGTCGACTGCGTCCAACACCGACTTCGAGCCCAAGCTCAGCCTGTCGCCGCTGACCTTCGGTACCCTGAAGGCTGCGTTCTACGCGATGATCCTGGCCGCCCCGCTGGCCATTGCCGCCGCCATCTACACCGCCTACTTCATGGCCCCTGGCATGCGCCGCAAGGTCAAGCCGGTGATCGAGCTGATGGAAGCGATGCCGACGGTGATCCTCGGCTTCTTCGCCGGCCTGTTCCTCGCGCCGTACCTCGAAGGCCACTTGCCGGGTGTGTTCAGCCTGTTCGTACTGATGCCGTTCGGCATCCTGCTGGCCGGTTTCGTCTGGAGCCGCCTGCCGGAGTCGATCCGCCTGCGCGTGCCGGATGGCTGGGAAGCGGCGATCCTGATCCCCGTGATCCTGTTCACCGGCTGGTTCGCCCTGACCATGAGCCCTTACCTGGAGACCTGGTTCTTCGGCGGCGACATGCGCCTGTGGATCACCAACGACCTGGGCATCACCTACGACCAGCGCAACGCCCTGGTAGTTGGTATCGCCATGGGCTTCGCGGTTATCCCGAACATCTACTCGATTGCCGAAGACGCCGTGTTCAGCGTGCCGCGCAGCCTGACCCTGGGCTCCCTGGCCCTGGGTGCGACGCCGTGGCAGACCCTGACCCGCGTGGTCATCCTCACCGCCAGCCCGGGTATCTTCTCGGCGCTGATGATCGGCATGGGCCGTGCGGTGGGCGAGACCATGATCGTGCTCATGGCCACCGGCAACACCCCGGTGATGGAGATGAACCTGTTCGAAGGCATGCGCACCCTGGCCGCCAACGTGGCGGTAGAAATGCCGGAGTCGGAAGTCGGTGGCAGCCACTATCGCGTGCTGTTCCTGGCGGCCCTCGTGCTGCTGATGTTCACCTTCATCATGAACACCTTGGCCGAGCTGATTCGCCAGCGTCTGCGCAAGAAATACTCGTCGCTTTGATAGAAAGGTAGAGATCCGTGAAAAAGGATTCCCTCAAAGGCTGGTTCAAGAGCGGCGCCCCAGGCGTCTGGATCAGCGGTGGCGCGGTTGCCATGGCGGTGATCATGACCATCGGCCTGCTGTCGGTCATCGCCGTGCGAGGCCTGGGCCACTTCTGGCCGGCCGACCTGGTCCAGGCCACCTACAAGGTGCCTGGCCAGGCTGATCACATCGTCGTCGGCGAAGTGGTGCAAAAAGAAGAAGTGCCCCGTGCACGCCTGAAGGGTGCCGGCTTGCCGGTACCTGAGCAGGGCCCGGAGTTCATGACCCGTGAGCTGATCAAGGTCGGTAACCGCGACCTTAACGGCAGCGACTTCACCTGGGTGGTGGGCGACTGGCTGGTCGATGAGCAACGCCCGGTCGACCTGATGGCGCTGGAACGCCGCGAGTGGGGCAACTTCTACGGCTACCTGGTCAGCGTCAAGGAAGAAGGCCGCGTGGTCGCCGAAGGCCCTGCTGCCTGGAACGAACTGCAGGCCCGCCTCAAGCGCGCCAACCAGCTCAATGGCGAATTGCAGCAACTCGAGAAAAAAGACATCGGCGCCATCAACCATGGCCTCGAACGCCTGCGCCTGCATAGCCGCAAGCTGGAGCTGGAGGGCAAGCTCGACGCCGCTGCCCAGGCCGACATGGACGCCGAGCGTGCCGAGCTGAACAGCCGCTACAAGGCCATCGAAGACCGCCTCAGCGGCCTGCACCAGGCCTTCTCCCGCGACAGCCTGGTGGCACGTGATGCCAACGGCCGCGAAGTGGAGATCAACCTGAGCAAGGTGGTGCACGCTATCCAGCCGAACGGCATGTCCGGGCTGACCAAGATGGGCACTTACTTCGCCAAGGTCTGGGAGTTCCTCAGCGACGACCCGCGTGAAGCCAACACCGAGGGCGGCATCTTCCCGGCCATCTTCGGTACCGTGATGATGACCCTGATCATGGCCGTGATCGTGACCCCGTTCGGCGTGCTGGCTGCAGTCTACCTGCGCGAATACGCCAAGCAGGGCCCGGTGACGCGCCTGATCCGCATCGCGGTGAACAACCTGGCGGGTGTACCGGCGATCGTCTACGGCGTGTTCGGCCTGGGCTTCTTCGTCTATGTACTGGGTGGCTCGATCGACCGGCTGTTCTTCCCCGAGTCGCTGCCGGCACCCACCCTGGGTACCCCGGGCCTGCTGTGGGCCTCGCTGACCTTGGCGCTGCTGGCGGTACCGGTGGTGATCGTGGCCACCGAAGAAGGCCTGGCGCGGATTCCACGCACTGTGCGCGAGGGCTCGCTGGCCCTAGGCGCGACCAAGGCCGAGACCCTGTGGAAAATCGTCCTGCCGATGGCCAGCCCGGCCATGATGACCGGCATGATCCTCGCCGTGGCCCGCGCCGCGGGTGAAGTGGCGCCACTGATGCTGGTGGGTGTGGTGAAGCTGGCGCCGTCGTTGCCACTGGATGGCAACTACCCGTACCTGCACCTGGACCAGAAGATCATGCACCTGGGCTTCCACATCTATGACGTCGGCTTCCAGAGCCCTAACGTCGAGGCCGCACGGCCGCTGGTGTACGCCACCGCGCTGCTGCTGGTGCTGGTGATCGCCACCCTCAACCTCTCGGCGGTGTGGATCCGTAACCACCTGCGCGAGAAGTACAAGGCGCTGGACCACTGATCCTGATTACAAGCGTGCCGCCTGCAAGCCGGGCGGCCCTTTGAAACGAATTGATAGCGTATGGAGTTGACCATGCAGCACGAATCCCATACCCACGGCATCGACATGTCTGCCCTGGGCCGCGACAAGCAGAGCCTGCGCCTGGCCGAAGAGACCGTGGCCATCGAAGTACCGGGCCTGAGCCTGTTCTACGGCGACAAGCAAGCCTTGTTCGACGTCAGCATGAATATCCCCAAGCAGCGCGTGACCGCCTTCATCGGCCCGTCCGGCTGCGGCAAGTCGACCCTCCTGCGTACCTTCAACCGCATGAACGACCTGGTTGACGGTTGCCGCGTGGAGGGCGCCATCAACCTGTATGGCACCAATATCTACCGCAAGGGCGAAGACGTGGCCGAGCTGCGCCGCCGTGTGGGCATGGTGTTCCAGAAGCCGAACCCGTTCCCCAAGACCATCTATGAGAACGTCGTCTACGGCCTGCGCATCCAGGGCATCAACAAGAAGCGCACCCTCGACGAAGCCGTCGAATGGGCACTGAAGGGCGCCGCCCTGTGGGATGAGGTCAAAGACCGCCTGCACGATTCGGCCCTGGGCCTGTCGGGTGGCCAGCAGCAACGTCTGGTCATTGCCCGCACCATCGCCGTGGAGCCAGAAGTATTGCTGCTCGACGAACCGTGCTCGGCACTGGACCCGATCTCGACGCTGAAGGTCGAAGAGCTGATCTACGAATTGAAATCCAAGTACACCATCGTCATCGTGACCCACAACATGCAACAGGCGGCGCGCGTCTCGGACTACACCGCCTTCATGTACATGGGCAAACTGGTCGAATTCGGGGACACCGATACCCTGTTCACCAACCCGGCGAAGAAGCAGACCGAAGACTACATCACCGGTCGCTATGGCTAGTCGGTCTGCCAGCCGCAGGCCTGGGGCCAAGGGATAACACGAACGACTTGAAGCTTGCGGCTTGAGGCTTGCAGCTTTTTCGCGGAGCGAAACGATGATCAACAAAGAAAGCCTTACGCATCACATCTCCCAGCAGTTCAACGCCGAGCTCGAAGAGGTGCGCAGCCACCTCCTGGCCATGGGCGGCCTGGTCGAGAAACAGGTCAACGACGCGGTAACCGCGCTGATCGAGGCCGATTCGGGCCTGGCCCAGCAGGTGCGCGAGGTCGATGAGCAGATCAACCAGATGGAGCGCAACATCGACGAGGAGTGCGTCCGCATCCTCGCCCGCCGCCAGCCAGCGGCGTCCGACCTGCGCCTGATCATCAGCATCTCCAAGTCGGTGATCGACCTGGAACGCATCGGTGACGAGTCGACCAAAATCGCCCGCCGCGCCATCCAGCTGTGCGAAGAAGGCGAGTCGCCACGCGGCTACGTTGAGGTGCGCCACATCGGCGACCAGGTGCGCAACATGGTGCGCGATGCGTTGGACGCCTTTGCCCGCTTCGATGCCGACCTGGCGTTGTCGGTGGCGCAGTACGACAAGACCATCGACCGCGAGTACAAAACTGCGCTGCGCGAACTGGTGACCTACATGATGGAAGACCCGCGTTCGATTTCGCGGGTGCTGAGCGTCATCTGGGCCTTGCGTTCGCTGGAGCGTATCGGCGACCACGCCCGCAACATTTCCGAGCTGGTGATTTACCTGGTGCGCGGCACCGACGTCCGCCACATGGGCCTCAAGCGCATGAAGGCGGAAGTGCAGGGCACCAGCGGCGATGAGGCCGAAAGCGCTAATGTTCCGGGCCAAGCGGACGATAAATAGTATTGCTCCCGAGCCTCAACGCCCGGCTTAGGCCGGGCGTTTTCGTTTGCGGTCGAGCAGCCATCAGGCACCCGCGAACGGTGTGAAGAAGTCCCGCTCCACGCGCAGTTGTGGCAAGTAGCCATCACTTGCCGGTAGGCTAGTCGGGATTCAAGAGGAGTATCGATGAGTAAAGTCAATGTGCTGGTCGTGGATGACGCCCCGTTCATCCGCGATCTGGTCAGGAAGTGCCTGCGCAATGCCTTTCCGGGCATGGTCATCGACGATGCGGTCAACGGTCGCAAGGCGATGGCCATGTTGGGCAAGGAGCCGTTCGACCTGGTCCTGTGTGACTGGGAAATGCCTGAGATGTCGGGCCTGGAGCTGCTCAGCTGGTGCCGTCAGCAGCCCGCGTTGAAGAGCCTGCAGTTCATCATGGTGACCAGCCGTGGTGACAAGGAGAACGTGATCCAGGCCATTCAGGCCGGTGTGTCCGATTTTGTCGGCAAGCCGTTCACCAACGAGCAGTTGCTGACCAAGGTAAAGAAAGCCCTGACCAAGATCGGCAAACTCGACAGCCTGATGGCCACTGGGCCTGCGCGCGCGAATTCGGCGTTTGCCAACGATTCGCTGAGCGCGCTGACGGGCGGCAAGCCTGAAGCCGTCAAGGTCGCGGCGCCTGCTGCCGCGCCGGCCAAGCCGTTGATCAATGCACCGGCACCGCCTGCGGCTGCACCCAGTGGCCGTGGCCAAGGCCAGCTGCGCCTGTCTAGCGGCACACAGCCGTGCGTGATCAAGGCGTTGAGCCTGAAAGAGGCGCTGCTGGTGGTGCGCCGCAGCGAAGCGCTGCCGCAGGTGCTTGAGGGCGCGGTACTGGACCTGGAGCAAGGCGAAAACGCCGAAGTCGCGCGCCTGAACGGTTACCTGCATGCCGTCGCGGCGCTGGAGCCCAAGCCAGACAGTGACTGGCTGCAGCTGACCTTCAAGTTCGTCGATCAGGATGCGCAGAAGCTCGACTACCTGTCGCGGCTGATTGCCCGCGGCACGGCGCAGAAGCACTTCACGCCCGGCGCCTGATCGACAGCCAGGCATACGCGGTTCTTGTAGGAGCAGCCTTGTGCTGCGAAGAGGCCGGTGATAACACAGTGATATTGGCTGTTATCACCGGCCTCTTCGCAGCACAAGGCTGCTCCTACAGGTACGTGTTCGCCATCCGACCAACTGTCATATCCCCCGCCAAACCGGCTGCTAGGCTTCGACAGATCACAACTGTCAAAAAGCCACTATCATGCCCGCCCGCCTGCTGCTGTTCTGTGCATTGCTCATGGCCTCGGCGTCGAGCCTGGGCGTGACCCTCTACCCGATCACCGATGCCAACGGTGTGGGTGCCTATACCGACCGGCCAGGCCCCGGGGCCAAGCCGATCGAGCTGCATGAATCCATGGTCGAGCGCCAGGAAAGCCAGGTGCGGCTCAACGCGATCGTGTTCCAGGGCGGCGTGAGCTTTTCTGCGCGCAATGAATCGCATGTGCCGGTGCAGGTCGAATTGCACCTGGACAAGCTGATCAACGCCCAAGGCGGCAATGCGCCGCGGATCGTGCGCAGGGTGCTGCCAGGGCGTTCAACCCAGATGCTCAGCGTGCTGCGGGGCCGCCCTGGGACGTTGCTGGGCTATCGCTCGACGCTGCTGCAGGCAATGGGCGACCCGGGGCTGCGGCCTCAGGGTTATCGGTACGCCTTCCCCTGGCTGGGCGGGCCGTTTCGGGTGACGCAGGGGCCCAACGGCCGCTTCAGCCATTTTGGCCCCAAGGGGCGCTATGCCATGGATATCGCCATGCCTGAGGGCACGACCATCATTGCGGCCCGGGAAGGGGTGGTGGTGAATGTCGAGAACAGCCAGACCGGGCGTGGCAGCAACCCTTCGGGCAATTTTGTCAGGGTCCTGCACGCCGACGGCACCATGGGCGTGTACCTGCACCTGATGCGCGGTTCGGTGGTGGTGGCTGAGGGGCAGCGGGTGAAGCAGGGGCAGATGCTGGCCAAGTCCGGCAACACCGGCAACAGCACCGGCCCGCACCTGCATTTTGTGGTGCAGCGCAACGTGGGGTTGGCGCTGGAGTCGATACCCTATCAGTTCGACAGGCCGATCAGTGGGCTGCCCGACTTTACGGCGGGCAACCCCTGAATGATGGACCGTAAGGTCAATCCAGCTTCAGCACCTTGGCCAGCACGATCTTCGGCCCTTTCATCTTCTTGATGATGATGCGCAGGCCTTCAACCTCAAGCACTTCTTCCTCTTCAGGGACGCGCTTGAGCGTTTCATACACCAGCCCAGCCAGGGTCTCCGCCTCGATGTGGTCCAAGTCGATGCCCAGCAGGCGCTCGACCTTGAACAGCGGCGTGTCACCACGCACCAGCAGCTTGCCCGGCTGGTAGGCGAGGATGCCGCGCTCGGTCTTGCGGTGTTCATCCTGGATATCGCCGACCAGTACTTCCAGCACGTCTTCCATGGTCAGGTAGCCGATTACCTTGCCATCGGCTTCCTCGACCAGCACGAAATGCGCGCCGCCCTTGCGGAACTGCTCCAGCAACTGCGACAGCGGCATATGCCGGGAAACCCGCTCCAGCGGGCGGGCCAGGTCTTCGAGGTCGATGGTTTCGGGCAGGTGGTCGAGTTCGGCCAACTCCAGCAACAGGTCCTTGATGTGCAGCAACCCGGTGAACTCTTCGCGTTCGGCGTCGTAGACCGGGTAACGGCTGAATTTGTGGCGGCGTAGCAGGGCCAGGATCTGCTTGAGCGGCGCGTGCGCGTCGATGCTGACCATGTCCTCGCGGGAGTTGGCCCAGTCGACCACTTCCAGCTCGCCCATTTCCACTGCCGAGGCCAGCACGCGCATGCCCTGGTCGCTCGGGTCCTGGCCACGGCTGGAGTGCAGGATCAGCTTGAGCTCTTCGCGGCTGTAATGATGCTCGTGGTGCGGGCCAGGCTCACCTTGGCCAGCAATGCGCAGGATGGTGTTGGCGCTGGCATTGAGCAGGTAGATGGCCGGGTACATCGCCCAGTAGAACAGGTACAGCGGCACCGCGGTCCACAGCGACAGCAGCTCGGGCTTGCGGATCGCCCAGGACTTGGGCGCCAGCTCACCGACCACGATGTGCAGGTAAGAGATGACGAAGAACGCGACGAAGAACGAAATGCCCTTGATCAGCTCTGGCGTGTCCACGCCCATGTAGGCCAGCAGCGGCTCCAGCAGGTGGGCGAACGCCGGCTCGCCGACCCAGCCCAGGCCCAAGGAGGCGAGGGTGATGCCCAGCTGGCAGGCGGACAGGTAAGCGTCGAGCTGGTTGTGCACCTTGCGCAGGATGCTGCCACGCCAGCCGTGCAGTTCGGCGATGGAATCGACGCGGGTTGAGCGCAGCTTGACCATGGCGAACTCGGCGGCAACGAAAAAGCCGTTGAGCAGCACCAGGAGCAAGGCAAAGATGATCATGCCGAAATCGGCGAATAACGAGGTGAGGCTGATACCAGGGGAAGGGTCCATGATGGAGTTTTTACGGGGTCCGTCTTTGAGGAATGGAGAAAAAAAGTGCCAGCACAGGCTGGCACAGGGGATCCAATGTAGCGGTTGAAGCCGCAAAAGCAAAGGGTGATGGTCTTGATGGGGTTGCGGTGCAGCCTTCTCAACCCTTGCCGTTGGCCAATTGGGCCGGCGCAAAGTGACAGGTAAAGGTGCTGCCATGCCCCGGCACGCTGCTGATCTCCAGGCGCCCGCGATGGCGCAGCAGCACATGCTTGACGATCGCCAGGCCCAACCCCGTGCCCCCGGTATTGGACGCCCGGCTGGAGTCGACGCGGTAGAAGCGCTCGGTCAGCCGTGGCAAATGCTTGGCATCGATGCCGATACCCGAATCCTGCACGCTGAGGTGCGCACCCTGGGCATCGGCCCACCAGCGGATGCGAATGCTGCCCTCGTCCGGGGTGTACTTGACCGCGTTGAACACCAGGTTTGAGAACGCACTGCGCAGCTCTGCCTCGCTGCCCTTGAGGCTGACGCCGGGTGCGGCTTCCAGGCTGATGCGCTGGTTACGTGGGCCGGACAGCGCCTGGGCATCGCCCTTGATCGACTGCAGCAGGGCATCGACGGGCACGGGCAGGTTGTCGGAGGGGTAGTCGGTGGCCTCCAGCTTGGCCAGCAACAGCAAGTCATTGAGCAGGGTCTGCATGCGTGAACCTTGCTGGCTCATCTGCTGCAGGGCCCGGGTCCAGCGCGGGTTTACGTCCTCGACGTTGTCGAGCAAGGTTTCCAGGTAGCCGGTAATCACCGTCAGCGGCGTACGCAACTCATGGGAAACGTTGGCGACGAAGTCTTTGCGCATCTGTTCGAGCTGATGGATGCGGGTGACATCGCGCACCAGCATCAGGTGCTCGTTATTGCCGTAGCGGGTGATGTGCAGCTGCACACGCATCCGGTCATTGATCGGCGAAGGGATTTCCAACGGCTCGACGTAGTTCTCCGCCTCGAAGTATTCCTTGAAGCGAGGGTGGCGCACCAGGTTGGTCACCTGCTGGCCGCCGTCCTGCGGGGTCTTGAAGCCCAGCAGGGTTTCGGCGGCGCGGTTCCACCATTCCAGGTTGCCGTCGCTGTCGAGCATGATCACCGCATCGCGCAGCGCGGCAGTGGACTCCTGCACCCGGTCGATCACCGCCTGCAGGCGGCCGCGTACGCGTTGGTCGCGACGTTGCAGGTGGTAGATGCTGTCGAACACTTCGCCCCACAGGCCGTAGCCGTCTGGCGGGGCCTCGTCGGGTTGATGGTTGCGCAGCCAGTCATGCAAGCGCAGCAGCTGCTTGAGGGTCCAACCCAGGTAAAGGGCCAGGCCGATGGCCAGGCTCCAGCCGTAATAACCGCTGACCAGCCCACCGAGCAGGCAGACAGAGATCAGCAGCAGCAGGTGGCGAATCAGGGTCGCGTGCCAGTTCTGGTTCAATTGACGGTCCTTGTACAACGTCGTGCAGCCAGGCGTGCAGGCGTGTCAGCTCTTGGTCGAGAAACGGTAGCCAGTGCCGCGGACGGTTTGTACCAGATTTTCGTAGGCTTCACCCAGCGCCTTGCGCAAGCGGCGGATGTGCACGTCGACAGTACGCTCCTCGACATAGACGTTGCCGCCCCAAACCTGGTCCAGCAACTGGCCACGGGTGTAGGCGCGCTCTTGGTGGGTCATGAAGAACTGCAGCAGGCGGTATTCGGTGGGGCCCATCTCTGCCGGTTTGCCGTCGATGGTCACGCGGTGGCTGATCGGGTCAAGCAGCAGGCCACCGACTTCGATCGGCGCCTCGCTGTCGCTCGGGCCGGTGCGACGCAGCACGGCTTTCAGGCGGGCGACCAGCTCGCGGGGCGAGAAGGGTTTGGTGATGTAGTCATCGGCGCCCACTTCCAGGCCTTGGATCTTGTTGTCCTCTTCACCTTTGGCGGTGAGCATGATGATCGGGATGTCCCCGGTCAGCTCGTCACGCTTCAGGCGGCGGGCCAGTTCGATGCCCGAGGTGCCCGGCAGCATCCAGTCGAGCAGGATCAGGTCAGGCTTGCGGTCGACGATGATCGCGTGGGCCTGTTGCGAGTTCTCCGCTTCCAGGCAGTCGTAGCCGGCCATTTCCAATGCAACGGCGATCATCTCGCGAATAGGCGCTTCGTCGTCGACGATCAGAATGTTCCTGCCAACCATGCTCAAAACCTCTCCTGGAAAATCGTGTCTGGCCCGCATTAGATAACGGAATTATTGCAGCTGTGTGACAGAGCATTGGCTGTTCTGGCGACATTCCATGACTGGACTAGGCTTGAAAGGGCCGCTGCGGCGGCTATCAGAACTCATTTCCCCGGAAACAATGGTGAATCCAATGACACGACATACGCTGAGCTGGATGGCCCTTCTTGCTGCGCTGGCACTCCCGGGGGTGGCCTTGGCCGACCATGCGATGGAGAAAAACGGCATGCTGGTCGACCATGCCGGCATGACGCTGTACACCTTTGACAAAGACGCTGGGGGCAAGTCGATGTGCAATGGCGATTGCGCAACGAATTGGCCGCCGTTGACGGCTAAAGCGAGTGAAAAGGCAGAGGGCAAGTGGACACAGATCAAGCGTGACGATGGCAAGATGCAATGGGCCTATGACGGCAAGCCGCTGTACACCTTCGTCAAGGACAAGAAGGCCGGCGATACCACCGGTGACGGCATGAAAGACGTCTGGCACGTGGCCAAGCCGTGACATAGCCGGGGCCGCTTTGCGGCCCTATCGCCGGCAAGCCGGCTCCCACAGGGGCAGCAGCTATGCAAACTCTGTGGGAGCCGGCTTGCCGGCGATAGGGCCGGAAGAGTCAGCGCAGTGCGTAATCCAGCACGACCCCAATGAACACCAGCAACCCCGCCCAGTGATTGTGCAGAAACGCCTTGAAGCATGACTCGCGGTCCAGCTTGCGCGTCGACCAGAACTCCCAGGCAAAGCACAACGCCGCCCCCAGCAGCCCCAGGTGGAACCAGCCGCCCAGCTCGAAGCGGCTCCCAGCCAACAGCAGGCAAGCCAGCGACAGCAACTGCAAGGTCAGGATGATCACCCGATCGGCTTCGCCAAACAGGATGGCCGTCGATTTCACGCCGATCTTAAGGTCATCGTCGCGGTCGACCATGGCGTAATAAGTGTCGTAGCCCACGGTCCACAGCAGGTTGGCGATGTACAGCAGCCAGGCACTGGCCGGCAGCTCACCGCCAGCAGCGGTGAACGCCATGGGGATACCCCAGGAATACGCGGCGCCCAGCACCACTTGCGGGTAATAGGTATAGCGCTTCATGAACGGGTAGCAGAACGCCAGGGCCACGGCGCCGAACGACAGCCACACGGTCCGGCTGTTGGTGCATAGCACCAGCAGGAAGCTCACCCCGACCAGGATCGCGAACAGTGCCAGCGCCTCGCGGGGCTTGACCCGGCCGCTGGCCAAGGGGCGGTCAGCGGTGCGTTTGACGTGGCCATCGACCTTGCGATCGGCAAAGTCATTGATGCAGCAGCCTGCCGCGCGCATCAGCACCACGCCAAGGCCGAAGATCAGTACGTTGGCCAGGGTCGGCGAACCTTGGCCTGCAATCCATACAGCCGACAGGGTCGGCCACAGCAGCAGGTAGATGCCGATGGGGCGGTCCATGCGGCTGAGCTGGACAAAGTCCCAGGCGCGCGGGTGCACGCGGTTGAGCGACTTGAGCAGTTGCAGGTACATCAGCGGTTTTCCTCCTTGGCCGCTTGCCACAGGGCTGGCAGGAACACCTCGGCTACCAGCAGGTCCAGGCCGTCCCGTTCAAAGCGTGAGCGTCGGCCCCAAAGCGCATCATGGCGGGCCTCGGTCGGTAACCAGGCCTGTGGATAACTGCACACTTGCAGGGGGTGGCGAATGAACGCCTGGTCACAGAACAGCAACTCGCCCAGCGAGCGGCTGCCCAGGGTCTCGAGGTCCAGGCCACCGCGCTCCAGGGCACTGCGGCTGGCCACGCTGCGGGCGAACACCCAGGGCTGGCCGTGGCCACGCAGGTACACCTCGCGCACCCAGCCTTGCGCCCCCGGCGCGATGCCCAGGGCCAGGCATTCGTCATCACGCAGTGGCTGCCAGCCTTCCAGCAGCGGGGTGACGGAGAAATGATCGTGGGACAGGCGGGTCAGGCGGCGGGTCAGCGAGCCCTCGTCGAACAGCCAGTCTAGGGTTGGCTGGTCGATCTCGGTCGCCAGCTGTGAATACGGCAGCCACGCGACAGCGGCTGCTTGCGGGGATTCGTACGACACGTCGGTATGCTTGTTACAGCCAGAGAGGCGGCGAGCTTAGCATGATTGCCCCGACTGCTTGCATACTGCTGGCAGGGCCAGTAAAAAGCCCCCAAAGATTGCGCGGCGGCCCCCTGGCGGGCCATCAGCAGCGACACGAGCCCGAGCCTGAAACGAGGAATCCGTACCGATGAAAAAATGGCAATGTATTGTCTGTGGCCTGATCTACGACGAAGCCGAAGGCTGGCCCGACGACGGCATCGCCCCCGGCACCCGCTGGGAAGACGTGCCTGCAGACTGGCTGTGCCCCGACTGCGGCGTCGGCAAGAGCGACTTCGAAATGATCGCCATCGGCTGATCATCCCCTTTTACCACCCTGAGGTAAGCACGACATGACGTCCCCCGTAGTCATCATCGGTACTGGCCTGGCCGGCTACAACCTGGCCCGTGAATTTCGCAAGCTCGATGGCGAGACGCCGCTGCTGTTGATTACCGCCGACGATGGTCGTTCCTACTCCAAGCCCATGCTCTCCACGGGTTTTGCCAAGCTCAAGGATGCCGATGGGTTGTGCATGGCCGAGCCAGGCGCGATGGCCGAGCAGCTCAAGGCCGAAATCCGCACCCACACCCGTATCAGCGGCATCGACCCCGGCCACAAGCGCCTGTGGATCGGCGAAGAGGCCGTGGCCTATCGCGACCTGGTGCTGGCCTGGGGCGCCCAGACCGTGCAGGTGCCGATCGAGGGCGACGCTGGCGGGCAGGTCTTCCCGATCAACGACCTGGAGGACTACGCACGCTTTCGCGCCGCCGCTGCTGGCAAGCAGCGCGTGCTGATTCTGGGCGCCGGCCTGATTGGCTGCGAATTCGCCAATGACATGAGCCTGGGCGGGTTCCAGGTCGAGGTGGTGGCCCCGTGCGAGCAGGTGATGCCGACCCTGTTGCACCCAGCCGCGGCCGCTGCCGTGCAGGCCGGGCTAGAGGGCCTTGGCGTGCGCTTCCACCTGGGCCCGGTGCTGACGCGCCTGCAGCAGGTTGCGCAGGGCCTTGAGGCGCACCTGTCCGACGGTAGCGTGATCGCCTGCGACCTGGTGGTTTCAGCCATCGGCTTGCGCCCGCGTACTGATCTTGCCGCCGCTGCTGGCCTGCAGACTAATCGCGGCGTGGTAGTGGACCGGAAGTTGCGCACGTCCCACGCCAATATCTTCGCCCTGGGCGACTGCGCTGAGGTGGACGGCATCAACCTGCTCTATGTGATGCCGCTGATGAGCTGTGCCCGCGCCTTGGCGCAAACCCTGGCCGGCAACCCCACGGCCGTCAGTTACGGGGCGATGCCAATCACCGTGAAGACCCCCGCATGCCCGCTGGTGGTCTCGCCGCCCCCGCAAGGGCGCGACGGCAACTGGCAGGTGGAGGGGCAGGGCAGCGACCTCAAGGTGCTCTGCCACGATGCCGACGGCAAGCTGCTGGGCTATGCCCTGACCGGTGCGGCCGTGATGGAAAAGCTGGCCCTGAATCGTCAGCTACCCCCGGTAATGGCGTAAATAGCTGGCGTTCTGTCGGGTTTGTCCTGTTGTTGCTCACACAATGGCCGCCCAGATACTGGCGCGGCCTCGGTGGGCGTGCCATTCTCACTCCCGTCTGCCGCAGATTAGAGCCTGCGGTGCCTTGAGCGCTGCTCCCAGAGGCAGCACGGCATAACAACAAAAAATCCCGTCAAAGAGGCTTCACTATGCGCAAACCAGAACTCGCCGCTGTCATCGCCGAAAAGGCCGATCTGACCAAGGAAAAGGCCAACGTGGTGCTGAATGCGATCCTCGACAGCATTACCGGTGCGCTGGACAAGGACACCGTGACCCTGGTCGGTTTCGGCACCTTTGAAAAACGTCACCGTGGTGCGCGTACCGGCAAGAACCCCCAGACCGGCGAGCCGGTGAAGATCAAGGCCAGCAACACCGTAGCCTTCAAGCCAGGCAAGAACCTGCGTGACAGCGTCAACGTACCGGCCAAGCCAGCCAAGAAAGGCAAGTGATCGAATCCTGACATCCCCAGTGTCGGTTCAGCGGGCGCCCCAGGGCGCCCGTTGTGCTTTCTGTAGGGATATGTTGCGAACTTGCATAAATAGTTCTGGAAGAGGATAAACTGCGCGACTCAGTCATTTTTTATTCGAGGCGCGTTGATGAAGTTCCGCTTTCTTCTCTGGGCCATGGGGCTGTTGATGGCCAGGGCCAGCCGTAACAACCCGGCGTTCAAGCAGCAGCTCAAGGACAAGGATCTGGTTTTCCAGATGCAGACCCTGGACGGCAAAATCGCCCGGCACTTCATCGTCAGCGACGAGCGCATCAGCAGCAAAGGTGGCGTGCACCCGCAGCCGGCGTTCGCCATTGCGTTCAAAGATGCCGCTTACGGGTTTGCCACGCTGCAGGCAAGCAACAAGCAGTTGGCCTTCATGCAGGGGATTCAGGACAAGCACATCCAGATCAAGGGCAATCCGGCGTTGGTGATGTGGTTCCAGGGCTTGATGAAGTACCTCAAGCCGAAGAAAAAGCGCTGAGCCTGGCCCTGTAGGAGCAGCCTTGCGCTGCGAAGAGGCCGGTGAAAACACAGTGAACTTCGCTGCAGTCACCGGCCTCTTCGCAGCGCAAGGCTGCTCCTACAACGGGTGCGCATTACGCCCCACTCTATTAGTGCGGGGCGTGAAACTGCGATGCCAGTTCCCGCAGCAGGGTTTCGGCCTCCAGCACCTTGTTCACCACATCCTCGGCCTTCTCCCGAGTCACCCCCAACCGCTCCAGCAGTTCATCGGGTACCTCCTCCTGAGGCCCCGAGCCAATCCCGCGCGAACGCAGCAGGCGCGTCGCCAGGCACACCAGGTTGGGGAACGCCGCATAGACGCCGTCATAAGACGGGTCATGCTGGAAGCGCAGCGCCGTCGAGAGCTCTTCTGGCATGTCCCACAGCTTCATCAACCACGCGCCGATCTGCTCGCGGTTGATGCCCAGCAGGTGTTGCTCCACATAGGTGTGGCACAGGTGCGGGTTGACCTCCAAGTGCCGGCAGATCAGCGAGAAGTGCGGCGGGAACACGTGCGCCAGCAGCAGATAGCCAAAGTTGTGCAGCAGCCCCGCCAGGTAGGTCAGGCCGGCTTCCGGGCGCTCTGCCCGGGGCATGGCGCGGGTCAGGCCTTCGATGATGGCTGCGGTGTAGATCGACTGCTGCCAATACGGTGTGGCCTGCTGCGGGTGATCCTTGGGCAGGCTCAGGGTCTTGCCCAGGGCCAGCCCCAAAGCCAGGTTGATGACCAGGTCGAAGCCCAGCACGCGCACGATGGCGTCTTCCACTGAACGGATCTTGCCTGGTGAGGCGTAGTAGGGCGATGCCGCCCAGCTGACCACCTGCGCAGCCAGCGCAGGGTCGGTCTCGACCACGCCGGTGATGTCATCGATGCTGGCGTTGGGGTCTACCCGCAGCTTGATGATTTTCTGCGCCGTGTCGGCCAACGGCGGGATTTCAATGGTTTCTTCCAGGCGCTTCTGGATACGTCGGGCGGTAAAGGCCTGGACCGCTTGGGTGATTTCGTGGGAGTCGTCATCAGGCCGGTCGAGGTTGGGGCTGATGGCCTTCACCTCCTGGCCAAAGCTGCTGGCGCTGGCCTTGGCGAGCATGCGCTTGAAGTCCGTGCGGTCGATTTCCAGCAGCAGCCCGGCTTCGCCGGACTGAATCAGCACCGTCTCACAGTCGAGCAGGCTTTTTTCGTACTGGCACGGCGAGCTGGTCAACGCCGGAATGCCCGGCAGGCGCTTGAGGTGGTGCTTGTCGAGCATCTGCTTGAGCCGGGGGACCGATACGGCGGTCAGCTTGCGGCCGGTCAGCTCGGTCAGGCGATTGAGGTCAAGCAGCTGGCTCTGCGGGAACAACACCATCAAGGCGCCGACTTCGTCGTCGAGGAGCACCGCCTGCACCCGCGAGGCGGCAGGCAATTGCGCATGCTCGAGCACTTCGCGGTAGGTGACGCCAACCTTATCGAGCAGCAGCCGGATAACAGAGGGCGCGTGTGGGGTTGCGGTGTCCAGGGCAACTTCAGTCATGGTCCGTATCCACTAATTCTTTTAAACGCGAAGTATAACCAGTCCCGCCGCAAATCTGGATCCATTGTGGGACTGGCGTCACACTTGGCCGTATTGCTGGCCGTGCCGCAGCCAGCGGTCAAGCAACGGGCTGACATGGTCCGGCCAGCGCGCGATCAGCGCTTGGGCGGCATCACGTACGGCCGGCAGCAGGTCGGCATCACGCATCAGGTCAGCGACCTTGAACTGTAGCAGGCCGGTCTGGCGTGTTCCCAGCATCTCGCCGGGGCCGCGCAGTTCCAGGTCTTTTTCCGCGATGATGAAGCCATCGTTGGTTTCACGCATGATCCCCAGGCGTTCGCGGCCGATCTGCGACAGTGGCGGGTGATACAGCAACACGCAGTGGCTCACCGCGCTGCCCCGGCCAACCCGGCCACGCAGCTGGTGCAGTTGGGCCAGGCCCAGGCGTTCGGGGTTCTCGATGATCATCAGGCTGGCATTGGGCACGTCCACGCCCACCTCGATGACCGTGGTTGCCACCAGCAGTTGCAGCTCACCGGCCTTGAACTGGGCCATGATCTCGGCCTTTTCCGCAGGCTTCATGCGCCCGTGGATAAGGCCGACGCGTAGCTCGCCCAGGGCGCTGCCAAGCTCCTCATAGGTGCTCTCGGCCGCTTGGCAGGTCAGTTCTTCTGACTCTTCGATCAGGGTGCACACCCAATAGGCCTGGCGCCCCTCGGCACAGGCGGCGCGTACCCGTTCGACCACTTCGAAACGGCGGCTGTCGGCCACCAGCACGGTGTTCACCGGCGTACGCCCGGGTGGCAGCTCGTCGAGGACCGAGGTGTCGAGGTCGGCGTAGGCGCTCATCGCCAAGGTCCGAGGGATCGGCGTCGCAGTCATGATCAGCTGGTGCGGGCACAGCTCGCCGGCCACGCCTTTTTTGCGCAGGGCCAAGCGTTGCTGCACACCGAACCGGTGCTGTTCATCGATGATCGCCAGGGCCAGGTGCTTGAATTTGACCTCTTCCTGGAACAGCGCATGGGTGCCCACCACCATCGGTGCACCGTTGGCGATTTGCTCCAGCGAGCTGGCCCGGGCCTTGCCCTTGAGCTTGCCGGCCAGCCATGCCACCTCGATGCCCAGCGGTTCGAGCCAGCGCTTGAAGGTAATGAAGTGCTGTTCGGCGAGGATCTCGGTGGGGGCCATCAACGCCACCTGGTAACCGGCCTCCAGCGCTTGCAGTGCCGCCAGTGCAGCTACCACCGTTTTACCGGCCCCGACATCGCCCTGTACCAGGCGCATCATGGGCTCGGCCTGGGCCAGGTCGTAGGCAATTTCGTTGGCCACCCGTTGCTGGGCGCCGGTCGGCTTGAAGCCCAGGTTGGCCAGGTACTGCGCCGGCAACCGGCTGGCCTTGGGCAGTACGGGGGCACGCAGGCTGCGCAGGCTCTCGCGCAGGCGTTGCTGCGACAGCTGGTGGGTCAGCAGCTCTTCGAAGGCCAGGCGGTGTTGAGCCCAATGCTGGCCTTCGGCAAGCTCGTCAAGGTCGGCATCGGCCGGCGGGTTGTGCAGGTAGCGGATGGCATCGTCCAGCGGCGCCAATTGGTAGTCCCGGGCCAGCTCATCGGGCAGCCAGTCTGGCAGGCTGCGCGGGCCAAGCATGCCAAGGCTCTGCTGGCAGAGCAGGCGCAGGCGTTGCTGGGTGAGGCCTTCGGTGGACGGGTAGATCGGCGTCAGGGTCTGTTCCACCGGGGGCGGTGGCTCGTCGCCGTTGAGCGCCCGGTACTCCGGGTGGTAGATCTCCAGGCCAGAGGCGCCGGGGCGTGCTTCGCCATAGCAGCGCAGGTGCGTGCCGCGTTTCAGGCCTTCTTTTTGCGCATTGCTGAAGTGATAGAAGCGCAGGCTCAATACGCCGCTGCCGTCACCCAGGCGCACCACGAGGCTGCGGCGCTTGCCCATGGTGACGTCCGCACCGCTTACTACACCTTCGATCACGGCATCCTGCCCCGGGCGCAGTTCGCCAATGGGCACCACACGGGTGCGGTCCTGGTAGCGCAGGGGCAGGTGGAACAGTATGTCCTGCAGGTTCTCCAGGCCAACCTTGGCGAGTTTTTCCGCCATGGCATCGCCCACACCTTTGAGCACCGTGACCGGGACCTTCGACAGCTCACTCATGACTCAGGCCGGCTGTTCCACAGGAGGTTTGGCGACCGAGCAGAGGCGGATCGAGTCAGCAAGGATCTCGATGGCCTTGGGCCGCGGGAAGCTTGCACGCCAGGCGATGGCCACGGTGCGGAACGGTGCTGGCGCAGTCAGCGGGCGCACTTCGATGATGCCTGGCGCGTAATGGTGGCTGTGCACGGCCGACAGCGGCAGGATCGAGACGCCAAGGCCCGAGGCAACCATGTGCCGAATGGTTTCCAGGGAGCTGGATTCCACCGTGGTGTGCCGGGAGCCTTCGCCGCCTTTGTTCAATGTCGGGCAGGCTTCCAGGACCTGGTCGCGGAAGCAGTGGCCTTCACCGAGCAGCAGCAGGCTCTTGTCGTTGAGCATGGCGGTGTCGATGGTCTTTTTGGCCGTCCATGGGTGGTCGGCAGGCATCAAGGCGCAGAATGGCTCATCGTACAGCGGCAGGGTCAGCACGTCGGCTTCGTTGAACGGCAGGGCGATGATCACTGCGTCGAGTTCGCCGTTGCGCAGTTTTTCGCGCAGTACGTGGGTGAAGTTCTCTTCGATGTACAGCGGCATCTGCGGCGCCACACGGTGCAGCTGCGGGATCAGGTGCGGGAACAGATAAGGGCCGACGGTATAGATGGCACCGACCTTGAGCGGGGCCGTCAGCTGGTTTTTGCCGGCCTGGGCCAGCTCGCGGATGCCTTGGGCCTGTTCCAGTACCTTCTGCGCCTGGGCTACGATGCTTTCACCGACCGGGGTCAGGCGCACCGCGCTCTTGCTGCGCTCGAAGATCAGCACGCCAAGCTCGTCCTCGAGCTTCTTCACACCGACCGACAGGGTCGGTTGGCTCACGTGGCAACGTTCGGCCGCGTGGCCGAAATGTTGTTCCTGGGCGAGTGTGACGATGTAGCGTAATTCTGTGAGGGTCATAACGTGCGTCCATGAAGTTGCGAGCCCAGCATAGCGGCTGCAATCGATAGACGCACGTTATCAGACTTGCCGATTTGTGACAGAAACAAAAGTCTCAGCGGCGGTCCAGCGAGTAGACGAACGGCGCCACGACTTCGATCGTGCCGTTGTTCAACAACTCGGGTGGCGGCTTGGGTACCGTGCCGGCACGACGGATCATTTCCAGGGTCGCCCGGTCCAGTGCCGCGCTGCCCGAACCCCCGGCCATGGCGTACGACACCACCTTGCCTTCGGCATCGACCACGAAACGCAGGCGGTTGATGCCCTGCAGGCCGCGACGACGCGCGTCTTCCGGGTAACGCTTGTACTTGGCCAAGTGGCGCAGCAGGTCACTCTGCCAGGTAGGCAGGGCGTTGCTGTTGGACGCAATGCTCGGTGCCGGTGCCGCGGACTTCTGCGGCGGCGTGTTGCTTGGCGGTGCGTCTACCACGCTTTCGGTCGGCGGCGCTTCCTTCGGCGGCTCAGGCTTTTTCTCGGGCTTGGGCGGCTGGGGCTTGGCCTTCGGCTTGGGCGGCTTGGCGATGGCGATCTTGGGTTTAGGGGCTTCCACCAGCTTGGGCAACGGCAGTTCTTCAACCGGTGCCGGCGGCTGGGGGACGGCTTTTGGAGGAGGAGGTGGCGCAGGCTCCGGCAAAGGTGCCAGCTCGACCATCATGGCTGCCGGCGGCAGCTCGATGGCCTGAGGCACCGACCAATTGAGCGTGAGCAGCACAGCGACGGCATGGACACCCAGCACCAGTGCCAGGCTGCCGCTGTAACGCGCCAGGTTGTGCCGCGTCTTCGTCATTTCTTGGCTGCCGTCTCGAGACCTACCAGACCGACCTTCAAATAGCCGGCCGCGCGCATGTTGTTCATCACTTCCATCAGGTCACCGTAATCCACGCCCTTGTCGGCCTGGAAGAAGATGGTGGTTTCCTTGTCGCCCTTGGTCTTGGCATCGAGCATCGGGCCAAGCTGGTCGGGCGCAGATACCTGATCGTCGCCGACATACAGCTTCTGATCGGCCTTGACGCTGACGAACACCGGTTTCTCGGGCCTCGGCGCTGGCTTGGCGGTCGAGGCCGGCAGGTCGACTTTGATGTCGACCGTGGCCAGGGGCGCCGCCACCATGAAGATGATCAGCAGTACCAGCATCACGTCGATAAACGGCGTAACGTTGATTTCGTGGTTTTCGGCGAGGTCGTCGCCACCTTCGTTGAGATGCAGGCCCATGGCTTACCCCACTTTCACCATGTGCGGGGCGGCGCGCTCGCTGCCTTGGTGGTCCAGGTCACGGCTGACCAGCAGCAGCACCTGGGCAGAAGCGTCAGACACCTGAGCCTTGTAGCCGGCAATGGAGCGGGCGAAGACGTTGTAGATGACCACTGCCGGAATTGCTGCAACCAGGCCCAAGGCGGTTGCCAGCAGGGCTTCGGCGATGCCTGGGGCAACCACTGCCAGGTTGGTGGTTTGGGTCTTGGCGATGCCGATGAAGCTGTTCATGATGCCCCACACGGTGCCGAACAGGCCGACGAAAGGTGCGGTCGAACCAATGGTGGCGAGCACGCCGGTGCCGCTGCTCATGTTGCGGCCGCTGGCGGCTACCAGGCGCTCAAGGCGGAAGGCGACGCGCTCCTTGATGCCCTCTTTTTCACGTGCATTGGTCGACAGGCGCATCTCTTCGAGCGCATCGTGGACCAAGGTGTGAGCCAAGGTGCCTTCCTTGTTCGAGACGTCGCTGGCTTCCTTGAGGCTGGCGGATTTCTTCAGCTGGGCGATCTCGCCGCGCAGACGACGCTTGGCGCCCATCAGCTCGAAGCCTTTGGCAATCCAGATGGTCCAGGTGATGATCGAGGCAATGGCCAGGCCGATCATGACGATCTTCACCACGATGTCGGCGTTTTTGTACATGCCCCATGGGGACAGGTCGTGCGCCATGCCCAGGGTAGTATCTTCGACCAGTGCTTCGACGCTTGGGTCTGCAGCGGCTGGCGCATCGGCCGGGGCGTTGGCGACAGGTGCCGAGCCGTCTGCGGCTGGGGCAGCGGCGGTGTTAGCCGGGGCGGCAGCGGCAGCCGGGGTGCTGGCGTTGGCAGTTGGCTCATCGGCCATGGCCACTGGGGCCAGCACCAGGCTGAACATCAGCGCGGCAATGGCACGCCAGGCGCGCGACGGGGTTGGCGAAGCGGAGGGTTGAGTACGTGTCATGCTGGCCGGACCTGATGAAGAAAAAGAGTGAACGTTCTCCAAGGCCTCGAGATAGGCCGAGAACAGATAGGGGCGCCATTATTGCAAGTAATTCTTGTTAACAAAAGTAATCTTGTTGCTTTTTTCACCTAAGGTCTAGCCACTCATCGTGTAGCGTGGCGGGTTTGATCAACTGGTCTAGGGAGTTTTGAGATGTCAGACCTTTCAGTAATGGTCGTAGGTTGTGGTGATGTGGGCGGCCGTCTGGCCCAGCAATTGCTGGCCCGCGGCTGGCAGGTGAGTGGCCTGCGCCGCGCGGTCGAGCACCTGCCAGCGGGTGTTGTACCGGTAGCTGCCGACTTGGCCGAACCCACCATCCCGCCAGCGTGGCCACAGCGAGCGCCGGACTACCTGGTGTACTGCGTGGCGGCCAGCCAGCACGACGAGGCGGGGTATCAGTCGGCCTATGTCGACGGGTTGCGCCATGTGCTGGCCTGGCTTGCCGAACGTGGTCAGCACCCGCGTCGCTTGCTGTTTGTGTCCAGCAGCAGCGTGTTTGCGCAAAAAGACGGCGAGTGGGTCGACGAGACGGCTGTCACCGAGCCGGAAGGGTACTCTGGCCGGATCATGCTCGACGCCGAGCGCTTGGCGCTGGCCAGTGGTATCCCGGCAAGCGTGGTGC
The DNA here is from genome assembly GCF_000483465.1 of Pseudomonas sp. LAIL14HWK12:I7. Taxonomy (NCBI): domain Bacteria; kingdom Pseudomonadati; phylum Pseudomonadota; class Gammaproteobacteria; order Pseudomonadales; family Pseudomonadaceae; genus Pseudomonas; species Pseudomonas sp. LAIL14HWK12:I7. Next base: position 233,313 of record NZ_AXYZ01000001.1, read on the forward strand.
GCTTGACCGGCATCTACGGGCCGGGCCGTGAATGGCTACTGAGCCAGGTGCGTCAGGGCTACCGTGTAGCTGAAGAGCCGCCGCTGTATGGCAACCGTATTCATGCCGAAGACGCCGCAAGCTTGCTGGCTTATCTGCTGCAGGCCGATGCCGACGGCGTGGCGCTGGACGACTGCTATATAGGTGTCGATGACGACCCGGCGCCGCTGGCCGATGTGGTGGGCTGGTTGCGTGGGTACCTGGGCGTTACCGAGTGGTCGGATGAGCAGCGGGTGCGCCGTACGGGCAGCAAGCGCTGCAGCAATGCCCGTGTGCGGGCGTTGGGCTGGGTGCCAGAGTACCCCAGTTACAAAGAAGGGTATGCGGCGATTCTGCAGGGTAAGGGGTGAGTCTACCGGCCTCTTCACGGGTAAACCCGCTCCCACAGGGTGAGCGCTGATTCGGATGTCAGCGGGGTAGCTGTGGGAGCGGGTTTACCCGCGAAAGGGCCGGCGTGACGGGTAGAGATCCTGGCAGGCCTCAGTCCTTCTCCAGCACCCATTGCCGAGCACCGGCCGCCAATACCGGCATTTCATCCGGCTTCGCGCGGTTAACGGCCTGGAAAATCTCCAGCGTGTCGCCATCACGCTTGATGATAAACGGCGCGCCGCGCTGTTTGCGCTCCAGCCACAGGCTGTCGTTGCTGCCGCCCATGGTCGCGCAATCGCCGGCCAGGCACAGGGCAAAACGGTCCGGGCCAGGCAGGCCACTGACGTTGCCGGTGTCGCTGAAGCGAACGGCGGTGCCTTTGCCCTGGCCTTCGATGATTTTCCATTCACCGCCCAGGTAGGCCTGGTACAGCGCCTTCTCGAAGCTGCCACCCAGCGGTGCATTGCCGGGTTGCTTGACGCGCACGAAGGTTTGTTCGGTACCGGACTGCGCAGTGGTTTTCAGCTCGTCGCCATCCAGCGCCAGCTGCTCGGTCTGGCCGTCCTGGAAGCTGGCCAGCCATTGCTTCTCGTTGGCGCTCAACTGGCCGTCGGCAGCCTCGAAGCCATTGCTGAAGCTGGCCTGTTGGTGAGCCACGTCGAGTTTCCACTCGAACACAGGGCCGTGTTCATTCAGTGCCTGACGCAGGCTGCCACTTTTGACGGCGGCTTTGATGGCGTCCTGGTTGATCCAGGTGCCGTTGAAGTCTTCGGGTTTATGGCTGGCGCAACCGCTCAGAAGCAGGGCTGCCAGCGCGAGGGGCAGTGCTTGACGCATGGTGGGTAACCTTGGGGAGAGAAGGTGACGGGCAGGGCGCCCGTCACCAGGGGCATCACTCGATGACCAGGATCGCGTCCATCTCGACCTGGGAGCCTTTTGGCAGCGCGGCAACGCCAATGGCGGCGCGGGCTGGGTAAGGCTGTTCGAAGTAACGGCCCATCACTTCGTTGACCTTGGCGAAGTGGCTCAGGTCGGTGAGGAAGATGTTCAGCTTGACGATGTCTTTGAACGAGCCACCCGCGGCTTCAGCCACAGCCTTGAGGTTCTCGAAGACCTGCACGGTCTGGGCCTCGAAGCCTTCGACCAGTTCCATGGTCTTGGGGTCCAGTGGGATCTGGCCCGACATGTAAACGGTGTTGCCGGCCTTGATTGCCTGGGAGTAGGTACCGATGGCGGCAGGGGCCTTGTCGCTGTTGATGACGGACTTGCTCATGATGACTCCTTGCGGTTGGCGGACTACGTACGCATGCGGGTGATGCGGACCACACCGGTCAAGGTACGCAGCTTCTTGATCACTCGTGCCAGGTGCACGCGGTCGTGCACGCTGACCACCAGTTGGACCACGCTGATACGGCCGTCGCGTTCGTCCATGCTGATCTTCTCGATGTTGCCGTCGGCGGCATTCACGCTGCTGGCCAGCAGCGCAATCAGGCCGCGCTGGTGCTCCAGCTCGACACGCAGCTCGACATTGAATTCGCCAGCGATGTCCTTGGCCCAGGAGAGCTGCACGCACTTCTCTGGGTTGTGGCGAATTTCACTGATGTTGCGGCAGTTCTCCAGGTGCACGACCATGCCTTTGCCCGCCGACAGGTGGCCGACGATCGGGTCACCGGGGATCGGCGTGCAGCATTTGGCGTAGCTGAGCACCAGGCCTTCGGTGCCGCGAATGGCCAGCGGGCCTTCCGGCGTCGGCAGCTGTTCGCCTTCGGCCGACAGCAGGCGCCGCGCGACCACATAGGCCATGCGGTTGCCCAGGCCGATGTCTTCGAGCAGGTCCTCGATAAGCTCCAGGCGGTACTCGGCGAGAATCGCCTGAATGCGCTCCTGCGGGATCTTTTCGAGGCTGCTGTCGAAGCCGGTCAGCACCTTGTTCAGCAGGCGTTCGCCGAGGCTGATGGACTCGGAGCGGCGCTGTTGCTTGAGGGCGTGGCGAATGTGCGTGCGTGCCTTGCCGGTGACCACGAAGTTGAGCCAGGCCGGGTTCGGCCGGGCGCCCGGCGCGCTGACGATCTCTACCGTCGAACCGCTTTGCAGGGGCTCAGACAGGGGCGCCAGGCGGCGGTTGATGCGGCAGGCGATGCAACTGTTGCCCACGTCGGTGTGCACCGCATAGGCGAAGTCGACGGCCGTGGAGCCTTTCGGCAGCTCCATGATCCGGCCCTTGGGCGTAAAGACATAGACCTCGTCCGGGAACAGGTCGATCTTCACGCTCTCGATGAATTCCAGCGAGTTGCCCGCGCGCTGCTGCAGTTCGAGGATGCCCTTGACCCACTGGCGCGCCCGCGCGTGGCTGCCTTTTGGCTGCTCGTCGTCGTTGGACTTGTACAGCCAGTGGGCGGCGATACCGTTGTTGGCCATCTCTTCCATCTCGCGGGTGCGGATCTGGATTTCGATGGGCACGCCGTGCATGCCGAACAGCGTGGTGTGCAACGACTGGTAGCCGTTGGCCTTGGGGATCGCGATGTAGTCCTTGAAGCGACCGGGCAGCGGCTTGTACAGGTTGTGCACGGCGCCGAGCACGCGGTAGCAGGTGTCGACCTTGTCGACGATGATGCGGAAGGCGTACACGTCCATGATCTCGTTGAAGGCGCGGCGCTTGCCGCGCATCTTCTTGTAGATGCCATAGAGGTGTTTCTGCCGGCCGCTGACCTCGCCCTGGATGCCGTCGGCAGCCAGGCAGTTGGCCAGCGATTGTTCGATTTTAGCGACGATCTCTTTGCGGTTGCCGCGGGCGCTCTTGACCGCCCGGTGAATCAGCGACGAACGCATTGGGTGCATGGCCTTGAAGCCAAGGTCTTCGAATTCGACGCGCACGGTGTGCATGCCCAGCCGGTTGGCGATGGGGGCGTAGATTTCGAGGGTTTCCTTGGCAATGCGCCGGCGTTTTTCACCGGACAGCACTTCCAGCGTGCGCATGTTGTGCAGGCGGTCGGCCAGCTTGACCAGGATCACGCGGATATCGCGCGCCATGGCCATGGCCATTTTCTGGAAGTTCTCGGCCTGCGCCTCGGCCTTGGTCTCGAAGTTCATCTGGGTCAGCTTGCTGACCCCATCGACCAGTTCGGCAACCGTCTCGCCAAATTGCTGGCAGAGGGCTTCCTTGGCGATGCCGGTGTCTTCGATCACATCGTGCAGCATGGCGGCCATCAGGCTCTGATGGTCCATGTGCATGTCGGCGAGGATGCTGGCCACGGCCAGCGGGTGGGTCACGTAGGGCTCGCCGCTGCGGCGGCGCTGCCCGTCGTGGGCCTGCTCGGCGTAGAAATAGGCGCGCCGAACCAGGTTGACCTGTTCGGGGCCCAGGTAGGTCGACAGCCGTTCGGCTAAGGCTTCTATACCCGGCATGGGTTCACCTCTTGCAGAGGAAGAGGGCCTTGTGCCGCGCGACGTCGACCTGGCATCAATCAGACAGCCTCGTTGGACTCGTCCTCGAACGCGGCGAAGACCGGATCCTCGGTGACGATCTCTTCAGCAGCGATGAACTCGTTGGTGACGATGCCTTCGGCGATTTCACGCAGGGCAACAACGGTCGGCTTGTCGTTTTCCCACGCGACGCGTGGCTCTTTGCCGCCGGTCGCCAGCTGACGGGCGCGCTTGGTCGAGAGCATGACCAGCTCAAAGCGGTTATCCACGTGTTCCAGGCAGTCTTCAACAGTTACGCGGGCCATGGTCTTCCTCAGTAGCAATTGCGGTGGGCGTGCAGCCCAATATGGGCAGGCGGACTCGATAGTATAAAAATTCACCAGCCAATAGGGAAGCGCTGTTTTGCCACGCGCGGATCAGGCCCGCCCCTGTGGGGGCGGGTTTAGCCGCGAAAGGGCCGCAACAGACACCCTCCTCTTGTATCTCACAACATCGCGTCGCGCAACCGCGGGGTCAATTCCTCGAACAATGTCTGCACCGAGCGTAACGCCCGGCAATCGGGCCGGGTCAGCAGCCACAGTTGGGTGTCGCAACCGGGCAGCGGGCCACTCAGCGCATCGACGCCAGGCAAGGCATGCACCATGTAGTCGGGCAGCGCCGCCACGCCCAGCCCGGTGCTGACCAGTTGCGCTATGGTCGACATGCCGCTGCACTGGTAGCGCGGGCTCAACCCAGGGTATTGCTGGTTGCGCCAGACCACGGTCGGGTGGTCCTGCATCGAGTCGTCCGGGGCAATCCACGGCACGCTGCTGGCCGACTCGGTCAGCCGTTCGCGCCACTGCGGCTGGCCGCAGATCACGTAGGAGGTCGAGCCCAGGCAGCGGCCTACCAAGTGTTCGGGCGGCGTATTGGTCAGGCGCAGGGCGATGTCGGCATCGCGCCGGCTGAGGTTGGCGAAGGTGTTGGAGGTGCCCATTTCCAGCGACAACGCCGGGTAATTGGGCATGAAGTCGGCCAATGCCGGCAGCAGCAGGCTGTGCATTACCGCCTCGGTGCAGGTCAGCCGCACCGTACCGCTGACCACCTGTTCGCCGCTGGTCATGGCGATGCGCGCGGCTTCCAGGGCCTGTTCGGCGCGCTCGGCCTGCTCAGCCAGAGCCTGGGCGGTGTCGGTGGGCAGGTAGCCTTTACGGCTTTTGACGAACAGCGCGGTGCCCAGTGCCGACTCCAGGCGACGGATCGAGCGGAACACCGTCGAGACGTCCACCTTGAGCAGTTCGGCAGCCTTGGCCAACGAGCGGCCACGTTCCAGGGCCAGGACCAGGGAGAGGTCGGCGTGGGTAATCTGATATTGCATTGATGCACGCTCTGCTTGCCGAAATGCCAATGTCTGTTGCGTTGAGGCCATTTTATAGTGGAACCGCCCCTGGGAATCAATGCGCCCGGTCGGGCAACCAATCCCCACGATGGGAAAGTGAAAAAAACAACAGCTGCAACCATCGTCGCCCGTGAGGCGCCAGCCGTATCCCCACATCGCCGCAGCAAATCAAAGGATGTACACCATGACGTCGGTCACCCCGTGCGCCAGTTCTTCCAGCGAGATGAAAGACTTCCTCCAGGCCCATCCGGATACGCAGTATGTCGATCTGCTGATCTCCGACATGAATGGCGTGGTACGCGGCAAGCGCATCGAGCGGGCCAGCCTGCACAAGGTGTACGAAAAAGGCATCAACCTGCCGGCGTCACTGTTTGCCCTCGACATCAACGGTTCGACCGTTGAAAGCACCGGCCTGGGCCTGGACATTGGCGATGCCGACCGCATCTGCTACCCGATCCCCGGCACGCTGTGCAACGAGCCGTGGCAGAAACGCCCGACCGCCCAGTTGCTGATGACCATGCACGAGATCGAAGGCCAGCCTTTCTTCGCCGACCCGCGCGAAGTGCTGCGCCAGGTGGTGAGCAAGTTCGACGACCTGGGCCTGGATATCTGCGCCGCGTTCGAACTCGAGTTCTACCTGATCGACCAGGACAACCTCAACGGCCGCCCGCAACCGCCGCGCTCGCCTATTTCGGGCAAGCGCCCGCAGTCGACCCAGGTGTACCTGATCGACGACCTCGACGAATACGCCGACTGCCTGCAAGACATGCTCGAAGCGGCCAAGGAGCAAGGCCTGCCGGCCGATGCCATCGTCAAGGAAAGCGCCCCGGCGCAGTTCGAGGTCAACCTGCACCACGTTGCCGACCCGCTGAAGGCCTGCGACTACGCCATCCTGCTCAAGCGCCTGATCAAGAACGTGGCCTACGACCATGAGATGGACACCACCTTCATGGCCAAGCCCTACCCGGGCCAGGCGGGCAACGGGCTGCACGTGCACATCTCGCTGCTGGACAAGAAAACCGGCAAGAACATCTTCGCCAGCAGTGACCCGCTGGAAAGCGACGCGCTGCGCCACGCCATCGGTGGCGTGCTGGAGACCATGCCGGCGTCGATGGCCTTCCTCTGCCCGAACATCAACTCGTACCGTCGTTTCGGCGCGCAGTTCTATGTGCCCAACGCGCCGAGCTGGGGCCTGGACAACCGCACCGTGGCGGTTCGCGTGCCGACCGACAGCAGCGAGAACGTGCGCATCGAGCACCGTGTGGCCGGCGCTGACGCCAACCCTTACCTGATGCTCGCGGCCATTCTCGCCGGTATTCACCACGGCCTGACCAGCAAGGTCGAGCCGGGTGAACCGATTGAAGGCAACTCGTACGAACAACTGGAACAGAGCCTGCCGAACAACCTGCGCGATGCCCTGCGCGCGCTGGATGACAGCGAAGTGCTCAATCAATACATCAGCCCGGATTACATCGATATCTTCGTCGCCTGCAAGGAAAGCGAGCTGGCCGAGTTTGAAGTGTCGATCTCCGACCTCGAGTACAACTGGTACCTGCACACGGTGTAAGCCCATGAGCGCAAATGCGGTCCCCTTGATCGGTATCAGCGCCTGCCGCCAGCAGGTGGGGAAGAACTCGTCGCACACGGTGGGCGACAAGTATGTCGAGGCGGCCGGCTTTGCCGGGCTGCCGCTGATTTTGCCGGCGCGCGACGAGGGCAGTGATACCTCCGCGCTGCTGGCCCAGCTCGACGGCATTCTTTTTACTGGCTCGCCTTCAAATATCGAACCGCATCATTACAATGGCGCCCCCAGCGTGGAGGGTACCCGGCATGATCGCGCGCGCGATCGCCTGACCCTGCCGCTGCTGCAGGCGGCGATTGCCGCCGGTGTGCCGGTGTTCTGCATTTGCCGTGGGTTCCAGGAATTGAATGTGGCCCTTGGCGGCACCTTGCACCAGCGTGTGCAGGAGCTGCCTGGCTACCTTGACCACCGCGAACCTGAGGACGCACCCCTGGAGGTGCAATACGGCCCTCGTCACCCCGTTGGCATCGCGCCTGGCGGGTTGTTCGAGCGCCTGGGCCTGGCTGCGCAATTCGAGGTCAACTCGTTGCACAGCCAGGGCATCGACCGCCTGGCCCCTGGGCTGCGCGTCGAGGCGCGGGCCCCGGATGGCCTGATCGAAGCGGTGTCGATGCCAGATGCGCCGGGCTTCGTGCTTGGCGTGCAGTGGCACCCTGAATGGCGTTTTGCCGAAAACCCGGTCTCCCGGCGCCTTTTCCAGGCGTTTCGCGAGGCCTGTATTGCCCATGCTGCACGGGAGGGTACGCGCCAGAAGGCATTCTGACGTCACCCGAAAGTCTCGGATGACGCACCCCTGTTGCAAGCTTTCAATGAGTGAAAGCGGGCCTTGTACGCAAGGCCCGCGAAAACAATTCCAAAATTTACGGCACATACTCATGAGCGATTACACAGAAGCCGGCCGCCCACCCGATGTGGCGGCCGACGCGGGCAACACCCAGCGCAGCAAGGGCTTGGCCAAAGGCCGCCTGGGCTTGCTGGCCAGCGTGGTGCTGGGCATTTCCACCATCGCCCCGGTCTATACCCTGACCGGCGCGCTTGGCCCAACCGTGCGAGAGGTCGGTGCCCACCTGCCTGCGGTATTCATCGTCGGCTTCCTGCCGATGCTGCTGGTCGCCCTCGGCTATCGCGAGCTGAATTCGGCAGAGCCGGACAGCGGCACCTCGTTCACCTGGTCGGCGCGCGCCTTTGGCCCGATGATCGGCTGGATTGGGGGCTGGGGGTTGGTGGTCGCCACCACCATCGTGCTGTCGAACCTGGCAGGCGTGGCGGTCGACTTCTTCTACCTGTTCCTGGGGCAGATCACCGGCAACCATGGCCTGGCGGCCTTGGCGGACAACCTGCTGATCAACATCAGTACCTGTTGCGTGTTCATCGCCCTGGCGGTGTGGATCTGCTGTCGCGGCATAGCCACCACCATGACGGTGCAGTATGGCCTGGTGGCCCTGCAGTTGCTGGTGCTGATCGGCTTTGCCTTCGCCGCCTTCGGTGGCACCACTGCGCCGCCACCGCTGGAATTCGATTTCGCCTGGTTCAACCCGTTCGGTGTCGAGTCGTTCTCGGCCTTTGCCGCGGGGCTTTCACTGTCGATCTTCATTTTCTGGGGCTGGGACACCTGCCTGACCGTCAGCGAAGAGTCGGTGGGCAGCGAAGAGGTGCCGGGCAAGGCCGCCACCTGGACCGTGATGTTGATCCTCGGCCTGTACCTGTTCACCGCCATCGCCACCCTGCAGTTTGCCGGTATCAGTGAAACGGGCCTGGGCCTGAACAACCCGCGCATCCAGGAGAACGTCTTTGCCCACCTGGCCGGCCCGGTCATGGGGCCGCTGGCGATCCTGATGTCCATCGCCGTGCTGGCCAGCACCGCAGCGTCGCTGCAGTCGACCTTCGTGGCACCGGCGCGCACCTTGTTGGCCATGGGTTACTACGGTGCGGTACCGCCTAAGTTCGCCAGCGTTTGCCCGCGTTCGCAAACCCCGCGCTACGCCACCATCTGCGCTGGCCTGGCCGCCGGCCTGTTCTACGTGACCATGCGTACCCTGAGCGAGAACGTGCTGGCCGACACCATCACCGCGCTGGGGATGATGATCTGCTTCTACTATTCGCTGACTGCGTTTGCCTGCGTCTGGTACTTCCGCGACAGCCTGTTCGACAGCGTGCGCCACTTCGTCATGCGCGGCCTGTGCCCGCTGGTCGGTGGGGTCATCTTGTCGGTGATCTTCGCGCGTACCGCGATCGACAGCGCTTCGCCAGACTTCGGCAGCGGCTCGCATGTGGGTGGGCTGGGGCTGGTGTTCGTGATTGCCGCGATCATTTCGGTGCTTGGCATCGGGCTGATGCTGCTGTCGCGGATGCGGGCGCCGGCGTACTTCCTGGGGGCGACCTTGCGTCAGCAGGCGACCCTGCCGCTGGCGGAGTAATGCAGAGGGGCGCTTTGCGCCCCATTCGCAGCACAAGGCTGCTACATCCTTGCCTTTGTAGGAGCAGCCTTGTGCTGCGAATGGGCTGCAAAGCAGCCCCGCTCCGTCTCTCAGGAAAGCAGTTCTTTCAGCAGCCCACCGTGGCGCTGCTGTTGCTTCTTCAACTGCAGGCGGTTCGAGCGGAACACCGCCTTCAACTCCTCCAGCGCGACGCCGAAGTCATCATTGATGATCAGGTAGTCGTACTCGTCGTAGTGCACCATCTCGCTGACCGCTTCTTTCATGCGCCCGGCGATGATCTCCTCACTGTCCTGCCCACGCCCATCCAGGCGCTGACGCAGCGCTTCCTGGCTGGGTGGCAGGATGAACACCGAGAGTGCCTCGGGCATCAGCTTGCGCACCTGCTGGGCACCTTGCCAGTCGATTTCCAGGATCAGGTCGAAGCCCTGGTCGAGGGTCTGCTGCAGCGCGCTGCGCGAGGTGCCGTAGAAGTTGCCGAACACTTCGGCATGCTCGAGGAAGTCGCCTTGCTCGATCAGTGCCTTGAATTCTTCGTGCACGACGAAGTGGTAGTTCACCCCGTGCTGCTCACCCGGGCGCATGGCGCGGGTGGTGTGCGAGACCGAGACGCGGATTTGCTTGTCGTCCTGGGTCAGGGCCGTTACCAGGCTGGTCTTGCCGGCACCCGAAGGGGCCGAAACGATGTAGAGGGTGCCGCTGCTGTGGTTCATGGTCGGGGTGGCCTTACTCGATGTTCTGTACTTGTTCACGCATCTGTTCGATCAATACCTTCAGGTTGACCGCCGCTTGCGTGCTACGCGGGTCGAATGCCTTGGAGCCGAGGGTATTGGCTTCGCGGTTGAGTTCCTGCATCAGGAAGTCCAGGCGCCGGCCGGCCGCGCCGCCCGACTTGAGCACGCGGCGCACTTCGGTGACGTGGGTGGCGAGGCGGTCGAGCTCTTCGGCGACGTCGCTCTTTTGCGCCAGCAGCACCATCTCCTGCTCCAGGCGTTGCGGGTCGAGCTCAGCCTGCATGTCGCCGAAGCGGTCGAGAATTTTCTGCCGCTGGGCCGCCAGCATCTGCGGCACCAGGGCGCGCAGTGTGGTGACCTCGGTGGTCATGTTGTCCAGGCGTTCGTTGATCAGCCGGGCCAGCTCCTGGCCTTCACGCAGGCGCCCGGCCTTGAGCTCGGCCAGCGCGTCGTCGAACAGCGCCACGGCCTCGGCGTTCAGCGCTTGCGGGTCGCTGGCGTCGGCAAACAGCACGCCGGGCCACGACAGCACTTCCAGGGGGTTCAGCGGGGCCGGCTGCTTGATCAGGCCAGCCACCTCTTCGGCGGCGGCGACCAGCTGTGCGGCGCGCTCACGGTCCACTTTCAGTGGCTTGCCGGTGCTGTCTTCGTTGAGGCGCAAGGTGCATTCCACCTTGCCGCGCGACAGCCCCTGGCGCAGGCCTTCGCGTACCGCGCCTTCGAGGTCGCGCAGGGCCTCGGGCAGGCGCAGGTGCGGCTCCAGGTAGCGGTGGTTGACCGAGCGCAGCTCCCAGACCAGGGTGCCTTGGCTGCCGGCGCGCTCGACACGAGCAAAAGCGGTCATGCTGTGCACCATGGGGAGTACCTCGCGTAGATGAATGAACAGGGAAGCCTCTCGGCTGCAAGGCGCAGGATTGTAGCGCAGTGGGGCCTCGGCGCCCAATCCAGCCATGTTACAGAGGGCGAAATGCGCAGTGGGAAAAGGCGACAGGCTGTCAGGGGCGCGACAATAGGCGTGTCCTCCCGCAGCTGCGAGCTCTATAATGCTCGGCAGATTCAAGTCCCAGTACAGGTATCCCAGATGAAACGTCCAAGTGGTCGCGCCGCCGATCAGCTCCGCTCGATCCGCATCACCCGCAACTACACCAAGCACGCCGAAGGGTCGGTACTGGTCGAGTTCGGTGACACCAAGGTCATCTGCACGGTCAGCGTGGAGAATGGTGTGCCCCGCTTCCTCAAAGGCCAGGGCCAAGGCTGGCTGACAGCCGAATACGGCATGCTGCCGCGCTCCACCGGCGAGCGTAACCAGCGCGAAGCCAGCCGTGGCAAGCAGGGCGGCCGCACCCTGGAAATCCAGCGCCTGATCGGCCGCTCGCTGCGCGCCGCGCTGGACATGAGCAAGCTCGGTGACATCACCCTGTACATCGACTGCGATGTGATTCAGGCCGACGGTGGCACTCGCACCGCGTCGATCACCGGTGCCATGGTCGCCCTGTGCGATGCCCTGGCCGTGATCAAGAAGCGTGGCGGCCTCAAGGCTGGCAACCCGCTCAAGCACATGATCGCCGCGGTTTCCGTGGGCATGTACCAAGGCGAGGCCGTGCTCGACCTGGACTACCTGGAAGACTCCGCCGCCGAGACCGACCTGAACGTGGTCATGACCAGCGCCGGTGGTTTCATCGAGGTACAAGGCACCGCCGAGGGCGCGCCGTTCCAGCCTGAAGACCTGAACGCCATGCTCGCCGTGGCGCAGAAGGGCATGAACGAGATCTTCGAACTGCAGCAGGCCGCCCTGGCCGACTGATTCATAGCAATTGGGGCCGCTTCGCGGCCCATCGCCGGCAAGCCGGCTCCCACCGCGACTGCGCAAACTTCAAGTCATGCGCTATGCCCGTGGGAGCCGGCTTGCCGGCGATGGGGCGCGAAGCGGCCCCAATGGTTTTCTAGATGGTCAACGTCCAGTCATAGTCCACAATCAGCGGCGCATGCTGCGAGAAGCGCGGCTGACGCGGCAGGCGGGCGTTACGCACGAAGCGGCGCAGGCCTGGGGTGAGGATCTGGTAGTCGAACCGGTAGCCCAGGTTGAGCATCTCGGCCTGTTCGTTGTCCGGCCACCAGCTGTACTGGTCGCCTTCACGGCTGACTTCACGCAGGGCATCCACGTAGCCCATCTCGCCCGTGATCGCGTCCATCCAGGCACGCTCCGGTGCCAGGAAGCCAGGCGATTGCTGGCTGTCGCGCCAGTTTTTGATGTCGAGCTTCTGCTGCGCCACGTAGAACGAGCCGCAATAGATGTACTCGCGACGCTTGCGCCGCTGTTTGTCCAGGTACTTGGCGAAGTCGTCCATCAACTTGAATTTCTGGTTCAAGTCTTCGTCGCCGTTCATGCCCGAAGGCAGCAGCAGGCTGGCAATACTGACTTTGTCGAAATCTGCTTGCAGGTAACGCCCGTAACGGTCGGCTGTCTCGAAGCCCAGGCCGGTGATGACTGCCTTGGGCTGCATGCGCGAGTAAAGGGCTACGCCACCTTGGGCGGGCACCTCCGCGTCGCAGGCATAAAGGAAATAGCCATCGAGCTGGAAAGCTGGGTCGTCGAGTTCAAAGGCCGAGGCGCGGGTATCCTGAAGGCAGATGACGTCGGCATTCTGGGCTTGCAGCCAGCTGAGCAAACCACGCTCGGCCGCAGCCTGAATGCCATTTACGTTCACACTGATGATCCGCATAAATGGCCCCAAAAATCTCGTGCGTGTATGATACCCGAGCTCAACTCATTTAGCTAAATCCGTGGTGTCCGGGACTTTCCATGCAGCCGTATCAGCGCGACTTCATTCGTTTTGCCATCGACCGCGGCGTTCTGCGCTTCGGCGAATTCACCCTGAAATCGGGGCGTACCAGCCCGTACTTCTTCAATGCCGGCCTGTTCAACACAGGTTCTGCACTGGCGCAATTGGGCCGTTGCTACGCGGCGGCCATCGTCGACAGCAAGATCCCGTTCGACGTGCTGTTTGGTCCAGCCTACAAGGGTATCCCCCTGGCGGCGACCACCGCCGTGGCCCTGGCCGATCAGCATCAGCTCGACGTGCCATGGTGCTTCAACCGTAAAGAAGCCAAGGATCACGGCGAAGGCGGCAGCCTGGTTGGCGCGCCTTTGGCAGGTGACGTACTGATCATCGACGACGTGATCACGGCCGGCACGGCCATCCGTGAAGTCATGCAGATCATCAATGCCCAGCAGGCCAAAGCCGCTGGCGTGCTGATCGCGCTTAACCGCGAAGAGCGCGGCAATGGCGAGCTGTCGGCGATCCAGGAAGTGGAGCGTGACTTTGGTATTCCGGTGGTCAGCATCGTTTCGCTGACCCAGGTGCTGGAGTTCCTGGCCGATGATCCGCAGCTCAAGCAGCATCTGCCTGCTGTTGAAGCGTATCGGGCGCAGTACGGAATCTGATTCCGGCTCGGTAATAAAAAAGGCGACCTTTGGATGAAGGTCGCCTTTTTTTGTGTCGCCTGTCCTGGCCTCTTCGCGGGTAAACCCGCTCCCACAGGATCTGCGCCAACACCTGTGGGAGCGGGTTCACCCGCGAAGAGGCCAGTGCAGGCTAACTAATCACTCAGCGCGGCTTGCGGTTGGTGATCAGGGTACCCACGCCGCTGTCGGTGAAGATCTCCAGCAGTACCGCGTTCGGCACGCGGCCGTCGATGATGTGCGAGCTGTTCACGCCGCCCTGCACCGCATCCAGTGCGCACTTGATCTTCGGCAGCATGCCGCCGTAGATGGTGCCGTCGGCGATCAGCTCGTTGACTTGCTCAGTGGTCAGGCCGGTCAGCACCTGGCCCTGCTTGTCCATCAGGCCGGCGATGTTGGTCAGCAGCATCAGCTTCTCGGCTTTCAGTGCCTCGGCTACCTTGCCCGCCACCAGGTCGGCGTTGATGTTGTACGACTCACCGTTGGCGCCCACGCCGATCGGCGCGATCACCGGGATGAAGTCACCCTTGACCAGCATGTTCAGCAGGTCGGTGTTCACGCTCACGACTTCGCCGACGTGGCCGATGTCGATGATTTCCGGGGTGGTCATCTCTGGCGTCTGGCGGCTGACGGTCAGCTTCTTGGCGCGGATCAGCTCCGCGTCCTTGCCGGTCAGGCCGATGGCGCTGCCGCCGTGGCGGTTGATCAGGTTGACGATGTCCTTGTTGACCTGGCCGCCCAACACCATCTCGACCACGTCCATGGTGGCCGAGTCGGTCACGCGCATGCCGTCGATGAAGTGGCTTTCGATCGACAGGCGCTTGAGCAGGTCACCGATCTGTGGGCCACCACCGTGGACCACCACCGGGTTGATGCCCACAGCCTTCATCAGCACGATGTCACGGGCGAAGCCGGTTTTGAGCTCCTCGCTCTCCATCGCGTTGCCGCCGTACTTGATCACCAGTGTCTTGCCGACAAAGCGGCGGATGTAAGGCAGTGCTTCGGACAAAACTTCGGCTACATGGGAAGCGGCATCGCGATCGAGGGTCATGCAGGGCTCCTGTAAGGAACAGATAGTCGGTCAGAACGGCAGTTGCAGCTCAGGGGCAACCCGCAGCAACTGGGCGCGGAAAACATCCTTGATACGTTGCAATTCGGCGTCGTTGTCGGCCTCGAAGCGCAGCACCAGCACCGGCGTGGTGTTGGAGGCGCGTACCAGGCCCCAGCCGTGGGCGTAGTCGACCCGCACACCGTCGATGGTGGTCAGGTTGGCCGCGCCCCAGTCGGCGTCGCGTTGCAGTGCATCAATGATGCTGAATTTACCCTCGTCGGTCACATCAATATTGATTTCCGGCGTGGAAATATCGTTCGGGAACGCTGCGAACAGGCTTTCGGCGTCTTGCCCGGCCTTGCTGAGGATCTCCAGCAGGCGTGCGGCACTGTAGATGCCATCGTCGAAACCGTACCAGCGTTCCTTGATGAAGATGTGCCCGCTCATCTCGCCGGCCAGCAACGAACCGGTCTGTTTCATCTTCTTCTTGATCAGCGAGTGGCCGGTCTTCCACATCAGCGCGCGGCCGCCATGCTGTTCGATCAGCGGGGTCAGGCGACGGGTGCATTTGACGTCGAAGATGATCTCGGCGCCCGGGTTGCGCGACAGCACGTCCTGGGCAAACAGCATCAGCAGGCGGTCGGGGTAGACGATGGTGCCGGTGTTGGTCACCACGCCTACGCGGTCGCCGTCACCGTCGAACGCCAGGCCGATGTCGGCCCCGGTTTCCTTGACCTTGGCGATCAGGTCCGCAAGGTTTTCCGGCTTGCCTGGGTCTGGGTGGTGGTTAGGGAAGTTACCGTCCACCTCGCAGAACAGCGGGATAACGTCGCAGCCCAGGGCTTCGATCAGCTGCGGGGCGATGACGCCGGCAGCGCCGTTGCCGCAGTCCACCACCACCTTGAGCTTTTTCGCCAGCTTCACGTCGCCGACGATTTGCTGGTAATAGCGCTCGAGGATTTCGACCTTTTCCACGCTGCCTTCGCCACGGCTCAGGTCGTTGGTTTTCAGGCGGGTCTGCAGGGCCTGGATCTGTTCGTTGGCCAGGGTGTCGCCTGCGATGACAATCTTGAAGCCGTTGTAGTCCGACGGGTTGTGGCTGCCGGTGAGCATCACGCCCGATGTGCCGGCCAGCACGTTGGCGGCGTAGTACAGCGCGGGGGTCGGCACCAGGCCGACATCGCTGACCTGGCAGCCAGCGTCGGCCAGGCCTTTGATCAGCTGTTCCACCAGCATTGGGCCGGACAAGCGGCCATCGCGGCCAACGGAAATCTTGGGCTCGCCCTGGGCAAGGGTCTGCGCGCCGATGGCGCGGCCGATCCAGTAGGCGGTTTCGGCATGGAGGGTCTTGCCGACCACGCCGCGAATGTCATAAGCGCGGAAAATGCTGTCCGGCAGTGCGGGGACCAGGTGGGCCATTTCGTTCATCTCTGGAAGCTCCATTAGTCAAAGGCTGTCTGGGCAGGCGCAAACTGAACGCTTGGACGGTGGTTTCGCCAGAGAGTTCGCCATCCTTGGCCTGAACGGTCAGCTGTCGGCTCAGTGGCTGCCGGAGTGGCCGAAGCCGCCAGTGCCACGCTGGCTTTCGTCGAAGGCTTCGACGATGTCGAAATGCGCTTGCACCACCGGCACCAGCACCAACTGGGCGATACGCTCGCCAATGGCGATGGTGAACGGGGTGTTGCCGCGGTTCCAGCACGACACCATCAGCTCGCCCTGGTAGTCCGAGTCGATCAAGCCGACCAGGTTGCCCAGCACGATGCCGTGCTTATGGCCCAGGCCCGAGCGTGGCAGGATCATGGCTGCCAGGCCCGGGTCGCCGATGTAGATCGACAGGCCGGTGGGGATCAGCAGGGTCTGGCCGGGCTCGAGGACGGTGTCCTCCTTGAGCAGGGCGCGCAGGTCCAGGCCGGCAGAGCCTGGGGTGGCGTACTGCGGCAGGGGGAATTCGGTGCCCAGGCGTGGGTCGAGGATCTTGGCTTGAAGAGCGTGCATGTAACTTATTGAACCTGGTTGAGCCGTTCGGCGATGAAGGCGACCAGCTGCCGGGCGATCTTGCCCTTGCTGGTCTGCGCAAAGAGGGTCTGGTGCTGCTGGCGGTCGATCACGGTCAAGGCGTTCTCTTCGCTGTTGAAGCCGATGCTGGGGTTGGCCACATCATTGGCGACGATCAGGTCGAGGTTCTTGTCCTTGAGCTTGCGTGTGGCGTAATCGAGCAGGTGTTCGGTTTCGGCGGCGAAGCCGACGCTGAACGGGCGGTCGCCACGGCCAGCGATGGTCGCAAGGATATCGGGATTACGCACCATCTGCAGCAGCATGCCGTCGCCGGTCGTAGGATCTTTCTTGAGTTTTTGCGTGGCAACTACCTCTGGGCGGTAGTCCGCGACCGCTGCCGAGGCAATGAACAGGTCGCAGGGCATGGCCGCTTCACAGGCCGCGAGCATGTCCCGCGCGCTGACCACGTCGATGCGGTTGACCCGGTCGGGGGTCGGCAGGTGCACCGGGCCGGTGACGAGGGTCACCCGAGCACCGGCTTCGGCAGCCGCTTCGGCGAGGGCGAAGCCCATCTTCCCGGAGCTATGATTGGTGATGTAGCGGACCGGGTCGATGTTTTCCTGGGTGGGGCCGGCAGTGATCAGCACGTGTTTGCCGGTCAGCGTCTGGCGCTTGAAGCTTTCGGCGGCGCACCAGGCCAGGTCGGTGGCTTCGAGCATACGGCCAAGGCCTACGTCGCCACAGGCTTGGCTGCCGGAAGCTGGGCCGAACACCTGGATGCCGCGGCTTTTGAGCAGGTCGAGGTTGGCCTGGGTGGCCGGGTCACGCCACATCGCCTGGTTCATGGCCGGGGCGACGGCAACGGTGGCGTCGGTGGCCAGGATCAGGGTGGTCAGCAGGTCGTCGGCCATGCCTTGGGCCATGCGCGCCATGAGGTCGGCCGTGGCGGGGGCGATGAGGACCAGGTCGGCCCACTTGGCCAGCTCGATATGGCCCATGGCCGCTTCGGCGGCGGGGTCGAGCAGGTCCATGTGCACCGGGTGGCCGGACAGCGCCTGCAGGGTCAGCGGGGTGATGAACTCTGCACCGCCACGGGTCATGACGACGCGCACCTGCGCGCCGTGCTCCAGGAGTCGGCGGATCAGTTCGGCGCTTTTGTAGGCGGCAATGCCGCCACCGACGCCGAGGACGATGCGCTTGTGATACAGCCGCTGCATAGGCTTTTGCCTTTTTCCAGTGAAAGCGGGCGGCGACAAGAACTGCCTGCGGCAGAACGTCGCATGTACGAGGCGAAATAGATTAACACAGGGCCCAAACGTGCCGCAGCAGGACCAAGGAGTGGGGATGAGTATCAGGGAATGGCCGGCTGAAGAACGGCCGCGGGAGAAGTTGTTGTTGCGGGGGGCCGCGGTGCTGTCGGACGCCGAGCTGGTAGCGGTGCTGCTGGGCTCGGGCGTTGCCGGGCGTAACGTGCTGGAGCTGGCGCGGGGGTTACTGGTTCGCTTTGGGGGCCTAAGGCCATTTCTGGAGGCTGATCGCCAAGCCATTTTGCGCGAGCCAGGTCTTGGGCCTGTGAAGTACGCCCAGTTGCAGGCACTTCTGGAGATTGGCCGGCGCTACCTGGATGAGACGATCGAGCGCACGCCGGCGCTGGAGAGCCCAGAGGCGGTGCGGCGCTACCTCAAGGCCATGCTGCGCCATGAGCCCAGTGAAGTGTTTGGCTGCCTGTTTCTGGATACCAAGCACCGGCCGCTGGCGTTCGAGATCCTGTTCAGGGGGACGATCGACCGGGCCAGTATCTACCCGCGGGAAGTGGTGCGCCGAGCGTTGCTGCACAACGCAGCGGCGTTGATCCTGTGCCATAACCACCCGTCGGGCAACAGCGAGCCCAGCCAGGATGATGTGCACATGACGTTGGCGCTAAAGCGCGCGTTAGGGCTGATCGATGTGCGGGTGCTGGACCACATCATCGTGGGCGATGGCGAGCCGTTGTCGATGGTGGAGGAGGGGTGGATCGTTGCTTAGCGGTGTACTTGTGCCGGCCTCTTCGCGGGGCAAGCCCGCTCCCACAGGTATCGCACAGCATTCAAAGGCTGTCAGGTCCTTGTGGCAGCGGGCTTGCCCCGCGAAGAGGCCGGCACAGGCTTACTTGGTCACCGAAACCTTGCTGAAATCCAACCGCCCAAACGGGCTCACCTGGTACCCCTCGACCCCCTGGCGCAGCAGGGTAGCCGCGGTCGGATGCGCCAGCGGCACCCACAGCGCCTGCTGCT
Source organism: Pseudomonas sp. LAIL14HWK12:I7 (assembly GCF_000483465.1). Lineage (NCBI taxonomy): Bacteria > Pseudomonadati > Pseudomonadota > Gammaproteobacteria > Pseudomonadales > Pseudomonadaceae > Pseudomonas > Pseudomonas sp. LAIL14HWK12:I7. The sequence continues at coordinate 252,055 of NZ_AXYZ01000001.1, forward strand.
GGATCAGCGTCTGCGCCTGCTGGTACAGCCGGCTGCGTACGCTCTGGTCATTGGTGGTGCGCCCGGCGTTGATCAGCTGGTCGAGGCGGCTGTCGCAGAACCGTGCAAAGTTGGTCCCCGACTTCACCGCTGCACAGGAAAACTGCGGGCTGAGGAAGTTGTCCGGGTCGCCGTTGTCACCTGCCCAGCCCATGAACAGCAAGTCATGCTCGCCGGCCTTGGCGCGGCGGATCAGCTCGCCCCACTCGATCACGCGGATTTCGGCCTTGATGCCGATCTTGCCCAGGTCGGCCTGCAGCATCTGCGCGCCAAGGCTGGGGTTGGGGTTGAGCAGGCTGCCCGAAGGGCGGGTCCAGATCGTGGTGCTGAAGCCGTCAGGCAGGCCAGCCTTGGTCAGCAAGGCCTTGGCCTTTTTCAGGTCCAAGGGGTAGCCGGGCAGGTCCTTGGCGTAGCTCCAGGTGTTGGGCGGGTAGGGGCCGTTGGCGGCCGTCGCGGTGCCTTCGAACACCGCCTTGAGGTAAGCCTGTTTGTCGAAGGCCAGGTTGATGGCCTGGCGCACCTCTGGCTTGTCCAGGGGCGGGTGTTCGCTGTTGATGGCGACGAAGGCGGTCATGAAGGCCGGCGTGCTGGCTACCGTGAGGTTGCCATCCTTGCCGGCTTCAGCGATGTCCAGCGGCTTGGGCGACAGGGCCACCTGGCACTCGTTGCGCTTGAGTTTTTGCAAGCGCACGTTGGCATCAGTGGTGATGGCGAAGATCAGCGGGTCGACCGCAGGCTTGCCGGCGAAGTAGTCGGGGTTGGCGCGGTAGCGCACCACGGCGTCCTTCTGGAAACGCTGGAAGACGAACGGCCCGGTGCCGATCGGCTGGCTGTTGAGCTTGTCCGGCGTGCCCGCCTTGAGCAGTTTGTCGGCATACTCGGCGGAATAGATCGAGGCAAAGCCCATGCTCAAGGTGGCCAGGAACGTGGCATCCGGGTGGGTCAGGGTGAAGCGCACAGTGTGCGGCTCGGGGGCATCGATCGCCTTGATCAGGCTGCCCAGTTGCAGCGATTGCGCATGCGGGTAACCGCCCGGCGCAGTCTTGTGCCAGGCGTGGGCCGGGTAGAGCATGCGCTGGAAGCTGAACAGCACGTCGTCGGCGTTCAGCTCGCGGGTCGGTTTGAAGTAGGCGGTGGTGTGAAACTTCACGTCATCGCGCAGCTTGAAGTCGTAGATCAGGCCGTCTGCCGACACCGTCCAGCTCGCCGCCAGGCTGGGGACAACCTTGCCTTGGCCAGCGTCGAACTCCACCAACCGGTTCATCAGCACGTCGGCCGAGGCATTGGTGGTGGTCAGCGAGTTGTACTGGACCACGTCGAAGCCTTCGGGGCTGGCTTCGCTGCAGACACTCAGCGGGGCTGCCTGGGCGATGCCGGCGGCAAACAGGGAGGTAAACAATAAGGAAAAGGCGGCGGCACGCATCGTGACTCCTTGGCTGTCAGTGGCCCATCTGCCAGTGCAGTCTGGAAACGTCCTACCCTAGTGTGCGCATCAGCAAATGACCACCCTCTTTTTCTGTCGGCTGGCGACGAGTGGTCGACAGTGCGCCGCGCTAGTCGCTATGCTGCTCGCGCACGATTTGCCTCAGCTAGATGCTCATCATCTGTTGTTGCAATGCAGTCTTTCTGGTATAAAGCAGCGCTCTTTTCTAGGGGCTCGGCCTGTCGCATCAGCGGATCCGGTCGATAAGACCTCCAGAATCACGGCGCCTGGCGCCAAAGACTGAGAGATTAAGCGGCCAACCCATGCCGGGTTGGGCATGTGGTTTTAGAGGGCTGAGTCATGTCGAGAGTCTGTCAAGTTACTGGTAAGGGTCCAGTAACCGGGAACAACATTTCCCACGCAAACAACAAAACCCGTCGTCGTTTCCTGCCGAACCTGCAGCACCACCGTTTCTGGGTTGAGTCCGAGAAGCGTTTCGTGCGTCTGCGCGTTTCCGCCAAGGGCATGCGTATCATCGACAAGCGCGGCATCGACGCCGTTCTGGTTGACATCCGTAAAGCTGGCGCCAAGGTTTAAGGGAGAACATCATGCGTGAATTGATCCGTCTGGTTTCGAGTGCCGGTACCGGCCACTTCTACACCACCGACAAGAACAAGCGCACCACTCCGGACAAAATCGAGATCAAGAAATATGATCCGGTTGTTCGCAAGCACGTGGTGTACAAGGAAGCCAAGATCAAGTAATTGATCGGCAACCTTAAAAAAAACCCGCATCCGAAAGGACGCGGGTTTTTTTTTGCCTGCCAGGACCCTTACTTCTGCTCGAACATCACGTAGATCTTGCGGCAAGGCTCCAGCACCTCCCAGGTGCCTTTGAAGCCGGCCGGGATGACGAACCGATCACCGGCGCGCAGGGTCTTGGCGCCGCCATCCTGGTCGCGCAGCACCGAAACGCCCTGCACGATCTCGCAATATTCGTGCTCGGTATAGTTCACGGTCCACTGCCCGACTTCACCTTCCCAGACACCCGCCGCAAACTGGCCGCACGGGCTGGAGTAGTGGTTATAGACGGCCTGGTCGGGCTCGCCCTTGAGGATTTTCTCTGCCGCCGGGCGGTAGCGTTCAGCCTCGGTCAGAACCTGGGCGAAGTCGATGATGCTGGCGATGCTCATGGTGCGGCTCCTGTTGTTGTTTAATAAAATGAACATCAGTAGGCTTTTAGGCCTTTCGTGTCAAATATATTGATAGTTTACACAGGCTGGTTTAGGGTGTCGTTTGCCCGTGCGCGCGCGTCGCCCGGCCAGAATTCTGACAACGCCAGTGAGTCCTCAGTGCGGCGTTGCACCTAAACAAGAGGAGGAGTTTCGTATGACCACCCTGACTCGTGCGGACTGGGAACAACGTGCCCAGCAACTGAAGATCGAAGGCCGTGCCTTCATCAACGGCGAATACACCGACGCCGCATCCGGTGAGACCTTCGAGTGCCTGAGCCCGGTCGACGGACGCTTCCTGGCCAAGGTCGCCAGCTGCGACCTGGCTGACGCCAACCGTGCCGTCGAGAACGCCCGCGCCACCTTCGATTCCGGCGTCTGGTCGCGCCTGGCTCCGGCCAAGCGCAAGGCCAAGCTGATCCGCTTCGCCGACTTGCTGCGCAAGAACGTCGAAGAGCTGGCACTGCTCGAAACCCTGGACATGGGCAAGCCGATCGGCGACTCCTCGACCATCGACGTCCCAGGCGCGGCACAAGCCCTGCACTGGAATGCCGAAGCCATCGACAAGGTCTACGACGAAGTCGCACCGACCCCGCATGACCAACTCGGCCTGGTAACCCGTGAGCCGGTGGGCGTCGTCGGCGCCATCGTGCCGTGGAACTTCCCGCTGCTGATGGCCTGCTGGAAACTCGGCCCGGCCCTGGCCACCGGTAACTCGGTGGTGCTCAAGCCGTCCGAAAAATCGCCACTGACTGCCATCCGCATCGCCCAGCTGGCCATCGAAGCCGGCATCCCGGCCGGTGTGCTGAACGTGTTGCCAGGCTACGGCCACACTGTCGGCAAGGCCTTGGCCTTGCACATGGACGTCGACACCCTGGTGTTCACCGGCTCCACCAAGATCGCCAAGCAGCTGATGATCTACGCTGGCGAATCGAACATGAAGCGCATCTGGCTGGAAGCCGGCGGCAAGAGCCCGAACATCGTCTTCGCTGACGCACCGGACCTGCAAGCCGCTGCCGAAGCCGCTGCCAGCGCCATCGCCTTCAACCAGGGCGAAGTCTGCACCGCGGGTTCGCGCCTGCTGGTCGAGCGCTCGATCAAGGACACGTTCCTGCCCCTGGTGGTCGAGGCCCTCAAAGGCTGGAAACCGGGCAACCCACTGGACCCGCAGACCACCGTTGGCGCGCTGGTCGATACCCAGCAGATGAACACCGTGCTGTCGTACATCGACGCGGGCCACAAGGATGGCGCCAAACTGCTGGCCGGTGGCAAGCGCATCCTCGAAGAAACCGGCGGCACTTATGTCGAGCCGACCATCTTCGACGGCGTGACCAATGCCATGAAGATCGCCCAGGAAGAAATCTTTGGCCCCGTGTTGTCGGTGATCACCTTCGACACGGCCGAAGAAGCCATCGCCATTGCCAACGACACGCCGTACGGCCTGGCGGCTGGCATCTGGACTTCGGACATTTCCAAGGCCCACAAGACCGCCCGTGCCGTGCGCGCTGGCAGCGTCTGGGTCAACCAGTACGACGGCGGCGACATGACCGCGCCGTTCGGTGGCTTCAAGCAGTCGGGCAACGGCCGTGACAAGTCGCTGCATGCGCTGGAGAAGTACACCGAGCTGAAAGCGACCTGGATCAAGCTGTAAATCGCTGGGGCCGCGATGCGGCCCATTCGCGGGGCAAGCCCGCTCCCACACGTTCACCGCTGATTTCAGAATCGCGGAGTACCTGTGGGAGCGGGCTTGTCCCGCGAATGGGCCCAAGAAAATCCAACAGGGGGAGCACATGCGCTGGGGTACCTACTTCGCCGTACTGGCATCCGTACTCAGCGTCGGCCTTGCGCTCGGCGTGAGCATGCCGCTGGTTTCCCTGCGCCTGGAGGCCTGGGGCTACGGCAGTTTCGCCATCGGCGTAATGGCAGCGATGCCCGCCTTGGGCGTACTGCTGGGTGCCAGCCTGGCCAGCCGCCTGGCCGGTTGGGTCGGTGTGCCTGCCGCCATGCGCCTGTGCCTCTGGGGCGGCGCGCTGTCGATCGGCCTGGTTGCGGTGCTGCCCAGCTACCCGCTGTGGTTGGCCCTGCGCCTGCTGATTGGCATGTCCCTGACCGTGGTGTTCATCCTCGGCGAAAGCTGGATCAACCAATTGGTGGTCGAGCAATGGCGTGGCCGCCTGGTGGCGCTGTATGGCAGCAGCTATGCCTTGAGCCAACTGGCCGGGCCGCTGGTGCTGGGCTTTCTCGGTTCGGACGACGACTTTGGGTTCTGGGCCGCGACCGGCCTGCTGTTGCTGGCACCGCTGGTGCTGTTGGGCCGCGGCGGGGCGCCGACCACTGAAGCCTACAGCGTCACCTTCCGTGACCTGGTCGCCTTCTGCCGCCGCCTGCCGGTGATCGCTTGGGCAATCGCCCTGTTTGCCTCGTTCGAGGCGATGATCCTGACCTTGTTGCCGGTCTACAGCTTGCAGCAAGGGTTCACCACTGAGGTTGCCTTGTTCATGGTGAGCACGGTGGTGGTAGGCGATGCAGTGCTGCAGTTGCCGATCGGCGCGCTGGCTGACCACATGTCGCGGCGCACCCTGTTCACCGGTTGTGCGGTGACCTTGATGTGTTCCAGCCTGGCGATTCCGTTGCTGCTGCACACGCCGGTAATCTGGCCGCTGTGGGTGCTGTTCGGGGCCAGTGCCGGGGGGTTGTTCACCCTGTCGCTGGTGCTGATCGGCGAGCGTTATCGGGATGATGCGCTGGTACGTGCCAATGCCCATGTGGCGCAGCTGTGGGGCATCGGTTGCCTGCTCGGGCCGCTGTTGGCCGGGGCGGGTAGCCAGTGGATCAGCGGGCATGCGTTGCCGTTGTTGATGGCTATTGGGGCCGCAGGGCTGGTGGTGTTGACCCGTCGGCGCGGTGCCTTCGAACCTGCGCCTGCTTGATGTTCTTTGGAAGCTTTGCGGCCCTTTCGCAGCACAAGGCTGCTCCTACAGGAATACGCGGTGCTCTGTAGGAGCAGCCTTGTGCTGCGAATGGGGCGCAAAGCGCCCCCCGCCATCTGAACTACAGCATCTTCTCCAGGCCAACCGCCTTGCTGATCCAGGCATTGAAGCGCCGCCAGAGCCCGCCGGGCTCTGCTGTCAGCGTGTGCAGCTGGCCATTGTCCTCGGTCACCCAGACCAGCTTGTCATTGGCCAGCCTCACCTGATAACTCAGCGCGGGCGCCATGCCCTGCACGGCCAGCTCGCGGGTATATTCGGCCAACTCCGGGCTGTCCACCAGCACCCCCACCTCGGTATTCCACAGCACCGAACGCGGGTCGAAATTGAACGAGCCGATGAACGTCTTGCGCCGGTCGAAGACGATCGCCTTGCTGTGCAGGCTCGAATCGGAGCTGCCACGGAAGCTCAGGCGCCCGGCGCTGGGGTCGCCCGGCTGGCGGCGCAGCTCGAACAGTTGCACGCCATGTTCGAGCAGCGCACGGCGGTAGGGCGCATAGCCGCCATGCACCGCTGGCACATCGGTGGCTTCCAGCGAATTGGTCAGCAGCCTGACCGACGCCCCGGCATCGGCACGGCCGGTCAGGTACAGCAACCCCGGCTCGCCCGGCACGAAGTACGCCGATACCAGGATCAGCTCCTTGTGCACGTTGGCCAGGTCCGGCGCCAACTGCTGGCTCAGCAGCAGGTGCGGGTCGGGCTCATCATCGGCTAGCACCTTGCTCGGCGCATCCCACAGCGCTTGGCTGTGGGCCCAGATCAGCTCGTTGCGCCAGATATCCAGGCGCGGCTGTGACTGGTACGCCATCAACCGGTCATACAAGGCCTTGCGCCGCGTCCGCGCCTCGGCCAAGGAAACTTCCAGGCGGTGCCGGCTGGCGCGCAGGTCGTCGGCATCCGGCAGGCGCCAGAGAAAATCGCCGATCGGTCGGCTCAGGGCGCTGTTCCAGTACTGGTCGAAACCGTGGCCAAGTTGTTCGGCCACCGGGCCTACGCCCAGCAAGTCGATGTCGGTGAAGTTGAGGTTGGGCTCGGCATCGAAGTACTCGTCACCCAGGTTGCGCCCGCCGACGATGGCCATGCTGTTGTCCACCAGGAACAGCTTGTTGTGCATGCGCCGGTGCTGGCGCGACAGGTTGAACAGGCGGCCTACGGCCCGCGTGGCGCCGGTGCTGCGCCCCAGGTGCAGCGGGTTGAAGACGCGGATCTGGATGTTCGGGTGGGCATCGAGGGTGCCCATGATGGTGTCCAGGCCATCGCTGGTGGTGTCGTCCAGCAGGATGCGCACGCGCACGCCACGGTCGGCGGCGCGCAGCAGCTCATGCACCAGCGCACGGGTGCTGAGGCCGTCGTGGACGATGTAGTACTGCAGGTCGATGCTGGCCTGGGCGTTGCGGATCAGCTCGGCGCGCGCGCGAAACGCCTCGTTGCTGTTGGGCAACAGGCGAAAGCCCGAGCGCCCCTCATAAGGTGCCGCCTGGCGCAGCACCGAGCGGCCGAAGGCGGAATCGTTGGCCGGCAGCGCCTGGCTGACTTCGCGAGGGGCGCCGACGCTGGCACAGCCTGCAAGGCCGAGCAGTAGCGTCAGCAGAAGCGGCAGAGCTTGCTGCAATCTCAAGGTAAGCGCGTCCTGTACAGCAAAGGCTTAAGGGGTTGGACCGTGGAGGGCGGCGCAAAGTTACGCGCAGGCGTCGTCCTGATCCAGTAGACGAAGGGCGGTTTCACCCACGTTGCGCACGGCGGCCTCGATTGCCGGCGTAGGTTGGGCGGCGAAATTCATGCGCAGGCAGTGACGGAACTTGCCCGAGGCCGAGAAAATGCTGCCCACGGCAACCTGCACCCCCTGCTCCAGTAAAGCGCGGTTCAGCCGCAGTGTGTCGAAATGTTCGGGCAGTTCGACCCACAGCATGAAGCCCCCCTGGGGCCGGCTGACCCGGGTGCCCGGTGGGAAGTAACGGGTGACCCAGTCGCTCATCACATCGCGGCTGCGTTGGTATTGGCTGCGCATGCGGCGCACGTGGGGTTGGTAATGGCCGGCCTTGATGAAGTCGGCAATGGCCAGTTGCGGCTGGCTGGCGGTGCTGCCGGTGCTGATGTACTTCATGTGCAGCACCCGCTCCAGGTAACGCCCCGGCGCGACCCAGCCGATGCGCAGGCCGGGGGCCAAGGTTTTGGAGAACGAGCTGCACAGCAACACGCGGCCGTCGTCGTCGAACGACTTGAGGGTGCGCGGGCGCGGGTAGGTGTAGGCCAGGTCGCCGTACACATCGTCTTCCAGAATGGCCACGTCATAGCGCTGGGCCAGGCTCAGCAACGCCTTTTTGCGCGCCTCGGGCATGATGTAGCCGAGTGGGTTGTTGCAGCTCGGGGTGATCTGGATGAGCTTGATCGGCCACTGCTCCAGGGCCAGCTCCAGCGCTTCGAGGCTGATGCCGGTGACCGGGTCGGTGGGGATCTCCAGTGCCTTCATGCCCAAGCCCTTGAGGGTTTGCATGGCGCCATGGAAGCTGGGCGAGTCGACCGCGACGATATCGCCCGGCTCGCACACCGCGCGAATGCTGCAGGACAGCGCCTCATGGCAGCCGGTGGTCACCACCAGGTCGGCCGGGCCCAGGCGGCAGCCGGAGTCCAGCATCAAGCGGGCGATCTGCTCGCGCAGGGCCAGGTTGCCATGGATGTTGTCGTAATACAGGCCAGGCATGTCCTGGCGCCGGCTCAGTTGGGCGAGGCTGCGCAACAGCGGCTTGAGGGTCGGGCTGTTGACGTCGGGCATGCCGCGGCCCAGTTGCATCACGTCCTGGCGCGGGGTACTGCGGACCAGCTCCAGCACCTGTTCCCACTGGGAAATGTCCACAGGACGCTGGGCCGGGCGGCTGACGGCGGGCAGGGCAGGGAGGTGGCGGTGTTCGCTGACAAAGTAGCCCGACTTGGGCCGCGGCGAGACCATGCCGCTGTCTTCGAGCATGCGGTAGGCCTGCTGCACGGTGCTCAGGCTGACGCCGTGTTCCATGCTGAGGGCGCGCACCGAAGGCAGGCGCTGGCCGGGGCGATACAGGCCTTGCTCGATACGGGCGCCGAGCAGCTCGGCGAGGTTGAGGTAGAGCGTCACGGCATACTCCAGCGTCGCCTGCGTCCAGCGACCAGTACAGTTGCGCTGAAAATACAGCATTCACGCGTCGATTCGCCAATTCTGTATGGGAATAATAAGCCGCTAGTGGATCTGTATTGTCACCATTGTCAACGCGCATGCTTGCTCCACGGTATCAACTGAACGGGAGAACGCAGTGATGGGTGGCATGAGCGATGTGCGCTTGCAACTGATGGCCAAGGACTTGGACGCCGAGCAGCGGGCCAAAGTCTTCAATGCGCCAGCGGGCCTGAGCCGTTGGGGGCTGATGGTGCATCGCTGGCATACCCGCAAGGCGCTGCTGCAGCTGACAGACGATGAGTTGCGCGATGTCGGGCTGAGCTGGGAGCAGGCCCGTACAGAAGGGCGCAAACCCTTCTGGAAGGCATAAACGGCCCAATTTGTAGGAGCGGCAGCGTTCAGACCAGCTCTTTCAGCCGGTGCCAGAGCATCCCCAGTGCCAGCAGTGGCGAGCGCAGGTGCTTGCCGCCTGGGAAGGTGATGTGCGGCACCTTGGCGAACAGGTCGAAGCGCCCGCTTTGCTGGCCACTGATGGCCTCGCCCAGCAGGCGCGCGGCCAGGTGGGTAGCGTTCAGCCCATGGCCGGAGTATGCCTGGGCGTAATAGACATTCGGCTGGCTGGCCAAACGGCCGATCTGCGGCAGGCGGTTGGCGCCAATGCCGATCATGCCGCCCCATTGGAACTCGATGCGCACATCGGCCAGGTGCGGGAAAACCTTGAGCATTTTCGGCCGCATGTAGGCGGCGATGTCTTGCGGGTCGCGGCCGGAATAGTGGCAGGCACCGCCGAACAGCAGCCGGTGGTCCGCAGACAGGCGATAGTAGTCCAGCGCTACGCGCTGATCGCACACGGCCATGTTCTGTGGCAGCAGTGTGCGCGCGCGTTCCTCGCCCAGTGGCTCGGTGGCAATGATGTAGCTGCCGGCGGGCAGCACCTTGCCGCCCAGCTCGCGGTTGAGGTCGTTGTGGTAGGCATTGCAGCACAGCACGAGGGTCTTGGCGCGAACCTGGCCTTGAGCGGTGTGCACCTTGACCTCTGGGCCATACTCGATGCGGGTGACTTCCGACTGCTCATACAGGCGCACGCCCAGGCGGCTGGCTACGGCCGCCTCGCCAAGGGCCAGGTTGAGCGGGTGCAGGTGGCCCGAGCCCATGTCGATCAGGCCGCCGACATAGCACTCGGCGCCGACCACGCTGTGGATATCGTCTTTGCCGACCAGGCGCAGCTCATGCTCGTAGCCCAAGCTGCGCAGTGCTTCAGCCTCTTCGGCAAAGCCCAGCAGCTCAGCAGGTTTATTGGCCAGGTCGCAGTAGCCCCAGGTCAGGTCGCAGGCGATGGCGTGGCGCTCGACCCGCTCGCGGACGATCTGCACGGCTTCCAGGCCCATCAGCTTCATGCTGCGCACGCCTTCTTCGCCGATCACCGGAAGGAACTGGTCCAGGCCATGGCCAACCCCGCGGATGAGTTGCCCGCCGTTGCGCCCGCTGGCGCCCCAGCCGAGCTTGCGGGCTTCCAGCAGGATCACCGAGAGGCCACGTTCGGCCAGTTCGATGGCGGTGTTCAGGCCTGAATAGCCGCCGCCGACGATGCACACGTCGGCGCTGTGCTCGCCTTGCAGGAAAGCGTGGTCGGGGTGGGGCGCGCTGCTGGCGGCGTAATAGGAGGCGGCGTGCTGCGCGCTGTGGATCATGGGGCAGGTCCTGGGCAGGAAAACAGAAGGGGGGAGGATAAGCTGGGGTTTTGTGGTGGGGCAACTGGCCCAATCGCCGGCAAGCCGGCTCCCACCGGGGCTGCACTGCCCCTGAGATAAGCGGTGTACTGGTGGGAGCCGGCTTGCCGGCGATTGGCCCTATAATTCGACCTCGACCCTCATTGTGTACCCGCCATGTCCTGCAACCGCCACAAGATCCACTTCCTGCGCGAGCTCATCCCCTCATTCGAGTGCGAGCCCGGTTGCCACGATTGCTGCGGCCCGGTCACCACGTCCACCGAAGAAATGGCCCGCCTGCCGCGCAAGACCGAGGCGGAGCAGGCCGCTGCGCTGGAGCACCTGGACTGCGTGCACCTGGGCCCCAATGGTTGCACGGTGTATGAAGAGCGGCCGATGATCTGCCGTCTGTTCGGTACCACCCCGCGCATGGCCTGCCCGCGCGGTCGCGGCCCTGAACAGATGATCGAGCCCGAGGCCGAGCAGCTCGTTCACCAGTTCATCGCCACCACCCGCCAAGTACTGGTCTAGCCTCAGTCCGGAATCGGCAGGCAGAGGCTCTCTTTTACCTCCTCCATCACGATGTAGCTCTTCGACTCGCGCACGTGCGGCAGCTTCAGCAGGATGTCGCCCAGCAGCTTGCGGTACGAGGCCATTTCCGAGATGCGCGCTTTCACCAGGTAGTCGAAGTCGCCTGAGACCAGGTGGCACTCCAGCACATGGGGCAGCTTGAGCACGGCGCGGCGGAACTCCTCGAAGGTGTCGCCAGACTTGTAGTCCAGGCTGATTTCGACGAACACCAGCAAGCTGCCCTTCAGGTGCTGCGGGTTGAGCCGGGCGTTGTAGCCCATGATGATGCCCTCGCGCTCCAGGCGGCGGACGCGCTCGGTGCACGGGGTGGTGGAAAGCCCAACTTTCTCGCCCAGTTCGGTGAAGGAAATACGGCCGTCATTCTGCAGGATCCGCAGTATGTTGCGGTCGATCTTGTCCAGTTCACGCTTGCTCTGGTGCTGGGTTCTCATAGGGGATGCCCCTCCGTGAAAGGCAATATTGCCGAGAATTCTCGCCAAATATAGGCTTTTATATAGTGAATTGCACTGGTCTGTAATTTTTATACTGCGCGCATCCATGCCATTTCAACAAAAGACTGCGGTGCGCCGCGTGCGAGGGATCAACAATGCGAGTTCTGGTACTTGGTAGCGGTGTCATCGGAACCGCCAGTGCCTATTATCTGGCCCGGCAAGGTTTTGAAGTGACGGTGGTCGACCGCCAGCCAGCGGCGGCCATGGAAACCAGCTTCGCCAACGCAGGCCAGATCTCGCCCGGCTATGCCTCGCCCTGGGCTGCCCCGGGTGTGCCGCTCAAAGCCATCAAGTGGCTGCTCGAACGCCATGCGCCACTGGCCATCAAGCTCACCGGCGACGTTGACCAGTACCTGTGGATGGCACAGATGCTGCGCAACTGCACCGCCAGCCGCTATGCGGTGAACAAGGAGCGCATGGTGCGCCTGTCCGAGTACAGCCGCGACTGCCTCGACGAGCTGCGCGCCGAAACCGGCATCGCCTACGAAAGCCGCACCTTGGGCACCACCCAGTTGTTCCGCACCCAGGCGCAGGTCGATGCCGCAGCCAAGGACATCGCCGTGCTCGAACAGTCCGGCGTGCCGTATGAACTGCTCGACCGCGATGGCATTGCACGCGTCGAACCGGCCCTGGCCGGGGTTAAAGACATCCTCGCCGGTGCACTGCGCCTGCCCAACGACCAGACCGGCGACTGCCAGCTGTTCACCACCAAGCTCGCCGACATGGCGCAGAAGCTGGGTGTGGAGTTCCGCTTCGGCCAGGACATCCAGCGCCTGGACTTTGCCGGTGACCGCATCAACGGTGTATGGATCGACGGCAAGCTGGAAACCGCCGACCGCTACGTGTTGGCCCTGGGCAGCTACTCGCCGCAGATGCTCAAGCCACTGGGCATCAAGGCGCCGGTCTACCCGCTCAAGGGTTACTCGCTGACCGTGCCGATCACCAACGCCGAGATGGCGCCGACGTCGACCATTCTCGATGAGACCTACAAGGTTGCCATCACCCGTTTCGACAACCGCATCCGCGTTGGCGGCATGGCTGAGATCGCCGGTTTTGACCTGTCGCTCAACCCGCGTCGGCGCGAAACGCTGGAGATGATCGTCAACGACCTTTATCCTCGCGGCGGTGACCTGAGCCAAGCCAGTTTCTGGACCGGCCTGCGCCCGGCCACCCCGGACGGTACGCCGATCGTGGGTGCCACAGCGTTCCGTAACCTGTTCCTCAACACAGGCCACGGCACCTTGGGCTGGACCATGGCGTGCGGCTCCGGTCGCCTGCTGGCGGACCTGATTGCACGCAAAAAGCCGCAGATCAGTGCCGAAGGGCTGGATATTTCCCGGTATGGCAACAGCCGGGAAGTGGCCAAGCACGGGCAGACAGCGCCCGTTCACCAGTGATGTGAGTGCCTGTTCCGGCCTCTTCGCGGCTAAAGCCGCTCCCACAGGGATCGCATGAACGTGCAGTTTGTGCGGTCCCTGTGGGAGCGGGTTTACCCGCGAAGAATCGAACACTGTTTTTAAACTGAACCACCATAAGGCATGCCGCCATGCGTCCCGCCCGCGCCCTGATCGACCTCCAGGCCCTGCGCCACAACTACCGCCTCGCCCGTGAACTGACCGGCGCCAAAGCCCTTGCCGTGATCAAGGCCGATGCCTACGGCCATGGCGCGGTGCGTTGCGCCCTGGCGCTGGAAGCCGAAGCCGACGGCTTTGCCGTGGCCTGCATCGAAGAAGCCCTGGAGCTGCGCGCTGCGGGCATCAAAGCCCCCGTTTTGCTGCTCGAAGGCTTTTTCGAGGCCAGCGAGCTGGCGCTGATCGCCGAGCACGACCTGTGGTGCGTGGTGCATTCGCTGTGGCAACTCGAAGCGATCGAAAAGACCCAGGTGCACACGCCACTGACGATCTGGCTGAAGCTCGACAGCGGCATGCACCGCGTCGGCCTGCACCCCAAGGATTACCACGAGGCGTATCAGCGCCTGCTGGCCAGTGGCAAGGTGGCGCGCATCGTACTGATGAGCCATTTCGCCCGTGCCGACGAACTGGACGCCGACGCCACCGCCGAGCAGATCGCGGTGTTCGAGGCTGCGCGTCAGGGCCTGGCCGCCGAGTGCAGCCTGCGTAACTCGCCCGGCGTGTTGGCGTGGCCACAGGCTGGCGGCGACTGGGTACGCCCAGGCCTCATGCTGTATGGCGCCACCCCCTTCGAAGTCGCCCAGGCCGAGGCGCAACGCCTGCAACCGGTGATGACCTTGCAGTCGCGCGTCATCAGCGTGCGCGAACTGCCCGCCGGTGAGCCGGTTGGCTACGGCGCCAAGTTCACCAGCCCGCGGCCGACCCGTGTCGGCGTGGTTGCCATGGGCTACGCCGATGGCTACCCGCGCCAAGCCCCCAATGGCACCCCGGTGATGGTCGCCGGCAAGCGCGCCCAGCTGATCGGCCGGGTCTCGATGGACATGCTCTGCATCGACCTGACCGATGTGCCAGAAGCTAACGTCGGCAGCCCGGTAGAACTGTGGGGCAAGCAGGTGCTGGCCAGCGAAGTGGCTGCGCAGGCCGGCACCATCCCCTACCAGATCTTCTGCAACCTGAAGCGGGTGCCGAAAGACTACTGCGGTGAGTAAGTGCGACGAATGAGACGCTGAAGCGGACAGCTTGAGGGGTGGTGTGTTGTAAATACTGAACGGCATTGCCATGATATCGTTCACATCCACCCCTATTTCTACCCGTTTCAGGAGGCTCCAGCTTTGGACGTCGGCGAACGACTGCAAGCCATCCGCAAGCTCAAGGGCCTGTCACAACGTGAACTCGCCAAGCGCGCGGGCGTAACCAACAGCACCATCTCGATGATCGAGAAAAACAGCGTCAGCCCTTCGATCAGTTCGCTGCGCAAGGTGTTGAGCGGCATTCCGATGTCGATGGTCGAATTCTTTTCGGTCGAACTGGCTGTCGAGAGCCCGACGCAGATCGTCTACAAGGCCGATGAGCTGATCGATATCTCGGACGGCGCGGTGACCATGAAACTGGTGGGCAAGTCGCACCCCAACCGGGCCATCGCGTTTCTCACCGAGGTCTACCCACCGGGTGCCGACACCGGCGCCGAAATGCTTACCCACGACGGCGAAGAGACCGGCATCCTGCTCGAAGGCCGGCTTGAACTGGTGGTCGGCAACGAAGTGTTCATCCTCGAAGAAGGCGACAGCTACTACTTCGAAAGCACCCGCCCGCACCGCTTTCGCAACCCCTTCGACGCGCCGGCCCGGCTGATCAGCGCGGCGACGCCTTCAAACTTTTGATCCAGCGCAGTGCATTGATTCGGCAATACCCCTTTCCTGTGTAGGGTCGTTTCACGGTCTCTGGGTTCCCGCTATACTTTTCAACGCTCGCCGACCCGTGGCCGCGAGCGTGATTAGCCACCATGAGGGTGTACGCGTGAACCAAATCAAGAAGATGCTGGCCGTACCAGCAGCCGTATTCGCCCTCTGGGCAATGAGCGCAACCGCTGCGACCAACGACGACATCGCCAAGCGCCTAGAGCCGGTTGGCCAGGTGTGTGTCCAAGGCCAGGAGTGCAAGGGCATGGAAGTGGCCGCGGCGGCAGGCGGCGGCGGTGCCAAGACGCCAGACGACATCATCGCCAAGCATTGCAATGCCTGCCATGGCACCGGCTTGCTCGGCGCGCCGAAAATCGGTGATACCGCCGCGTGGAAAGAACGCGCCGACCACCAGGGCGGCCTGGATGGCATCCTGGCCAAGGCCATTACCGGCATCAACGCCATGCCGCCTAAAGGCACGTGCGCGGATTGCTCGGATGATGACCTGAAAGGGGCGATCAAGAAGATGTCGGGGTTGTGAGTAACCGCTGAATTGCACGAGGCCCGCCGTTGATGGCGGGCTTTGTTTTTGTGCTGCCTGTGCGGGCCCTTTCGCGGGTAAACCCGCTCCCACACGGACCTGTAGGAGCGGGTTTACCCGCGAAAGGGCCCGCACAGGCAACAAACAAGGCATGTCCATGTCCAACCCCTGAACCCATGGAAGACTCAGGAGGCCAAGATGCACCTCTGCGCCATCGATCAGGCTGTCGAGCAGGTCTTGTCACGCCTGCCGGCCCATATCCACATGGGCCTGCCACTGGGCCTTGGCAAACCTAACGCCTTCGTCAACGCCCTGTACGCCCGGGTGCGCGAACTGCCCGAGCGCCAGCTGACGATCTACACCGCTCTGTCCCTTGGCAGACCACCCTTGGGCGATGGCCTGCAGCGGCGTTTTCTCGAGCCCTTCGTCGAGCGTGTCTTTGCCGACTACGAAGAACTCACTTACCTCGCCGACCTGCGCAACGACCAACTGCCACCGAACATCCGCGTCGAGCAGTTCTTCATGCAGCCCGGCAGCCTGCTGCACAGCGAGACTGCCCAGCAGGACTACATCAGCAGCAACTACAGCCACGCCGCTCGCGACATCAATGCCAAGGGCCTGAACCTGATTGCCCAGCTGGTGGCTGCCACGCCAGAAAAGCCGGTGCACCTGAGCCTGGCCTGCAACCCCGACATCACCCTCGACCTGCTGCCGATGATCGCCAAGCGCCGCACGGCCGGCGAGACCATTCTCATGCTCGGGCAGGTTCATGCCGAACTGCCCTACATGCCGGGTGATGCGGAGCTGAGCATCGACGCCTTCGACCTGCTGATTGACGAGGTGGAGCAACGTCGGCTGTTCTCTACGCCAAACATGCCGGTCAACACCCAGGACCACTGCATTGGCCTGCACGCCAGCACGCTGGTGCGCGATGGCGGCACGCTACAGATCGGCATTGGCGCCATGGGCGATGCCGTGGCCGCCGCGTTGCTGGCCAGGCAGGGCGACAACGCCGGCTACCGGGCCTTGATGGATGAACTGGATGTCGGCCCGTGGCAGGCCCTGATCGAGCGCGAAGGGGGGCTGGATGCCTTCGCCCAAGGCCTCTACGGTTGTAGCGAGATGTTCGTCAATGGCCTGCTGGCGCTGGCCGAGGCAGGCGTGGTGCGGCGCCCGGCGGACGAGCAGGGCGTGCTGGTGCATGGCGGGTTTTTCCTTGGCCCGCGGGCGTTCTACCAACGCTTGCGCGAAATGCCGCTGGAGCAGCGCGCACGCTTTGCCATGACGCGGATCAGCTACATCAACGAGCTGTATGGCCAAGAGGAACTGAAACGCCGCCAACGTCGGGATGCCCGCTTCATCAACACCGTGTTCACCATGACCTTGCTTGGCGCGGGGGTTGCCGACCAGCTAGAGGATGGCCGTGTGCTCAGCGGCGTGGGCGGGCAGTACAACTTCGTCGCCCAAGGCCACGCGCTGGAGGGTGGGCGCTCGATTTTGCTGCTGCGCAGTTGGCGTGAGGCGGGCGGGCAGGTGACGTCCAACCTGCTCTGGCAGTACGGCCACTGCACCATTCCCCGGCATTTGCGTGACATCGTGGTAACCGAGTACGGCATCGCAGATTTGCGTGGGCAGACTGACAGTGAGGTGATTGCGCGGCTGCTGGCGGTCAGTGACTCACGCTTCCAGGGCGAGCTGATGGCGCAGGCCAAGAAGGCCGGCAAGCTGGCCAAGGATTTCGAGCTGGAAGCCCGCTTCACTGACAATACGCCGGAGCGGCTCGAGGCCATCCGGGCACGGCATGCAGGGTTGTTTCCGGAGTATCCGCTGGGGACTGATTTCACGGCTGAGGAGCGGGACTTGCTGCGGGCGCTGAACTGGTTGAAGAGCAAGTTCAGGCTGAGCGAGGTGCTGGAGCTGGGGAAGGCCGCGCTGGATGCGCCGGGGCCTGAGGGCTATGAGGGGCACCTGGAGCGGATGGGGCTGGACGCTCCGCAGGGATTGAAGGAAGAGTTGTATCAGCGGCTTTTGCTGGCAGGGTTGGCGGCGCCCTGAAGATTGCCGGGGCTGCTTTGCAGCCCATCGCCGGCAAGCCAGCTCCCACAGGAACTTCACGAGGCCGCGCCTTGTGCAGTACTTGTGGGAGCCGGCTTGCCGGCGATGGGGCCGGTACAGGCTTACTCTATGAAGCTGACCACACCGCCTTCCAGCGACTTCACCCGGGCCAGCGACTCAACGCGGTAGCCCTGGCTGTCCAGCTCGGCACGGCCGCCCTGGAACGACTTCTCGATGACGATACCCAGGCCGGCCACGGTGGCGCCGGCCTGCTTGATGATCGAGATCAGTGCCTGCGACGCCTTGCCGTTGGCCAGGAAGTCGTCGATCACCAGCACGCGGTCGCTGCTGTTGAGGTGGCGCGGCGAGATGGCCACGGTGTTCTCGGTCTGCTTGGTGAAGGAGTACACCGAGGCAGTCAGCAGGTTCTCGGTCAGGGTCAGCGACTGGTGCTTGCGCGCAAAGATCACCGGCACGCCCAGCTTCAGGCCAGTCATCACCGCCGGGGCGATGCCCGAGGCTTCGATGGTGACGATCTTGGTCACGCCGGCGTCGGCGAACAGGCGGGCGAACTCGTCACCGATCGACTGCATCAGCGCAGGGTCGATCTGGTGGTTGAGAAACGCGTCGACTTTAAGAACCTGATCGGAAAGCACGATGCCTTCTTCGCGAATCTTCTGATGCAGTGCTTCCACTGTGGTTTTCCTCGATGTAGCAAAGGTGGCCGCAACAGCGGCAACGGTTAAAGAGTAAGGGTTGATCAGCGTTTGAGCATTGCCCGAATATCGGCCAGTGCGTTGTTGCCACGCGCGGCTTTCACTTCGACGGGCGCATCGTCCAGGCCTTCCCAGGCCAAATCGTCCGGCGGCAGTTCGTCGAGGAACCGGCTCGGGGTGCAGTCGATGATCTCGCCGTACTGCTTGCGCTTGGCCGCAAAGGTGAAGGCCAGGGTCTGGCGCGCGCGGGTAATGCCCACGTAGGCCAGGCGGCGTTCTTCTTCGATGGTGTCGGCTTCGATGCTGGAGCGGTGCGGAAGGATCTCTTCTTCCATGCCCATGATGAACACGTAAGGGAATTCCAGGCCCTTGGAGGCATGCAGGGTCATCATCTGCACACCTTCGGCGTTTTCTTCCTCTTCCTGCTGGCGCTCGAGCATGTCGCGCAGCACCAGCTTGCCGATGGCGTCCTCGATGGTCATGTCACCCTCTTCGTCCTTCTCGAGGGTGTTTTTCAGCGCTTCGACCAGGAACCAGACGTTGCTGATGCGGAACTCCGCCGCTTTGTCGCTGGCGGTTTGCTGGCGGATCCAGTTCTCGTAGTCGATGTCGCGGATCATCTCGTGCAGCGCGGCGATCGGGTCATCCAGCGCCACCTTGTGGCGCACCCCGTCCAGCCAGTGCTTGAAGCGCTGCAGGCGCTCGGTGTAACGGGCGTCCAGGTGCTCGCTCAGGCCCAGCTCTTCGCTGGCGGCGTACATCGAGATACCGCGTTCGGTCGAGTAGTTGCCGAGCTTTTCCAGGGTCGTGGAGCCGATTTCCCGGCGCGGCACGTTGATCACGCGCAGGTAGGCGTTGTCGTCGTCGGGGTTTACCAGCAGGCGCAGGTAGGCCATGAGGTCCTTGACCTCCTGGCGGCCGAAGAAGCTGTTGCCACCCGAAAGGCGGTACGGCACCTGGTGGTGCTGCAGCTTCAGTTCGATCAGCTTGGCCTGGTAGTTGCCGCGGTAAAGGATGGCGAAGTCGCTGTACGGGCGGTTGGTGCGCAGGTGCAGGGTGAGGATTTCCATGGCCACGCGTTCGGCCTCGGCTTCCTCGTTCTTGCAGCGGATCACGCGGATCTCGTCGCCCACGCCCATCTCGCTCCACAGCTGCTTCTCGAACGCGTGTGGGTTGTTGGCGATCAGCACGTTGGCGCAGCGCAGGATGCGGCTGGTGGAGCGGTAGTTCTGCTCGAGCATGACGATCTTCAGGGAGGGGTAGTCCTCCTTGAGCAGCATCAGGTTCTCGGGCCGCGCGCCACGCCAGGCGTAGATCGACTGGTCATCGTCGCCGACCACGGTGAACTGGTTGCGCATGCCGATCAGCATTTTCACCAGCAGGTACTGGCTGGCGTTGGTGTCCTGGTATTCGTCCACCAGCAGGTAGCGCACGCGGTTCTGCCAGCGCTCCAGCACTTCCGGGTGTTCCTGGAACAGCTTGACCGGCTGCAGGATCAGGTCGTCGAAGTCCACCGCGTTGAACGCCTTGAGCGTGCGCTGGTAGTGGGTGTAGACGATGGCAGCGGTCTGTTCGCGCGGGTTGCGGGCCTTTTCCAAGGCCTCGGGCGGGAGGATCAGGTCGTTCTTCCAGGCACCGATCATGTTCTTGATCTCGTCGATGCCGTCGTCGCCGGAATACTCTTTTTGCATGATGTCCGACAGCAACGCCTTGATGTCGGACTCGTCGAAGATCGAAAAGCCTGGCTTATAGCCCAGCTTGTCGTGCTCCTTGCGGATGATGTTCAAACCCAGGTTGTGGAAGGTGCACACCGTCAGGCCGCGGCCTTCCCCCGGGCGCAGCAAGGTGGCGACCCGCTCCTTCATCTCGCGCGCGGCCTTGTTGGTGAAGGTCATCGCCACGATGTACTGGGCACGGATGCCGCAGTTCTGGATGAGGTGGGCAATCTTGCGCGTGATGACGCTGGTCTTGCCGGAACCTGCACCGGCGAGCACCAAAAGAGGGCCGCCGACGTAGTCTCGGGCTTCCTGTTGCCGGGGATTGAGTCGGGACATGCTAGAAACCGGGGGTCGCCAGAAAATAGCCGCGCATTCTAACAGGCATGGGCCGGTAATGGCGCGACCGTCTGACGTCTGAGTCAGACTTTTATCAGCGCATAAGTATTAGTCAGGCTCATGCTATTCACCGAAAAAATCGTATTTGCCGGTTGGCCTGGTTTCGCGCACGATGCACGACGAAATGTGTCGTTGCCTACATATATAAAAGCGTAAATCATTTTCATTCATGCAGTGGCATACTTGGCCTCTGCCGTTGCACCCGCCCATGCCCTAAGGAGCCCGCTTGTCCACGCCTGTCGAACCGTTGCGTTTGCTGCTGTTGGCTGATGAGCCGGAATGGGCCGTGCTGTTGCGCGAGTGCGTGCAAGCACTGAGCGGCAGCGCGGTGTTGTTGACCGCACCTGACTGGGAGTCGGTCGATAGCCTGTTCAGCCACGACCGCCAAGCCGTGATCCTGGCCACCCCGGCCTTGCAGCCAGCCCCCGGCCGCTGCGAGCTGCCCACTATCGTGCTGCTTGATCACGAGCCTGAAGTGGCGCCCACCGGGGTCAGCGACTGGCTGGTGCGTGACCACCTCAATGCCGATGCCTTGCGCCGCTCGTTGCGCCACGTTCGCGAGCGCGGCGTGCTGGTTGCCACTTTGCAACGCCTGGCCGAGCAGGACCCGCTGACCGGTATTGCCAACCGCCAGGGTTTCCAGGCCTTGCTGACCACGCGCCTGGCAGAGGGGGATGGCCGTGGCCTGGCCCTCGGCCACCTCGACCTGGACAACTTCCGCCACGTCAACGACGCGCTTGGCCATCAAAGCGGCGATCGGCTGATCCTGCAGGTGGTGGCACGGCTCAAGCTGCAACTGGAGGCCGGTGACCAGCTGGCCCGGCTGGGCAGTGACGAATTCGCCCTGCTGATCGATACCCGCCGCGACCCGAACCGCGCCGAGTGGATGGCCGAACGCATCATCGAAGCCTTGGCCGAGCCTTACTGGATCGACGGCGAAAGCCTGCTGCTCGGCTGCAGCCTGGGCCTGGCTCACGCCCGGGCGCAGGGCGGCGCCGACCCGCTGATGTGGCATGCGCACATCGCCATGCGCCAGGCCAAGGGTAGCCAGGGCTGTACTTTTCATGTCTTCAACGAACGCATCAACCGCAACGCCCGCAGCCTCGCCGACCTGGAAAGCGAGCTGCGCCGGGCCCTGCGCCGTGACGAGCTGGAGCTGCATTACCAGCCACGGCTGAACCTGGCCGATGGGCGCATCGTTGGCCTCGAGGCGCTGGTGCGCTGGCGCCATGCCGAGCGCGGCCTGTTGCCGCCCAGCGAGTTCGTGCCGCTGGCCGAGCAGAGCGGGCTGATCGTGCCGCTTGGCTACTGGGTGATATCGCGCGCGCTGCGTGACATGCAGGCGCTGTGCGAGCATGGCCTGCCGCCGCTGCACATGGCGGTGAACCTGAGCTTCAGGCAGTTTCAGGACAGCCAGCTGCTGGCCACCCTGAGCCGGTTGATCATCGAGCACGGCGTCGATGCGCGCTGGCTGGAGTTCGAGCTGACCGAGACGGCGGTCATGCGCCGCAACGAACAGGTGCGCCAGACCATGGATGCCCTTGGGCGCTTGGGCGTGCGTTTTTCCTTGGATGACTTCGGCACCGGCTTCTCATCGTTCGTGCACTTGAACAGCCTGCCAATCGCCTTGCTCAAGGTTGACCGCAGCTTTGTCGCCGAGATGGAAATGCGCGAGGAGAACCGCAAGCTGGTGCACGCCATGATCAACCTGGCGCATAACCTCAACCTCGAAGTGGTTGCCGAGGGAGTGGAAAGCGAAGCGCAGATGGCGTTGTTGCGCGAGTTCGGCTGTGACCAGGTGCAGGGATTTTTGGTCAGCAAGCCGCTGCCGGTGGCGGAGTTGATGGCGTTTTTGCAGGACTGTGGAACGCCGCATCTGGTTAGCCTGTAATGCGGCTAGGGCTGCAAAGCAGCCCCGGCAATCACACAGGCAGTGCAGACCTGTCAGGCAAACCCGCCTTTCTCAACAGCCGTTTCATCCGCCATTCAAAGCCAAGGGTCAGCGCCACTGCCGCACAGGCCAGCCCCAACGCCAGCCCCCACCAGATCCCGACCGCGCCGCCTCCCAGGTTGAAGGCGAACAGCCAAGCGCTGGGGGCGCCCACCAGCCAATAGCAGCACAGCCCGATCAGGAAGGTGGTCTTGGCATCCTTCAGCCCACGGATCGAGCCCATGGCGATGGTCTGCATGCCGTCGAACAGCTCGAACCAGGCCGCGACCATCACCAGCTGCACGGCCAGTTGGTAGATGGCCGCGAACGCGGGGTCGTTGCGGTCGATGAACAACCCCACCAGGGCATCCGGCAACAGCCAGAACAGCGCGGCGAAGGCGAACATGATCATCCCGCCGAAACCGATGCCCACCCGGCCTGCGCTGCGGGCCGCGAGCAGGTTGCCGCCGCCGTAGTACAAGCCCACGCGCATGGTCACGGCATAGGACAGCCCGGTGGGCACCATGAACGCCGTGGAAACGATCTGCAGCGCGATCTGATGCGCCGCCAGCTCCGTGCTGCCGAGCACGCCCATGCACAGCGCGGCAAAGGCGAACAGGCCCACCTCCACCATGTACGTGCCGCCAATCGGCAGGCCCAGCCGCCACAGCTCGCGCAGGGCTGGCAGGGAAGGGCGTGACAGGCCCTGGCGCAGCGGGTAGGCGGCATAGGCCGAGTGCCAGCGGATGTACAGGGCCAAGGCAATCGCCATGCCCAGCGACACCACGGCAGTGACCAGGCCGATGCCCATCAGGCCCAGCTTGGGCAGGCCGAACATGCCTTCGATCAACGCAACGTTGAGCAGGTAGTTGAGCACCGTGCCTATCACGCTGATGACCATCACCGGCGTCGAGCGGCCAAGCGCGCTGGTGAAGCCGCGCAGGGCCATGAAGGTCAGGTAGCTGGGCAGGGCCAGCGGCAGCAGGGTGAGGAATTCGGCGGCCGAGGCGACGTTCTCCGGCTGTTGGCCAAACATCAGCAACACCGGCTCCAGGTTCCACAGCACCAGCGCCGCGACCAGGGCCAGGCCCCAGGCCAGCCACAGGCCGCTTTGTGCCAGGCGTGTGACGCCCTCGATGTCGTTGGCACCCTTGCGGATGGCCACCAGCGTGCCGACCGCGGCGATCACGCCCAGGCAAAAAATCGACACGAACGAGTAGCTCGCAGCGCCCAAGCCGCCGCCCGCCAAGGCTTGCGGGCTGATGCGGGCCATCATCAGGGTGTCGGTCAGCACCATCAGCATGTGCGCCAACTGCGAGGCGATCAGCGGCCCAGCCAGGCGCAGCAAAGCCTTGAGTTCGGTGGTAGGCGCTACATGCATGCGTGTGGTCCTTTTCCTGATCCCGTGAGCGAAGGGCGATTCTGAGGCTTTGGTCAGCTTTGCACAAAAGGATAAAAACGATCATTGGCATGAGTTTGACTCATGTGTTTATGCTGTCAGCGATCCGTTCCCCAGCCCGCATGGCAGGTGCCTAATGTCTCGTCAGCTCCCACCGTTGTATGCCTTGCGCGCATTCGAAGCCGCTGCGCGACTGAGCTCCTTCACCCGTGCCGGCGAAGAACTTTCGATTACCCAGAGTGCGGTCAGCCGCCATATCCGCACCCTTGAACAACACTTCGCTTGCCGCCTGTTCGTGCGCAGCGGCCGCAGCTTGCAATTGACCGAAGCGGCCAGGGTGTTGCTGCCCGGCGTGCGCGAAGGCTTCGCCGCACTGGAGCGGGCTTGCGACACCTTGCGCGGCGAAGATGACATCTTGCGCATGAAAGCGCCCTCTACCCTGACCATGCGCTGGTTGTTGGCCCGCCTAAGCCGTTTTCGTCACCTGCAGCCCGGTAACGAAGTGCAACTGACCAGCGCCTGGATGGACGTCGACCATGTCGACTTCAACCAGGAACCTTTCGATTGCGCCGTGTTGCTCAGCGATGGCGTGTTCCCGGCGCATTGGGAAGTGCGCCGGTTGTTTCCCGAACTGCTGATCCCGGTGGGCGCCCCGGACCTGCTCGATGATGGGCCGTGGGACGAGCGTCGGCTGGCCTGCATCGAACTGCTGCACCCGACCGTGGACAAGCGTGACTGGCGCGAATGGCTGGAGCGCATGGGGCTTAGCGACAAGGTGTCGCTCAAGGGCGGCCAGGTGTTCGATACCCTGGAGTTGGGCATGATCGCAGCGGCGCGTGGCTATGGCATATCGATGGGGGATTTGCTGATGGTGGCCGAGGATGTGGCGCAGGGGCGTTTGAGCTTGCCCTGGCCAACGGCGGTGCCCAGCGGCATGGATTACTACCTGGTGTGGCCGCGCACCCGGCCGGGTGGCGAGCGGTTGCGGCGCTTGAGCGAATTCTTGCACGCGGAGGTGGCGGCGATGGACCTGCCAGATGTGCAGGTCCTGCCGACGCTTGGGCCGCAGCGCGACCCAATGCGACCCTAAGGCTTACATCGACCCCAGGTTCAGCGCCTGTGCACACGCCTGCAACGAGCGGCGCTCGCTCTGCGCATACAACGCCAGCTCATCCTGCACCTTCAGCCCCAATGCAGCTTCGAACGCCTCACGGTTAGCGTTGCTGCCGTATTCTGCCTGCGCATCATCGCCCAGGTTGGACTGGAAGATCCCCGCTGCACTCACCGGCAGGAAGTCTTCGTACACCAGCGCCTCGAAGTGCACATGCCCCGCATCGATCAGCCCTTGCAGGGTGGTCGGGCGGTCGCTGTAATCGCGAGCGGCCAGGCCTTTTTCGGTGGCGAAGTAACGGAAGTAGGCCAGGCCCTGTTCACGCATCTGCGCCAGGTCGTCGGGGAACTCGGCGAAGGTCTGGCTCAACAGCGTCCTGTAACGCTCGGCATTGGCTTCGGCTGGCACACCGCCCAAGGCGGCGCGGGTAGCATCAAGCAGTTTGTCGTACAGCTGGCGACCCTTCGGCGTCAGTGCGGCACCGCGTTGTTCGATCTCGCCGAAACGCGCGGTGTGGCTGCCCTCGCTGCCTTGCTGACCGCTGAAGGCGACTTTTTCCTGCAGCGCCTTGAAGCTGGTCTGGCGCAGCAGAATTGGGTGGCGGCGGGTGGGCGGGCCTTCGACCACGGCCTTTGGCGGAATGCCCTTGGCCGGCATGCCGACCTGGATCGCGTCGATGTCCAGGGTGCGCGGGGTCAGGTGGTTGATGTGCGGGCCCTTGAAGGCCACCACATCGGCAATCAGACGGTGCTGGTCGTGCAGTTGCTGGTACTGCTCGGCGGTTACCGTGGCGTCATGGTGCCAGCGGAAGGTGTGCAGCGCTTCCTGCACGAACGCCTCGGCGTCGGCTGCGCTGAGGCCGCCGTCACGCTCGCACTGGGCAATCAGCTCGAGTACGCGCGGGGTGAAAATCTTGCGTTTGGCCAGGATGCCCTGTGCCAGTTCGCGCAGTTGCGGGTTGTCGATCAATTCCAGGCGCAGCAGCGAGGTGAACACCCGGAACGGGCTGACATGCAGGGACTGCTCGTGCACGGCGCGGAAGGCGGTGGAGTGCACGGGTACGCCTGCAGAGCTGAGGTCGTAGTAGCCGACGGGCTCCATGCCCATCACCGCGAACAGTTTGGCGATGGTGGCCAGTTCTTCGGCGGTGCCGACGCGGATGGCGCCGTGGCGTTCCTGGTCCAGGCGCTCGATTTCGCCGGTCCAGCGCAGCGCTTCGGCCACCTCTGGTTGCTGGGCCATCACCTGCTGGTTGATTTCGCTCACCAGCTCCAGCAGCGTGCCATACAGCGGCACTTCCTGTTTGTACATGAGCGACATGGCGGCAGAGAACTGCGCGCGGATGCTGTCTGGGCTGACGAAATCGTGGGCGGGCATCGCTAGCTTCCTGGTTGGGTTCGGACGCTTACATGAAAGCTGGGAATGCACATGGCTCACAAGCGAAAAAAAGTGCGAGTGTCATTCCTTTTTTGATCGACCTAGGGCCCCTTCGCGGGTGAACCCGCTCCCACAGGTACTGAACAGCGTTCAAGCATTGCACCACCCCTGTGGGAGCGGGTTTACCCGCGAAGAGGCCCTAGAGCCTACAACTGCTCGCGAATCCACTCCACCAACGCCCGCACCTTCGGCACCTCCGCCGCATGCTCGGCATACGCCAGGTAATGCGCCCCGGTACTCTTCATCGCATGATTCCAGGCAATGACCAGGCTCCCTTCATTCAGCTCCTTGGCCACCAGGTACCGCGGCACCAGCGCCACCCCACAGCCCGCCTGCGCCGCGCTCAAGGCCATATAGAACGTATCGAACCGCGGCCCGTGGTAGGCGCTGACACTCTGCAGCCCTAGCTCCAGAAACCACTCATGCCACGCCTCTGGCCGCGACGTACTCTGCAGCAGCACCAGCTCGGCCAACTCACCGGCATCGGCCAGCGCCCGCCCGGCCAACAGCTCCGGCGCGCACACCGGCACCACCTCTTCGCGGAACAGCTCCACACAGGTCGCCCCCGGCCAGGTGCCTTGCCCATAGAAGAACACCACATCCGCCGAGCCTTGCAGCAAAGCGAATGGCTCCATCTCGTTACGGATGTCCAGGTGGATATTGGTGTGGCGCTTGCCAAAGCCTTTGAGGTGGGGGATCAGCCAGCGCACGCCAAAACTCGGTTGAGTGGCTACCTTCAATATCTCGGTCTGCTCGCCATAGGTCAGTACGTAGCGGCTGGACATGTCCACCTGGGTGAGGATCTTGTTGACCTCGGCCAGGTACAGGCTGCCCGCTGGCGTTAGCTGCAGGCGGCGGCGGATGCGCAGGAACAGGTGGTGGCGCAGCATGTCTTCGAGTTGCGCCACTTGCTTGCTGACCGCGCTCTGGGTCAGGTGCAGCTCTTCGGCGGCACGGGTGAAACTTAAATGACGGGCTGCAGCTTCAAAGCACTGCAGGGCGGTCATGGAGGGCACCAGGCGTTTGGACATAGCGGTCTCTGCGGCTCAAATCATTACCTGACGGAATGATATGCGGAATAAAGGTCGTTTGTTGCACTGGTGTGATCGGATTAATACTGATCCACATCATTTTTCCACCCCATCACCGATGTAGGAGATGCACAAATGGTTGCTGGATTGCTCGAGCGCCTTGGCGTTGCCGCCGAGGCTTACACCCAGGGCGACTACCCTGTTCACACGCCGATCGACGGCAGCCAGATCGCCTCGGTGAAACTGCTCGGCAAGGCCGAGACCATCGCCCGCATCGATCAGGCGCAAAGCGCCTTCGACGCCTGGCGCACCGTGCCGGCCCCACGCCGTGGCGAGCTGGTCCGCCTGTTCGGTGAAGTGCTGCGTGAACACAAGGCCGACCTCGGCGAACTGGTTTCGATCGAAGCCGGCAAGATCACCCAGGAAGGCCTGGGTGAAGTCCAGGAAATGATCGACATCTGCGACTTCGCCGTCGGCCTGTCGCGTCAGCTGTACGGCCTGACCATCGCCTCCGAGCGCCCTGGCCACCACATGCGTGAAACCTGGCACCCGCTGGGCGTGGTTGGCGTGATCAGCGCCTTCAACTTCCCGGTTGCCGTCTGGGCCTGGAACACCGCGCTGGCCCTGGTGGCCGGTAACTCGGTGGTGTGGAAGCCGTCGGAAAAGACCCCACTGACCGCCCTGGCCTGCCAGGCGCTGTTCGAAAAAGCCCTGAAAGCCTTTGGCGATGCACCGGCTGGCCTGGCGCAACTGGTCATCGGTGGCCGTGAAGCGGGCGAAGCGATGGTCGATGACCCACGTGTGCCGCTGGTCAGCGCCACGGGCAGCACCCGCATGGGCCGTGAAGTCGGCCCACGTGTTGCTGCTCGCTTCGGCCGCAGCATCCTCGAACTGGGCGGCAACAACGCCATGATCCTGGCCCCGAGCGCGGACCTGGACCTGGCTGTGCGCGGCATCCTGTTCTCCGCCGTGGGTACTGCGGGCCAGCGCTGCACCACCCTGCGCCGCCTGATCGTGCACCGCTCGATCAAGGACGAAGTGGTTGCCCGCGTCAAAGCCGCCTACGGCAAAGTACGTATCGGTGACCCACGCAAAGACAACCTGGTGGGCCCGCTGATCGACAAACTGTCGTTCGACGCCATGCAGGGCGCGCTGGCCAAGGCCCGCGACGAAGGTGGCCAGGTGTTTGGCGGCGAGCGTCAGCTGGCTGACCAGTACCCGAACGCCTACTACGTGTCCCCAGCCATCGCCGAGATGCCGGCCCAGAGCGACGTGGTTCGCCACGAGACCTTCGCGCCGATCCTCTACGTGCTGGCCTACGATGATTTCGAAGAGGCCCTGCGCCTGAACAACGAAGTGCCACAAGGCCTGTCCTCGTGCATCTTCACCACCGACATCCGTGAAGCCGAGCGCTTCCAGAGTGCCTCGGGCAGCGACTGCGGCATCGCCAACGTCAACATCGGCACCAGCGGCGCCGAGATCGGCGGTGCGTTTGGTGGCGAGAAAGAAACCGGCGGTGGTCGTGAATCCGGTTCGGATGCCTGGAAAGGCTACATGCGTCGTCAGACCAACACCGTCAACTACTCGCGCGAGCTGCCGCTGGCGCAGGGTATCGTGTTCGACTGATGCTGCAGGGCCGGGGGCTTAGCCCCCGGTTCGCGGGGCAAGCCCGCTCCCACAGAAATCTTGCAGCCAACGCGATCTCTGTGGGAGCGGGCTTGCCCGCGAATGGGCCGCAAAGCGGCCCCAAAATATTAGATGCACCCGCAATAAGAACAACACTGCTGGAGCCGGCCATGTCCGAACTGCGTCAACAATGCTTGTGGGAATTCGTCAGCAAACCGACCGTCGCCGCCCAGGCCCTGGCCGGTGAGCACAAGGCCGATGTCTGTGTCATCGGTGGCGGCATCACCGGCCTGTCCGCAGCGATCCACCTGCTCGAACAGGGCAAGTCGGTGATCTTGCTGGAAGCCTGGAAGATCGGCCACGGTGGCTCCGGACGTAACGTTGGCCTGGTCAATGCTGGCACCTGGATCCGCCCCGACGACGTCGAGGCGACCCTCGGCCAGAAGCAGGGCAGCCGCTTGAACAAAGTGCTTGGCGAAGCACCGGGCGAGGTATTCGCCATGATCGAGCGCCTGGGCATCGACTGCCAAGCCCAGCACAAAGGCACGCTGCACATGGCGCACAACGCCACCGGCATCGCCGACCTCGAAGCCCGCCATGAACAATGGAGCCGCCGCGGTGCTGACGTCGAGCTGCTGACCGGCGCTCAGTGCCAGGAATACTGCGGTACCGACAAGATTTCCGCCGCGCTGCTCGACCGCCGCGCCGGCACCATCAACCCCATGGGTTACACCCAAGGCCTGGCCGCTGCGGTTTCGCGCCTGGGTGGCAAGGTGTTCCAGCAGTCCTCGGTCGAGGGCCTGGAGCGCGAAGGCGATGGCTGGCGCGTGAAAACGGCACGTGGCTCGGTGCGCGCCGACAAGGTGGTGATTTCCACCGGTGCCTACACCGAAGGCGACTGGAGCAACCTGCAGAAGCAGTTCTTCCGCGGTTACTACTACCAGGTCGCGTCCAAGCCGCTGCACGGCGCTGCCGCTGACAAGGTGCTGCCGCATGGCCAGGGCTCCTGGGACACCCGCACTGTGCTCAGCAGCATCCGCCGCGACGACCAGGGCCGCCTGCTGCTCGGCAGCCTGGGCCGGGTCGACAACAAGCCGGCCTGGTTCGTGCGCAGCTGGGCTGACCGTATTCAGAGCCATTACTACCCTGAGCTGGGCAAGGTCGAGTGGGAGATGCACTGGACCGGCTGCATCGACTTTACCCCCGACCACCTGATGCGCCTGTTCGAGCCGGCGCCGGGGCTGGTGGCGGTGACCGGTTACAACGGCCGCGGCAACACCACCGGGACCGTGATCGGGCGAGCGTTTGCCGAGTTCTTGCTCAAGGACGAAGCGGACAGCCTGCCGATTCCGTTCTCGCCGATGACAGGGGTGAGCGCGCCGTCGCTGCGCACGGCGTTCTACGAGTCCGGTTTTTCGCTGTACCACGCGGGGCAGTGCTTGAGAGTTGTGCTGTAAGCACTGGCCTCTTCGCGGGTAAACCCGCTCCCACCGGTACTGCACAGGGTTTCAGCTTTGCGCAATCCCTGTGGGAGCGGGTTTACCCGCGAAGGGGCAAGTACAGGCTTACTTGTGCAGCCAGCTGAGGAAGCCGCCTTTCTTGATCGAAACCGGCTTCTGCAGCAACAGCGACTCCCGGCTCTGGCGCCGGAACCGCTGCAATTTGCTCAACGCCGTCTGCACCTCCCTGCGCTGCTCAAGGCAGCTCTTCACCTGCGCTTTTTCAATGCGGTACAGCACGCAGCTGGTCAAGGTGCGGAACTCGGCCATCGAGTCGTCTTCGTCGATGATCCCCTCGATCCCCAGCACTTCCCCCGGCCCCATGCGCCCGGCCTCCAGCAGCTTGTCGCCATCGCGAATCGACGCTGAAACCACGCCGCTGCCAATCACCAACAGGTGATCCGAGCGCTCGCCCACACCCAGGATCACTTGGTCCGCCAGGTATTCCACGGCCGTCATGCGCTGGCTCAGCGCATCGCGCTCGTCATCGCTCAGCGAGCGGAACACCCGCACTTCATCCAGCACCTCGCGTTGGCGGCTGCGCGGCGGCAGGGCCAGGTCGACGTTCCACATCACGCCACTGGCCTCCAGGTGCCGATGGGCCAGGTCGAACAGCTGATTGCGCGCGTCGGTCTTGCCGCCCATGTCGGCAATGAAGCCACTGGCTTCGTACTCCACCGACTCCAGGGTCGACGCCTTCACCGTGACCTTGGGCTTGGGCGTGGCGAGTATCGCGCGCGTGCCCTGCAGGGCCTTTTCCAGCGCATCGAACACCCGCTTGGGGCGCACCTTGGCCGGCACCACCACACTGATCGACACCCCATGCACGTCAGGTGGGCGGCTGTGGTTGAGCAGTTTGGCTTTGGCCGCCACCGAATTGGGGATCACCGCCAGGCTGCCGGCACTGGTCAGCAGCCGCGTGGCACGCCAGTCGATGTCCAGCACCTTGCCTTCGGTGCCGTCGATGGAGATGGCATCGCCGATCTGATACGGCCGCGTCGTGTTCAGCACGATGCCGCTGAACACGTCGGCCAAGGTGCTTTGCAGCGCCAGGCCGATGACGATGGCCATCACCCCAGAGGTGGCCAGCAGCCCCTTCACCGGCAGTTGCATCACATAGCCCGCCGCAGCCACCACCGCCGCCAAAAAGATCAGCGCCCCCAGCACATCCTGCAGCAACCGCCCGCCATGGCTGCCACGCGCCACCAGCAACAGCCCGAACACCACGGTCACCGTGCGCGCACCGAACAGCCACCAGCCGATCGTCAGCACTGTCGCCATCAGGTTGCGCGACACATCGTCAGGCCATGGCGGCGGCTGCAAAGGGCTCATGCCCGCGGCCAACAGCACCCAGCTGAACAGCAGGAAAATCACCAGCCGCGAGCCGATACGCCAGGCCCGGCGTTGGAGGGGAATCAGTTGCCAGAGAATCAGGTCGAGCAGGATCAGTGAAGTGCCGAGCAACAACGGGGACGACTGGATGAAAGCCAGCATGGTGGTCTCGGGGGTGAGGGGAGGGCTGTGCGTAGTAATAGAGCAGGTTGGGCAGGCAGGCAATGGGGGACGGGTAAGTTGTATCTGACGGTCAAGGCCGTTGCCCTGTGGTCGAAGGGGTCGCGGCGCTGCGCTCCAACTACATCCCGCATTGCCGCAAAGCTGTTGACTTGCTCAAAGACTGTGATAGCGTTTTACCCGAGCGCGAAACCAGTTGCCATTCAGCGGCAGTAACTGGCGTAGGAACCCCGTCGATGGCTGAATCATCAGCGCAGGGTGAGACCTCCACACCCCGGCTTGAGGGTGTGTATATGAATATCAAGCGTCTATTCAGGGCTACTGGTGACAGTGGCCCTTTTCTTTGCCCGGCAGAAACTCATAGCGCTTGTACAGCAGTTCGCCATGGCGGTGCTTGTTGAGTGCTTTCGCGTCGCACTGCATGAAATTCCACAGTATTTTTCCGCTCTCGAGCGTAACGATCGCCAGCATCTGCCGCTTGGCTTCATATCCCCCTGGATTTTCTTCAGACGAAGCAATGGCGTAGGAATTGGCTTGTGGTCTTCAACAAGCCCAGCGTCCATGAAGCCGGCTTGCCCGTTTACAGGCCTGCCAATCCATCGTTCATAAAACAGAACGCTAAAGCCAAAAACCGCTATCTACCGCTCCAAAGGTGATGGTTTTAATCTTCTCCCATCAACGCGAAACACCCAACTTACTGAACATCAAAACCCTTAGGAGCAACGACCATGGCCCAATTCAAATACAACCGCCTGAACAAAGACGACGCCGCTGTGCTGCTGGTCGACCACCAGGCTGGCCTGTTGTCCCTGGTCCGCGACATCGAGCCAGACGCGTTCAAGAACAACGTGCTGGCCCTGGCCGACCTGGCCAAGTTCTTCAACCTGCCAACCATCCTCACCACCAGCTTCGAGCAAGGCCCCAACGGCCCGCTGGTGCCTGAATTGAAAGCGCTGTTCCCAGACGCCCCTTACATCGCCCGACCAGGCCAGATCAACGCCTGGGACAACGAAGACTTCGTCAAAGCGGTAAAGGCGACCGGCAAGAAGCAGCTGATCATCGCCGGTGTAGTGACTGAGGTCTGCGTCGCCTTCCCGGCCCTGGCAGCCTTGGAAGAAGAGTTCGAGGTGTTCGTGGTAACCGATGCGTCCGGCACCTTCAACGCGATGACCCGCGATGCCGCCCATGACCGCATGAGCCAGGCCGGTGCGCAGCTGATGACCTGGTTCGGCGTGGCCTGTGAGCTGCACCGCGACTGGCGCAATGACGTCGAAGGCCTGGCGGCGCTGTGCTCCAACCACATCCCGGACTACCGCAACCTGATGACCAGCTACAACGCCTTCAACGCCGGCAAGTAACCCGCCGCGCACCGGGCACCGACCGTCGGTGCCCGGCAAGGGCAGCACACCTATTCAATCCTCCGCCCGTTCGCTGTTGCACAGTGAGTGCGGGCCAGCTCATCCCAAGGAATGTCGATGAACACCGCACTCCAAGACAACCGCAACGTGGTCACCCTGGTCATCCAGCACAAGGTTCGCGCCGAGGCGCTGGCCGGCTACGAGGACTGGCTCAAGCACACGGTCAGTGCCGCGCGCCGCCAACCCGGCCACCTCGACGTCAACGTGATCCGCCCCGAAGACGGCGGCCGCCACTTCACCACCGTGGTGCGCTTCAGCGATGCCAGCCTGCTGCAGGCCTGGGTCAACTCCACCGAGCGCCAGACGCTGGTCAGCCAGGTGCTGCCGCTGCTGGAGGAGGGCGATAACACCCAGGTTCACGAAGACCCAGAGTTCTGGTTCACCCCACCGAGCACCACGGCGGCACAACCGCCGCGCTGGAAGCAGGCGTTGCTGACCTACCTGGTGATCTGCCCGATGACCATGGTCATTCCGCAACTGCTGGCGCCGTTGTTCGCGCGCTTTCCGCACTTGGGCGGCGCGATCACCGGCAACCTGATCGTCAACCTGTTTGTCATCCTGCCCGTGGTGTTCTACATCATGCCGTGGGTAACCCGCCGCTGCGCCAACTGGCTGCGTGGCTGATTCAGCCCCTTCCCCCATAGACTTTCAAGGAGATACCGATATGAGCACACTCGTAACCCGCGATGGCACTTCGCTCTATTTCAAGGACTGGGGCAGCGGCAAGCCCGTGCTGTTCAGCCACGGTTGGCCGTTGGACGCCGACATGTGGGATTCGCAGATGGAATTCCTGGCCAGCCGTGGCTACCGCGCCATCGCCTTCGACCGCCGTGGTTTCGGCCGGTCGAGCCAGCCGTGGAATGGCTATGACTACGACACGTTTGCCGATGACATCGCCCAACTGATCGAACACCTCGACCTGCGTGAAGTGACCTTGGTGGGCTTCTCCATGGGCGGTGGCGATGTCAGCCGCTACATCGCGCGCCATGGTAACGAGCGGGTGGCCGGGCTTGTGTTGCTGGGGGCGGTGACGCCGGTGTTTGGCCAGCGGGATGACAACCCTGAGGGGGTCGAGGCTGCGGTGTTCGAGGGTATTCAGGCGGGCTTGCGTGCCGACCGGGCGCAGTTCATCGCCGATTTTGCGACGCCGTTTTATGGCTTGAACCAAGGGCAGCAGGTGTCCCAGGGGGTGCTGACGCAGACCCTGAACATCGCGCTGCTGGCCTCGATCAAGGGCACGCTGGATTGCGTCACCGCGTTCTCCGAGACCGACTTCCGCCCGGACATGGCCAAGATTGAGGTGCCGACCTTGGTGATCCACGGTGATGCGGACCAGATCGTGCCGTTTGAGACCACGGGCAAGAAAGCCGCCGAGTTGATTCGTGGGGCCGAGCTGAAGGTGTATGAAGGTGCGCCGCATGGGTTTGCCGTGACGCATGCGCAGCAGCTGAATGAAGACTTGTTGGCGTTTCTCCAGCGATGACGGTGTGAGGCATTCGCGGCGGTCCGGCTCCCCGGTAAACCCGCTCCCACAGGATCAACACAGCTTTTGGGGCATGTGATGCCCCTGTGGGAGCGGGTTCACCGGGGCGCCGGACCGCCGCGAAGAGGCCGGCCCTGGCAGCACAAAACGTGAACAGGGCTAACCTTCTTCAACCCACCGCACATCCATGCAATCCCTGACCAGGCTTGAACCGGCATGCTCGGCAGTTGCGCTTGCCGCTGCCGCACCCAGACGGAGAAGACCATGTCCCAGGACCCTAACGACAAGAGCCGTCGCCAGTTCCTCGCCACCAGCACCGTGCTCGGTGCCGCCGGCGCGCTCTGGTCCGCATTGCCCTTCGCCGGCTCCGCCGGTTCCGCCCATGCATCCACTCAAGGAGGCTCCATGACCGCCGACCTCATTCTGTTCAATGGCAAACTGCACACTGTCGACCGTGAGAAGCCCACCGCCACCGCCGTCGCCATCAAGGACGGCCGCTTCATCGCCGTCGGCAGCGACGCCGAAGCCATGGCCCACAAAAGCGCCACCACGCAGATCATCGACCTCAAGCAGCGCACGGTCATCCCGGGCCTGAACGACTCCCACCTGCACCTGATCCGCGGTGGCCTGAACTACAACCTGGAGCTGCGCTGGGAAGGCGTGCCTTCGGTAGCCGATGCCCTGCGCATGCTCAAGGACCAAGCCGCCCGTACCCCGACCCCGCAGTGGGTGCGTGTGGTCGGTGGCTGGAACGAGTTCCAGTTCGCTGAAAAGCGCATGCCGACCCTGGAAGAAATCAACCAGGCCGCGCCCGATACCCCCGTGTTCCTGCTGCACCTGTACGACCGCGCGCTGCTCAACCGCGCCGCGCTCAAAGCCGTGGGTTACACCAAGGACACGCCGAACCCGCCGGGTGGCGAGATCCAGCGCAACAAGTTCGGCGAGCCGACCGGCATGCTCATCGCCCGCCCTAACGCGATGATCCTCTACGCCACCCTGGCCAAAGGGCCGAAGCTGCCGCTGGAGTACCAGGTAAACTCGACCCGCCAGTTCATGCGTGAGCTCAACCGCCTGGGCCTGACCAGCGCCATCGACGCCGGGGGCGGCTACCAGAACTTCCCGGACGATTACTCGGTGATCCAGGAGCTGGCAGACAACAACCAGCTGACCGTGCGCATCGCCTACAACCTGTTCACCCAGAAGCCCAAGGAAGAACTCGACGACTTCAAGAAGTGGACCTCCAGCGTCAAGCTGCACAGCGGCACCGACTTCCTGCGCCATAACGGCGCGGGTGAGATGCTGGTGTTCTCCGCGGCCGACTTCGAGGACTTCCTCGAGCCGCGCCCGGACCTGCCGCAAACCATGGAAGAAGAGCTGGAACCGGTGGTACGCCACCTGGTCGAGCAGCGCTGGCCGTTCCGCCTGCACGCCACCTACAACGAATCCATCACGCGCATGCTGGATGTGTTCGAGAAGGTCAACCGCGACATCCCGTTCAATGGCCTGCCGTGGTTCTTCGACCACGCCGAGACCATCACCCCGCAGAACATCGAGCGCGTGCGCGCCTTGGGCGGCGGTATCGCCATCCAGGACCGCATGGCCTTCCAAGGTGAGTACTTCGTCGACCGCTACGGCGCCAAGGCTGCCGAGCAGACCCCGCCGATCAAGCGCATGCTCGACATGGGCGTGCCGGTTGGGGCCGGTACCGACGCGACCCGCGTCTCCAGCTACAACCCGTGGACTTCGCTGTACTGGCTGGTCAGCGGCAAGACCGTCGGCGGCATGGAGCTGTACCCTGAGGGCCTGAGCCGTGACACCGCGCTGCAATTATTCACGCAGGGCAGCGCCTGGTTCTCCAGCGAGCAGGGCAAGAAGGGCCAGATCAAGGTTGGCCAGTTGGCGGACCTGGCGGCGTTGTCGCTGGACTTCTTCAGTGTCGAGGAAGAAGCGATCAAGGGCATCGAGTCGGTGCTGACCATCGTTGACGGCAAGGTCGTGTACGCTGCCGGCGAGTTCGACAGGCTCGGCCCACCGCAGGTACCGGTCTTGCCGGAATGGTCGCCGGTGGCCAAGGTGCCGGGGCACTGGCGTGTGGGTACGCCATCGCTGGCAGCGGCGGTGCACCAGTGCAGCGGGCCGTGTGGGGTGCATGCACACAGCCACGAAAAGGCGCGGCATTCCAGCGTGCCGGTGAACGACTTCCAAGGGTTCTGGGGGGCGTTGGGGTGTTCGTGTTTTGCGTTCTAAGTTGACATGAGGAAAGGGGCCCGTAGAGGCCCCTTTTTTGTTCAAAAGCCGCCTTTGAGCGGGTATTCGATGATCACGTAGAAGCGGTCGATATCATCGCCCGCCTGGGCTTGGTTGGCGCGGTGGCTGACGTGGGACAGCGCCAGGCTGAGGTCTTTGGCGGCGCCGGACTGCACCACGTACTTGAGGTCGACATCGCGCTCCCAGTGGCGCCCGCCCTGGCCCTGTTGCGCCGTGTAGGCGCCCCCTGCCGGGGCATGCGTGCCATCGACACCGCGGCCGCTGACGTAGCGGCCCATCAGGCTCAGGCCGGGCATGCCGAGGGTGGCGAAGTCGAGGTCGTAACGCAGTTGCCACGAACGCTCGCCGGGGCCGTTGAAGTCGGCGTACTTGATCGAGTTGGCCAGGTAGATGGAGTCGCCGCCGACGAAGTCGAAGGGGGTGTCGCCCTCGACCTTCTGGTAGGCCAGGGTCAGCGCCTGGGCACCGAAGCGGTACTTGCCCGCCAGGCTGTAGGCGGTGGTGTCGATGGCGCCAGCGCTGGCGTTGCCGGTATCACGGGTTTTGTAGAGGTTGCCGTCCAGGCGCCAATTGCCCTCGGCCAGGTTGAGATTGAGGTAGGCCTGGTGCCAGGTGTCTTGCAGCTGGCTGGTGTACAGCGCACCGCCGAACGGGCCATCGGGGGCGAACGTGGCGCCGGCCAGGCTGATAGCGCGGCCATGGGTGGTGGCGCCGTAGCCGGCGAAATCGTCGTGGGTCGAACTGTTGTCCTGGTTGTTGAACGCAGTGAAGCGGCCCGCCTGCAGGCGCCAGTCGGGCAAGTCGGTGTTCTCCAGCAACCAACCCGTGGCGTATTCGGGGTGCAGGCGTTTGTCGCCGGTGTCGAACACCGGTGTCTCGACAGTCATCTCGCCGTAGCGCAGCAGGGTATTGCCCAGGCGTAGCTTGAGGGCTGCACCGGCGCTGGAATAGTCGGACTCGGCACGCCCATCGCTGTCACGCGGCAGCAAGCCAGTACCGGCATGGCCGCGGCCACCGTCGAGCTTGAGGCCGAGAAAACCATGCGCGTCGATGCCAACATCCACCGTGCCTTCGGTGAACCCCGAACGGATTTCACCGATGAAGCCTTGGGCCCATTCCTGGCGGTAGTTTTGGCCGCTGCCGGAAGGCGAGCGGAAGTCGCTGTGCAGGAAGTAGTTGCGGCTGAGCAGCGACCAGCCGGGTTCATCTGCCTGGCTGAATGCGGGACAAAGGGCGAGGGAGGCGAGCAGGGCGCGGCCTGGTCCGTGATTGGCGCGGATCATGAGGGCTCCGGGGTGGATGATCCCAGACTGTGGCGCACGCGTAGGTGAGGGTCTTGTAAGGGTGTGCTGGCCTCTTCGCGGGGCAAGCCCGCTCCCACAGGGACCGCGTGGTCTCCAGGGCGCTGGGCCCCGTGAAGAGGCCGGTACTGACAGCAACTGACTCAGGCCATGTCGCTGATCGCGAACTCCTCGGCCAGGTGATCGATCAGCGACCGCACCGACGGCAACAACCCGCGCCGTGACGGGAAGATCGCATGCACGATGCCGCACCGCGGGTGCCACTCTGGCAGCAACTCCACCAGCCGGCCCTCGGCCAAGTCTTCGCGCACGGCCACCCGTGGCAAGTGCGCGATGCCAACCCCGGCCACTACAAAATGCCGCAGCGCGAACAGGTCGTCGGTGACCATGCGCGGCGTGTGCGGGATCACGATGCTGCGGCTCATGTCCTCGCCCTGGAACAGCTCCCATTGGTACTCACGCTGGGCGCTGCCCCAATGCACGCTGGGCAGCGTGCCAAGCAGCTGCGGGTCGAAGCCTTCGGGCAGTTGCGCCAGGTACTGCGGATGCCCCACCAGGCACTGGGTGCTGTTGCTCAGCACCTTCATCACCATGTCGGTGTTTTCCAGTGGCGGAAAGCGCACGCGCAGCGCGACGTCGAAGCCTTCGTGCAGCAGGTCGACGCGGCGGTTGGTGCTTTCGATGAACAGCTCCACCTGCGGGTACTTGAGCATGTAACGGGTCAGCATTGGCCCGACCCAGGAGTTGAGCAGGGTGGTCGGGCAGCTGATGCGCACCAGGCCGCGAGGCTCGCTGCGGTTGCGCTCGATGATCTCCGCCGCGCCCTCGGCTTCCACGCGCATGGCCAGGCAGCGGTTGTAGTAGGCCTGGCCAATTTCGGTCAACGAGCAGTGCCGGCTGGTGCGGTGCAGCAGGCGCACGCCCAGGCGGTCCTCAAGGTCGGCAATGCGCCGGCTGAGTTTTGACTTGGGCATGTCCAGCGCCCGCCCGGCCGGGGCGAAGCCGCCGTGCTCGACGACTTGGGTGAAGTAGTAGAGGGAGTTGAGGTCTTCCAATGATCGTTCTCCAAATGGAACGCTAAAGGCAATTTTCGCAGTCTACCGCAGCAAAGGTGATGAATTTAATCTGTGCCCATCAACGCGAAACACCCCACTTACTGAAAACATCGAAGCCTTTTAGGAGCACGGACCATGAGCAAATTCACCTACAACCGCCTGAACAAAGATGACGCCGCTGTGCTGCTGGTCGACCACCAGGCTGGCCTGTTGTCCCTGGTCCGTGACATCGAGCCGGACAAATTCAAGAACAACGTACTGGCCCTGGCGGACCTGGCCAAGTTCTTCAACCTGCCAACCATCCTCACCACCAGCTTCGAGCAAGGCCCCAACGGCCCGCTGGTCCCCGAGCTGAAAGCGCTGTTCCCAGAGGCCCCGTACATTGCCCGCCCAGGCCAGATCAATGCCTGGGACAACGAAGATTTCGTCAAGGCAGTGAAGGCCACTGGCAAGAAGCAGCTGATCATCGCCGGTGTAGTGACCGAAGTATGTGTGGCATTCCCGGCGCTGGCAGCCTTGGAAGAAGAGTTTGAGGTGTTCGTGGTGACCGACGCTTCCGGCACCTTCAATGCAATGACCCGCGATGCCGCCCATGACCGCATGAGCCGTGCCGGTGCGCAGCTGATGACCTGGTTTGGCGTGGCCTGTGAGCTGCACCGCGACTGGCGCAATGACGTCGAAGGGTTGGCAGCACTGTGCTCCAACCACATTCCGGACTATCGGAGTTTGATGACCAGCTACAACGCGCTGACGGCGGGTAAGTAATCACCCGCTAGTGGCAAACGAAAAGGCCGGCGCCCTGTGAGGGCGCCGGCTTTTTTGTCGCTGTGCAGGCTTGGATCAGCGAGCGCTCAACGCCGCATAGCTGTTCATCAGGTTGCGGTAGTTGGGAATCCGCTGCGACAGCAGATTGCCCAGCCCTTCGATGTCGTTGCGCCAGTCGCGGTGCAGCTCACAGGCCACCGAGAACCAGTTCATCATGTGTGCGCCTGCTTGGGTCATGCGTACCCACGCGGCCTGCTGCACGGTTTCGTTGAAGGTACCGGAAGCGTCGGTCACCACGAACACCTCGAAGCCTTCAGCCAGCGCCGACAAGGTCGGGAAGGCCACGCATACGTCAGTGACCACGCCGGCGATGATCAGCTGCTTGCGGCCTGTCGCCTTGATCGCCTTGACGAAGTCTTCGTTGTCCCAGGCGTTGATCTGGCCAGGGCGGGCAATGTACGGCGCGTCTGGGAACATCTCTTTCAGCTCGGGCACCAGCGGGCCGTTGGGGCCTTGTTCGAAGCTGGTGGTGAGGATGGTCGGCAGGCCGAAGAACTTGGCCAGGTCGCCCAGGGCCAGTACGTTGTTCTTGAACTCGTTGGGCGAGAAGTCCTGCACCAGGGAGATCAGGCCGGTCTGGTGGTCGACCAGCAGCACCACGGCGTCGTCTTTGTTCAGGCGCTTGTAATCCGGTTGGCTCATGAGGGTAACTCCTTGCATTGGGCTTAGGGTGTGAAACTCAGGTGTACTACCCGAAGGTGGTATACCAATGGATAAAAGGCGCTTAAGAATGCGGGCCGGACGCGGCACCTTGCGTGGTCAACCGCCACGCTTTGGGCGGCTGGCCGACCAGGCGGCTGAATGCCCGGGTGAAATGGGACTGGTCGCAGAAACCACATTCGAGGCTGACATGGGTGATCGGCGCCTCGGTGGCCAGCAGGCGCTTGGCCTTCTCCATGCGCGCCAGCAGGCGCCAGGCCTGGGGCGACAAACCGGTATTGACCTTGAACGCGCGCGAAAAATGGCTACGGGTCAGGTTGCACACACCGGCGATCTCGATGATCGACAAAGGGCTGTGCAGCATCAGTTCCTTGGCCTGGCGCAGCCGCGCAGGGGTCAGCGCGCCTGGGGCCGGTGAGGTGCTGCGGATCGTCAGAGGGCTCATGGCGACTCTCCTGTTCAATGAGGAAAGTCTCGCCCCCGGGTCATGACAAAGTCCTGAGGCAAACCTGAAGAGTTCTTAATTGTGCAGTGCTGGCCCTGGCCGCTATACCAATACCTTAAGATGCGCGCGTGTTCAGTTTCAGGCCGCTACCGGCGGCCCGCATTCAAGGCGAAAGAGGCATGCAGGAAAATCCCGCCCACCGCACCGTGGCGATGGTGCTGTTCAATGATGTGCTGTTGCTGGATGTCACCGGCCCCATGGACGCCTTTGCCATCGCCAACCGGTTTTTGCCCGCTGAGCGGCAGTACCGGCTGATCACCTTGGCCGAAGGCCAGGGTACGGTGCGCGGCTCATGCGGGCTGAGGGTGATGGCCGACCTGCGTCTGGAAGAGCTGCCCGAAGCCGTCGACCTGTTGCTGGTACCCGGCGGCCCAGGGGCCTATGACGTCGCGCTGCCGGGCCTTGAGCACTGGCTGCCGCAGGCCGTGCGCGGGGCCAAGCGGTTTGGTGCCATCTGCACCGGCGTGTTCTTGCTGGGCCGGGCCGGCCTGCTCGGCGGCTATCGCTGCACCACCCACTGGAACTACGTCGAACGGCTGGCGCGGGCCTTCCCTGAGGCGAACGTCGAGACCGAACAGATCTACGTGATCGACCGCTGCCTGATCACCTCGGGCGGCATCACCGCCGGTATCGACCTGGCGCTGGCCGTGGTCGCCGAAGACCACGGCAAGGCCCTGGCCCTGGAAGTGGCCAAGGTGCTGCTGGTCGCTCGCCATCGTCAGGGCGGGCAAACCCCGTATGGGCCGTTGCTGGCGGCCGTGCCGCGTGATGATTCACCAACCGCGCGGGTGCAGGCCTATATCGTCGACCATATCGACCAGGCCTTTACCGTGCAGAAAATGGCCGACCTGGTGGCCATGAGCAGCCGCAACTTTGCCCGTACATTCCAGCGCGAGGTCGGTATCACGCCGTTGCAGTACTTGCAAAATGCGCGCATTGACCAGGCGCGCAAACTGCTCGAAGGCAGCGACCTGCCGTTGAAGGTGGTGGCGGCACGCTGTGGGTTTGGCAGTGATCGGCATATGCGCAAGGTGTTTTGCGAGCGCATCGGCATGACGCCAGCACAGTACCGGGCGCAGTTTGGCGAAAGCTGAGCCGATGCGCGTGCGATCAGCTAATTGTCTTGTTAAGCGGGACAATGTTTCTCCTGCAAGCCGGATTGTCTGATACCCGCACAATGCCCAGAATTGCCGGCCACATTGTTCAACGCTGCCCCGGCAGCTCATGGAGTACGAGCCAATGCCACACGAAGGCAGCCTTCTGCAAACCGCGGTGATCTTCCTGCTCGCCGCGGTCCTTGCTGTTCCCCTGGCCAAGCGCCTGCAGCTGGGCGCCGTGATCGGCTACCTGCTGGCCGGCGTGGCCATCGGCCCGCAGGCACTGGGGCTGATCCGCGATACCGAAAGCGTCGCGCACATCTCGGAACTCGGCGTGGTGCTGCTGCTGTTCATCATCGGCCTGGAACTGTCGCCCAAGCGTTTGTGGCTGATGCGCAAGTCGGTGTTCGGCGTGGGCGCTGCGCAGGTACTGCTGACCGGCGCGGTGATTGGCGCCATCGCCCTGTTCGGCTTCGCCCAGTCACTGGCCGCCGCCTTGGTGCTGGGCCTGGGCCTGGCGCTGTCATCCACCGCCCTGGGCCTGCAGAGCCTGGCCGAAAGCAAACAGCTCAACGCGCCTCACGGTCGCCTGGCATTCGCCATCCTGCTGTTCCAGGACATCGCTGCCATTCCGCTGATTGCCCTGGTCCCGCTGCTGGCCGCCAGCGGCCCGGATACCGGCCACGGTGACAGCCTTGAACATGCACTGAAGGTGTTCGCCAGCATCGCCGTGGTCATCGTGGGCGGCCGCTACTTACTGCGCCCGGTGTTCCGCATCGTCGCGCGCACCGGCCTGCCAGAGGTTTCAACCGCCACCGCACTGCTGGTGGTGATCGGCACCGCCTGGCTGATGGAAGAGGCCGGTATTTCCATGGCCTTGGGTGCATTCCTGGCCGGCCTGTTGCTGGCCGACTCGGAGTACCGGCACGAGCTGGAATCGCAGATCGAACCGTTCAAAGGTCTGCTGCTGGGGCTGTTCTTCATCAGTGTCGGCATGGGCGCCAACCTCAGCCTGCTGCTGGAAATGCCGCTGGTGCTGCTGGGCCTGACCCTGCTGCTGATCGCGGTCAAGCTGACCTTGCTGATAGGGGTCGGCCGGCTGGCCGGCGGCCTCAACAGCGCCAGCGCCCTGCGCCTGGGCATGGTGCTGGCGGCGGGTGGCGAGTTCGCCTTCGTGGTGTTCAAGCTGGGCAAGGACCAAGGCTTGTTCGACACGCAGACCTACGACCTGCTGATGATGACCATCACCTTGTCGATGGCCATCACGCCCCTGTTGATGCTCGGCTGCGCCCGTGCCCTCAAGCGCCCGCAACCGCAGCGTGAAGTGCCCGAACAGTACAAGCAGATCCAGACCGATGCACCGCGCGTGGTGATCGTTGGCATGGGCCGCATGGGGCAGATCGTCTCGCGCATCCTGCGTGCCCAGAAGATCCCCTTCATCGCCCTGGAAACCTCGGTGGACGCCATCGAGATGACCCGCATGTTCGAGCAGGCCCCAGTGTTCTACGGCGACCCCCTGCGCCCCGAAGTGCTGCATGCGGCCAAGGTGGGCGAGGCGGAGTATTTCGTGATCACTACCGACGA
Organism: Pseudomonas sp. LAIL14HWK12:I7; assembly: GCF_000483465.1. Taxonomy (NCBI): domain Bacteria; kingdom Pseudomonadati; phylum Pseudomonadota; class Gammaproteobacteria; order Pseudomonadales; family Pseudomonadaceae; genus Pseudomonas; species Pseudomonas sp. LAIL14HWK12:I7. The sequence continues at coordinate 296,151 of NZ_AXYZ01000001.1, forward strand.
CCCGGAAGTCACCACCCGCACGGCGGAGCGGGTCAAGCGCCTGTACCCGCACCTGAAAGTGCTGGCCCGGGCACGTAACCGCCAGCATGTGCACAAGCTGGTGGACGTGGGTGCCGAGCCCATTCGCGAGACATTCTACTCAAGCCTGGAGCTGACCCGCCGTGCGCTGGTGGGGTTGGGGTTGAGTGACGAACAAGCGGCGGACCGTATTGCGCGGTTCACCCAGCATGACGAAGAAGTGCTGGAGGCCCAGGGGCAGGTGCGCGATGACCGGGCCAAGGTGATGCAGACGGCGAAGGAAGCGCGGGTGGAGTTGGAGCGGTTGTTTGATTCGGATGCGGATTGAGTTTTGATTTTGCGCAGTGTCACCGTCCGCTATCTACATGGGATGTTTCCCAGAGTTTTTCCATCATAGACTGGGGCTGCAGGGCAGCCCTTCGCGGGCAAGCACACGGCCCTGTGGGAGCGGGCTTGCCCGCGAAGAGGCCGGCGCAGGCTAAAACAGGTCAATCATCCGCCCGAACCGGCACCGTCAACCTGATCCGGCACCCGCCCAGCTCCGAAACCTGAGCCTGCAACTGCCCACCATGGGCCTGAATCACCGAGCTGCAGATCGCCAGCCCCATTCCCAGGCCGCCACTCTTGGTGGTGTAGAACGCACCAAACACCCGCTCCAGCTCCTCTGGCGCAATCCCTGGCCCATTGTCGTCCACGCAAATCTCCACCCCCGCCTCGACCACGGCAGACGTGATGCGCAACAGGCCATCGTCGCGGAACCCCGCCAGCGCTTCCAGGGCATTGGTGATCAGGTTGTAGATCAGCTGCTGCAGCTGCACCGGGTCGGCCATGAGGCTCGTTGCGGCCTGCAACCGGGTTTGCACCTTCACGCCGCCTTTCAAGGCATCCGAGGATGTCAGGCGCACCACTTCCAGAATCAGCGCATCGAGCTTCACCGGCTTGAGTTGCATCGGCGACTGTTTGGCCAGCGACCGCAGTGCGCGGACGATGTTGGCTGCCCGTTCACTGTCGTTGCGGATATCTTCCAGGCCGGCGATGGCTTCTTCCAGGTCGGGCTGGCCTCGCTTGAGCCAGCGCAGGCTGGCGGCCGCATTGGCGGCGATGCCAAGCAGGGGCTGGCTGATCTCGTGGGCGATGGAGGCGGACAACTCGTTCATCACCTGCAGGTGCGCGCTGCGGGCAAGCTCTGCACGTGAGCGGCGCAGCTCGGCCTCCATCTGCGCGCGGCTCTGGTTGTCCTCGGCCAGGCGCGTATAGAACTTGGCCGTTTGCAGCGATACCGCAGCCTGCGAAGCGAGAATCTCCAGCATGGCCAGGCGCTGGCTGCCGAACAGGTTCGGCACCAGGCGGTTTTCCAGGTAGACCAGGCCGATCAGCACACCCTGCAGCAGCAGCGGCAGGCACAGCACCGAGCGGGCGTTGCGGGCGTGCAGCTCCTGGCGAAACGCTTCTGGGCAGTCGCTGAGGGCGTCGTTCAGCACCATGGGTTTCTTGGTGCGCAGGGTGGCATTGATGATCGACAGCGGCGCCTGGGTCAGGAACTTCTGGCAATTGTCCATGCGCACGTGCAGACCCGCATCGTCGATGTAGGCCAGCGCGGCCATCTGGAACTCGGCGCCGCTGACGATCAGCAGGGCACCGTGGTCGGCACCGGAATGCTGGGTCAGGTGGCCCATCAAGGTTTCGATCAGGCCCTCTAGCAACACCTCTTCGGATAGCGCGCGCGCGGCTTCCAGGCCGACTTCCAGGTCGAGCCTGGCCTGGCTGGCAGAGCGGTAGGTTTCCTGCACGGGCTGGGTGCGCAAGAACGGGTGCAGGGTTTCGAGCTGGCGCACCTTGCCCGTGGCACCCCAGATGTGGAAGCAGTCACGGGCAATGCGCAGGTGCAGGTTGGCGCCAGAGATCAAGCCACTGGGGATGCACACTTCAGCCAGTTGCTCGTGGGCCAGGGCCTGCTCATGGATGAAACCGGCGGCCGTGGCGGCGATCTGGGCCTGGTCGAAGCAGCGGATGGCAGCCAGGCCATCGCCGCTGAGCTTGGCGATCACACCTTCGATCAGCAGGAGCTTGTTGCGGAAGGTGACCGGGTTGAAGCTCGCCCACGCCGCAAAGCGCTCGCGCAATTCGTGCAGCGCAGCCAATTTGCCCATCGCGCTGCCTGGGGCTTCCGGGCTGCCCAGGGTGAGGCCGCGGAACAGGTGGTAGTCGGCCAGGTTGATGTGTGCAGGGGCGGCCCAGGCATGGCTGCCGGCGCTGGCGAGTTGGCGTACGGCCTGTTTGATATCGCCCAGGTAAAAGGCCGACATGCCGGCGTAGAGGTGCTTGAAGAACAGCGTGGTGCAGGATTTTATGCTGTGCACGCGGGCTTCGGCAGGCGCTTCGCACCCCGAGCGCGACGCAAGGCCGACCCTGCCGCTGCTGCCGGTCATGACAGCGACGAATGCCTGCTGGGCCAAGAGGATGTGTTCGACATCGCTGTAGCCGTAGCCGCGAACGGTGACCAACCCTTGCTCCACTTCGCCGCTGACTTCCTGCAAGGGTTGGCCCATGAACAGTGAGTCGGAAACCAGGTGATTGCGGGCATAGCAGGCCATCGCCAGGTCGCCGCTCAGGCGCGGCGATTCGACCGCTTCCAGTGCCGTGCGCCGGGCGAACTCCATCGGCGCCGTCCAGGCGCTGACCTGGTCGAGGGCGAGCAGGGCGCTGGTCAAGTCGGCCTCGAAACCGTGCCGCTCGATCAGCTTGAGCGCCGCCAGGCAGTAAGCATGGCCGTCGTGGTAGGCGGCAAAGCGCTCGGCCGCCATCACGCCGAACCAGGCCAGGCCATAGGTACTGCCGGGGGCGACGCCATGGAGCAATGACAGCTCCATGATCTTGGCCAGGTGCAGGAAGCAGAGGTCGTCCTTGACGAAGAACGATGATGACAGGGTCGCCAGCAGCGCGATTGCCACCGCCGCGTCTTCCGAGTCGGCCCTGGGCAACGATTCCAGGCAATGACGGCCCTTGTTCTCGATCAGGGCGTGGACACGGCCATAGGCTGCCTCGACTTGCTCGGGGTGGATGCCCTGGGCGAGCGTGATGCCCAACAGCTCAAGGCCGCCGATGGCGCAGGCGATGGCGGCTGGGTAGTCCGAACGCAAGGTATGCAGGCGTGCTTCAAGCTTGCATACCCGGGCCTTGTCGAGCGCCGATAGCGCACGCTGGTGGCATTCGAGGATGCGAACGTTGGCCTGTGGCATGCGTGACAGTTGCATGTCGCACTCAGCGGCCAGGCAGGCGATGGCAAAGGCATGGTTTGCCTGGCTGCCGGGCGTGGCGCCGAAGCGCAGCAGTTCGTCGGCCGCCTGCAGGTAGCCGGCGGCCTGCTCATAGGCGGCATTGTCGCGCGCCCGCAACGCGGCCTCCTGCAGCAGCACCAGAAACCCTTCGCAGTCGCTGGCAGCAAATGCATGCGGGCTGGCCAACTGCACCTGGTTGGCGATTTCAAACACCGCGTCGTGTTGAGCCGTTTGCCAGGCCGCCCGCATGGTTTGGGCAATATGCGCGTGCAGCGCCGGCCGCTCGCGCGATGGGGTGAGTGCGTAGGCGGCGTCCAGTACGCGATCGTGCGAGAACACCAGCGCCTTGTGTCCAGGTAGCAGGAAGCCCGCGCCAATCAAGGCCTTGAGCTGTTCGGCCAGTTGCTCGGCGGGCAGTGGCAGCATGCGGCGCAGCAGGCGTTCGTCGCATCGGCCACCCGCGGCGCTGGCAAAGCGCAGCACAGTGCGCTGGGCTTCAGGCAGGCGTGTCAGGCGATGGACCATCAGGTCGGCGACGTTGTCGGCATAGCGGTGTTGCGCTACTGCTGGCAGCGACCACGACCAGCGCATGGTCTGTGTGTCGAAGGTGAACAACTGGTCCTCGACCATCGCCCCGAGGATCTGGTGGATGAAGAACGGGTTGCCAGCGGTCTTCGCGTGCACCAGCTCGGCGAGCTGCAAGGCAGCGTCAGGCGCGGCGTGGTAGCGCTCGCTGATCATCTCCATCACGGCGCCGACGGTGAGGGGGCGTAGGTCTAGGGTGGTACTACGGATGGACGCGGGGGTAACCAGGGGCTTGCTGCCGGGTGGTGCATCGCTGCGCCGGGCGAAGATCAACAGCAGGTTGCTGGGTGCTTGCTCCAGCAGCTCATCAAGCAAGTGCAGCGTGGCGTCGTCAGCCCACTGCATGTCATCGAGAAACAGCGCCAATGGTCGCCCGGGGCGGCTGAACACCTGCAGGAATTCGACGATCGCTCGCAGCTCTTTCTGCAAGGCGAGCCGTGTGGGCTTTTCCGGGAACTCGGCCATGGGCCCGATCACCAGCTTCAAGTCTGGGGCCAGCTTGCCCAGCAAACGGCCGCGCCCTTTGATGCGTCGCAGAATTTCACGGCGCAGCGCGTCAAGGTCATCGCGGTTCTTGGCCAGCAACTGGGTGGTCAGCGAACCGAGAATCTCGATCCAGGGCCCATAGGGCACCGCCCGTTCCAGGCTGTTGCACTTGCCGCTGGCCCAATAACCCTCGGCGCCGCCCTTGAGCGCTGCCTGTACCAGGCTGGACTTGCCCATGCCGGTAGCGCCCTTGATGAACAGGGCCTGGGGCGCGCTGTCGCGGCGCAATGCCTTGAGCAGCAGGGTGATGACCTTCTGCTCGGCTGTGCGGCCATAGAGGCGTTCGTGGTTGGGCGAAAGGGGGTCAGCGCTGCCAGGCTCGAAATCTTCGATGGCCTGGGCCGCCAGCCACTGCCGTTGGCAGTGAGCAAAGTCCACCGCCAGCGCACGGGCGGTCTGGTAGCGGGCATCGGGCTCTTTGGCCAGGGCCTTGGCGAGGATGCGGCTGAGTGGCTGCGGCACGCGGTTGTCGACCTCGATGGCCGCCCGTGGCTGCACGCCGGCATGCAGCTGGCGCCAGTGCAGTGTGTCGCGCCCGGCGAGCGGCAACTCGCCCAGCAAAAGCTGGTACAGGATGGCACCCAGCGCATAGATATCGCTGCGTTGGTCGCTGCTGGAGCCGAGGGGGCAGATCTGTTCCGGCGCCAGGTAGGACCAGTTGCCGATGGGGGCGCCTTGCTCGCTGATGAGCGAGTGCGCATCCGCGCGAAACCCGCCAAGCCTCACCCGCTGCGCGTGCTGCACGCAGATATGCGCGGGTTGCAAGGCGCCGTGCAGTACGTTGGCAGCGTGTGCCAGCGCCAATGCTGATGCGGCGTTGACGGCGATGTCGAGGAAGCCGGGAAGCGCTGCCGGGCCTTGGGCGATGAGGTCGGCGACCGAGCGGCCGCCCGGATACACCAGCAGCGGCCCTTCGGCCGAACGCACATAGGCCGAGGGCATCACGGCCCACTTCGGGTCGAGGCGCAGGCGATAATCGCGCTCCAGGCGCTGGCAGGCAGCAGGGGCTTCGATTGGGGCGCGCACAGCGATCCAGGCCTGCCCCGTGCCGGGGTCACACAGGCGGAAGTAGGTCAGCTCGCCTTCCTGCCCCAGGCGAGTGATGTCGCACCGATTCAACCAGCCCTCGTCGATCGACTGGTCATAATCGATGGGCCTGTAAGCGAGGCGTTCATCGAGCATCAAGCACCCCCTGCTAACCACATCCAAGGGCGCGAGTATACGCAGCGATCCCCCCACGCATGCCCGGGCCAGACGGCTTGGCAGGAACGGGAACCATCTTGACCGTTATCGTCCCCTTGGCCGTGGCGGGCGCTTGTATAGTCCCAAGGCCAACCTATCCCTCGGGATAATTGTATGAATGCGGGCGCTGGCCTAGATTGCACGGGGCTGCGCAACCGCCCGGACCCGTGAGACTCGAGAAGACCATGATCCGATTTGGCAATGCCCAGGTGTCGCTGGAGCGACGAGAAGCCTTTCTCGACGGCAAGCCGATCGTGTTGGGCGGGCGCGCTTTCGAGGTGCTGGCAACATTGATCCGCGCCAAAGGCCGCGTGGTTGGCAAGGACGAGCTGTTCAGCCAGGTGTGGGCCGGCACGGTGGTCGAAGACAACAACCTGCAGGTGCAGATCTCCTTGTTGCGCAAGGCGTTCGGTGACCGCGGCCTGATCCAGACCGTGCCACGCCGCGGCTATCGGCTGGCGGCTGAAGTGGCCCTCGACCTGCCGGCGAGACATTTGAGCAACGCTTCGCTAGCCTTCGACCTCGATACGGCTGAGCCCGCGGCTGATTGCGCAGCGGTGCCCGTGCTGGTGGTGGATGACGACCCATCGGTGCTTAAAGCCTTGGGGCGACTCTTTCGCTCGCACGACATTGTGCATCGCCTGTACGCCTCGGCTGAGGCGCTGATTGAAGCGCATGCCGACACGCCTTATGCCTGCCTGTTGCTGGACATGAACCTGCCTGAGGCCAGCGGTTTGGAGCTGCAGGCGATGGTGCGTCGGCTCGACCTGCCCTGGCCGATCGTGTTCATGACCGGCCACGGCACTATTCCCATGACCGTTCAGGCGATGCGTGCGGGTGCTGTGGAGTTCCTGACCAAGCCCTTTGATGAGGCGCAATTGCTGACCCTGCTGACGGCTCTGCGTGCCCGGGCGCTGACGGCTGGGCGTGCGTGGCGGCATACACGGCAAGTCAGGGAAAAGTACGCGCGGCTGACCCAACGTGAGCGGCAGGTGTTCGCGCTGGTGGTCGGTGGGTTGTCGCACAAACAGATTGCCAAAGAGATTGGCACCAGCGAGGTGACGACCAAGGTGCACAAGAAGAACATCATGAACAAGATGCAGTCCCGCTCGCTGGTCGAATTGGTCGCCATGCACAACGTGCTCGAGGCCCGTGCCGAGGGCCAGGGCGCCGCATGAAACCCGAGGTCGAACGCGACAGGGCGTGGGTGTGCATCGTCGACGATGATGCGTCGGTGCGCAAAAGCCTGGCCAACCTGCTGCGAGCGACAGGCTTCGGCGCATTGCTGTTCGGTTCGGGCGAAGAGTTCTTGGCCTCGACGCTGGCGCGCGAGGCCGGGTGTGCGTTGCTGGACTTGAAGATGCCTGGGCTTTCCGGGCTTGACGTACTGCGTGAGCTGGCGCGCAGGGGCTGGCGGCTGCCGGTCGTCTGCATGTCGGCGCATTGGGACGACATGGCGCTGAAGGCTGCGCAGCGCCATGGGGCGGTGGCGTGCCTGGGCAAGCCGTTTTCTGAAGAGGCGTTGCTGGCGGCGGTAGAGGCGGCGTTGGCCGACCGATAGCGCCGCACAGACTCCCCCCGGGCGGAGGCGGGCGCTGTACTTGTAGGAGCGGCCTTGCGTCGCGATGGGCCGCAAAGCGGCCCCAAAATCGCGGATCCAAATCAACTCCCCGGCCGATACTGCAGCGCCTCGGCCAGGTGCGCCCTGGTAATCGACGCCACACCTTCCAGATCCGCCAGCGTGCGTGCCACTTTCAGCAGCCGATGTGCCGCGCGCAACGACAGGGTCAACCGCTCACAGGCTGTCTCCAGCCAGGCTTGGTCCGCCGCCTCCAGCGGGCAATGGCGGCGCAAGCCGTTGAGGTCGAGAAAGGCATTTGCGCACCCTTGCCGGCGTTGCTGCAGCTCGCGTGCTTCCGCCACCCGTTCGGCGACAGCGGCGCTGGTCTCGCCGCTGGGTTGGTTGTTGAGGGTGGTGGTTTCACGCGCCACGGTCAGGTGCAGGTCGATGCGGTCCAGCAGTGGGCCCGACAGTTTGTTGCGATAGCGCTGGATCTGCTCGGTGCTGCAGCGGCAGCGGCCGGTAGGGTCGCCCAGATAGCCACAAGGGCAGGGGTTCATCGCGGCCACCAACTGGAACCGCGCAGGGAAACGTACCTTGTCCCGAGCCCTTGCAATCACGATCTCGCCGGACTCGAGCGGCTCGCGCAATACCTCCAGCACACGCCGCTCAAATTCGGGCAGTTCATCGAGAAACAGCACACCATGGTGAGCCAAGGTGATCTCGCCGGGTTGCGGCCGACTGCTACCTCCTACCAGCGCAGGGCCCGAGGCTGAGTGGTGTGGGTGGCGGAACGGGCGTTGCGGCCAGCTGTTCAACGGCGCATGGCCGCTGACTGACTGAATAGCCGCCACCTCCAGCGCTTCGCGCTCGTCCAGTGGCGGCAACAGCCCTGGCAGGCGGCTGGCAAGCAAGGTCTTACCGGTGCCAGGCGGGCCGGTAAACAGCAGGTTATGGGCCCCGGCGGCCGCCAGCAGCAAGGCGCGCTTGGCCGCGATTTGGCCTTGTACCTCGCTGAGGTCGGGGTAGGGTCGGCTGTTCAAGACCAGGCCATTGGCGGCATACGGCGGCAAGGGCACTTGGCCGTTCAGGTGGGCGACCAGCTCCAGCAGGTGCCCGACGGCATATACCACCAGTCCGCCTGCCAGGCTTGCTTCCTCGGCGTTCTCCCGCGGGACCACCAACGCCCGGCCTGCTTCCCGTGCCGCCAGCGCCGCCGGTAGAACGCCCTGCACGGGGCGCAACTGGCCGGACAGCGCCAGTTCGCCAAGGCATTCGATGTCGCAGAGGGTGGCCACCGGCACCTGCCCACTCGCGGCGAGGATGCCCAAGGCAATAGCCAGGTCATAACGCCCGCCATCCTTGGGCAGGTCGGCAGGCGCCAGGTTTTGCGTGATGCGCCTGGCTGGGTAATCCAGGCTGGAATTGACGATGGCACTGCGGACCCGGTCTTTGCTTTCCTTGACCGTGGTTTCGGGCAGGCCGACCAGGGTCAGGTGGGGAAGGCCGTTGGCCAGGTGGGTTTCGACGCTGACCGCCGGTGCCTGCACGCCGACCTGGGCGCGGCTGTGGACGAGAGCAAGTGACATGGACGCTCCATTGTCGCGGAATGGGGCCGCTTCCTGCGGCTTGGGCAAGCTTAGCGGCGACAGCCAGGATCAGCGCAATAAGTGTGCGTCGGGGTTTTTCAGGCTCATTGTGAAGCGGTCGCAGGCGAGGGTTGGACGGATGCACCTGGCCAGTTGGGTCAGATCAGTAGTTCGTAGTTCGAGAGAAGCTTGACGATCTCTGGGAGTCGCTGTTTGAGGAGCGAATCCATTAGTTCGCGGGGGGTGTAAACAGGGTTTTTGAGTGCCGCGCGCTGCTTCTGGACGGCCTCGAGCACGGCTGCTTGGTCAAGGTCCCAAATGTCGGAAAGGAACACATCGGGATGCAATGCCTCGATCTCAAAACGTTTCAAGATTTCGGACGGGAAATCTTTGAGGTTGTACGTGACGATCACCGTGGCGCCGCATTTGATTGCTGCCGCCAAGACGTGTCGGTCGTCTTCGTCAGGAAGGTCCAGCCCATGTATCAACGGCTCATAGTCGCTCACCAAGGAGTCAGGAATAGCCTGATTCATGAATGCGACTGTGCGATGAAGTTGTGTCGGCGATACGTCAGGGCGATTTTTCAACACATTGCGCGTCCACTCATCGTGAATTTGCTCGGACCAGCGAGCGCGAAACACACCCGTCAGCGCCAGATGCATCAGTAGATCACGTAAGGGCGCTGGATATAGAACGCAGGCGTCATAAACGACGGTAAAGGGTGAGTGCCTCATCAATACCCCATATTAAGTGCTTGAGCTTGTGCCGCCAGTTCTTCCATGGCCGCCTGGCTCGCTTTATCACGATCGGCTTTGTAAGCCATAAGATCGGTGAATTTTATGCGGCGGTGGCTCCCGGTTTTGGTGTGCGGGATTAGCCCTTCATCCAGCAGCTTGACCAGATGAGGACGTGAGACGTTGAGCAGGTCGGCGCCTTCTTGAGTGGTAAGTTCTGCATGGATAGGCACCACCTTAACGGTGTTGCCCGAGGCCAGTTCGTTGAGGATGTCGCCGAGCAGTCTGAGCGCGAAAGTCGGCAGTTCAACGGTCTGGCGCTGCTGGTTTTCATCTACGAGCTCAATGCGCTGAGTATCCAGCTTCGTTGAGACGAAAGCGGCAATCTGGCGACTGGACTCAGTGGCCGCAGCGATCGCTTTTTCATCTGGAAGGATGGTTCGGGCGAAGTCGGCGGTGGTCATCGGTGTTCTCCAGTAGCTAATAGGAATCCCCGGCGGCTGATACGACAGGTATCTGATTTATATTCGAAACAAACGAAACACGCAATAGTCGAAATAAACGAAACACTAGACGAGCTGCGCGCTGTGATGCAGTTGTCCGTCGGTGGCTGCAGGCTGAGCTGGGCGAGGCTTGGGCAAGCTTAGCGGCGACAGCCAGGATCAGCGCAATAAGTGTGCGTCCTGGTTTTTCAGGTCAGGTATTTCCCCTGGGTTTTCTTAGAATCCGACACAAATGGATCCAATTATTTTTGCGCAGATCCAGGGTATGGCTTAGTGTTGAAGGGCTACTGTGATTGCCATGGGATGGCAACACAACTTCCTACAAATGGACTTGAGGTATTGCCCCGTGCAAACGCTCACTCGCACTCGCCAGGCAATCCGTGAACTGGTGCAGGCCAGTGCATTCGTTGAACTCAACCGCTTCTTCGACATCCTCGAAGTGCGCTGGCGGCAGTCGCCGCCCGGCGAGTTCCCGGCCTACCTGGAGGCCGTCGAAGGGCACATGCTGGTCGATAGGGACAGCCAGGGCGACAAGGCCCTGACGCAGATCCTCAAGGCCTGGATCGATGCCTGCCCCAAGGCCTATCACCCTCAGGTGGTGATGGGTTTTCATTGTTTCAGCCGGGCCTGCCATATCCGCGAGTCTGCCAACACCCAGCCCATCAGCGCCGAGCGTCGGCTGGCGGCGGAACAGGTTTGCGAGATTGGCGCGGCGCACCTGCTGCGTGCCATGGGGCGCTCAAACCAACCCGTGGCAGCGGCGATCGGCATGCTGAAGATCAGCGCGCATTTCGCGGAGCCAGGCTGGTTGCTGGGCCTGTTCGACGGCCGGCCGGTGCGCTTCAGCCCCTGTGCTCAGGCCGACGTGGAGGTGCAAGAGGCTGCAGCGCCGCTGCTGGTGAAATACGGCCTGCTACCTCTGGCCGAACTGCCTCAGGCCTTACCGGCGTGCCTGTGCGAGCGGGCCGAGCAGGGGCGAGAAAACGTCCAGCACTATTGGCTGCATCAAGCACTTGGCGCATTCCCCGGCTGTTTCGAAGCGATTCAGGCTTATGCAACCTACCTGTTGCCCTGCTGGGGAGGCAGTGACGCCGCGATCGACGCCCTGGCCATTGGGCCGCTGTGTGAGCGTTGGCCCGAGGAACAGCGTAATGCACTGCGCTGGCTGGCTATCGAGGACCAGCTCGAACTGCCGCATGCCGGCCAGTCACAGTCGATCGCTGTGTGGCTGCAGGTCTTCAAGGCATGGTCGCTGCGAGCACTCAGGCCCAGGGAGCGTGCCACCTTGCTGGCCTGGCGTGGTGCTTTGCGTGGTTGTGCTCAGCAGGATTACGCCGGCGCCCTGCGCGATTTTGCCGCCAGTGTGAATCTTTACCCTGACCTTGGGTTCGTCCCGGGCATCGGCCAGCCCTTCCGTAGTTTTGTCTGCGTCATGCTGTTCCACGCAGTGAAGGATGACCAGCAGGCCTTTCGTATCGCTATCGAGCAGCTCTGCGCGAGCCGCTCGCACCCCGCCGCCTGTGCGTTGAGGGCGGTTGGGCATGCGTTTGGGCTGTGGGGTTTTCAGTGCTCGTACGAGCAGGCACGTGTGTGGTCACTGGCTGCGGTAAAGCGCCAATGTGGCCGCCAAGGGCCGGGTTTGGACGTGCTTGAAGTGCCACGCCTGCTCTGGGCTGCCAACCAGCACGAGGCAGCGTTCTACCTTTATGAACGCTGTGCCGAGCTGAGCCTGCCAGAGGCTGCCCTTAGCCTTCATGACCTCCACCGAGGCGCGCTGCCCAACACCCCCGCGCAGTACTTGGACGCGAGTGCTGCCGACTATTGGTTGTTGCGCGCGGTAGAGACCGGTTGCAAGCAGGCGAAATACACCTTGGCCTGCCGTCGCATGCAAAGCGCAGAAGCCTTGAATGAGCGCAGTGCCATGCTGGCCGTCAGGCGATTGTTGAACGATGCGTTGGGCGATTTGCAGACCGCTGCCAGTGCGCGTTTGCAGCTGGGTATTCTGCTGCGTCAGTTCGGCGAACCGCAGGAACAGGCCGAAGCCGTCGACTACTTGCAGGCGCTGGTCGAGCACCCGGACGCCAGTATTGCCGCTCGCGCCAGTGCTGAACTAGGGCTGGCCTGGATGCAAGGGCAGGGCACGCGCAAGCAAAGCCGCTTCGCCGCCATCGAGTGGATCAACCGTGCGGTCGCATTGCAGCCGGCGGATAACGACATCGAGCATATCCAGGCTGAGATACTCAACTCGCACAACCGGGTGAAGACGCTGTTCACCTTGTGCGGCGCGACGCTGTTCCGCGGCACACTGCACGCCAGCGAGCTACCGCCGAAACCAGGTAATCGGCGCGAGGATCGATTGCAGGCCTCCGCCTAAACCTTATTCGCTGGTCGGCGCCATCCGCGCTTCCAGCTCGGCGACCTGCTTCTCCAGGGCCTCCAGGCGGGCGCGGGTACGGGCCAGTACGACCATCTGGCTGTCGAATTCGTCGCGGCTGACCAGGTCCAGCTTGCTGAAGGCACCCTGCATCAGCACTTTGAACTGGCTTTCCAGTTCGGCGCGGGGCTGGGCGGTATCGCTGCTGAACAGGCGTGAGGCCTGGTCGCTCAGGGCATCGAGAAGGGCTTTGGGCGCGAGCATGTTCGGCTGTCCACTGAAACTGAAAAATGACCCGCAGTGTAACACGCAGCAAAACGCGGTTTGGCCAGTGAGCAAGCAGTGTGCACTGCACATTTTTCGCGCAGTGGGCCAAGCCGGCACGCACCGAAATCGTGCATCTTTTCAATGCTGGCGACTGGCCAATCCCGACTATTTCGTGCAACTCGCTGTTTTCTGGCGTTTTAGTGGAACTGGCAAGGTTTCTGCAATGACCTGTACGAGCCATGCACTGATGCAGTTCCTTGTGACCAGGCAGTGCGCACGCGGAGCCGGATGCCGACGACGCGTTACAAAGCCAACCGCTGCGCTTAGACTTGAGACGGGTTTGTTTTCCTGGGGCAAGTCCACCAAATCGGGAGAGAGTTTCATGAAGCTAGTCACAGCCATCATCAAGCCGTTCAAGCTGGACGACGTGCGCGAGTCACTGTCGGAAATCGGCGTGCAGGGCATCACCGTCACTGAAGTCAAAGGCTTCGGTCGGCAGAAGGGCCACACCGAGTTGTATCGCGGTGCTGAATACGTGGTCGACTTCCTGCCCAAGGTGAAGATCGACGTCGCCATCGACGACAAGGACCTTGATCGGGTAATCGAAGCCATCACCAAGGCAGCCAACACCGGCAAGATCGGTGACGGCAAGATCTTCGTGGTGAATCTGGAGCAGGCGATCCGCATCCGTACCGGCGAAACCGATACCGACGCGATCTAAGTAACAAAAAAAGCCTCACCAAACCCAACGCCCCAGGAGAAAACAACATGACTCTGCGTAAGATCGCAGGGCTAGGAGCCCTATTGTCCCTCGTAATGCCCGGGCTCGCCCTGGCAGAGGAAGCTGCCCCAGCGCTGAACTCCGGCGACACCGCCTGGATGTTGACCGCTACGGCGCTGGTGCTGTTCATGACCATCCCGGGCCTGGCCCTGTTCTATGGCGGCATGGTGCGTTCCAAGAACGTGCTTTCGGTGATGATGCAGTGCTTCGCGATCACCGGTCTGATGAGCATTCTCTGGGTCGTCTACGGCTACAGCATGGCCTTCGATACCAGCGGTATGGAAAAGGGCGTGCTCAACTTCAATTCCTTCGTCGGTGGCTTCTCCAAGGCGTTTCTCAGCGGCGTCACGCCCGACAGCCTGACTTCGGCCACCGCATTGTTCCCTGAGGCGGTGTTCATCACCTTCCAGATGACCTTCGCCATCATCACCCCGGCGCTGATCGTTGGTGCCTTCGCCGAACGCATGAAGTTCTCCGCGATGCTGGTGTTCATGGGCATCTGGTTCACCCTGGTGTACGCACCGATCGCGCACATGGTGTGGAGCGGTGATGGCGCACTGATGTGGGACTGGGGCGTGCTGGACTTCGCCGGCGGCACCGTGGTGCACATCAACGCAGGTATCGCTGGCCTGGTGTGCTGCCTGGTGCTGGGCAAGCGCAAAGGCTACCCGACCACGCCGATGGCCCCGCACAACCTGGGCTACACCCTGATGGGCGCAGCGATGCTGTGGATCGGCTGGTTCGGCTTCAACGCAGGTTCTGCCGCCGCCGCCAACGGCACGGCCGGCATGGCCATGCTGGTGACCCAGATCGCCACCGCCGCCGCAGCCTTGGGCTGGATGTTTGCCGAGTGGCTTGGCCACGGCAAGCCGAGCGCCCTGGGCATCGCCTCGGGTGTGGTCGCCGGCCTGGTCGCAATCACGCCTGCCGCAGGCACCGTGGGCCCGATGGGCGCCCTGGTGATCGGCCTGGCTTCGGGTGTGATCTGCTACTTCTGCGCCACTAGCTTGAAGCGCAAGCTGGGCTATGACGATTCGCTGGATGCCTTCGGCGTACACGGTATCGGCGGTATCGTCGGCGCCATCCTTACCGGTGTGTTCGCCGCACCGGCCTTGGGCGGCTTCGGCACGGTCACCGATATCGGCATGCAGGTCTGGATCCAGGCCAAAGGCGTGATTTTCACCGTGGTCTACACCGCCATCGTCACCTACGTGATCCTCAAGGTGCTGGACCTGGTGATGGGCCTGCGGGTCAACGAAGAAGAAGAGTCGGTCGGCCTCGACCTGGCTCAGCACAACGAACGCGGCTACAACCTGTAACTGCGACGCGGTAAAAACTTGCCCGGTTCGCCGGGCATTTTTTCGCCTGATTTTTGCCATTTCCCGCACGGCAAACGGTTTATTCGTCACGTTCGCGACGTAGGCAGAAAACTTACAAGATGCCGAGCGTTTATGGAGCTTTGCTTTTTCCACGGGCGCGCTAGAATGCGCGCCGAAGGGTGTTTGACATGCAGTCCGCACGCTTCCCCAGCCTTTGCTAGGCTTGCCATTAGCGCGTGGCCAGCAGGTGGCTCAAGGATTTCGTCAGGTCCTGCCAGGAGCAGGGCCTGCAGGGTACGACCCTCCCATCAGGAGGTGGATGCCCAAGGCAGTGGCCAACCCACGGCCAGTTGAATTTTCACTGGTGGCTGCCGGTCTACGGCTGCACTGGTCTATAACCAACCTGCTTTTCGCAAGTCATGAGGTAGAACATGAGCGACGATGATCTGGAAAACGACGACCTCGAAGTAGGCGACGATGATGAGGCTGATGAGGGTCTCGAAGCAGCGGCTGACGACGTTGCGGAAGACGCTGGCGAAGACGATAGCCCTGCGCCCACTGCCAAAGGCAAGTCCAAGGCCGCTGTCTCGGTAGACGAGATGCCGAGCATGGAAGCCAAGCAGAAGGAGCGCGATGCCCTGGCCAAAGCGATGGAAGAGTTCCTTTCGCGCGGTGGCAAGGTGCAGGAAGTGGAGGCCAACGTGGTCGCCGATCCGCCCAAGAAGCCGGACAACAAATACGGCAGCCGCCCTATCTGAGTGGTCGCCCACAAAAAAGCCCGCCGTCGCTGCGGGCTTTTTTGTGCCTGTTGGGTTTAGGAGCGCTATCGCCGGCAAGCCAGCTCCCCCAGGATAAAGCTACCTTAGGCGCAGCGCATACCTGTGGGAGCTGGCTTGCCGGCGATGGGCCGCGAAGCGGCCCCTGTCAGCGCCAGCGCGCCATTACCTCAGGCAGTTGCGAAAGCCGCTGGATCTCGGCATCGGGTGCCCGCTCACCGGCCCAGGGCTTGCCTTGTGGGTTGAACCACACGGCCCGCAGCCCGGCCCGTTGGGCGCCGGCGATGTCATCGCCGGGGTGGTCACCCACATGCACCGCCGCGCTAGCCTCGACCTCGCCACGTTTCAGCGCCTCCAGAAACGGTGCCGGGTCCGGTTTGCCGATGCCCAGGTCCTCGGCGCACAAGGCAAAGCGGAAGTAGTCCGCCAAGCCCAGGCGGCTCACATCGGCGTTGCCGTTGGTGACCACCCCCAGGGTGTACTGATGGCGCAGGATTTCCAGCACCGGCTGCACCTCAGGGAAAATTTCCACCTGGTGGCGTGCATGCAGGAACACTTCAAAGCCTTCGTTGGCCAGCGCCTGCGCGTGCTTTTCGCTGTAGCCGACCTCTTCCAGGGCATGGAACAGCACCCGCCGGCGCAGGGCGCTGATACGGTGCTTGAGGCCGGGCTCGGCCTGCACCAGGCGCTCGCGAATGGCGAACAGGTGTTCGACCGGTACGCCGCCGAGGATCGGCGCGTTGGCTTCGAGCCAGTCGCGCAGGACCACTTCAGCGCTGGCAATCACCGGCGCGGTGTCCCACAGGGTGTCATCGAGGTCGAAGGTGATCAGCTTGATGCTCATGAGTCTGTGCCTTTGCTGCGTTTGGCCCGGGGGTGGGCGCTGTCGTACACCGCGGCCAGGTGCTGGAAGTCCAGGTGGGTGTAGATTTGCGTGGTGCTGATGTCGGCATGGCCGAGCATCTCTTGCACCGCACGCAGGTCCTGGGACGATTCCAGCAGATGGCTGGCGAAAGAATGGCGAAGCATGTGCGGGTGCAGGTGCTGGCCCAGCTCGCGCTCGCCGGCGACCTTGACCCGCATCTGGATGGCCCGTGGGCTCAGGCGATTGCCCTGGCGCGTGATGAACACGGCGCTGTCGCGTGGGCCGCCGATGCCGCGCAGGCGCAACCACGCCTGCAGGGCCTCGCGGGCTTTACGGCCGACAGGCAGTACGCGCGCCTTGCCACCCTTGCCCAGCACCTGCACCAGCCCGCCGGCAAGGTCGAGGTATTCGAGGTCGAGGCCAGCCAGTTCGGACAGGCGCAGGCCTGACGAATAGAACAGTTCGAGGATGGCCTGGTCACGTCGGGCAATGAAGTCGTCGTCGACGCCGCCATCGAGCAGTTGCAGGGCGCGGTCGGTATCCAGCGTCTTGGGCAGGCGGCGCTCGCCCTTGGGCGCAGACAGGCCGCTGGCCGGGTCGTGCTGGCACAGCCCTTCACGGTTCAGGTATCGGTACAAGCCGCGCACGGCCGACAGCAGGCGCGCCAGGCTGCGCGAGGATTGGCCTTGGTGGTGCTGGCGGGCGATCAACTGGCGTAGCTGCTGGATTTGCAGCGCTTGCCAGCCGGCGATGCCCTGATCGTTGCAGTAGGCAATGACCTTGTCGAGGTCACGGCGGTAGGCCAGCAGGGTGTGCTCGGACACCTGGCGCTCATTGCGCAGGTGGGCGCAATAAGCCTCCAGCTGGCGTTCCATCAGCGCACCGGACGCAGGGTCTGGGTAACGCGCGGCACGACACGGCCCAGCACCTCGGCAATGTAGCCGAGGAACAGGGTGCCGACGCTGCTCTTGTAGTGTTGCGGGTCGCGGCTGCCAATCGCCAGCACGCCGTGCAGCCCTTGGTATTCGAGGGCGGCAACGGCGCTGGAGCCGACTTCGAGGCGCTGATCTTCACCGAACAGGAACGCCAGCTCATGGTCGCGCAGGTTGCCGCTGACCGTTTTGCCGCCCCCCAGCAGGCCGCCGATGGCTTGGTGCGCCTCGGCGTTGCTGACCCAGCGGCCCACTGGCGCGACGTTATCGCCGAACAGGATCAGGCTGACGAAGGGCACCTGAAACTCCTGGCGCAGGCTGTCTTCGACCGCTATCACCACTTCTTCCAGGCTGCCTGCATCGAGCAGGTCGAGGATCAGCCGGCGGGTCTTGTCGAACAGCCGGTCGTTATCTCGCGCCACGTCCATCAGTTGCGACAGGCGATGGCGCATCTCGATGTTGCGGTCGCGCAGCAGCTTGAGCTGGCGCTCCACCAGCGACACGCTGTCGCCACGCTGGTGGGGGATGCGCTGCTCGACCAGCAGCTCGTCGTGCTCGGCGAAGAAGGTCGGGTGGGCGCGCAGGTACGCGACCACCGCCTCGGCATCGAGCTCGGTGGACTGCTGGGGTACAACCTTGGGCTGATCGGTCATGGCGGTTACTCGCTTAGAGACGAACCTGTCCTTCGTAGACGCGTACGGCCGGGCCGGTCATCAACACGGGCTTGCCGGGGCCGGCCCATTCGATGTGCAGGCGGCCACCCGGCAGGTCGAGGGTCACCGGTGAGTCCATCCAGCCTTGGCTGATAGCCGCCACGGCCGCAGCGCAAGCGCCGGTGCCGCAGGCCTGGGTCTCGCCGGCACCGCGTTCCCAGACCCGCAGGTTGGCACGGTGACGGTCGATGACCTGGATGAAGCCAGCGTTGACCCGCTGCGGGAAGCGCGGATGGTTTTCGATCTTCGGGCCCAGGGCATGCACAGGCGCGGTATGCACGTCATCGACGCGCAACACGGCATGTGGGTTGCCCATGGACACAGCGGCAATGGCGTGAACCTCGCCGTCGACTTCCAGTGGGTAACTCAGTGCCTGCTCGTCGGCGACAAAGGGGATTTCGGCCGGCACCAGGCGCGGCGGGCCCATGTCGACACTCACCTGGCCGTCGTTCTGCACGTCCAGCTCGATGATGCCGCTCTTGGTTTCGACGCGGATGCGCTTTTTCGCGGTCAGGCGCTTGTCCAGCACGAAGCGGGCAAAGCAGCGCGCACCGTTGCCGCACTGTTCGACTTCGGAGCCGTCGGCATTGAAGATCCGGTAGCGGAAGTCCACTTCTGGATTGTTCGGTGCCTCGACGATCAGCAGCTGGTCGAAGCCGATGCCGGTGTGGCGGTCGCCCCATTGCTTGGCATGCTTGGGCTGGATGTGTGCGTGCTGGCTGACCAGGTCGAGGACCATGAAGTCATTGCCCAGCCCATGCATCTTGGTGAAACGCAGCAGCATGGGCTCACTCCGGCAGCAGGCTTTCGCCAGCATACAGTTCGGCGACGGTTTCGCGGCGGCGTACTTCGAACGCCTGGTCACCGTCGACCAGGATTTCGGCGCAACGGCCACGGGTGTTGTAGTTCGAGCTCATGACAAAACCATAGGCGCCGGCAGACTGCACAGCCAGCAGGTCGCCTTCGGCCAGGTTCAGCTCGCGCTCCTTGGCAATGAAGTCGCCGGTTTCGCAGATCGGCCCGACCAGGTCGTAGGCGCGGCCTTGGCCTTCGCGTGGGGTGACCGCGCTGACGCCCATCCAGGCCTGGTACAGGGCCGGGCGGATCAGGTCGTTCATCGCCGCATCGATGATGGCGAAGTCTTTGTGTTCGGTGTGCTTGAGGTACTCGACGCGGGTCAGCAGAACACCGGCGTTGGCCACGATGTAGCGGCCCGGCTCGAAGACCAGGGCCAGGTCGCGGTCGCCGACGCGCGCGCGGATGGCCTTGATGTAGTCGGCCACCAAAGGCGGCTCTTCATCGCGGTAGCGCACGCCAACGCCGCCACCCAGGTCAAGGTGGCGCAGGTGGATGCCGCAGTCGGCCAGGCGGTCGACCAGGTCCAGCAGGCGGTCGAGGGCATCGAGGAACGGCTCGACGGTGGTCAGCTGCGAGCCGATGTGGCAGTCGACACCGACCACGTCCAGGTTCGGCAGTTGGGCGGCACGCACGTAGATGGCTTCGGCGTCGGCGATGGCGATGCCGAATTTGTTTTCTTTGAGGCCGGTGGAGATGTACGGGTGGGTGCCGGCGTCGACGTCCGGGTTGACCCGCAGCGAGACCGGGGCAACCTTGCCCATCTCGGCGGCCACCACTTGCAGGCGCTCAAGCTCGTCGGTGGACTCGACGTTGAAGCAGTGCACGCCGACTTCCAGCGCGCGGCGCATGTCTTCGCGGGTCTTGCCGACACCGGAGAACACCACACGATCAGCACGGCCGCCAGCGGCCAGTACACGCTCCAGCTCACCGCCGGAAACGATGTCGAAGCCTGCGCCCATACGGGCCAGCACGTTCAGCACACCGAGGTTGGAGTTGGCCTTGACTGCAAAGCACACCAGGTGTTCGACGCCTTGCAGCGCGTCGGTATAGCTGCGGTACTGGGCTTCGATGTGGGCACGCGAGTACACGTAGGTCGGGGTGCCGAAACGTTCGGCGATGGCCGACAGGGCCACACCTTCCGCGAACAGTTCACCGTCGCGGTAATTGAAAGCGTTCATCTGATTTCCTTACTGCTCTGGCGTTTGCTCGGGCTGGATAGGCTGCTCTTCTTGCGGCTGTACCGCCGGAGCGTGCTTGTGCTGATGCGACTTCTGGCTGCCCTTGCCGTCCTTGCCGTCTTCCGGCAGGTACAGGGGGCCCTTCTGACCGCAGGCCGAAACGAGGCAGGCAACCGCGACCAGCGCCGCGAGCGAGGAAATCAGGCGCTTCATGGGTGAAATCCTTTGAAATATGCAGTATTGCGCCCGAGTATACCGAGCGACCGGCGGATTGCCTATGCAAGAGCCGGTCCGCCGGGCGGGCTATTCTTGCCGCCTGCAATGGCTAATCTTTGCATTCGGCGGCAAGCGCCCGTATCTTGCCCGGCTTGCCTGTAACGCAGCCAATTTCGAGGTTCCTGCAATGAGTTTGAGCGAAGCGCGTTTCCATGATCTGGTCGACGCGACCCAACAGGCCCTGGAAGACCTGTTCGACGAGAGCGGCATGGACCTGGACATGGAGAACTCCGCCGGTGTCCTGACCATCAAGTTCGACAACGGCAGCCAGTTGATCTTCAGCCGCCAGGAGCCCCTGCGCCAGTTGTGGCTGGCGGACAAGTCGGGTGGCTTCCACTTCGATTATGACGAAGAGAGCAAGAAGTGGATCTGCGAGAAGAGCGAAGAGCTGCTCGGCGAGATGCTGGAGCGCATCGTCTGGGAGCGGGCCGGCGAGAAGCTGGACTTTGACGAGATCTGAGATGAGTGAGCAGCCGCGGCCGCCCAAGCCGCTCTACAGCAATGTCAGCACGGCCGTGAAATCGCCGTGCATCAGCGTCTGCCGCCTGGATGAGCAGCGTGTCTGCACCGGCTGCCACCGCCCTGTGGAGCACATCCGCGAATGGCGGTCTGCAGACGACGAGCGGCGCCGGCAGATCTGCCGCGAAGCCGAGGCCTTGCGCGCACGGGCTTGAGTATTTGCCCGGCTGTGGTAGTGTCAGGTTCTGCGTCGGTGACGCCAAAGTCATCATAAACCCCGCCCTTGGGCGGGGTTTTGCTTTATTTGCCCGACGAAAATTGCCTGTTCAAAGGAGTCTGACTGGATCATGAGCACCAAGCCTTCCCTCATCCTCACCCGATTGGACGTACAACGTCTCGAGCGTCTGATCGACAGCCTCGACGAAAGTACGCCGGGTGTGCTCGCCCTGCAGGACGAGCTTGACCGCGCCGAACAGGTGGTCGGTCACGAGGACGTCCCGGCCGGGGTGGTGACCATGAACTCGCGCGTGCACTGCCGTGAAGAGGCCAGCGGCAAGGACTACCACTTGACCTTGGTGTACCCGAAGGATGCTGGGCCGGAAGGCAAGGTATCGATCCTGGCGCCGATTGGTTGTGCCTTGCTGGGCCTTTCGGTCGGTGAGCAGATCGACTGGCCGGCGCCGGGCGGCAAGACCCTCAAGCTGAAGCTGCTGGAAGTCGAGTACCAGCCAGAAGCGGCGGGTGATTTCGACCTGTGAGCCTTGAGGGCCGCTGCGCCAAGTCTCTTGTGGCAGCGGGCAAGCCCGCTCCCATACGGCCCCGCTGGTTCACCCCCCGACCGCTGCTTGCAGCTGCTCTAGCCCCTCATTCAGCGCCTGTTCCAGCTCCCGCTTGTAACGCAGGTACAAAACGGTTGCGCCCAGCTCATCACCCAGCAGCTCGGACAAATCCAGGTCGGTAATGTAGCAGCGGTAATGACCGGCGCTACGGCGTTGCCCGATGATCTGCCGGGCGACCACGGCGTACAGCTGGTCGCCATGGTCCAGCTCGGAGAACTCCTGCTGGTCACAGTACAACGTCACCGTCACGGCGCCCGCAGCACCGCCCTGGATAATCGCCTGAACCTCATAGTACGGCTGGCCGCTGCCCTCGACAGGCACCAGCCGTGGCTCGATGCTGCGCGCCTTGCCAGGGCCTGACGGCAGTAACTGCCCATATTGGATATCCAGCGAAGCGGGGCGCAGGGCGTCCAGCGGCAGTTGGGTATCGCGGCGCATCAGCACCGAACGCAGGAAGCGTTGCAGCGGCAGCAGCAGATGGGCTTCATCCTGCAATGGCAGGCGCTGTTGCCACAGCGCGTTGTACTCATCCAGCACATACAGATCGGCCCAGGCGCCTTGCAGGCGATAGAACACTTGGATGCACGCGGGCCGCCCCTGCTCCAGCACCAGTGCCAGGTCGTGGTCCTGCAGGGCATTGGCGTCCAGGTGCAGCGGGCTGTAGCGGCTGCGTTCTTCGCTCAGGTAGTCCAGCAGCGCCTGGTGGTCAGCCAGGGTCGCCAGGCTTACCTGGCCGGGCAGCAGCTCCAGCACATGGGTGTGCTGGGCTACCTGCAGCAGGTAGCGGTAGTTTGCCCCCTGGTCGAGCAACTGTTGCACCGTGGCGAACACCTCCTCGACCCGCTGCTCGATGGCCTGGGCGCGGTTGTGGCAGAAGCAGCGTACCCGTAGCCGGGGGCGGTGGCCGCGCTGGCCGAGGCTGTTGAGGTAATCGCGCAGGCAGCGCAGCAACGCGTGCTCGCCGTCGTAGCGCTGTACCAGCACTTCGTTCCAGCTGTTGAGGGTGACCTGGTCCAGCGTCAGCACCAGGTTTTCGCGCACGCCGGCGTAGCTCAGCGAGTCGGTGCGCTCGGTGGTCATCAGGATGTTCAGGTCGCGGTGCTGGCGCAGCGGGTCGATGCCGACGTTGATCAGCAACAGGATCTCGTCGGCCACACTGGGCTGCAGCAGGCGGACTTCGCTGACGGTCGGCAGCGGCAGGTCGAGGGTCTGCTGCAAGCTGCCCAGCAGGTTGAACAGCTCGAGCTCGCGCAGGTCACTGGCGCCAGGATGCACGGCGAAGCGTGTACTGCTGTCGATGACGCCATTGCGATGGGCCCAGGTCAGCAGTTCGAGCAGCTCGCGGCAACGTTTGATCGGGCTGAAATGCGTCACCTCGTGCGTGCTCAGGTTGCCGGTGTAAAGCTCCCAGTGGTGGCTGCCCGGCTCTTTGCGGTTGGGGGCCTGGACCAGGGTGAGGGTGCCCTCTGCCAGGTCCGGGGCGATCCCAGGGTTGATCACCTCGGTCTTGCCGGCACGGCGCTCGAAGGCGGCGTACAGGCGCCGGCCCAGCACATTGAGGTCACGCTGGTCGGCGCGGCTGCTGGCGTTGCGGGTCTGGGCGAACTGGCTGAGGAAGCGGTAGCTGTGGTTCAGCTCAGCCACCAGCTCGCGGCGTTCGACCGCGACCTGGCCAACCTTCCATTGGCTGCGGCTGTCGAGCAGGGCCAGCTGGCGCTCGTCCCAACCCCATTCGTCCGTCAGGCGCTGCAGCAATTGGCGCTGCCAACCGTTGGCGCGCACCTGGCCGCTGAGTTTCTTGTTGACCTTCAGGTACAGGCTGCGCCTGACCAGCTCAAGGCGCGCCGTTTCGCCGCGTTGCCGCAGATAGTGCTCGATGCGCCGATAGACCATCACGTAAGGGTCCAGCTCGTCGAGGTCGAGCTGGTTGGCGAACACCGCATGCTTGTAGTCCAGGCTCAGGCAGCGAACGGCAGGGTGCTCGCTGGCGTAGGCTTCGGTCAGCAGCAGTTTGAGCAGCGATTTGTAGGGCGAGTCGATGCCTTTGAACAGTTGCCACAGCCCTGCACCCACGAACTCGCCGGGGGGGATATGCGCCAGGTTGCCGAGGTCGAGCACGTCCTGGCTGCGGATGAAGCGCTTGCTGAGCAAGGTCTGGGTATAGGCACTGTAGTTGTGCTCTTCGTAGACCGGCACCAGCCACCACAGCGGCGTACGCCCAGCCAGCCAGATGGCGGTGCGGTAGAACTCGTCGAGCAGCAGGTAATGCTGGGTGGTGCCGCAGTCGTCGGAGCCAAGCTGGCCGTCCCGCTCGCCTTGCGCAAAGCCTTGCGGGTCGATGAGGAAGAAGTGTGCCTCGGCGCCCAGGCTGGCGGCCCAGGTTTCCAGCAGTTGGCATTTGCGGCGCAGCTCGTTCAGCAGGTCATCACCCAGGCCTGGCGCATGGCAGACCCACAAGTCCATGTCGCTTTGTTCGGCCTGGGCCAGCGAGCCCAGGCTGCCCATCAGGAACACGCCATGGATTGGGCGCGCTGCCTGCCCCTGGCGGGCCTTGTAGGCGAACGAGCGTGCCAGCCGTTGCGCTTCGGCGACCAGGTCGTCGGCAGGCTCGAAACCGGCCACCCCGGCGGGCGTGCTGCTCGAGACATAGCCGGGCAGCAGTGGGTGGTTGACGTGGAACAGCAGCGGCAACAGCGTCAGTACCTGTTGCTGGCGGGTCGACAGCCCCTCCATCGCACGTTGCAGGCGACCTTGGTTGAGCGTCAGAAAGCGCGCACGCAAGGTCGCCAGAACTTTGCGGTCGATGCCTTCGTCCAGGTCTGGGCGGATTTCTTGGGGGTGGTTCATTGCGCGCTCGTGGCAGGCCAGTAGGGCTGCCGCGAGTTTAGCCTGAGTGAACCAGTCGGATAAGCGCTAAATCGATTTGTTGGCGTCATTTTTCCAGCGTCCTTGCGTGTGGGTGAAGCCCGCCGACTCCAGCTTTCAGCCCGCTTCGGGCATGATGGGCTGCATGAGCGTAGTCTCGCTGATTTAGAGGTGTTTACGGATGCGTGTATGGATCGATGCCGACGCTTGCCCCAAGGCGGCAAAGGATTTGATCGTCAAGTTCGCCCTCAAGCGCAAACTCGAGGTGGTGATGGTGGCAGGCCA
The DNA here is from genome assembly GCF_000483465.1 of Pseudomonas sp. LAIL14HWK12:I7. Lineage (NCBI taxonomy): Bacteria > Pseudomonadati > Pseudomonadota > Gammaproteobacteria > Pseudomonadales > Pseudomonadaceae > Pseudomonas > Pseudomonas sp. LAIL14HWK12:I7. Next base: position 320,994 of record NZ_AXYZ01000001.1, read on the forward strand.
GGCGCAAAGCAAGCCGGCCTTTGCCTGTGTGCGGCTGATCGTGGTACCCAGCGGTATGGATGCGGCCGACGACTATTTGGTCGACAACGCCGAGCCTGGTGAACTGGTGATCTGCAGCGACGTGCCGTTGGCCGATCGGCTGGTCAAGAAAGGCGTGGCGGCGCTGGACCCGCGCGGGCGCGAGTTTGACGAGCGCAACATGGGCGACCGGCTGGCGACGCGCAACCTGTTCACCGATTTGCGCGAGCAAGGGCAGGTTGGGGGAGGGCAGGCGCCGTATGGCGAGCGCGAGAAACAGGCATTCGCCAATGCGCTGGACCGGATTATCGCGCGCTTGTCCAAGCCCACCTGACGTCCACGGCTTTTGTAGGAGCAGCCTTGTGCTGCGAAAGGGCCGGCATGGCCACTGAATGCCTTGAGGCTTCAACGGCCTCTTCGCAGCGCAAGGCTGCTCCTACCAAGGCAGCGCAGGCTGGGGGTTATTGGTCGCCCTCGTGGGTCAGCTCCAGCACCCGGTCTACCAGCTTGTAGATCCCACCGGCTGCTTCGCTGATCGACTTCGCAACCATGTAGGCCGGGGTCGTCACCAGCTTGCGCTGGGTGTCTTCAACGATGTCGTGCACATCGCACTCTTCATGCTTGCCACCCATCTTCTCTACCGCAGCAGCCGTGCCGGCATCGTTGCCGATGGTGCAGACCACGCCTGGGCCGTAAATCTTCGCCGCCAGTGCTGGCGAGATGCAGATCAGCCCAACCGGCTTGCAGGCATCGGCAAAGGCTTCGGCCAGGGCCAGCACGTCTGGGTTGACGCTGCAGTTGGTGCCTTCGACGGCAAAGTTGGAGAGGTTTTTCGCCGCCCCGAAACCACCGGGCACAATCAGTGCATCGAAGTCTTCGGCATTGGCTTCGCGGATGTCCTTGACCTCGCCACGGGCAATACGCGCCGACTCCACCAGCACGTTGCGCGACTCGGGCATTTCTTCGCCGGTCAGGTGATTGATCACATGCATCTGCGCGATGTTCGGCGCAAAGCACTGCACCTGCGCCCCGCGCTGGTCGAGGCGCAGCAGGGTGATCACGCTTTCGTGGATTTCGGCGCCGTCATAGACGCCACAGCCGGAAAGTATCACCGCTACTTTTTTCGTCATGCTCATTACTCCAGTGTCGAGGCGCTAAATGTCCTCTAGTTTGGCAGATGTAGCCATAGGGATTCCCGCGGTCGCGGCCTAATCTTTGTGGATAACGCCTGAGGTCGTCACCATGGACCTGATACTGCTGGCCGTGCCGTTCTTCTTCGTATTGATCGCCGTCGAGCTGGTGGCTGACCGCGTGCGTGGCCAGCGTAATTACACCCTGGCCGACGCGATCAACAGCCTGAGTACAGGCGCCTTGTCGACCAGCACTGGCCTGTTGACCAAAGGTGTCGGGCTGCTGACCTATGCCTTGGCCTGGGAGCATCTGGCGCTGCTGCGCTTGCCCCAGCAAGCGTGGTGGGTGTGGGTGCTGGCGTTCGTCCTGTACGACCTCTGCTACTACTGGCTGCACCGCCTGGGGCACGAACGCAACGTGCTGTGGGCGGCCCATTCGGTGCACCACCAGAGCGAGGAGTACAACCTCACCACGGCGCTGCGCCAGACCAGCAGCGGCTTCATTTTTTCGTGGATCTTCTACCTGCCATTGGCGCTGATCGGCGTGCCGCCCCTGGTGTTCATCACCGTGGCGTCGCTGAACCTGCTGTACCAGTTCTGGGTGCATACCCGGCACATTGCCAAACTCTGTTGGCTTGAGTGGATATTCATCACGCCATCCAACCATCGCGTCCACCATGCGCAAAATCCTGTTTACTTGGATCGCAATTACGGCGGCGTGTTCATTCTCTGGGACCGCCTGTTCGGAACGTTCAAGGAAGAGGACCCGGCCGAGCCCGTGGTGTTCGGCGTGACCACGCCACTGGCCAGCTGGAACCCGCTGTGGGCCAACCTGCAGTTCTACGCCCAGCTGTGGCGTGATGCCCGGCGCACGCGCAGCGTGTGGGACAAGTGGCGGATCTGGTTCATGCCCACGGGCTGGCGCCCGGCCGATGTCGCGGCGCGTTACCCGCAGGCCAAGCCGGACCTGGCGTTGTTTTGCAAGTTCGAGGTTGCCCTGGGGCGGGCGCAGCAGGCCTATGTAGCGGCGCAGTTCGTCGTCTATGTGGCCTTGGGCAGCTATTTGATGGAGGCCGCGGAGCGCGTGCCTGCCGCCGCCCTGATACTGGGCTGGTCGGTGATGGCCTTGGGCCTGTTCGTGCTCGGCGCGCTGCTGGAGAACCGGCCCTGGGCCGTGCGCCTGGAGCGGGCGCGGTTGCTGTCGAATGCGCCAGCGCTGTACCTGGCTGGCGCTCTGGGCTTAGCGGTGATCACGCCGCTTGGGTGGGTCTTGCTCCTGGCTTACAGCCTGCTCAGCGTCTGGGGCCTGAGCCAGTGCCGCCGCCTTGCGCTCCGCGCGCAGGGTGCGGAAGCGCCGGCGCAGCCAGAGCAGGACACCGAGCAACAACAGGCCGCCGAGCACCCATAGCTCGTACTTCTTCACATTGCCCAGCAAGCCTTCGAGGATGGCGCCGAAGTGGTAGGCCGCTGCGCCCAGGGCCAGCGCCCAGATGGCGGCACCGAGGCCGTTGAGCAGCAGGTAGCGGCGCGGCGGATAGCCCGACAGGCCAATGGCCACCGGCATGACCGTGCGCAGCCCATAGACGAAGCGGAAGCTCAGCACCCAGATGTCGGGGTGGCGGCGGATGTGGTCCAGCGCCCGATCACCCATGGCCTGCCAGCGCGGTTTGCGTGCCAGGATCTTACGCCCATGGCGACGGCCCATGAAGTACCACAGCTGATCGCCGGCATAGCTGCCGAAGAAGGCCACCAAGCACACCAGCTTGATGTCCATGTAACCGCGGAACGCGAGGAAACCCGCAAGCACCAGGATGGTCTCGCCTTCAAAGAAGGTGCCTAGAAAAAGGGCGAAGTAGCCGAAATCCTGCAGGAATTGTTGAAGCATTTTCTGAGGTGCTGGCGAAATGAACGCGCAGCCTACCCCTTCGCGCGCGTGGATGAAAGTGTCCAAATGTGTCTCGACGTGAACAATTCCTACAAGGACAATGCCTTCGGCCACAAGTCGCAGGCTTGCCAGTGGGTGTAACACAGGCGTCATAATGGCCGCTTATCGTCCCGCTCAATTGATGATAGGGCGTTAACGTCCTCCAGGAACGTCCAGATGAATAATGAAGTGCTCACCCCTGTCGCGATCAAGGACGCCCAGGCAGTCCCCGAAGAGATGGTGCAAACCCCGCCAGACCTGCCGCCGGCGCCAGAGCCCGAGCCTGTGGTCGAGGCCGCGGCACCGGCCCCCGCGCCGGCACCGGCGATCACCGTCCCGGGCCTCGACGACAGCAGCCTGTACATTCATCGCGAGCTGTCGCAGTTGCAGTTCAACATTCGGGTGCTGGAGCAGGCACTGGACGAGAGCTACCCGCTGCTCGAGCGTCTGAAATTCCTGCTGATCTTCTCCAGCAACCTCGACGAATTCTTCGAGATCCGCGTCGCCGGCCTGAAGAAGCAGATCAATTTCGCCCGCGAACAGGCCGGGGCCGACGGCTTGCAGCCGCACCAGGCGCTGGCGCGCATCAGCGAGCTGGTGCACACCGAGGTGGATCGCCAGTACGCGATCCTCAACGACGTGCTGCTGCCAGAGCTTGAAAAACACCACATCCGCTTCATCCGTCGCCGTCACTGGACGCCCAAGCTCAAGACCTGGGTGCGGCGCTTCTTCCGTGACGAGATCGCGCCGATCATCACCCCGATCGGCCTCGACCCGACGCACCCGTTCCCCTTGCTGGTGAACAAGAGCCTCAACTTCATCGTCGAGCTCGAAGGCGTCGATGCTTTCGGCCGCGACTCGGGCCTGGCGATCATCCCGGCGCCGCGCCTGTTGCCGCGGGTCATCCGCGTGCCTGAAGAAGTCGGTGGCCCGGGCGCTAACTATGTATTCCTGTCGTCGATGATCCACGCGCACGCCGACGACCTGTTCCAGGGCATGAAGGTCAAGGGCTGCTACCAGTTCCGCCTGACCCGAAACGCCGACCTGGCGCTGGACTCCGAAGAAGTCGACGACTTGGCCCGCGCCCTGCGCGGCGAGCTGTTCTCGCGCCGTTACGGTGATGCCGTGCGGCTTGAGGTGGCTGATACCTGCCCGAAACACCTGTCGGACTACCTGCTCAAGCAGTTCAGCCTGAGTGAGAGCGAGCTGTACCAGGTCAATGGCCCGGTCAACTTGACCCGCCTGTTCAGCATCACCGGCCTCGACAGCCACCCGCAGCTGCAATACATGCCGTTCACCCCGGCGATCCCCAAGCTGCTGCAGAACGCTGACAACATCTTCAGCGTGATCAGTAAGCAGGACGTGCTGCTGATGCACCCGTTCGAGTCGTTCACGCCGGTGGTCGACCTGCTGCGCCAGGCCGCCAAGGACCCGCATGTGCTGGCCGTGCGCCAGACCCTGTATCGCTCCGGTGCCAACTCGGAGATCGTCGACGCGTTGGTGGACGCTGCCCGTAACGGCAAGGAAGTCACTGCGGTGATCGAATTGCGCGCGCGTTTCGACGAAGAGTCCAACCTGCAGATGGCCAGCCGCCTGCAAGCGGCGGGTGCGGTGGTGATTTACGGGGTGGTCGGGTTCAAGACCCACGCCAAGATGATGCTGATCCTACGGCGTGAGCAGGGCGAAATCGTCCGCTATGCGCACCTGGGTACCGGCAACTACCACGCCGGCAACGCCCGCCTGTACACCGACTACAGCCTGCTGACTTCTGACGACGCCCTCACCGAAGACGTCGGCAAGCTGTTCAGCCAGCTGATCGGCATGGGTAAGACCCTGCGCATGAAAAAGCTGCTGCACGCACCCTTCACGCTGAAGAAGGGCATGCTCGACATGATTGCCCGCGAGACCCAGTTCGCACTGGACGGCAAGCCTGCGCACATCATCGCCAAGTTCAACTCGCTGACCGATGCCAAGGTCATCAAGGCGCTGTACAAGGCTAGCCAGTCCGGGGTGCGCATCGACCTGGTGGTGCGCGGTATGTGCTGCCTGCGGCCAGGTATTCCGGGGGTTTCGCACAACATTCACGTGCGCTCGATCATCGGCCGCTTCCTGGAGCACACCCGGGTGTTCTACTTCCTCAATGGCGGCGAGGAGCAGATCTACCTGTCCAGTGCCGACTGGATGGAGCGCAACCTCGACAAGCGCGTCGAGACCTGCTTCCCGGTCGAAGGCAAGAAGCTGTTGCTGCGGGTGAAGAAAGAGCTGGAAAGCTACCTGACCGACAACACCCATGCCTGGACGCTGCAGTCGGATGGGCGCTACGTGCGCAGCACCCCGACCGGCAACCAGAACCCGCGCAGTGCCCAGGCGACCCTGCTGGAGCGCCTGAGCAACCCGGTCCTCAACGTACGCTGAGGACGAAGCCGACCCGGGCCAGCCACTCCGCCTCGTTGGCGAAGTCGGCCTGGGTCAGCTGGTTCTGCTCCAGCCAGCCTTCAGGGAAGACCACATCGAGGCTGTTGTCGCCTGCTTGCAGCTGTACCTTCGGCATTTGCTGCGTGCCACGAATGTGGTGGAACAGGATGGCGAAGCGCAGCAGTACGCACAGGCGAATCAGCTGCACGCCTTCATCGCCGAACTCGGCGAACTTGTCCTTGGGGATGTTGCGGCGATGGCCGCGTACCAGCAGGGCCATCATCTGCTGATCCTCACGGGAGAAGCCCGACAGGTCGGAGTGCTCGATCAGGTAGGCGCCGTGCTTGTGGTAGTGATAGTGGGCGATGTCCAGCCCAACTTCGTGCACTTTCGCGGCCCATCCCAGAAGATCGCGCCAATTGCCCTCTTCCAGATTCCAAGCTTTTGCTACCTGGTCGAACGCGTGCAGTGCCTTGCGCTCGACGCGCGCGGCCTGGCCTTGGTCGACGTGGTAACGCTCCATCAAGGAGTTGAGGGTGCGCTCGCGCACGTCTTCGTGGTGATGGCGGCCGAGCAGGTCGAACAGCACGCCTTCGCGCAGGGCGCCGTCGCAGTGGTCCATGCGTTGCAGTTCGAGGGCGTCGAAGATGGCCTCGAGAATCGCAAGGCCTGCCGGGAAGATAGTGCGGCGGTCTGGCTTGACCCCTTCGAAGTCGATCTTGTCGACCTCGCCCAGCTTGAACAGTTTGCGTTTGACCCACGCCAGCCCTTCGGCGTTGACCTCGCCATTGCCCAGGCCGCTGGCCTTGATGGCTGCGCCGATGGCGCGGATGGTGCCGGACGACCCGATGGCTTCGTCCCAGGTCAGGCGGTGCAGGGCGTTTTCGATGCTCATCAGCTCCAGGCGCGCGGCGGTGTAGGCCTGGGCATAACGCGCCGGGGTGATCTTGCCGTCGCGGAAGTAGCGCTGGGTGAAGCTGACGCAGCCCATTTGCAGGCTCTCGCGCAGCAGTGGCTCGAACCGCTGGCCGATGATGAACTCGGTACTGCCGCCGCCGATGTCGGCGACCAGGCGCTTACCTGGGTTGTCGGCCAGGGTGTGGGAGACGCCGAGGTAGATCAGGCGGGCTTCCTCACGGCCGGAAATCACTTCCACCGGGTGCCCGAGAATGGCCTCGGCGCGCTGGATGAATTCGTTGCGGTTGCGCGCCTCGCGCAGGGCGTTGGTGCCAACGATGCGCACCGCACCCGCGGGCAGCCCGTTGATCAGTTGGGCGAAGCGCTTGAGGCATTCGAGGCCCCGTTCCATGGCTTCTTCGCTGAGCTTGCGCTCTTCGTCGATGCCGGCGGCCAGCTGAACCTTTTCCCCCAGCCGTTCGAGAATGCGGATCTCGGTGTGGTGGGCCTTGGCCACGACCATGTGAAAACTGTTGGAGCCAAGGTCGATGGCGGCGATCAGAGACAGGTTCTTCGCGTTGGTATGCGGCATGATCTGGATGTTCTCGGTCGTTAACCTGGCAATCGTGACACGATACGGGGCTGTCGCCAACGCGTGGCACGCCAAGGCTTGATGCAGGGCAATGTGCCATTCGATGTTATGACACGCATATGACAGTTTCGATTCGCGGCGTCTTGCACAACTATAGTTACACTCAATCGTCTGTGACTTCCTGTAGTCAGCCTCTGCGGCTATGATGGGCCACGTTTTTATGCTTACGACCCCGGAGATATCCATGAGCAGCGATCTGATCAAACACGTCACCGACGCCACCTTCGAGGCCGAAGTCCTGCAAGCCCAAGGCCCGGTGCTGGTCGACTACTGGGCTGAATGGTGCGGTCCATGCAAGATGATCGCTCCGGTTCTGGACGACATCGCTTCCACCTACGAAGGCAAACTGACTGTCGCCAAGCTGAACATCGACGACAACCAGGAAACCCCGGCCAAGCATGGCGTGCGTGGCATCCCAACGCTGATGCTGTTCAAGAACGGCAACGTCGAGGCTACCAAGGTCGGCGCACTGTCCAAATCGCAGCTGGCCGCGTTCCTCGACGCCCACCTGTGATGTGAAAAAGCCCCGGAAATACCGGGGCTTTTCTTTTCCAACCCACTAGACGTCGAAAAAAGCAAGTGTTACATTCGGCCTCGCACTGCTTCTCCAGTGCCCCCTGCACGCCGTCGCCGACGCACTCCTAATTAGAATCTGTGCGCGATCCTATCGCCTTCTAGCGGCGCGGCTTCATTAAGCCAGAAGCTTAATCCTCCCTTCATACATGATTACGTCACTCCCCTTATGAACCTGACTGAACTCAAGCAAAAGCCGATTACCGATCTGCTGGAAATGGCCGAACAGATGGGCATCGAAAACATGGCCCGTTCGCGCAAACAGGACGTGATTTTCGCCCTGCTGAAGAAGCACGCGAAAAGCGGCGAAGAGATCTCGGGTGACGGCGTGCTGGAGATTCTCCAGGATGGTTTCGGTTTCCTGCGTTCGGCTGATGCGTCCTACCTGGCCGGCCCCGACGACATCTACGTCTCGCCTAGCCAGATCCGCCGTTTCAACCTGCGTACCGGCGATACCATAGTCGGCAAGATCCGCCCGCCGAAGGAAGGGGAGCGTTACTTCGCCCTGCTGAAGGTCGACACGATCAACTTCGATCGCCCTGAAAACGCGAAGAACAAGATCCTGTTCGAAAACCTGACGCCGCTGTTCCCCAACAAGCGCCTGAAGATGGAAGCCGGTAACGGTTCCACCGAAGACTTGACCGGCCGCGTCATCGACCTGTGCGCCCCGATCGGCAAAGGCCAGCGTGGCCTGATCGTCGCCCCGCCGAAAGCGGGTAAAACGATCATGCTGCAGAACATCGCGGCGAACATCACCCGTAACAACCCCGAGTGCCACCTGATCGTCCTGCTGATCGACGAGCGCCCGGAAGAAGTGACCGAAATGCAGCGCACCGTGCGCGGCGAAGTGGTCGCTTCGACCTTCGACGAGCCGCCAACCCGCCACGTGCAGGTTGCCGAGATGGTCATCGAGAAGGCCAAGCGCCTGGTCGAGCACAAGAAAGACGTGGTCATCCTGCTCGACTCCATCACCCGTCTGGCACGTGCCTACAACACCGTGATCCCGAGCTCCGGCAAGGTCCTCACCGGTGGTGTCGACGCCCACGCCCTGGAGAAGCCGAAGCGTTTCTTCGGTGCCGCGCGTAACATCGAAGAAGGCGGTTCGCTGACCATCATCGCCACCGCGCTGGTCGAAACCGGCTCGAAGATGGACGAAGTGATCTACGAAGAGTTCAAGGGTACCGGCAACATGGAGCTGCCCCTGGACCGTCGTATCGCCGAGAAGCGTGTGTTCCCGGCCATCAACATCAACCGCTCCGGCACCCGCCGCGAAGAGCTGCTGACCGCCGACGACGAACTGCAGCGCATGTGGATCCTGCGCAAGCTGCTGCACCCGATGGACGAAATCGCCGCCATCGAGTTCCTGGTCGACAAGCTCAAGCAGACCAAGACCAACGACGAGTTCTTCTTGTCGATGAAGCGTAAGTAAGCTTCGCTGCATCACGCAAAAAGCCGGGGAAACCCGGCTTTTTGCTGTTTGTCACAAAAGATCGTTCGCCAGCCCCCAGAACGCAGGCCACCATGCTGCCTGCGGTTTTCGGTCATGCCCCTGCAGGCATCAACCTCACGCCGTCATCGAGCCTAGCCCCAGGGTCGGTGAATAAGTCGACACATGGATTGTCTCTTATAAGGTACAATATGGATGTACACAGTTCATCACGTTCTATCCGTCAACGGTGTGGATCTCTACCAAGCCTGGTTGGATACCATTCGCGACACCCGGTTGAAAGCAAGAATTACCACACGCATCGACCGAGCAGAACAGGGCCATTTCGGTGTGACCGAGCCAGTGGGTGATGGCGTGTTCGAGATGAAACTGGATTTTGGGCCAGGCTACCGCATCTATTACGCCACCCGTGGGCGGAGCATTATTTTCCTGCTCGGAGGCGGCTCGAAAGACCGGCAGCAGGCTGATATCGACCAAGCCAAGTTGCTTTGGCACAGGCACAAGGTAACGCTATGACCGGCACACGTTCGCATGAAGAAAGTGTTCTTGAGATGCTTCGCAATGACGAAGCCTTCGCCATCGACTATCTCGCCGTGGCACTCGAGGAAATCGATGAGCCTGGTGGTGCTGCGGGCTTTCTGACGGCGGTCCGCCGCGTGGCTGAAGCGCGCGGCGGCTTGGGCAATCTTGCGCAGGCCACGGGGCTTGCCCGTCCCAATCTCTATCGCGCGCTGGCAGCGGACGGTGATCCTCGGCTATCGACCGTGCTTAAGGTGCTGCAAGCACTGGGAATCGGGCTGTCAAAAGTGGTAACGCATAATAGCGAACAGCACCACAGCGGCTGATCCCAGACTCCTTTGGCCAATTTGCCCCCTTAGGCGCTACACTCTGCACCCCGACCGATACGGCCAACACGAGGCTCCTGCATGCAGTATCGCGACTTGCGCGACTTCATCCGTGGCCTGGAACAGCGCGGTGAACTCAAGCGCATCCAGGTTCCGATCTCTCCCGTCCTGGAAATGACCGAGGTCTGCGACCGCACCCTGCGTGCCAAAGGCCCGGCGTTGCTGTTCGAGAAGCCTACCGGGTACGACATCCCGGTACTGGGCAACCTGTTCGGCACGCCCGAGCGGGTGGCCATGGGCATGGGCGCTGAGTCGGTCGAAGAACTGCGCGAAATCGGCAAGCTGCTGGCCTTCCTCAAAGAACCAGAGCCGCCGAAAGGCCTGAAGGATGCCTGGTCGAAGCTGCCGATCTTCAAGAAGGTCGTGTCGATGGCGCCGAAGGTGGTCAAGGACGCGGTGTGCCAGGAAGTCGTGGTCGAAGGTGACGATGTCGACCTTGGCCAGTTGCCGATCCAGCACTGCTGGCCAGGCGATGTGGCCCCGCTGATCACCTGGGGCCTGACCGTTACCCGCGGCCCGAACAAGGACCGCCAGAACCTGGGCATCTACCGCCAGCAGGTCATCGGCCGCAACAAGGTCATCATGCGCTGGCTGAGCCACCGTGGCGGCGCGCTGGATTACCGCGAGTGGTGCGAGAAGCACCCCGGCCAGCCGTTCCCAGTGGCCGTGGCGCTGGGCGCAGACCCTGCAACCATCCTGGGCGCCGTGACGCCGGTGCCGGATACCCTGTCCGAATACGCCTTCGCGGGCCTGCTGCGTGGCAACCGCACCGAGCTGGTCAAGTGCCGTGGCAGCAACCTGCAGGTGCCGGCCACCGCCGAGATCATTCTCGAAGGCGTGATTCACCCGGGCGAAATGGCGCCGGAAGGCCCCTACGGTGACCACACCGGCTATTACAACGAAGTGGACAGCTTCCCGGTGTTCACGGTCGAGCGCATCACTCACCGGCTAAAACCGATCTACCACAGCACCTACACGGGCCGTCCGCCGGATGAGCCGGCGATTCTCGGCGTGGCGCTGAACGAAGTGTTCGTGCCGATCCTGCAAAAGCAGTTCCCGGAGATCGTCGACTTCTACCTGCCACCGGAAGGTTGCTCGTACCGCATGGCGGTGGTGACCATGAAAAAACAATACCCAGGCCACGCCAAGCGCGTGATGCTGGGTGTGTGGTCGTTCCTGCGACAGTTCATGTACACCAAGTTTGTTATCGTCACCGACGATGACATCAACGCCCGCGACTGGAACGATGTGATCTGGGCCATCACCACGCGCATGGACCCCAAGCGTGATACGGTGATGATCGACAACACCCCGATCGACTACCTGGACTTCGCGTCGCCGGTGTCCGGGTTGGGGTCGAAGATGGGCCTGGACGCCACCCACAAGTGGCCGGGCGAGACTACACGCGAATGGGGACGGGTCATCGTCAAGGACGAGGCCGTCACCCGCCGTATCGATGAGCTGTGGGATCAGTTGGGAATAGATTGATGCAGGTAACGTTGCAGCCGTCCGGGGCAGTGCTGGCGCTTGAACCCGGGGAACGGATCCTGGATGGAGCGCGGCGGCTCGGCTATGACTGCCCGAACAGCTGCCGCAATGGCAATTGCCATGTTTGCGCCGCCTTGCTGGTGGAAGGGAGCGTCCGCCAGAACGGCGAAGTACGCGACCATGGCGAGCTGTTCACCTGTATTGCCGAACCGCTGGAGGATTGCGTGTTGCTCTGGGACGGTGTGCTCGCCCTGGGCGAGCTGCCAGTGCGCAAGCTGGCGTGTAGCGTGAGCGAATGCGTCGAGGTCGGTGGCGACGTTTGGCGCGTGCGCCTGCGTGCGCCTGCCGGCAAGCCGCCGCGTTATCACGCCGGTCAGTACCTGATGATCGAGCGCGAGGGCGGCAAGCAGGCGGCGTTCTCCCTGGCCTCTGCGCCCCATGGTGGGCGTGAGCTGGAACTGCACGTGCTGGCGCGTGAGCCCAGCGCGCTGCAGCTGATCGAGCAACTGCAGCGTGATCGCCTGGCGCGCATCGAAATGCCTTTCGGTGATGCGCACCTGGCCGAGTTGCCAGACGGGCCGCTGGTGCTGATCGCCGCCGGTACGGGAATGGGCCAGATGCACAGCCTGGTCGAGCATTGCCGCGCCCAGGGCTTCAAGCATCCGGTACACCTTTACTGGGGTGTGCGTCGGCCTGAGGACTTTTACCAGATCGAGCATTGGGACGAATGGTTGCGCCTGCCCAACCTGTTCCTGCACAAGGTCGTCAGTGACCTGTGTGGGTGGGAAGGCCGTTGCGGCATGCTGCACGAGGCCGTTTGCGAAGACATCCACGACCTCAACGGCGTGCACGTCTACGCCAGCGGCTCGCCAAACATGGTCTATGCCACCCTCGATGCCCTGGTCGAGGCCGGTATGGATGCACACCGCATGCGCGCCGATGTATTTGCCTACGCGCCGCGCGGCTAATAACTCAAGTTCAACCGAGTGGGTATAAGGCGGTAATTGTTACCGCCTTGGCTAATAACTTCCCTGCGCTCGAAACAATGCTCTCCAATCGTCGGAAGTTCGCGTGAAACTTTAGCTTTCAGGCTTGAGTGTTGGCGCGTTTCTATCCTAAGGTTAATGCAGACACCTTAGGTGCGGGGCGCAAACCCCGGCACACAGCGATTCTCGCTTCATCTGTAGTTCACAGGGAATAATGGCGGCAGCGTATGTCGGCAATTGAAAGTTTGTCCTGGACAAGTGCTTACCCTCCGGCGCTCGACTTCGGCCAGCAACTGACCCACGAGCAATTGATCAACTCCATGCAACTGACCATGTCACGCCATGAAGGCGGGCCTGTGTGGTTGTTCGCCTATGGTTCATTGATCTGGCGACCGGAGTGCAGTTCGGTAGAGCGGCAGCGCGCACGGGTGCACGGTTATCACCGTGGGCTGTACCTGTGGTCGCACGAGCACCGTGGCACACCGGAAACGCCCGGCCTGGTGTTCGGCCTGGACCGTGGTGGGTCATGCAGTGGTTTTGCCTATCGGCTGGATGAAAGCAACCTGGATGATTCGCTGATGGCCCTGTGGCAACGCGAGATGCCGTACCCGGCCTACCGCCCGCATTGGCTCAGCTGCCGGTTGGGTGATGGCAGCAAGGTGCAGGCCTTGGGTTTTGTGCTGGAGCGCCATTTGCCGTGCTATGCGGGGAATTTGCCCGACACACTGCTCAGCCAGATCCTTGCCAGTGCCAAGGGGCGATATGGCACCACGCGCGAGTATGTGGAGCAGACGTTGAATGCGTTGCGCAGCCACCAAATGCCGGATCGCAACCTGGAGGCGCGGTTCAGGCGCTGCCATAACCTGCGGGAAGTCTGATTTATTGACTGGCAGTACCGGCCTCTTCGCGGGGCAAGCCCGCTCCCACAGGCACCCGAGCCGACTTAAGGGCAGTGGATAATCTGTGGGAGCGGGCTTGCCCCGCGAAGAGGCCCGAGCAGGCAACCAAGCAGCCAGACGCTAGCTAGTCAGCACCACCAACTTACCCACAGCCTGCCGCTGCCCCAGCTTCTCAATGGCAGCCCCAGCCTCAGCCAGTGGATAAGTCTCCGACACCAGCGGCTTCAGCTTGCCTTCACCCTGCCAGGCAAACAGCTGACGGAAGTTAGCTGCATTCTGCTCCGGCTGACGCTGGGCAAACGCCCCCCAAAACACCCCCACGACCGCTGCGCCCTTGAGCAGCACCAGGTTCGCCGCCAGCTGTGGGATCGCCCCGCTGGCAAACCCCACCACAAGCAGCCGGCCATTCCAGGCCAGGCCCCTTACCGCCTGGTCGAACAGCTCGCCACCCACCGGGTCGTAGATCACGTCCACGCCCTGGCCGCCGGTCAGGCGCTTGATCTCGTCCTTGAGGCTGGCCTGGCTGTAGTCGATCAGCTCATCGGCGCCGGCAGCCTTGGCCACGGCCAGTTTTTCGGCGCTGCTGGCTGCAGCGATCACCCGGGCGCCCATGGCCTTGCCTATTTCCACGGCCGCCAGGCCCACACCCCCTGAGGCCCCCAGCACCAGCAGGGTTTCACCCGGCTGCAGGTGGCCGCGCTGCTTGAGTGCATGCATCGAGGTGCCATAGGTCATGCCGAAGGCGGCGGCGGTGGTGAAGTCCATGTGCTCGGGGATCGGCATCACGTTGTAGAAGGGCACCGCCACCTGTTCGGCGAACGCACCCCACCCCGTGAGGGCCATGACCCGATCGCCCACCTTGAACGCACCGGCCTTTTCGCCGACCGCAGCCACCACACCGGCCGCCTCGCCACCTGGGGAAAACGGCAGCGGTGGCTGGAACTGGTATTTACCTTCGATGATCAAGGTGTCGGGGAAGTTGACGCCCGCAGCCTGCACATCCAGCAGGATCTCGTTCTTTTTCGGCACGGGGCTGGCGACGTCTTCCAGTACCAGGTCGCGCGCCGGGCCCAAGGTTTTGCACAACACAGCTTTCATCGGGGCTATTCCTTTGCGGGTAGTGGCCGATAAGTGTAGGAGGGCCACCTGCCGGGTCAACGAGCATGGCCTACCCTGATGAGCCGGCATAAGCCAGGGCTTGGGTTTGAGCGGTGTGCTGGGTAAGCTGGCGCCAATTGTATTGAGGAGCGAATTCGTGAAAGCGTGGATCTTGATGGTGCTGGCCCTGATGCTGCCAGTTGCGGCCGTGGCCGAAGAAGCCAAGGAAGGGGCGCCCAAGGTCGCCTACATCACCCTGAGCCCACCCTTTGTCGGTAACTATGCCCTCGACGGCAGCCCCAAGCTGCGTGTCTACAAGGCCGACGTAGCCCTGCGCGTGACCGGTGATGAAGCCGCCAAGGCCGTGAAACACCACGAGCCGCTGATCCGTAACCAGCTGGTGGCGCTGTTCACCCAGCAGACCGTGGACAAGATGAGCAACGTCGACGCCAAGGAGCAACTGCGCCAGGAAGCCTTGAAGCAGGTGCAGCAGGTGATGGAAGCGGAAGAGGGCAAGCCAATTGTCGAAGACCTGCTGTTCAACAACCTGATTGTGCAGTGACCTGAAACCCTTGGGGCCCATCGCCGGCAAGCCGGCGACAGCGGCTTCTAGTAGGGCGCAGGTCTCCAGCAGGGCCTTGTCATTTGTGTCTGAAACGAGCTCAGACACCCTAGTCGTAGGACCTTTCTGTCTTCCTTGTACGTCCGCCAATTTACAGTTTCTGATGCGATGGCCGCGTTAAATTGTGCCTCGTCTTCAGTTGCTCGAGAGTATTGGCAATGCCTTTGAAGTACCAACCGAAAGAGGCGACTGTACTGATGTGCGATTTTTCAGGATTTCAAACACCTGAAATGATCAAGGTGCGGCCCGTCGTCGTTCTTCGCAAGCACAGTCAAAATTGCCAGTTGGTGACGATAATCCCGTTGAGCACCACTGCTCCTGATCACTTGGCCAGGCATCACGTTGTCCTGCCGAGTTATTTGCCTGGCCCTGATCTGACATGCTGGGCCAAGTGCGACATGATCTACACGGTTGCAACCTCCAGGCTGGACAGATGCCGCGTCAAGTCGCGGCAGGGAGGTGGCCGGGAATATATGACTTTTACAATGCAGCCCGAGCATTTTGCCGCCGTTAGGGCCGCCGTTTGCTTCACGCTGGGCTTCACACATCCAGCAACAGTGCAGTCTGTTGTCAATAAAGCACCTGATGCGTGATAATCCATCCTGCTCCCGTAAGGGGCTTGTAAGACTCTGCGGATCCTGGTTAACCAGCAATCACAGAGCCGGGCAGGTAGATGGCGATGACAAGCCGACCTGTCTGTGAGTAGGGCGCCGGAAGGCGCCCTTTGTCTTTGTGTCGTTCTCATATTCCCCAGCGACACTCTCTCAGGACGCCAGCGTCCGCCGAAAGCGCGCCAGCGCCACGCTGAAGAACACCAGGCCAATCACGGCCAGGGCCAGGATGTCTGGCCATACCACGGCCGCGCCAGCGTCGCGGAACAGGATCGCGGTGCCGAGGCTGACGAAATGCGTCGACGGCGAGCCCTGCATGACCCACTGCAGCCACTGCGGCATGCTGTCCAGCGGGGTACTGCCGCCAGACAGCAACAGCATCGGGATAATGACCGGAATCGCCAGCAGGCCGAATTGAGGCGTCGAGCGCGCCAGGGTGGCGAGGAAGATGCCCAAGGCGGTACTGGCGAACAGGTACAGCGCGGTCACAGCCAGGAACAGCCCCATGGAGCCAGACAGCGGCACGCCCAGGGCGCCTTTGACCACCACGATGAGCGACACCCAGGTACACAGCACCACCACCAGCGCGTTGCTGGCGATTTTCGCCAGCATGATTTCCAAAGCGGTCAACGGCAGCACCAGCAAGTGGTCGAGTGTGCCGTGTTCACGCTCGCGCAACAGCGCCGTGCCGGTGAGGATGATCGCCAGGATGGTGATGTTGTTGATGATCTGGATCACGGCCAGAAACCAGCCACCCTCCAGGTTGGGGTTGAACAGTGCCTTGGGGTTGATCAGCACGGGGCTCTGGGTTGTGGTGCGCTGGGCATAGTCGAGCAGCTCACGCTCGAAAATCCGGCCGATGTAGCCGGCGCCCATGAACGCCTGGCTCATGGCCGTGGCGTCGACGTTGATCTGCAGCTCGGGTGAGCGCCCGGCCAGCAGGTCGCTCTGGAAGTTCACCGGCACATTGATCACGAAGGTGTACTGGCCGCTGTCCATGGCCTGGTCCAGGCGGTCCGGGGGCAGCGGCACGGCAGGTTGAAACTCGGGTGGTTGCAGTGATTCGGTGAGCTTGCGCGAGAGCTGGCTATGGTCTTCGTCCACCACGGCAACGCTGGCGTTGTGCACGCCGATCACCGAGCCCGCCGCCGGCATGTAGATCGCCACGCTGAAGGCATACAGCAAAAACAGCAGCAGCACGCTGTCGTGGCGCAGGCTGGTCAGCTCTTTCAGGCCCAGGCGCAGGGTGTGGTTCAGGCGCGACATGTCAGGCCTCCTGCTTCTTCAGCATGGCCAGGCTCAGGCCGGTGAACACGGCGAAGAAGCTCAGCAGGATCAGGCACTGCGGCCACAGCTCGCGCAGGCCCAGCGCTTTGGTGAAGGTGCCGACCGCGATGTCCAGGAAGTAACCCGCCGGGAACAGTTGGCCCATCACTGCCGCGGCGCCATCGAGCGACGAGCGTGGCACGATCAGACCGGAGAACTGGATGGTCGGCAGGCTGGTGATGATCATGGTGCCCAGGATGGCCGCGATCTGGGTGCGGGTGAAGGCCGAGATCAACAAGCCCAGGCTGGTGGTCGCCAGCAGGTAGGCGGCGCCGCCGCAGGCCAGGGCCAGCACGCTGCCCTTGAGCGGTACGGCAAACAACCAGCGGTTCATCGCCACCAGCAACGCCAGGTTGACCAGGCTTACGGCCAGGTAGGGCAGCTGCTTGCCGAGCAGAAACTCCAGGCGGGTGAGGGGCGTGGCGTAGAAGTTGGTGATGGAGCCAAGTTCTTTTTCCCGGACGATGCCCAGGGCGGTGAGCATGGCCGGGATGAACGCCAGGATCAGCGCCATGACGCCGGGCCCGATGGCATTCACGCTGACCACGTCCTGGTTGTAGCGGAAGCGTGTTTCCAGGCGCACCGGCTCCTGGCGCTGCACCGGTTGCTGGCTGGCCGCGGCAAATTGTTCGAGGTTCGCCTGGTGCACCGCTTCAACATAGTTGCGGCTGGTCTCCGCACGGAACGGCATGCCGCCGTCGAGCCAGGCGGCCACCACCGGTTGGCGACCGGCGTAAAGGTCACGGCCAAAGCCGGGTGGGATCTCCAGCGCCAGTTTGATTTCGGAACGTTGCAGGCGTTGGTGCATTTCACGGGTATCGCGAATCGGCGCCTGCTCGGCGAAATACCGTGATCCGCGAAACGCTTCGAGGTAGGCCCGGCTTTGCGGGCTTTGGTCTTGGTCATGAACGGCGAAGGCGAGGTTCTCTACATCCAGCGAGATGCCATAGCCAAAGATCACCATCATGAACACGGCGCCGAGCAGGGCGAAGGCCAGGCGCACCTTGTCGCGCAGCAGCTCCTTGCCCTCCCGGCTGGCCACCGCCAGCAGGCGGCGCAGGCTGAAACCTTGGCGCAACGGTGGTGTGGCCGCTGCCGGCTGTTCCAGCACAGTGTTTTGCGGGGCCTGGGGTACGGCCTCCTGGGCTTGCTCCAGGCAGCGCACAAAGGCGTCTTCCAGCGTTTCGCCGGCGTACTGGCGTTGCAGGGCATCAGGCGTGTCACAGGCGAGCACGCGCCCGGCGTGCATGAACGAAATGCGATCGCAGCGCTGGGCTTCGTTCATGAAGTGCGTAGAGAGGAAAATGGTCACGCCTTGCTCGCGCGACAACTCCACCAGCAGTCGCCAGAAGTCATCCCGGGCGGCAGGGTCGACGCCGGAAGTCGGCTCGTCGAGGATCAGCACTTCAGGGCGGTGCAGCACCGCGACGGCCAGTGACAGGCGCTGGCGCAGGCCGAGGGGCAGGGCGCCTGACGGTTGGTCGGCGATGTCGCGCAGGCCAAAGCGCTCGATCAGTTCGCTGATGCGCTGCGCGCTGTCGGCCTTGGGCAGGTCGAACAGGCGCGCATGCAGCGTGAGGTTCTGACGGGTGCTGAGCTCGCCATACAGCGAGAAACTCTGCGACATGAAACCAACCCGCTTGCGCGTGGCCAGGTCGCTGGCGTCCACCGGGCGACCCAGCAGGCTGGCACTGCCCTCGCTGGCGGGTACCAGGCCCGTAAGCACTTTCATGGTGCTGGTCTTGCCGCAGCCGTTGGAGCCGAGAAAACCAAAAATTTCCCCACGACCAATGGCGAAGCTGACCTTGTTGACCGCGGTGAAGTCACCAAAGCGCAGGGTCAGGTCATGCGCTTCGATGGCGACCAGGCCGTCATTTGCCGAGCGTGGCGGGATAGTCAACGGCGCAGGTTGCGTACTCCCTGCCCCCTGGAAATGGGTGAAGGCATCGTCCAGTTTGCCGCTGGGCGTGACGCCCGCCAATGCGTGGCTGGGGCCCGCGGCAATCAGCCGGCCGCCATCGAGCATCAGGCAGTGCTCGAACTGCTCGGCTTCCTCCATGTAGGCAGTGGCCACCAGCAGCGTCAATTGCGGGCGTTGTTCGCGTACCTGCTCGACCAGTTCCCAGAAGCGTCGCCGCGACAGAGGGTCGACCCCGGTCGTGGGTTCGTCGAGGATCAGCAGGTCAGGTTCGTGGATCAACGCGCAGCACAGGCCCAGTTTCTGCTTCATGCCGCCCGACAGCTTGCCGGCCGGGCGCTCGGCGAAGCGATGCAGGTCGGTGGCCTGCAGCAGGTTGGCCATGCGCTGTTCGCATTCGTGCCGGCCCAGGCCAAACAGCGTGGCGAAAAAACGAATGTTCTCGCTGATCGACAGCTCGGGGTACAGGTTGTTGCCCAGCCCTTGGGGCATGAACGCGACCTTGGGGTACAGCGCAGCTCGGTGGCGTCGTTGGCGGATCGAGCCGCCCAGCACCTGCAACTCGCCCTGCTGCAGGCGTTTTACGCCGGCGATCAGCCCGAGCAGGGTCGATTTGCCGGCCCCATCAGGCCCGATCAGTGCACAGCGGGTGCCGCTGGGCAGGCTGAAACCCAGCGTCTGCAAGGCGATCAGGTCGCCATAACGGTGGCTGATGCCCTCGGCCAGCAATGCCGGCGCGTTCATTGCAGGTTGGCCGGCCAGTCCACGTCAGCCGTGCGCACATAGCCAGCACCCGGCATGCCCGGCTTGGCTTGCGGCACGGCGCTTGGGTCGCTCAGGCGCAGTTTTACGCGAAACACCAGTTTCTGCCGCTCATCGCGGGTTTCGACCTGTTTCGGGGTGAACTGCGCCTTGGCTGCGACAAACGCTACCTTCGCTGGCAACGCCTGATCGGGCAGCGCATCGAGGACGATGCGTGCCTGATCGCCAACGGTCAGCCGGCCGCTGGTGGAGGCTGGGAGGTAGAGGTTCATGTACTGGTCGCTCGGGTCGATCAGCATCAACACGCGACCGCCAGCGCCCAACACCTCACCCGGCTCGGCCAGACGCAGCTGGATGATGCCGTCGATGGGCGCGCGCAGGCTGCTGTCGTCGATCTCGCTGGTCAGCTGGGCGACCTGGGCCTGGGCCGCGCCGATGGCGGCTTTGACGGCTGCCAGCTGGGCGCGCGCCGCAACCACCGCCGCGTTCGCGGTGTCGAAGCGGGCCTGCTGCTGGTCGAGCAGTTGTTGGCTGGCATAGTTGCGCTTGAAAATCTCGCGCACGCGCTTGAGCTCCTGCCCGGCGAGCAGCAGCTCACTCTGGCGCAGTTGCACGCTGGCCTGGGCCGCCGCGTAGTTTTCCTGGGCGCGCAGCACTTCGGCCTCGGCCTGGTTGCGCTGGGCTTCCATTGTGCGGGTGTCGATACGCGCCAGCAGCTGACCACGGGTCACCTTGTCGCCTTCGTCGACCCGCACTTCAGCCAAACGCCCGGGGACCTTGGTGGCAATTTGCACTTCGGTCGCCTCGAGACGGCCGTTGCCCATGCTCAGGCCTTCCGGCAGCTGGTCATGCAGCGACTTCCAGTAACCCAGCCCGGCAGCGGTCGCCAGTAAGACGATCAGCGCGGTGGCGAAGATCCTGGGGGCATATCGATTCATCAGTCAGCATCCCTGCTCAGTGCACAGCCTATCGTGGCGTGCGGCTATCCATGGCGTGTTGATATCGGTCAAACCCCTTGATCCTAGCCCACCTTCACTTCAGCGCGACAATGGCCGCCCATTGTTCGGGGGTAACCGGCATCACCGACAGGCGGCTGCCTTTTTGCACCAGCGGCAATTCGGCAAGCGCGGCCTGTTGTTTGAGCCTGCCAAGGTCAAGCACTTTGGGTAGGGTTTTCACATGGGCCACGTCCACCGCACTCCACGGGTTCTTCTCGGGGGTGGCCTTGGGGTCGTAATAGTGGCTTTCTGGGTCCAGTGCGGTCGGGTCCGGGTAGGCCGCCGCAATGATGCGGGCGATGCCAGCAATGCCCGGTTGCGGGCAGCTGGAGTGGTAGAAGAAGAACTCGTCACCCACACTCATGGCCCGCAAAAAGTTGCGCGCCTGGTAGTTACGCACGCCGTCCCAGCGCGCTTCGCCCAGCCGGCCAAGGGCTTCGATCGAGAGCTCGTCGGGCTCGGATTTCATCAGCCAATAGGCCATGCATGCTGCTCCTGAAAAGGTTTGAAATAACCTGTTGCACGAAACCGACAGCCGGTTGGCGCCAATGTTTGCGTGTCGGCGCAGGTTGTCGGAAAATGCGCCCCGTTTAAAGCGAGATGCTCTGGCGATACTCAGAAAATCGCCAAGCCGAAACAGTTTGCCTGGGGGGCAATCTTCGATGAATCAACGCAAAAAGCCGGATCTGCTGTGGATCCTGGTGTTCATTTTTGGCCTGGGTGTGGTCACCACTGGTTATGCGCAAGGGTTCCTGGAACGTAAGCTGGACACCGCCTATCAAATGCCGGTCGACGCCAGCCAGCCGCAACGTTGATGCCCTCCGCTGGCGCCGCTCAGTTCGGCGCCAGGTACCAGTCGCGGTCCGAGACCGTGCCTTGCAATGGTACATCCCAACTGGCCTGTGCCAGCCGCTCGACCTTCTGGCATTCATGCGCCAGCCCCAATAGCAAAGGTTTCTTCCAGGTCTTGCGGCGCGCCTGGTAGGCCAGGCTGCGGTCATAGAAACCACCGCCCATGCCCAAGCGGCCACCCACTTCATCGAAACCCACCAGCGGCAGCAGGATCAGGTCCAGAGCCCAGATCGGGCGTTGGCGTTTGCGGTCGGTCAGTGGCTCTGGAATACGGAAGCGGTTGCGCTTGAGTTTTTCACCCTGTTCGAAACGCTGAAACACCATGCGTGTGCGCGGCCAGGCGTGCAGCACCGGCAGGTAAGTACGTTTGCCGCGTCGCTGGGCTTCGCGCAATAGCAGGTAGGGGTCGATTTCACCGTCGTTGGGCAGGTACAGGGCAATGTGCCGGGCGCGGCGGAATAGCGGGTCTTGCGCCAGCTGGCGGTATAGGCCAAGGGCGGCTTGGCGCTGCTGGGCAGGCGTCAGTGCGCGGCGGGCATTGCGGAGCAGGCGACGAAGCTGGGGGCGGGTGAGCGGCGCGGTGTCGGTCATGGCACAGGCGTTCCCAGTTGTCGCGACTGGTAGGGGTATGCCCGCAGCAAGGGCGGACAAAAAAATAAGGCTCCCCGATAAGACCGCTATCGGTGTAGCCCTTGAACCCGAAAGTTCAAGGTGGAGATTGCAGGGGGCGTTAAGGCTTTCCGTCGAGCGGACATGCACACCGGCCCCAGCGTGCAACCCCCGTGGTTGTGCGTATCGGCTCAGGGACATAACCGACTGGCGCATCCCCCAGGGAGTGGCGCCAGTATACCAATCTCAGCCGATTTTGGTATCCGTGTCGTCGGACAAAGCCTTATCGACCCGATCCAGCAGGTCGCGCACCTGTTCGCGGTTGGTGCCAGCGACCGGGGCAGCGCTACGGTCTTCCTGGCGGTGCAGCATCTCGTGGGTAATGTTCAACGCAGCCATGACCGCGATGCGGTCGGCGCCGATCACCTTGCCGCTGCTGCGGATCTCGCGCATCTTGCCGTCCAGGTAGCGCGCGGCGCTGACCAGGTTGTTGCGCTCTTCCGGCGGGCAGATGATCGAGTATTCCTTGTCGAGGATCTGCACGGTGACGCTATTGCTTGAACTCATGAGTCTTGCTCCAGAGCCTTGAGGCGTAAAATCATCGACTCGACCTTGCGCCTTGCGATCTCGTTCTTTTCGATGAGGTGGGCGCGCTCTTCGCGCCAGGATTTTTCCTGAGCTACTAGGAGTGCATTTTGCCGTTTTAGTTGCTCGACACGTTCGATCAGCAACTCGAATCGGCTCATCAGCGCTTGCAGGTCGTTCTCTTGCGTGGGTTGCACTCGAATCGCTCCGTCGTTGAGTCACCTGGCGATGATGCCTCTCCCCGGGCCGCGACGGCCAGTGCCGATGGTCTTGGCGCGCCTGCCGGTGCTAGGATACAAGGTCTCCATTCTAGTCATTGCGCCGTCTGGCGCCTAGTTGCCCATGCCCAATACCCAATCGCCCTACATTGCCTTCGCCATGCTGCTTACCAGCAACGGCCACCCTGTCACTCCTGCCGAGCTGCACGGCTTGCTGGTCGGGCGCAGCTGCGCCGGTGCCGGCTTCGATGCCGACGCCTGGCTGGCCGACGCCGCCCAACTGCTGGAAAACGAACCCGGTGACACCGTCCGCAACGCCCTGATCGGCTTGCAAGAGATGGTCAAGGGCGAGCTCACCAGCGATGACATGGCCATCGTCCTGCTGCTGCCGACCGATGATGCCGCGCTGGCTGACCGTGCTGAGGCGCTGGGCCAGTGGTGCCAAGGCTTCATCACGGGCTTTGGCCTGAACGCCGGTGGCAAGGACCTGTCCACCGAAGCCAAAGACGTGCTGCAGGACCTGGTGGCAATCTCCCAGGTACAAGAAGCCCTCGAAGAATCCGAAGACGGCGAGAGCGACTACATGGAAGTCATGGAATACCTGCGCGTCGCGCCGCTGCTGCTGTTCTCCGAGCTGGCCAAGCCGGCCGCACCTGCGTCCAAGCCATCGTTGCACTGATCAACCGGGGGTAGTCTGCCCATGAGCCACATTCCCAAGGCCGAGTATGCCCGTCGGCGCAAGGCGCTGATGGCGCAGATGGTCCCCAACAGCATCGCCATCCTGCCCGCCGCCGCCGTTGCCATTCGCAACCGCGATGTCGAGCACGTGTACCGCCAGGACAGCGATTTCCAGTACCTCAGCGGCTTTCCCGAGCCCGAGGCGGTGATTGCGCTGATCCCGGGCCGTGAACATGGCGAGTACGTGCTGTTCTGCCGCGAGCGCAACCCTGAGCGCGAGCAGTGGGAAGGGCTGCGCGCGGGCCAGGAAGGTGCGGTGCGTGATTTTGGCGCCGACGATGCCTTCCCGATCACCGACATCGACGAGATCCTGCCGGGCCTGATCGAGGGCCGGGAGCGGGTGTACAGCGCCATGGGCAGCAACCCGGAATTCGATCGCCGGCTGATGGACTGGATCAACGTGATCCGCTCCAAGGCGCGCCTGGGTGCCCAGCCGCCGAACGAGTTCGTTGCGCTGGATCATCTGCTGCACGACATGCGCCTGTATAAATCGGCGGCAGAAGTGAAGGTGATGCGCGTTGCCGCAGACATTTCCGCCCGTGCCCACGTGCGTGCCATGCAGGCCTGCCGGGCCGGGCTGCATGAGTACAGCCTGGAAGCCGAGCTGGATTACGAGTTCCGCAAAGGCGGCGCGAAAATGCCGGCCTACGGCTCGATCGTCGCGGCCGGGCGCAATGGCTGCATCCTGCACTATCAGCAGAATGACGCCCCGCTCAAGGACGGCGACCTGGTGTTGATTGACGCGGGCTGCGAAATCGACTGCTATGCCAGCGACATCACCCGTACGTTCCCGGTCAGCGGGCGTTTTTCGCCCGAGCAGAAGGCCATCTACGAGCTGGTGCTGAAGGCCCAGGCCGCAGCCTTCGCCGAAATCGCCCCCGGCAAGCACTGGAACCACGCCCACGAGGCGACCGTGCAGGTCATCACCGAGGGCCTGGTGGAACTGGGGCTGCTCAAGGGCGATGTGCAGGGGCTGATCGAAAGCGAAGCCTACCGCGCGTTCTACATGCACCGCGCCGGGCACTGGCTGGGCATGGATGTGCATGATGTGGGCGAATACAAAGTGGGCGGCCAGTGGCGCGTGCTGGAGCCCGGCATGGCGCTGACCGTCGAACCGGGCATCTACATCGCCGCCGACAACCAGGCGGTGGCCAAGAAGTGGCGCGGCATCGGCGTAAGGATCGAGGACGACGTGGTAGTGACCAGGCAGGGCTGTGAAATTCTGACGTCGGGTGTACCCCGCACAGTCGCCGAGATCGAGGCGCTGATGCAGGCTGCGCGCAAGGACGCGGCATGAACCGGGTCCACTTGGCGATCATCGGTGGCGGCCTGGTCGGCGCGAGCCTGGCGTTGGCCCTGCAGGCCGGGGCCAAGGCGCGAGGCTGGAAGATCCTGCTGATCGAGCCGTTCGCACCCGGCCATAGCTTCCAGCCCAGCTACGATGCACGCTCGTCGGCGTTGTCGTATGGCACGCAACAGATCTACCAGCAATTGGGGCTGTGGCGGGCCATCAGCCAGCGCGCCGAGCCTATCCTGCAGATTCAGGTATCGGACCGTGGCCGGTTCGGTGCCACGCGCCTCGATGCCCACGAAGAAGGCGTGCCAGCGCTGGGTTTCGTGGTGGAAAACGCCTGGCTCGGGCAGTGCCTGTGGCAGGGGTTGGACCCTGAGGTGGTGAGTTGGCGTTGCCCCGCCGAAGTGAGGGCGATGCACGCCATCGAAGGCGGTTATCGCCTGCAGCTGGATGACGACACCAGCCTGGAATGCGACTTGGCCGTGCTGGCCGATGGCGGCCGCTCTGGCCTGCGTGAGCAGCTGGGTATTCATGTGCGCCGCACGCCCTATGAGCAAAGCGCCCTGATCGCCAACATCACGCCTGGCGAAGCCCACCGCGGCCAGGCGTTCGAGCGGTTCACCGAAACCGGCCCGATGGCCCTGCTGCCACTGCCGGAAAACCGCTGCGCGCTGGTCTGGACCCGTCAGGGCATGGACGCTCAGCGCTTGGCCGAAATTGATGAACGCAGCTTCCTGCGCGAACTGCAGGACGCCTTCGGCTATCGTCTTGGGGCCTTGCGCCAAGTGGGTGCACGGCATCTGTACCCGCTGGCACTGGTCGAGGCCGAAGAGCAGGTACGCCCGCACCTGGTGGTGCTGGGCAACGCTGCGCACAGCCTGCACCCCATTGCCGGCCAGGGCTTCAACCTGTCGCTGCGTGACGTCCAGGTGCTTGCACACGCGCTGCTGGCGGGCCCGCAGCACCCCGGTGACCTGGGCACCCTGCGGGCCTACCACCAGCGTCAGCGCCTGGACCAGGCGCTGACCATTGGCTTCTCCGACCAGGTCACCCGCCTGTTCGGCAGCAACCAGCCGTTGCTGGCTGCCGGGCGCAACATTGGCCTGCTCGGGCTCGACCTGCTGCCGCCGGCAAAAAGCTGGTTTGCCCGCCAGGCCATGGGCCTGGGTACGCGCCCCGATCCGCGGGGCCAGGCATGAGCAATCCGCGCAGACTGGCGCGCCGGGCCCGCATGTTGCGCTGGTTGCTGAACCTTTACCCGCCGTACCTGGGCGCCGGTATCCGCGTGCAGCACATCAGCCCGGACATGCGCAGCGTCAAGGTCCGCATGAAGCTTACCCGCTGGAACCGCAACTACGTCGGTACCCAGTTCGGCGGCAGCCTCTACTCGATGGTCGACCCGTTCTACATGCTGCTGCTGATCGAGCAGTTGGGGCGCGAGTACATCGTCTGGGACAAGGCGGCGAGCATCGATTTCATCTCGCCGGGCAAAGGCCCCGTGTACGCCGAGTTCCACCTCGATGACGCCCTGCTCGACGACATTCGCCAACAGACCGCCACCGGCAAGAAGTGCCTGCCGCGGCTGCAGGTGGACATCCGCGACGGCGCCGGCGAACTGGTAGCGCGGGTCGATAAAACCCTTTACGTGCGGCTCAAGCCGCAAGCGAGGCAGGCGTAAGGCATGGAAATGCGCGCAGATCTGTTGATTGTCGGTGCCGGTATGGTCGGCAGCGCCCTGGCCCTGGCATTGCGCCACAGTGGCTTGGACATTCTCCTGCTCGACGGCAGCCCGCTGTCGGTAAAACCCTTCGATACCGAAGCGCCGTTCGAGCCGCGCGTCAGTGCATTGTCGGCGGCCAGCCAGCGCATTCTGGAGCGCCTAGGCGCCTGGGATGGCATCGCCCGGCGACGGGCCACGCCGTATACCGACATGCACGTCTGGGATGGCAGCGGTACGGGCCAGATCCACTTCTCGGCGGCCAGCGTGCATGCCCAGGTGCTCGGCCACATCGTCGAAAACCGGGTGGTGCAGGATGGCTTGCTGGAGCGTCTGCATGACAGCGACATCGGCCTGTTGCCCAACGCGCGGCTCGAGCAACTGCGCCGTTCCGGTGACGAGTGGCTGCTGACCCTGGCCGACGGCCGCCAACTGCGGGCACCGTTGGTAGTGGCGGCGGATGGCGCCAACTCGGCGGTACGCCGCCTGACCGGCTGCGAAACCCGTGAGTGGGATTACCTGCACCACGCCATCGTCACCAGCGTACGTTGCAGCGCGGGGCACCAGGCCACGGCCTGGCAACGCTTTACCGACGAGGGCCCGCTGGCGTTTCTGCCGCTGACACGTGAGGGCCAGCAGGACTGGTGCTCGATCGTCTGGTCGACCACGCCAGAGCATGCCGAGCAACTGATGGCGCTGGACGAGCCGGCCTTCCTCAAGGCACTGGAGCGGGCCTTCGAGGGGCGCCTGGGCGAGGTGCTACAGGCCGACCCACGCGTGTGCGTGCCGCTGCGTCAGCGCCATGCCAAGCGCTATGTGGCTGAGGGCCTGGCGCTGATCGGCGATGCCGCGCACACCATTCATCCGTTGGCCGGGCAGGGCGTCAACCTGGGGTTCCTTGATGCCGCCGTGCTGGCCGAGGTGCTGGTGAATGCCAGCGAGCGCGGCGAACGGCTGGCAGATGTAAAGGTGCTGAGCCGCTATGAGCGCCGGCGCATGCCGCACAACTTGGGGCTGATGGCCGCCATGGAAGGGTTCGAGCGGCTGTTCCAGGCCAATCCGCTGCCGTTGCGCTGGTTGCGTAACAGTGGCTTGAAGCTGGTGGAGCAGATGCCGGAGGCCAAGGCATTATTCGTGCGCCAGGCGTTGGGTTTGAGCGGAGACCTGCCAGAATTGGCCAAGCCCTGACGTTAGCACGGCCTCTGTAGGAGCAGCCTTGCGCTGCGAAAGGGCCGGTATGACGAGCACCGTTGTGGCTTCTTCGCAGCACAAGGCTGCTCCTACAGGAGGCGCTTGCGCGGGCTGCAACATCCGGTAACGGCTCCGAGGGTGAGGGACAAAATGGGATTCACTACCATTTGCGCCTCTCATACGATCCGAGGAGTGCATTTCATGTTGCCACGCAAGCCCCTACTGGCCGCCCTGGCCCTGACGTTGTTCGGCGGCACTGCCCAGGCAGCGGAAGAAGTGGTGGTGTACTCCTCGCGCATCGACGAGCTGATCAAGCCGGTGTTCGACGCCTACACCGCCAAGACCGGGGTCAAGGTCAAGTTCATCACCGACAAGGAAGCCCCGCTGATGCAACGCATCAAGGCCGAGGGCGAGAACGGTGTGGCCGACCTGCTGCTGACCGTCGATGCCGGCAACCTCTGGCAGGCCGAGCAGATGGGCATCCTGCAACCGATCAAATCGGACATCATCGGCCAGAACATTCCGCCGCAATACCGGGCCTCGTCCCACGACTGGACCGGCCTGAGCCTGCGCGCGCGCACCATCATCTACTCTACTGACCGGGTCAAACCGGATCAGCTGAGCACCTACGAAGCCTTGGCCGAC
Source organism: Pseudomonas sp. LAIL14HWK12:I7 (assembly GCF_000483465.1). Lineage (NCBI taxonomy): Bacteria > Pseudomonadati > Pseudomonadota > Gammaproteobacteria > Pseudomonadales > Pseudomonadaceae > Pseudomonas > Pseudomonas sp. LAIL14HWK12:I7. The sequence continues at coordinate 349,512 of NZ_AXYZ01000001.1, forward strand.
AAGCAGTGGGAAGGGCGTCTGTGCCTGCGCACTGCGAAGAAGGTCTACAACCAGTCGCTGACCGCCACCTTGATCGAGAACCACGGCGAGGCGAAAACCGAAGCCATCGTCAAAGGTTGGGTGAATAACCTGTCCACCGACGTGTTCTCCGATGACAACGCCGTGATCCAGGCCATCGAAGCTGGCCAGTGCGACGTGGGCGTGGTCAACACTTACTACTACGGGCGCCTGCATAAACAAAACCCCACGTTGCCGGTCAAGATCTTCTGGCCCAACCAAGGTGACCGCGGTGTGCACGTCAACCTGTCGGGTATCGGCCTGACCAAGCATGCCCCGCACCCTGAGGCTGCGAAAAAGCTGGTGGAATGGATGACCGGCGAGGACGCGCAGAAGCTGTTCGCCGACATCAACCAGGAGTTCCCGGCCAACCCGAAGGTCAAGCCATCGGACGAGGTAGCCGCCTGGGGCAGCTTCAAGGCTGACAGCATTCCGGTCGAAATCGCTGGCAAGCGCCAGGCCGAAGCGATTCGCTTGATGGATCGGGCTGGCTGGAACTAAGTTATCCTTCCGGGGCCTGCAAGGGCCCTTTCGCGGGCAAGCCCGCTCCCACAGGTTTTCCACTGAAGCGTGTGTAAACCCTGTGGGGGCGGGCTTGCCCGCGAACGACCGCGCAGCGGTCGCAATCGCAACCGAGAGTTCTGAACTTGCCCCACACCCCCCAACGTCGCTGGTACCTCCCGGTCGCCCTGGTCGCCGCCCTGGTGCTGTTGCCTCTGAGCGTCCTGCTGCTGTCATGGCAGTCGATCGACCTGCAGATCTGGTCACACCTGCTCGACACCCAGATGAGCCGCCTGCTCGGCAACACCCTGACCCTGGTAGTAGGCGTAGGCATCGGCGTGACCGTATTGGGGGTCAGCCTGGCCTGGCTCACCAGCCTCTGCGAATTCCCTGGCCGGCGCTGGCTGGACTGGGCGCTGATGCTGCCGTTTGCCATCCCCGCCTACGTGCTGGCATTCGTTTTCGTCGGCCTGCTGGATTTTGCCGGCCCGGTGCAAAGCGCCCTGCGCGAAGTGTTCGGGCCGATGCGCCTGCCGCGCGTACGCTCCACGGGCGGGGTGATCATCGTGCTCGTGCTGGTGTTCTACCCCTATGTCTACCTGCTGGCGCGCACAGCCTTCCTGGCGCAGGGCAGGGGCCTGATGGAAGCGGCCCGGGTACTGGGGTTGTCACCGCTGCAGGCGTTCTGGCGCGTCGCACTGCCCATGGCGCGGCCGGCGATCGGTGCCGGTATCGCCCTGGCATTGATGGAAACCCTGGCCGACTTCGGTGCAGTGGCGGTGTTCAATTTCGACACCTTCACCACGGCCATCTACAAGACCTGGTACGGCTTCTTCAGCCTGTCCAGCGCGGCCCAGTTGGCCAGCCTGCTGCTGTTGGCGGTGATGCTGGTGCTGTACGGCGAGCGCCGTGCCCGCGGCGCGAGCCGCACGGGTAATGAGCGCGCGCGTGGCAAGGCGCTCTATCACCTGCGTGGGGCCAAGGCGCTGCTGGCCAGCGGCTGGTGCCTGCTGGTGTTCGCCTGTGCCTTCGTCATACCGCTGCTGCAACTGCTGGTGTGGTGCTGGCAGCGTGGGCGGCATGACCTGGACGAGCGTTATGTCGGCCTGGTGTTGCACACCTTGTACCTGGGCGGCATGGCTGCATTGATCACGGTGAGCGTGGCGCTGCTGCTGGCCTTCGCCCGGCGCCAGGCGCCGACCGGGGGCATCCGCGCCGGGGTCGGCCTGGCCAACCTTGGTTATGCCCTGCCAGGCTCGGTGCTGGCCGTGTCGATCATGCTGGCCTTCAGTTACCTCGATAACCAGCTGGTGGTGCCGATTTCGACGTGGCTGGGCGGCGCTGGCAAACCCTTGCTGCTGGGCAGCCTTGCGGCCTTGCTGCTGGCCTACCTGGTGCGCTTCATCGCCGTGGCCTACGGGCCGCTGGAAAGCAGCCTGGAGCGTATCCGGCCCTCATTGCCAGAGGCTTCGCGCAGCTTGGGCGTCGGCGGCGTGGCATTGTTTTTCAAGGTGTATCTGCCGTTGCTGGTGCCCGGTGCACTGAGTGCTGCCCTGCTGGTATTCGTCGATGTGTTGAAGGAAATGCCGGCCACCTTGCTGATGCGCCCGTTCGGCTGGGACACCTTGGCGGTACGGGTGTTCGAGATGACCAGCGAGGGCGAGTGGGCGCGTGCCTCGCTGCCTGCCTTGACCCTGGTGCTGGTGGGCTTGCTGCCGGTCATCGGGCTGATTCGCCGCTCAGCTCGGCGCCCCGGTCACTGACAGTAAGGATGCCAGCCCGCGCCCATGCGGCTACAATGCGCGGCATTCGCGCGGCGGGTCCTACAAGAAGAGCTGACGACCAAACGTCATCGACCGCCGCCGCTTCGCCACGCCCGGAAGGAGAAACCCATGGGACAGCGCACGCTTTTGTATGACCTGCACCTGGCGCTCGGCGCCAAGACGGTCGATTTTGGCGGTTGGGACATGCCCCTGCACTATGGCTCGCAAGTCGAGGAGCACCATCAGGTGCGCAGTGACTGCGGGGTCTTCGATGTTTCCCATATGACCGTGATCGACATCAGTGGCCGTGATGCTACCGCTTGGTTGCAGCATTTGCTGGCCAACGATGTTGCCCGCCTCGACAGTGTCGGCAAGGCGCTGTACAGCCCACTGCTCAACGAAGAGGGCGGGGTCATCGATGACCTCATCGCCTATCGCACCGAAGCCGGCTACCGCCTGGTCACCAACGCCGCTACCCGCGCCAAGGTGCTGGCTTGGCTCAAGGCCCAGCAAAGTGGGTTCTCGGTCGATTTCGAGGTGCGCCCGGACTTGGCCATTCTTGCCATCCAAGGCCCGCAGGCGCGTGACAAGGTCGCCGCCTTGCTCAGCGCCTCGCGCGCCGCGCTGATTCGCGCGCTGCGCCCGTTCGAAGGCATTGCCGACGGCGACTGGTTCATTGCCCGCACCGGTTATACCGGTGAAGACGGCCTTGAGATCATCCTGCCAGGCCACGAGGCCGTTACTTTCTATAACGACCTGGTTGGCGCCGGCATCGCCCCCAGTGGCCTGGGCGCCCGTGACACCCTGCGCCTGGAAGCCGGTATGAACCTTTATGGCCAGGACATCGACGAAACCCATACCCCACTCACCTCCAACCTGGGCTGGAGCATCGCCTGGGAGCCGGCTGAGCGCGAGTTCATCGGCCGCGCGGGCCTGCTGGCGGAAATCGAGCAAGGTGTGAAGGAAAAACTGGTTGGCCTGGTGCTGGAAGAACGCGGCGTTTTGCGTGCCCATCAGGTGGTTCGCGTTGCCGGCATTGGCGAAGGGGAGATCACCAGTGGTAGTTTCTCTCCTACGCTGAGCAAGTCTATTGCCCTGGCGCGTTTACCCATGGCCACCGGCGACCGCGCCGAGGTCGAGATTCGCGGCAAGTGGTACCCGGTGCGGGTGGTCAAACCGACCTTCGTGCGCCACGGCAAAATCCTGATTTGAATAATTTTTAACCGGCGGGCCGACCGCTGAGCCAATCGAGGAATTCAAGACATGAGCAATATCCCCGCCGAACTGCGTTTTGCCGAAAGCCACGAGTGGGCACGCCTGGAAAGCGACGGCACAGTGACCGTTGGCATCAGCGACCACGCACAGGAAGCCCTGGGTGACGTCGTGTTCGTCGAACTGGCGGAAGTCGGCAAGGTGTTCGCCCAAGGCGACGCGGCTGGCGTGGTCGAGTCGGTCAAGGCTGCTTCCGACATCTACGCCCCGATCGGTGGCGAAGTGATCGCGGTCAACGAAGCACTGGCCGACAGCCCAGAGCTGCTCAACGAAGAGCCTTACGGTGCCTGGATCTTCAAGCTGAAGCCAAGCGACAAGGCTGAGCTGGACAAGCTGCTGGATGCTGCGGGTTATCAGGCTGCCATCGGCGAGTAATACCGCGTCGCCTTCTTCGCGGCTAAAGCCGCTCCCACAGGTACTGCACTGCAGCTGATACCCCTGTAGGAGCGGGTTTGCCCGCGATGAGGCCGGGCCTGCAAGCAAGTTTCCCCGCACAATCGGCAATCCTTCCTAGACTTATAAGTCTCCATGAGGCCTGGTCTAGGAAGAGAGCGTCGTCATGTCCCAGTCGCCGTCCCTGCATCAACTGCAAGAGCTCAACCCTTTCCTGCGTCGCCACCTGGGCCCCGATGCCTCGGAGCAGCAGGCCATGCTCAGCGCGTTGGGTGTTGCCAGCCGCAGCGAGCTGATCGAGCAGACGGTCCCGCCGGGGATCCGCCTCAATCGCCCCCTCGACCTGCCGCCGGCGCTGGACGAACAGGCCGCATTGGCCAAGCTCGCCGGTTATGCCGAGCAGAACCAGGTCTGGACCAGCCTCATCGGCATGGGCTACCACGGCACCGTCACGCCGACCGTCATCCTGCGTAACGTGCTGGAAAACCCTGGCTGGTACACCGCCTACACGCCTTACCAACCCGAAATCGCCCAAGGCCGGCTGGAAGCGTTGTTGAATTTCCAGCAGATGGTCATCGACCTCACCGGCCTCACCTTGGCCAACGCCTCGCTACTCGACGAGGCCACCGCCGCTGCCGAGGCCATGGCCCTGGCCAAGCGCGTGGCACGCAACAAGAGCAACGCGTTTTTCGCCGACGAGCACTGCCACCCGCAAACCCTCTCGGTGCTGAAAACCCGCGCTGAAGGGTTTGGCTTCGACCTGATCGTCGATTCTGTGGATAACCTGGCCAAGCACGCGGTATTCGGCGCCTTGCTGCAGTACCCGGACACCCACGGCGAGGTACGCGACCTGCGCCCGCTCATCGATCATCTGCACAGCCAGCATGCCTTGGCCTGCGTCGCCGCCGACCTGCTCAGCCTGGTGGTGCTGGCGCCACCCGGTGAGCTGGGCGCCGATGTGGTGTTGGGATCGACCCAGCGCTTTGGCGTCCCGATGGGCTATGGCGGCCCTCATGCCGCCTATTTCGCCTGCCGCGACGACTTCAAGCGGGCCATGCCGGGGCGCATCATCGGTGTGTCGCGCGATGCCCGGGGCAACACCGCGCTGCGCATGGCCCTGCAGACCCGCGAGCAGCACATCCGCCGCGAAAAGGCCAACTCCAACATCTGCACGGCCCAGGTGCTGCTGGCCAACATCGCCGGCTTCTACGCCGTCTACCATGGCCCAGAAGGCTTGCAGCGCATCGCCCAGCGGGTGCACCGGCTGACCTTCATTCTGGCGGCCGGCCTGGAGGCCAAGGGCATCAAGCGGCTCAACCAGCATTTCTTCGACACCTTGACGCTGGAGGTGGGCGGCGCGCAGGCGGCGATCATCGAAAGTGCCGAGCACGCGCGTATCAACCTGCGCATCCTCGGGCGCGGGCACTTGGGCGTGAGCCTGGACGAAACCTGCAACGAACAGACCGTGTTGCGCCTGTTGGACATTTTCCTCGGCGTCGATCACGGCCTGGACATTGCCGCGCTCGACCAGTTGGCGCTGCCAGAAGGCATCCCGGCGGGGCTGGTGCGGCGCACCCCGATCCTCGCGCACCCGGTCTTCAACCTGCACCACAGCGAAACCGAGATGCTGCGCTACCTCAAGCAGCTGGAAAACAAGGACCTGGCGCTGAACCAGTCAATGATCCCGCTGGGCTCCTGCACCATGAAACTCAACGCCACCAGCGAGATGATCCCCATCACCTGGCCAGCCTTCGCCCAGCTGCACCCGTTCGCCCCGGCTGCCCAGGCAGTGGGCTACAAGGCGATGATCGACGAGCTGGAAAGCTGGTTATGCGCCATCACCGGCTTCGACGCCATCTGCATGCAGCCCAACTCCGGCGCGCAGGGCGAATACGCCGGCCTTATGGCCATCACCCGCTACCACCGCAGCCGCCACCAGCCTCAGCGTACCTTGTGCCTGATTCCGTCCTCCGCCCACGGCACCAACCCGGCCTCGGCGCAGATGGCCGGCATGGAGGTGGTGATCGTCGATTGCGACGACGACGGCAACGTCGACCTCACGGACCTCAAGGCCAAAGCGCAAGCGGCCGGGGATCGGTTGTCGTGCCTGATGGTCACCTACCCCTCGACCCACGGGGTGTATGAAGAGGGTATTCGCGAAATATGCGACGTGGTGCACCAACACGGTGGCCAGGTGTACATGGACGGCGCCAACCTCAATGCCCAGGTCGGCCTGACGCGCCCAGCCGACATCGGCGCCGATGTGTCGCATATGAACCTGCACAAGACCTTCTGCATCCCCCACGGGGGCGGCGGCCCCGGCATGGGCCCGATCGGTATCCGCGCCCACCTCAAGCCCTTTGTCGCCAGCCACCCGGTGGTGCCGGTGCCGGGTTTGGACCCGAACAACAGCGCGGTCAGTGCCGCGCCTTGGGGCAGCGCGAGCATTTTGCCGATCAGCTGGATGTATATCGCCATGATGGGCCCGCAACTGGCCGATGCCAGTGAGGTGGCGATCCTCTCGGCCAATTACCTGGCCAGCCAACTTGGCGGGGCTTTCCCGGTGCTTTACCGCGGGCGTAACCAGCGCGTGGCCCACGAGTGCATTCTCGATCTGCGGCCGCTCAAGGCGCAGACCGGTATCAGCGAGGAAGACGTGGCCAAGCGTTTGATGGACTATGGCTTCCATGCCCCGACCATGTCATTCCCGGTACCGGGCACGCTGATGGTCGAGCCGACCGAGAGTGAGTCGAAAGCTGAGCTGGACCGTTTCGTCGAAGCGATGCTGGCGATCCGGGCAGAAATCGCTCAGGTACAGGAAGGCAACTGGCCGGCCGAAGACAACCCGCTCAAGCATGCTCCGCATACCTTGGCTGACGTGTTGGCACCGTGGAACAGGCCGTACAGCCTGGAGCAAGGCATCGCCCCCAGCGCTCACGTACGCCAGCACAAGTATTGGCCAGCGGTGAACCGGGTCGACAATGTGTATGGGGACAGGAACTTGTTTTGCGCGTGTGTGCCGGTGGAGGCTTATCGCTGATTTTTGGGGGGCTGGCCCCCCAAAAACTTATTCGGCTACCGCGTTCTTGGCCAGGATGGCATTGGCCAGTTCCATGTCGCTGGCCTGCATCCCTGGGTTTTCAGCGCGCACTTGGCGCATCGCCGATTCCAGGAACGGCCCGCGGATTGCGCCTTCACTGGCCACGAAGCTGCCGGCGTCGTCCTGCGCGGCCATTACCAGTTTGTGATCCTTCGACGTCAGGTAGGTCGACGCCGTGGTTGCACCGGAAGAAATCACGTTACGCCAGAAGGTATCGGCCATGGCGGAGCCCATTGGCAGCGAAAGCAAGGCAGCGGTCGCGATGGCGGTTTTGAGACGCATGTTGAAACACCTCGAAGGGTGAGGGTTGAAGATGCGCGGTTTGATCCTGCCGAGGGGGTGCAAGTTCCTTGAATACAAGGGTTTTTTGCTCAGGAGCAGGCCCTTAGCACTTCCTCTGTAGCGGTCAGGCCACGGGCCACTTTCGCCTCCCCGCACCGGCGCAGGTCTACCAAGCCTTCGGTCAGCGCCTGGCGTCGCAACTGCGCCAGGTCGGTGTGTGGGCCTATCTGCGCGCGCAGGCTTTCGCTGGGTATCAACAGTTCGAACAGGCCAGTACGGCCCTGAAAACCGGTACCGCGACAGGTGCGGCAGGGCTGGCCGCTGGCTGCCGAGGCACACCCCTGGCAATCGCTGCACAAGGTGCGAATCAGGCGCTGCGCCATGACCCCGATCAGTGTTGCCTTGATCAGGTAATCAGCCACGCCCAGTTCCTGCAGCCGGGTGATCGCGCCGCAGGCATCGTTGGTGTGCAGGGTCGACAGCACCAGGTGCCCGGTAAGGGCTGCCTGCACGGCCACCAGGGCGGTTTCCCGGTCGCGGATCTCGCCGATCATGATGATGTCCGGGTCCTGGCGCAGCATCGCCCGCACGCCGTCGGCGAAGCACAGGCCCAGTGCGGGCTGGACTTGCAGTTGGTTGAAGGCCGGCTCCAGCCGCTCGATGGGGTCTTCGATGGTGCACAGGTTGACTTGCGGGGTGGCCAGCAGCTTGAGGCTGGCGTAGAGCGTGCTGGTCTTGCCTGAACCCGTGGGGCCTGTCACCAGGATGATGCCCTGGCGTTGGCCCAGCAGCGCGCGCCATTGCTCCAGTTGCTGCCCTTCCAGGCCCAGGCGGTCGAAGCCTTCATGCAGCTGTTGCGGGTCGAACAGGCGCAGTACCAGTTTTTCGCCAAACGGCGTCGGCAAGGTCGAGAGGCGCAATTCCACTTCGCCGCCGCCGGCAAGGCGGCTTTGCAACCGGCCGTCCTGTGGCCGGCGTTTCTCTGCCACATCCATGCGCCCGAGGTGTTTGAGGCGGCTGACCAGCGCCAGGGTGACGCCCGCGGGGAAGGCGTAGACGGTGTGCAGCAGGCCGTCGATGCGGTAGCGCAGCTGCCCTTTTTCGCGGCGGGGCTCCAGGTGGATATCGCTGGCGCGTTGCTCGATGGCGTACTGCAGCAGCCAGTCGACGATGTGCACGATGTGAGCATCGTCGGCGCTGGCTTCGGCCTGGCGTTTGCCCAGCTCCAGCAGGTGTTCGAGCTCGCCCAGGCTGGCTGACTGCTGGTGCTGCGCGCCCTGTACCGATTGGGCCAGGCGGAAGAACGACTGCCCCAGCTGGCGGATCTGCAGCGGGCTGGCCAGCACGCGGCGGATGGGCCTGCCCAGGCTCCTGGCCAAGTCCGCTTGCCAGTCATCCTGATAGGGCTGTGCGCTGGCCACGGTGACGCCGGAAGGGTCGGCGGCGACGACGAGAATGCCATGGCGCTGGGCGAAAGCGGGGGAGATCAGCCCGCTGACCTGGGCCATGTCGAGTTGCATGGGGTCGATGCGCAGGAACGGCTGGCCGATCTTGTCAGCCAGCCATTGGCAGAGGCGGTCCAGGTCCAAGGGCTGTCCGGGGTGCTTGCGGTCTTCAAGGCCTTGGGCGGCGATGAGTTCCAGAGGGTGGCAGGTCGGCCGTGACGCGGCCTGCTGCAGTACCAGCAGGGTGTCGCTGGCGTCCAGGTGCCGGTCGGTGAGCAAGGCCTGGAGCAGGCGCTTGAGGTCGAGGGCTTGGTTGTCGGGGGTATGCATGGCGGCGTCCTTGCCAGGAGGGGAGTCCTGTTGAAGGCTAGCCGGGTGTGGTGCGCTTACGGCGGGCAAAGGGTTTCTGGATCTTGCGGTGTCAGACCACCGCCAGCTCCACGCGCGCCAGGTTCATCAGGCTTACGTCGCCCACGCACACCAAGTTGCGCAATTTTTGCGCAATCACCTCGGCCCGGTGCCAGCTCAGCCCGCCAATGCCGATCTCGATGGCGAGCCAGTCATCCTGTTGGCTGACCTGCACGTGGTGCGGGGTCAGAAACTGCAAGGCAAACAGGTTGAGCACCCGGCATAAGCTGTCGGGCTCGGCCTCGGCCTGCAGGCGGTAGTGCACGGTGCTGTGGGCGTTGCTGGCGGCCCAGGCGTCGGTACGTGGCAGTGCGTTCATGCTGGTCTCCGCAAATGTGGGAGAAATTCTTGCACGTTGAGGCGGGTATTTTTTCGCTATGATTCGACCAATTGGCCGGTATGGCAGATTGTTCTATTCGAAATATCGTGATCTGGAGAATTATTCATGCACAGCGAATTGGACGCCTATGATCGGCGCATCCTCGAATTGCTGCAGGAGGACGCTTCGCTGTCCAGCGCACAGATCGCCGAACGTGTGGGGCTTTCGCAGTCGCCTTGCTGGCGGCGCATCCAGCGGCTGAAGGAGGAGGGGGTGATACGTGGGCAGGTGACGCTGCTCGACCGCAAGAAGATCGGCCTGAACACGCAGATTTTTGCAGAGGTGAAGCTCAACGCGCACGGTCGCTCCAATTTCACCGAGTTCACCGAGGCGATCCGAGGTTTTCCGGAGGTGCTGGAGTGCTACGTGCTGATGGGCTCGGTGGACTTCCTGCTGCGTATCGTTACCTCGGACATTGAGGCGTATGAGCGGTTTTTCTTCGAAAAACTGTCGAATGTGCCGGGGATTCAGGAGGTCAATTCGATCGTGGCGCTTTCGGAGATCAAATCCACCACCAGCCTGCCACTGTCGAGATAGGACACGATCTGTAGGAGCAGCCTTGCGCTGCGAAGGGGCCGGTTTGACCAGAAAAAATCTGTGGCAAAACGGGCCTCTTCGCAGCGCAAGGCTGCTCCTACAGGGCTAGCGACGCCGATCAGGCCTTGAGCAGGTACTTCCAGCCACGGCTCTGATCAACCGCGCGGGCCTGCTCGATACGGGCTTCAAGCAGCTCGTCGGGCGTTTCGGACAGCGGCAGTTCAGCCAGCTCGTGCAGCTTTTTCAGGTCGCCGTACAGGCGGTCCATCTGCGGCGCTTCGAGCACCTGGCGGGCATGGTGCAGCCAGGCGAGCAGCTGTTCGATGCGCGGCAGCTGTTCGGCCAGGTCTTCCGGGCGCTGGGTGTACAGCGGCAGTTTCAGCGAACGGCCTTCTTCACCCAGCAGGTGCGCCATCCAGCTGGCCAGTTGCGCCTTGCCCTGGCGTTCGCCACGGCCTTTGCGCTCGACGGTCCAGCCACGGGCCAGCAGCCAGCGCGAGGTTTCCAGCGAGAACTGGCCCCAACGCACGTCTTCGAGTTCTTCGGCAAATTGCTCAGGCGCAGCGCGGCGGATGTCTTCGTCATCGTTGCCGGCCTGCACCAGTGGGCGCCAGTCTTCCAGCAGCGCGTCGAGGCTGGCGCGCAGTTCGCGGGTGGTGGCGCGCGGTGCGGCCTGGCCCAGGCTGGCGACCAGTGCGCGCAGTTCGGCCAGGGACTGCACCCAGTCCTGCAGCAGGCGCCAGTGGCCATTGTGGCGGTATTGCTCGGCCAGGCGCTGGCTGCTGCCGAGCAACTGCCAGGCGAGGGCGGCGAAGGCATCGTCCAGGGCCATTTCGGCATCCAGCTCGGTCTGGGGCAGGCCCAGCTCGTAGCTTTCGGGCTCCAGCAGGCGGTAGCCACGCTCGGCCTTGCTGATGTCGCAAGGCATCAGCGGCAGGCTGGCGGCGAGCTCGGCGGCCAGTTCCAGCAGGGCTTCAGGTGCGCCTTCGCGCAGTTCGAGCTCCAACTCGCAGATTTCTTCCTTGCGCTTGCCGGCGATCACGAAGCCCTGGTCCAGCGCGGCCTCGATCACGACCTTGCTCTTGCCGCGGCCCCAAGCGATTTCGGCGTATTCACGGCTGAAGTCGGTGGTGAACAGCGGCTTGATGGTTTTCTTGTCGAGCGCAGCCAACTGCTCGGGCCAGCAGGTGCCGTCGAGCTTTTTCAGGTCGAGCTTGACCTTGTCCAGGTGCCACTCGTACTCGTTGCGCTCGGACAGCCCGGCCACGCTTTGCCCGCGGCACTTCAAGGTCTGGATGATTGCATCACCATCGCGGCGCAGGCGCAGGGCGACACGGGCGGCGGAAAGCTCGCGCTCCGGGGTGTCGAAGTACTGGTTGAGCAGTTCACGGGTCTGCCAACCGGACTTGTTGCGCTTTTTCAGCAGGGGGTGCTCACGCAGGGCGGCAAGGGTCTCGCGGCTGGCGCGGAGCTTGAGTTCGGTTTCTTTGTGCATCGCAGGCTCGAAGGAGGGGCTCGTTGGCAGAGAGTCTACAGGAGTCGGCCGTCAACGGTTTATTCCAGACGGCAGATGGTCCTATGATGGGCAACGCTTCCGAGGAGTACAGGCATGCCGTTGCCGACGCTGAAAGACCAGTTCGCCGCTTTGATCGCCGCACCTTCGGTCAGTTGTACCCAGCCTGCGCTGGACCAGTCCAACCGTCAGGTCATCGACCTGCTGGCCGGCTGGTTGGGTGACCTGGGTTTCACGTGCGACATCCAGCAGGTCAGCCCCGGCAAGTTCAACCTGCTGGCCAGCCGTGGCACCGGCCCGGGTGGCCTGGTGCTGGCGGGGCACAGCGACACCGTGCCCTACGACGAGCAGCTGTGGTCGAGCGACCCGCTGAAGCTGACCGAGGTCGATGGCCGTTGGGTGGGCCTGGGCAGCTGCGACATGAAGGGCTTTTTCGCCTTGGTCATCGAGGCGGTGATGCCGTTGCTTGAGCATGACTTCAAGCAGCCGCTGCTGATTCTCGCCACCTGCGACGAAGAAAGCTCCATGTCCGGCGCCCGTGCCTTGGCCGAGGCCGGCCAACCGTTGGGCCGCGCCGCAGTGATCGGCGAGCCCACGGGCCTGCGGCCGATCCGCATGCACAAGGGCATCCTCATGGACCGCATCGACATCCTCGGGCGCAGCGGCCATTCGTCGGACCCGTCCCTCGGCCGCAGCGCCCTTGAGGCTATGCACGCCGCAATGGGCGAACTGATGCAGTTGCGCGGCGAATGGCAGCAAACCTACCGCAACCCACAGTTCACGGTGCCTACACCGACGATGAACTTCGGCTGCATCCATGGCGGCGACAACCCCAACCGGATCTGTGGCCAATGCGCGCTGGAATTCGACCTGCGGCCGTTGCCGGGGATGGATGTCGAGCAACTGCGGGCAGCGATTCGCCAGAAGCTGGCGCCGGTGGCGGAGCGGTTCGAGGTGCGCATCGACTATGCCCCGCTGTTCCCGGAAGTGCCTGCCTTCGAGCAGGCTGCGGACGCCGAGCTGGTACAGGTGGCCGAACGCCTGACCGGTCACCGCGCCGAAGCGGTAGCGTTTGGCACCGAAGCACCTTATCTTCAGCAGCTGGGCTGCCAGACCATCGTGCTGGGCCCTGGCGACATCGCCTGTGCCCATCAGCCCGGCGAGTACCTGGAAATGTCACGAATCGAGCCTACCGTGCGTCTATTGCGTGACTTGATTCGGCACTATTGCCTGCACTAAACGTCCATTGAGCTTATTCGTTCCTGCCTAGAGGAGACCGCGCGTGACCGCAAGCCTGTTCCGACGATGATCTTGAACGCCCCCTGTATCGCCGTTCTCCGTCCACTTATCCACAGGCCCTGTCATGCCCGATTACGTCAACTGGCTGCGTCATGCTTCCCCGTACATCAATGCCCATCGCGACTGCACGTTTGTAGTCATGCTCCCTGGCGATGGGGTGGACCACCCTAATTTCGGCAACATCGTCCACGACCTGGTGCTGCTGCACAGCCTGGGCGTGCGGCTGGTGCTGGTGCATGGCTCGCGCCCACAGATCGAGAGCCGCCTGGCCGACCGTGGCCTGACCCCGCACTACCACCGTGGCATGCGCATCACCGATGCGGCGACCCTGGATTGTGTGATAGATGCCGTGGGTGCCTTGCGCCTGGCCATCGAAGCACGCCTGTCGATGGACATCGCCGCCTCGCCGATGCAGGGCTCGCGCCTGCGCGTGGCGTCCGGCAACCTGGTCACGGCGCGGCCGATCGGTGTGCTCGAGGGTGTGGACTACCACCACACCGGCGAAGTGCGCCGGGTCGACCGCAAAGGCATCAGCCGCCTGCTCGACGAGCGTTCCATCGTATTGCTGTCGCCGTTGGGTTATTCGCCCACAGGCGAAATTTTCAACCTGGCTTGCGAAGACGTGGCCACCCGCGCGGCCATCGAGCTGGGTGCCGACAAGCTGCTGCTGTTTGGCGCCGAACCGGGCCTGCTGGATGAGCAGGGCAAGCTGGTGCGTGAGCTGCGCCCACAGCAGGTGGCGCCGCATCTGCTGCGCCTGGGCAGCGACTACCAGGGCGAATTGCTGGATGCGGCCGCCGAGGCCTGCAAGGGCGGCGTGGCGCGTAGCCATATCGTCAGTTATGCCGAAGACGGCGCGCTGCTGACCGAGCTGTTCACCCGCGGTGGTGGCGGCACGCTGGTGTCGCAGGAGCAGTTCGAAGTCGTGCGTGAGGCGACCATCGAGGATGTGGGCGGCCTGTTGGAGCTGATCAGCCCGCTGGAAGAGCAAGGCATCCTGGTGCGCCGTTCGCGCGAGGTGCTGGAGCGGGAAATCGAGCAGTTCAGTGTGGTCGAGCGCGAGGGCATGATCATCGCGTGTGCAGCGCTGTACCCGATTGCCGATTCCGAGGCGGGGGAGTTGGCGTGCCTGGCGGTGAACCCGGAGTACCGGCATGGCGGGCGGGGCGATGAGTTGCTGGAGCGCATCGAGAGCCGTGCGCGGCAGATGGGGCTGAATACGTTGTTCGTGCTGACTACGCGGACTGCGCACTGGTTCCGTGAGCGGGGCTTTGCGCCCAGTGGCGTGGAGCGGCTGCCGGCGGCGCGGGCATCGCTGTACAACTACCAGCGCAACTCCAAGATTTTCGAGAAGTCCTTGTAAGCCTGTACCGGCCTCTTCGCGGGGCAAGCCCGCTCCCACAGGAAACTCACAAGGCTTGAAGCTTGTGGAATACCTGTGGGAGCGGGCTTGCCCGCGAAGCAGGCGGCGTGGTCTCGAATAAAAACGCCGCCCTTGTGGGCGGCGTTTTCAGTTACACGGTATGCAGATACCAGTTGTACTCGAGGTCGGAGATCGAGTGCTCGAACTCCTCCAGCTCGCTTTCCTTGCACGCGACAAAGATGTCGATGTACTTCGGATCGATGTACTTGTTGAGGATCTCGCTGTCGTCCAACTCGCGCAGGGCATCGCGCAGGTTGTTCGGCAGGCTCTGCTCCAACTGCTCGTACGAGTTGCCTTCGATCGGCGTGCCCGGCTCGATCTTGTTGGTCAGGCCGTGGTGCACGCCGGCCAGCACGGCCGCCATCATCAAGTACGGGTTGGCATCGGCGCCGGCGACCCGGTGCTCGATGCGCACGGCGTCTGCAGAGCCGGTCGGCACGCGCAGCGCGACGGTGCGGTTGTCCAGGCCCCAGCTCGGTGCATTCGGCACATAGAACTGTGCGCCAAAACGACGGTACGAGTTGACGTTCGGGCAGAGGAACGCCATGGACGCGGGCAGGGTCTCGAGCACACCGCCGACAGCGTGACGTAGCGCGGCGTTCTGCTCGGGATCCTCGCTGGTGAAGATGTTGTTGCCATCTTTGTCCAGCACGGAGATGTGAACGTGCAGGCCGTTGCCTGCCTGGCCCGGGTAGGGCTTGGCCATGAACGTGGTGTCCATTTCATGGTCGTAGGCGATGTTCTTGATCAAACGCTTGAGCAGCACTGCGTAGTCACAGGCCTTGAGCGGGTCTGGGACGTGGTGCAGGTTGACTTCGAACTGCGCAGGGGCGCTTTCCTTGACGATGGCATCGGCCGGAATACCCTGCTCTTTGGCACCTTCGAGGATGTCCTGCAGGCAGTCGGCGTATTCGTCGAGGTCGTCGATCAGGTACACCTGGGTCGACTGTGGGCGCTTGCCCGAGATCGGCGAGCGCGGCGGTTGCGGGCGGCCGTTCACGTTCTCCTGGTCGATCAGGTAGAACTCCAGCTCGAACGCGGCGCAGATGGTCAGGCCCATGTCGTCGAACTTGCTGACAACCTGACGCAACACTTCACGAGGGTCGGCGAAGAACGGCTCACCTTCGATCTCGTGCATGGTCATGAGCAGCTGTGCGGTGGGGCGTTTCTGCCACGGCTCGTTGCACAGCGTATCGGGGATGGGATAGCAGATGCGGTCGGCGTCGCCGATGTCCAGGCCAAGGCCGGTACTTTCGACGGTGGAACCGTTGATATCCAGGGCGAAGAGGGAGGCCGGCAGGTTGATGCCTTTCTCGTAAACCTTGTGGAGGCTGGTGCGCTCTATGCGCTTGCCGCGCACCACACCATTCATATCTGCAATCAGAAGGTCAACGTAGAGAACCTCAGGATGTTCCTTAAGGAACGCGTTCGCTTCGTTAAGCTGAACGGCACGCGGGGGTACCGACATGATGCAACACCTTTGTTGTTAAAAATATCAATCAAGGGGGGCTTGCAAGACCAGTCAATCGAAAAGCCCTACTGATGTCAAGCCAACCCCATGATGCCCTGAAATGGCACATCTACGGCAGATTTGCTGCATATCGGGGCGAACCATTATCCGCTATTTCCCGCGTGAAGGGCTATCTCAAGCGTGCCGTGTTTTATTTTTTACGGAGGTGTTGTGTAAAAAAATGAACAAGGCTAAGCTCGGATTCAACCCAGAACACAATAATACGAGGGTCACATGGTCCGCTTGTCGCGACCTGAAAGCACTGCCTGCGCAGTGCCATCGGGTACCCCTGTCGTTCATGCACGCACCGTCAACGGTGTGGCCGCCCTGGCCGCAATAATTGACGCTTGGCGCACCCGGACCATTCCCCGTAGCGGCTTAACACGCTTCGATTCGCCTTCCTGCCCTTCAAACTCATTACGGACACGCTTGTTTTCAGTGTATCCACTGTGCTCCTGCGTGGGGGTTTTTGCTTTAGCAATCTTCTCCATCCAGAATCAAGGCGCGGACCACCTTACCTCCTGAGGTATTTATGAGTAACAACCTCGACCAGCTCACCGATTGGTTGAAAGAGCACAAGATCACTGAAGTCGAATGCATGATCAGCGACCTGACCGGCATCACGCGCGGCAAGATCTCGCCGACCAACAAGTTCATCGCCGAAAAAGGCATGCGCCTGCCCGAGAGCGTGCTGCTGCAGACCGTGACGGGTGACTACGTCGACGACGACATCTATTACGAGCTGCTCGACCCGGCCGACATCGACATGATCTGCCGCCCCGACGAAGACGCCGTGTTCCTGGTGCCCTGGGCCATCGAGCCGACGGCGCAGGTGATTCACGACACCTACGACAAGAAGGGCAACCCGGTCGAGCTTTCGCCGCGCAACGTCTTGAAGAAAGTGCTCAAGCTCTACGCCGACAAAGGCTGGCAGCCAATCGTCGCGCCCGAGATGGAGTTCTACCTGACCAAGCGCAGCGAAGACCCGGACTTCCCGCTGCAGCCTCCGGTAGGCCGTTCGGGCCGCCCGGAAACTGGCCGCCAGTCGTTCTCGATCGAGGCCGCCAACGAATTCGACCCGCTGTTCGAGGACGTCTATGACTGGTGCGAACTGCAGCAGCTGGACCTCGACACGCTGATCCACGAAGACGGCACGGCGCAGATGGAAATCAACTTCCGTCACGGCAACGCCCTGCACCTGGCTGACCAGATCCTGGTGTTCAAACGCACCATGCGCGAGGCCGCGCTCAAGCACAACGTGGCCGCAACGTTCATGGCCAAGCCCATGACCGGCGAGCCGGGCAGTGCCATGCACCTGCACCAGAGCGTGGTTGATGTGGTCACCGGCAAAAATATTTTCAGCAACGAAGACGGCAGCATGAGCGAGCTGTTCCTGCACCACATTGGTGGCCTGCAGAAGTTCATCCCTGAAGCGCTGCCGCTGTTCGCCCCCAACGTCAACTCGTTCCGCCGCTTCCTGCCCGACACCTCGGCACCAGTGAACGTCGAGTGGGGCGAAGAAAACCGTACCGTCGGCCTGCGCGTACCGGATGCCGGCCCGCAAAACCGCCGGGTCGAGAACCGCCTGCCGGGCGCCGATGCCAACCCTTACCTGGCCATCGCCGCCAGCTTGCTGTGCGGCTACATCGGCATGGTCGAAGGCATCGAAGCCAGTGCGCCGGTGCAGGGCCGCGGTTACGAACGCCGCAACCTGCGCCTGCCGCTGACCATCGAAGACGCCCTGGAACGCATGGAAATCAGCCGTGCGCTGGTCCAGTACCTGGGCAAGAAGTTCATCACCGGCTACGTCGCCACCAAACGCGCCGAGCACGAAAACTTCAAACGCGTCATCAGTTCCTGGGAGCGTGAGTTCCTGCTGTTTGCTGTCTGATCAACCCTGGTGCCGCAGGAGCGCGGCTGTCGGATAACGGAGAAGCACATGAGCGTCAAAAACCCGCAAACCCGTGAATGGCAAAACCTGAGCGGCGAGCACCACCTCGCGCCCTTCAGCGACTACAAACAGCTGAAGGAAAAGGGGCCGCGCATCATCACCAAGGCCCAGGGTGTGCATTTGTGGGACAGCGAGGGCAACAAGATCCTCGACGGCATGGCCGGCCTGTGGTGCGTGGCGGTAGGTTACGGCCGTGAAGAGCTGGTGCGGGCTGCGGAAAAGCAGATGCGCGAGCTGCCGTACTACAACCTGTTCTTCCAGACCGCCCACCCGCCTGCGCTGGAACTGGCCAAAGCCATCACCGACGTGGCGCCGGAAGGCATGACCCATGTGTTCTTCACCGGCTCCGGCTCCGAAGGCAACGACACCGTGCTGCGCATGGTCCGTCACTATTGGGCACTCAAGGGCAAACCGCACAAGCAGATCATCATCGGCCGCATCAACGGCTACCACGGCTCCACCTTCGCCGGTGCGTGCCTGGGCGGCATGAGCGGCATGCACGAGCAGGGCGGCCTGCCGATTCCGGGCATCGTGCACATCCCGCAGCCGTACTGGTTCGGTGAGGGCGGCGACATGAGCCCGGACGAATTCGGTGTGTGGGCTGCCGAGCAACTGGAGAAGAAAATCCTCGAGGTCGGCGAAGACAACGTCGCCGCCTTCATCGCCGAGCCGATCCAGGGTGCCGGTGGGGTGATCATCCCGCCAGAAACCTACTGGCCGAAGGTCAAGGAGATCCTCGCCAAGTACGACATCCTGTTCGTGGCCGACGAAGTGATCTGCGGTTTCGGCCGTACCGGCGAGTGGTTCGGCTCCGACTACTACGACCTCAAGCCAGACCTGATGACCATCGCCAAAGGCCTGACCTCCGGTTACATCCCCATGGGCGGTGTGATCGTGCGTGACACCGTGGCCAAGGTGATCAGCGAAGGCGGCGACTTCAACCACGGCTTCACCTATTCAGGGCACCCGGTCGCGGCCGCCGTAGGCCTGGAAAACCTGCGCAT
This sequence comes from Pseudomonas sp. LAIL14HWK12:I7, assembly GCF_000483465.1. NCBI lineage: Bacteria > Pseudomonadati > Pseudomonadota > Gammaproteobacteria > Pseudomonadales > Pseudomonadaceae > Pseudomonas > Pseudomonas sp. LAIL14HWK12:I7. The sequence goes on from NZ_AXYZ01000001.1 coordinate 368,349, forward strand.
TCTGCGCGACGAAAAAATCGTCGAGCAGGCGCGCACAGAAGCGGCACCGTATTTGCAAAAGCGTTTGCGTGAGCTGCAAGACCACCCGCTGGTGGGCGAGGTACGCGGCCTGGGCCTGCTCGGCGCGATCGAGCTGGTCAAGGACAAGGCCACCCGCAGCCGTTACGAAGGCAAGGGCGTGGGCATGATCTGCCGCAACTTCTGCTTCGAGAACGGCCTGATCATGCGCGCGGTCGGTGACACCATGATCATCGCGCCACCGCTGGTAATCAGCCATGCAGAGATCGACGAGCTGGTGGAAAAGGCGCGCAAGTGCCTTGACCTGACCCTCGAAGCGATCAGATGAGCACCTGCTAGGCTAGCGTTGTGACATTAGTTGGTTACAAGGGGCTGCTTTCCTTGAAACAGCGCCTTGTAACTTGCCAGACTAGCGACTGTTTCAGTCGCCCGACGCGTGTACTGCGGGACCTGGCAGCTGAACGGATGGCTAATCAAAAAAATCTGGAGCATGACGCATGAAGAAAATGGGCAAGACGTTGCTGGCCGCCGCCCTGATGGGTGCCATGGCGACCGCTGTTCAGGCTGAAGACAAGGTATTGAACGTCTACAACTGGTCGGACTACATCGCTCCGGACACCATCGCCAAGTTCGAGAAGCAGACCGGCATCAAGGTCAAGTACGACGTCTTCGACAGCAACGAAACCCTGGAAGCCAAGCTGCTGGCAGGCAAGTCGGGCTATGACATCGTCGTGCCGTCGAACAACTTCCTGGCCAAGCAGATCAAGGCTGGCGTGTACGAGGAACTGGACCGTTCCAAACTGCCGAACTGGAAGAACCTCGACACCGACCTGCTCAAGGCCGTTGGCGATGCCAGCGACAAGGACAACAAGCACGCCTTCCCGTACATGTGGGGCTCCATCGGCATTGGCTACAACCCGGAGAAGGTCAAGGCCGCGCTGGGCGTGGACAAGATCGATTCGTGGGACGTGGTGTTCAAGCCTGAGAACATCGCCAAGCTCAAGAGCTGCGGCGTGAGCTTCCTGGATGCGCCGACCGAGATGATCCCGGCCGCGCTGCACTACCTGGGCCTGCCAAGCAACAGCACCAAGAAGGAAGACCTGAAGGCCGCCGAGGACCTGTTCCTCAAGATCCGTCCTTCGATCACCTACTTCCACTCCTCCAAGTACATCGGCGACATGGCCAACGGCAACATCTGCGTGGCCGTCGGTTACTCGGGTGACCTGGAGCAGTCCAAGGCCCGCGCCCACGAAGCTGGCGACAAGGTCAAAGTGGACTACGTCATTCCGAAAGAAGGTGCCGGTACCTTCTACGACATGGTCGCCATCCCGAAAGATGCCGAGCATAAAGACGCTGCCTACCAGTTCATGGACTTCCTGATGCAGCCGGAAATCATGGCTGAGATCACCAACGCCGTGCGCTTCCCGAACGGCAACGCTGCCGCCACCCAGTTCGTGGACAAAGACATCACCAGCGACCCGAGCATCTACCCGCCTGCCGAAGTGAAGAAGCAGCTGTACGCGATCGCTGCGCCTGACGCTTCTGTGCAGCGTGTGATCACCCGCAGCTGGACCAAGATCAAGTCGGGCAAGTAAGCCCGATGCAAGGCGCTCTGGGCCGGGGTTGCCCGGCCCAGAGGCCATGAAAGGCAATTGATGATTGCGGCATCGAAGCTGCGAAGGTAAGTTGCGCGCCGGTTTTGCGTGTGCGGCCACATTGCCGCTACCCAGGCACTGATTGTGAGGACCACCCACTTGTCTATTTCTGTATTACGCAAGGCCTTGATGGCTGGAGCGGGCCTGACGCTGGCATGCAGCGTCCAAGCGGCGCCTACGGTGCATTTATACAACTGGTCCGACTATATCGGCCCGACCACACTCGCGGACTTCGAGAAGGCAACGGGTATCAAGCCCGTGCAGGACGTGTTCGACTCAAACGAAACCCTGGAAGGCAAGCTGCTGGCCGGCAACACCGGCTATGACGTGGTAGTGCCGTCCAACCATTTCCTCGGCAAGCAGATCAAGGCGGGCGCGTTCCAGAAGCTCGACAAAAGCCTGCTGCCCAATTATTCCAACCTGGATCCGGCGCTGATGAAACGCCTGGAAAAGAACGATCCGGGCAACCAGTACGCCGTGCCTTACCTGTGGGGCACCAACGGCATTGGTTACAACGTTGAAAAGGTCAAGGCTGCGCTGGGCGTCGACACCATCGATTCCTGGGCTGTGCTGTTCGAACCCGAGAACATGAAGAAGCTCTCCAAGTGTGGTGTGGCCTTCCTCGACTCGGCGGACGAAATGCTCCCGGCGGTGCTCAACTACATGGGGCTGGACCCCAACAGCAGCAACCCCAAGGACTACCAGGCTGCCGAGCAGAAGCTGCTGGCGGTGCGCCCTTACGTCACCTACTTCCACTCGTCCAAGTACATCACCGACCTTGCCAACGGCGACATCTGCGTCGCGGCGGGCTTCTCTGGCGACATCTTCCAGGCCAAGGCCCGCGCCGAAGAAGCCAAGAAGGGCGTGAACCTGGCGTATGCGATTCCCAAAGAAGGCGGCAACCTCTGGTTCGACGTGCTGGCGATCCCCAAGGACGCCAAGAACGTCAAAGAGGCCCATGCCTTCATCAACTATTTGCTGAAACCTGAGGTTATCGCCCAGGTCAGTGATTACGTCGGTTACGCCAACCCGAACCCCAAGGCTGGCGACCTGATGGACCAGGCCGTGAGGACTGACGCCGCGGTTTACCCACCGCAGGAAGTGCTGGACAAGATGTTCGTCAACAGTGAGTTGCCGCCCAAGGTGCAACGCTTGATGACCCGTAGCTGGACCAAGGTCAAGTCGGGCAAGTAACAATCCAGACCCGCCGCGGCCCCTGCAGAACAGGCCGCGCGGGCACAAAAATCTTGTTGGGAGTTTCACTCATGGCAGTTGCCTCCGGAGCCTATAAGAAAGCCCTCGAGGGTGGCCAGCAACCCAAGCAGGTGCTGGTCAAGATCGACCGGGTCACGAAAAAGTTCGACGAAACGGTAGCGGTGGACGATGTGTCCCTGGAAATCCGCAAGGGTGAGATTTTTGCCCTGCTGGGTGGCTCCGGTTCCGGCAAATCGACCTTGCTGCGTATGCTGGCTGGCTTCGAGCGCCCCACCGAAGGGCGGATCTTGCTCGATGGCGTCGACATCACCGAGATGCCGCCCTACGAGCGGCCGATCAACATGATGTTCCAGTCCTATGCGCTGTTCCCGCACATGACCGTGGCGCAGAACATCGCCTTCGGCCTGCAGCAGGACAAGCTGCCCAAGGCGGACATCGACGCCCGTGTGGCCGAGATGCTCAAGCTGGTGCACATGACCCAGTACGCCAAGCGCAAGCCGCACCAGCTGTCGGGTGGCCAGCGCCAGCGTGTGGCCCTGGCGCGTTCGTTGGCCAAACGCCCGAAACTGCTGTTGCTCGATGAGCCGATGGGCGCCCTGGACAAGAAGCTGCGTTCGCAGATGCAACTTGAGCTGGTGGAAATCATCGAGCGCGTGGGCGTGACCTGCGTGATGGTGACCCACGACCAGGAAGAGGCCATGACCATGGCCCAGCGCATCGCCATCATGCACTTGGGCTGGATCGCCCAGATCGGCTCGCCTGTGGACATCTACGAGACCCCGACCAGCCGCCTGGTGTGCGAGTTCATCGGCAACGTCAACCTGTTCGAAGGTGAAGTGGTCGACGACGCTGAAGGCCACGCGATCATTGCCAGCCCTGAACTGGAGCGCAAGATCTACGTTGGCCACGGCATCACCACGTCGGTCGAAGACAAGCACATCACCTACGCGCTGCGCCCGGAGAAGATGCTGGTCACGACCCAGCAACCGACCTGCGAGCACAACTGGTCGCGCGGCAAGGTGCATGACATCGCCTACCTGGGCGGCCACTCGGTGTTCTACGTCGAGCTGCCGAGCGGCAAGATCGTCCAGTCGTTCGTGGCCAACGCCGAGCGCCAGGGCACACGTCCGACCTGGGGCGATGAAGTGTACGTGTGGTGGGAAGACGACAGCGGCGTGGTACTGCGGTCATGAAACTGCGCAAGCTCAAGCGAGCCTTCCAGCGCTTGACCCCGGAGGGGCGGCACTTGGTGATCGGCGTGCCGTTCATCTGGCTGTTCCTGTTCTTCATGCTGCCGTTCTTCATCGTGTTGAAGATCAGCTTTGCCGAAGCCGACGTGGCGATCCCGCCGTATACCGAGATCTATAGCTACGTCGAAGACAAGATCCAGTTGGTGCTCAACCTGGCCAACTATGGCCTGTTGACCGAAGACGAGCTGTACATCTCGGCCTACCTGGGCTCGTTGAAGATGGCCTTCTTCAGCACCTTGCTGTGCCTGCTGATCGGCTACCCGATGGCCTATGCCATCGCCAACGCCCGCAAAGAGTCGCAGACTGTGCTGCTGTTGCTGATCATGATGCCGACCTGGACGGCGATCCTGATCCGCGTCTACGCCTGGATGGGCATCCTCAGCAACAACGGGCTGCTTAACAGCTTCCTGCTGTGGCTGGGGCTCATCGACCAGCCACTGCAGATTCTCAACACCAACCTGGCGGTGTACATCGGCGTGGTCTATTCGTACCTGCCGTTCATGATCCTGCCGCTGTACGCGAACTTGGTGAAGCACGACCCGAGCCTGTTGGAAGCCGCATCGGACCTGGGTTCGAGCACCTTCAACAGCTTCTGGAAGATCACCGTGCCGCTGTCGAAAAACGGCATCATCGCGGGCTGCATGCTGGTGTTCATCCCAGTGGTGGGCGAGTTCGTGATCCCAGAACTGCTGGGCGGCCCGGAAACCCTGATGATCGGTAAGGTGCTGTGGCAAGAGTTCTTCAACAACCGTGACTGGCCGGTAGCGTCCGCGCTGGCGGTAGTGATGCTGGCGATCCTGATCGTGCCGATCCTGCTGTTCAACCGCAGCCAGGCCAAAGAAATGGAGGGCAGGGCATGAAGCGCTTCAGTTTCTCCAAGCTGATGCTGGTGCTCGGCTTGCTGTTCATCTACCTGCCGATGCTGATCCTGGTGATCTACTCGTTCAACGCCTCGAAGCTGGTGACAGTGTGGGGGGGCTGGTCGATCAAGTGGTACGTCGGCCTGCTCGACAACACCCAGCTGATGGGGTCGGTGATGCGCTCGCTGGAAATCGCCTGCTACACGGCGGTGGCAGCGGTGGCGCTGGGTACCCTGGCGGCCTTCGTGCTGACCCGGGTCACCCGCTTCAAAGGCCGCACGCTGTTCGGCGGCCTGGTCACCGCGCCGTTGGTGATGCCAGAAGTGATCACCGGTCTGTCGCTGTTGCTGCTGTTCGTGGCCATGGCGCAGATGATCGGCTGGCCGCAAGAGCGTGGCATCGTCACCATCTGGATCGCCCACACCACGTTCTGTGCGGCGTACGTGGCGGTGGTGGTGTCGGCACGCTTGCGTGAGCTGGACCTGTCGATCGAGGAAGCGGCGATGGACCTGGGTGCCAAGCCGTGGAAGGTGTTCTTCCTGATCACCATCCCGATGATCGCGCCATCGCTGGCGGCGGGCGGCATGATGTCGTTTGCCCTGTCGCTGGATGACCTGGTGCTGGCCAGCTTCGTGTCCGGGCCGGGCTCGACCACCTTGCCGATGGAAGTGTTCTCGGCGGTGCGCCTGGGCGTGAAGCCAGAGATAAACGCCGTGGCCAGCCTGATCCTGTTGTCGGTGTCGCTGGTGACCTTCATGGTCTGGTACTTCAGCCGCCGCGCTGAAGAGCACCGTCGCAAGGCGATTCAGCAGGCCATCGAAGAAGGGGCTGCGGCGAACGTGTCGCAGCCACAGGTCAAGCGCCCGACGGCAGCAGCTGCGCCGGTCTGACCCACCTCTTCGCGGGCAAGCCCGCTTCTACAGGCAAGTGCAGCTCTAGAACACTGCACACATCCTGTGGGAGCGGGTTCACCCGCGAAACCCCAGCACCGATTCAAAGCCATACTGCATCCCAGTGTGGATAGTCCCGGACACTTCTGACCAATCCAGCCCTCAACGGATTGGCAACAATGTACCGGGCTACATGCACCATGCTTTCCTCCCTTCTCAATGCCCGGTCCTGATACCCAGGCTGCCACACCGGATCATGCTCAACCCCCGCCTAATGCAAAACCAGACTGGATCTGGATTTGAATCTGCGCATCAATGTACCCAGCGTCGTGCCTTTCAACTCGATCAGCCAATGCAGATGGTCCGGCATCAGTACCCAGGCCAATGACCGGCAGGCGTGGTCGTGATCGGATTGTCGCAGTTGATGGATAACTAATCGGGCATGTTGGAAGTCATTGAACAGCGGCTTGCGTTGATGGGTAACAGTAGTAAGCAGGTACAGCCTGCCGAGTTCTGAATAGCGACCACGTCGAAGCAGGTGTGATTGAGCCCGAGGCATTGGTTTCTTCCTTGAAGAGTGACCTCTCCAAGGTAGTGGATGTGAAACCGCAAAAGTGCGTTGGATGGTTTCGGGATATGGCAGGGGGCTTGTGGTTGCCTGTACCGGCCCTTTCGCGGGTGAACCCGCTCCCACAGGTGCTACGCACGATTCAGCATTTGCACAGTCCCTGTGGGAGCGGGTTCACCCGCGAAGAGGCCCGCACCAGCGCCGCAAATACTCGAGTGATCTCCATCAGTGATGTTTGCCACAGGTGCTATGCAGGATTCAGCATTTGCACAGTCCCTGTGGGAGCGGGTTCACCCGCGAAGAGGCCCGCACCAGCGCCGAAAATACTCCAGTGATCTCCATCAGTGATGTTTGCTGAACCCTGAACTACGCTGACAGTCGCATCTCACAAATCATTTGTGCGCAAGCTAGGAGCCTGCATGAGGGTGACGCGTCCACTGGTGCTGGCAGGCCTGAGTGTGCTGTACATGCTCACCGGCTGTAGCAAGGAAGAAACCCCCGAGACGCTGCCTCGGGTCGGTGTGCAACAGGTCCAGCCTACCGATTTCGCTGCCAGGGTGACCCTGACCGGCGACGTACAAGCGCGGGTGCAAACCGACTTGTCGTTCCGTGTGGGCGGCAAGATCATTTCGCGCAGCGTCGATGTGGGCGATCACGTCAAGGCCAACCAGGTACTGGCACGGCTGGACCCGAAAGACCTGCAGAACAACGTCGACTCGGCCAAGGCCGAGGTGTTCGCCGCCCAAGCGCGCGTGACGCAGACGGCCGCGGCTTTCGTGCGTCAGCAAAAGCTGCTGCCCAAGGGCTATACCAGCCAGAGCGAGTACGACTCCGCCGAAGCCGCATTGCGCAGCAACCAGAGCGCGCTCAAGGCCGCCCAGGCGCAGCTGGCCAATGCCAATGAACAGCTGAGCTACACCGCGCTGGTGTCCGAAGCTGCCGGCGTGATCACCGAGCGCCAGGCCGAGGTCGGCCAAGTGGTGCAGGCCACCATGCCGATCTTCGGCTTCGCCCGCGATGGCGACCGTGATGCAGTGTTCAACGTGTATGAATCGTTGCTGGTGGCACCGCCAAGCGATGAGGGGGTGATCGTGAAGCTGCTCGATGACCCCAACGTCCAGGCGCAAGGCTTCGTTCGCGAAGTGACGCCAACCGTTTCAGCCCAAAGTGGCACGGTGCAGGTCAAGGTTGGCCTGCGCAACGTGCCGCCCGGCATGCAGCTGGGCTCACCGGTGACGGCCACTGCCAATACCCAGGGGCGCTCCAGCATCGAGCTGCCCTGGTCGGCTTTGACCAAGGCCTTGCATGAGCCTGCCGTCTGGGTGGTGGGCGAGGGCGACAAGGTCGAACTGCGCAAGGTTGAAGTAGCGCGCTACCTCACCGGCAAGGTCGTGGTCGCCAACGGCCTCAAAGGCGGCGAGACCGTGGTGGTCAATGGCGGGCAGTTGCTGCACCCCGGCATGCAGGTGGAAAAAATCGATGAAAAGGCTGCGGGGGATGCGCCATGAAGCGCTTGCTGTTATTGCTCCCGGTCGGGCTGTTGCTGGTTGCTTGCAGCTCTGAGGAAGAAGCGGTCGAGCCCGTTCGGCCGGTGCTTTCGGTGAAGGTCGAACCGCAGGTGCAAGCGCAACTTGGGCGCTTTGCCGGCAGCATTCAGGCGCGCTTCGAGAGCACCTTGGGCTTTCGCGTGTCCGGGCGTATTGCCCGGCGTTGGCTTGATGTGGGGGCGCAGGTGAAGCCTGGGGACACACTGGCCACCCTCGACCCCACCGACCAGCAGAACCAGTTGCGCGCCGCCGAAGGCGACTTGGCCAAGGTCCAGGCGCAGTGGATAAACGCCCAGGCCGACGCGCGCCGTCAGCAGCAGCTGTACGACCGCGGTGTCGGCGCCCAGGCCCAGCTGGACATTGCCCAGACCAACCTGAAAACCACCGGTGCGGCGCTGGAGCAGGCACGCTCGGCGGTCAGCCAGGCGCGTGACCAGCTTGATTACAGCACCCTGCGCACCGACCACGCGGCGGTGATCACTGCCTGGCAGGCCGAAGCTGGGCAAACGGTAACGGCGGGCCAGGCTGTGGTGACCCTGGCCCGGCCAGACGTCAAGGAAGCCGTGATCGACCTGCCGATCGGCGTGGGCGAGCAACTCGACAAGGGCCTCACCTTCACCGTGGCCTCGCAGCTCGACCCCAGCATCAACACCACGGCCTCGTTGCGCGAGCTGGAACCGCAAGCCGACGCCACCACGCGCACCCGGCGTGCGCGCCTGACCCTGACCAGCACACCGGCCGCCTTCCACCTTGGCACCGCGATCAGCGTGAGCCTGAGCTCTGCGGTCACGCCGCGCAGTGAACTGCCCCTGAGCGCCTTGCTCGAGCGTGACGGCAAGACCCAGGTGTGGGTGATCGACACGCAGCAGAAAACCGTGGCGACCCGGGATGTCGCCTTGATCGACCGCACCCGCGAACACATCGTCATCGCCTCCGGCGTACAGCCAGGCGAGCGCGTGGTGACTGCCGGCGTCAACAGCCTCAAGCCTGGCCAGAAGGTCACCTTCGACGAGGATGCGCAATGAAAGGAAGCTTCAACCTGTCCGAATGGGCGCTCAAGCATCAATCGTTCGTCTGGTACCTGATGTTCGTCGGCTTGCTGATGGGGATTTTTTCCTACTTCAACCTGGGCCGTGAGGAAGACCCGTCGTTCACCATCAAGACCATGGTCATCCAGACCCGCTGGCCCGGTGCGACCCAGGACGAAACCCTGTACCAGGTCACCGACCGCATCGAGAAGAAACTCGAAGAACTGGACTCGCTCGACTACACCAAAAGCTACACCCGCCCGGGCGAGTCAACGGTCTACGTGTACCTGCGCGACACCACCAAGGCCAAGGACATCCCGGACATCTGGTACCAGGTGCGCAAGAAGATCCAGGACATCCGCGGCCAGTTCCCCGAGGGCATCCAAGGCCCGGCGTTCAACGACGAATTCGGTGATGTGTTCGGTTCGATCTACGCCTTCACCTCCGATGGCCTGACCTTGCGGCAACTGCGGGACTACGTGGAGCAGGCCCGCGCCGAAGTGCGCGAAGTGCCCAATATCGGCAAGATCGAGCTGGTCGGCACCCAGGACGAAGTGCTGTACCTGAACTTCTCCACCCGCAAACTGGCGGCCTTGGGTATCGACCAGCGCCAGGTCATGCAGGCGCTGCAATCGCAGAACGCGGTGACCCCGGCAGGGGTGATCGAGGCGGGCCCCGAACGTATTTCGGTGCGGACCACCGGCCAGTTCGCCTCTGAAAAGGACCTGGAAACGGTCAACCTGAGGATCAATGACCGCTTCTTCCGCCTTGCCGACATTGCCGATATCGAGCGCGGCTACGTCGACCCGCCGTCACCGATGTTCCGCTACAACGGCCAGACCGCCATTGGCCTGGCCATCGGCATGAAGGCGGGCGGTAACATCCAGGTGTTCGGCGCCGCCCTGAAGAAGAAAATGGACAGCGTGATCGCCGACTTGCCGGTGGGGGTGGGTGTGCACACCGTGTCCGACCAGGCCGTGGTGGTCAAACAGGCGGTGGGTGGCTTTACCAGCGCACTCTTCGAGGCCGTGGTGATCGTGCTGGCGGTGAGCTTCGTCAGCCTCGGCGTGCGCGCCGGGCTGGTGGTGGCCTGCTCGATCCCGCTGGTGCTGGCCATGGTCTTCGTGTTCATGGAGTACAGCGGCATCACCATGCAACGGATCTCGCTGGGCGCGTTGATCATCGCCCTGGGCCTGCTGGTGGACGATGCGATGATCACCGTGGAGGTGATGGTCACACGCCTGGAAATGGGCGAGAGCAAAGAGCAGGCCGCGACCTTTGCCTACACCTCGACGGCGTTCCCGATGCTGACCGGTACCCTGGTGACGGTGGCCGGCTTCGTGCCGATCGGGCTCAACGCCAGTTCGGCAGGTGAGTACACCTACACACTGTTCGCGGTGATCGCCGTGGCGCTGATCGTGTCGTGGGTGGTGGCGGTGTTCTTCGCCCCGGTGCTGGGCGTGCATATCCTCAGCAGCAAGGTCAAAGCCCACGAGGCCGAACCCGGGCGCGTGGGCCGGGCATTCGAGGGCGGCCTGCTGTGGTGCATGCGCAACCGCTGGCTGACCATCATTGGCACCGTGCTGCTGTTCGCGCTGGCGATATTCTGCGAGCGCTTCGTGCAGAACCAGTTCTTCCCATCATCCGACCGCCCCGAAATCCTGGTCGACCTCAACCTGCCGCAAAACGCCTCGATCGAAGAGACCCGTAAAGTCGTCGACCGGCTGGAGGCCAGGATCAAGGACGACCCGGACCTGGTGCGCTGGAGCACCTACATTGGCCAGGGCGCGATTCGCTTCTACCTGCCCCTCGACCAACAATTGCAGAACCCCTACTACGCGCAGTTGGTGATCGTCAGCAAAGGCTTCGAAGAGCGCCAGGGCATGATGGATCGCCTGCAGAAACTGCTGCGCGAAGAGTTCGTCGGCATCGGCACCAACGTGCAATCGCTGGAGATGGGCCCGCCGGTGGGCCGGCCGATCCAGTACCGGGTCAGCGGCCAGGACATCGACCAGGTGCGCAAGCACGCCATCGAGCTCGCCACCTTGCTCGATGCCAACGAGCACATCGGCGAGATGATCTACGACTGGAACGAGCCGGGCAAAGTGCTGCGCATCGAGATTGCCCAAGACAAAGCGCGTCAGCTGGGGCTGTCGTCCGAAGACGTGGCCAACGTGATGAACAGCATCGTCACCGGCGTGCCGATTACCCAGGTCAACGACAACATCTACCTGGTCAACGTGGTTGCCCGCGCCGAAGACAGCGAGCGTGGCTCGCCCGATACCTTGCAGAACCTGCAGATCCTCACCCCCAATGGCACCTCGATTCCGCTGCTGTCCTTCGCCACGGTGCGTTACGAGCTGGAACAGCCGTTGGTCTGGCGGCGTGATCGCAAGCCGACCATCACCATCAAGGCGTCGGTCAATGGCGACATCCAGCCCACCGACCTTGTGGCTCAGCTCAAGCCCAAGATCGACGAGTTCGCCAGCAAACTGCCGGTCGGCTTCGAGGTGGCGACCGGCGGTACGGTGGAGGAGAGCGCCAAGGCGCAAGGGCCGATCCGCAAGGTTATTCCGTTGATGCTGTTCCTCATGGCGACCTTCCTGATGATCCAGCTGCACAGCGTTCAGAAGCTGTTCCTGGTGGTCAGCGTGGCGCCGTTGGGCTTGATCGGGGTGGTGCTGGCGTTGGTGCCTACGGGTACGCCGATGGGCTTTGTGGCCATTCTCGGGATTCTGGCCCTGGCCGGTATCATCATTCGTAACTCGGTGATCCTGGTGACCCAGATCGATGAGTTCGAGGCGCAGGGGTTGTCCCCGTGGGATGCGGTGGTGGAGGCCACCAACCACCGGCGGCGGCCGATCTTGCTGACGGCGGCCGCGGCCAGCTTGGGCATGATCCCGATTGCCCGCGAGGTGTTCTGGGGGCCGATGGCCTACGCCATGATTGGCGGGATCATCGTGGCCACCTTGCTGACGCTGCTGTTTTTGCCGGCGCTGTATGTGGCCTGGTACAAAATCCGCGAGCCTGAACACAAAACTACAAGCACACACTGACCCCTGTGGGAGCGGGTTTACCCGCGAATGCGATGGTGGATTCACCGCCGCATTCGCGGGTAAACCCGCTCCCACGAGGTCGGCGTGATGGCTTTGCAAAATGGTTATATAAACATTCTTAAACAGTATTTTTAAGAATATCCCCGCCTCACTACTATTGCCCTCAAGCCAGGCGCAAATCCCCTTCAAACCTCTGCCCGGCACCCTCACTCCAAGGAGAACGAGCATGAGTGCATCTCTGCGTAGCATCGACGGTCAGGACGAAGCCACCATTCTGCGTGAGATCCAGAGCGCCCTGCGCGATCTGCGTTTCGGTGCGGTGGAGATTACCGTGCACAACGCTCAGGTCGTCCAGATCGAGCGCAAGGAGAAGTTCCGCCTGCAACAGCCCGGCAACAAGACCGGCTGATCGCGCCACACCTCTAAAACTAGAAAAATGCCAATCGGGAGCTTCACCATGTCCATCCGCCGTTATGCGCTCGCCGCCCTGGCCAGTGCTGTTTTTGCCGGTTCCGCAATCGCCAAGGACTACGAACTGCTGAACGTGTCCTATGACCCGACCCGTGAGTTGTACCAACAGTACAACGCCGAATTCATCAAGCACTGGCAGCAGTCCCACCCGGACGACAAGGTGAAGATCCAGCAATCCCACGGTGGCTCGGGCAAACAGGGCCGCGCTGTAATCGATGGCCTGCGCGCCGACGTGGTGACCCTGGCCCTGGCCGGCGACATCGACGAAATCGCCAAGCTTGGCAAGACCCTGCCGGACAACTGGCAGACCCGCCTGCCGGACGCCAGCACCCCGTACACGTCGACCATCGTGTTCCTGGTGCGCAAGGGCAACCCGAAAGGCATCAAAGACTGGGGCGACCTGATCAAGAAAGACGTCTCGGTCATCACTCCGAACCCGAAAACCTCTGGCGGCGCCCGGTGGAACTTCCTCGCCGCCTGGGCTTATGGCCTGAAGACCGGCGGTAGCGAAGACAAGGCCAAGACTTACGTGCAAGAGCTGTTCAAGCACGTGCCGGTGCTCGATACCGGCGCCCGTGGCTCGACCATCACCTTCGTCAACAACGGCCAGGGCGACGTCCTGCTGGCCTGGGAAAACGAAGCCTTCCTGGCGCTGAAGGAAGACGGTGGCGCCGACAAGTTCGAAATCGTCGTGCCGTCGCTGTCGATCCTGGCCGAGCCACCGGTGGCCGTGGTCGACAAGAACGCTGAGAAGAAGGGCAATACTGCGATTGCCACCGAATACCTCAAGCACTTGTACAGCCCGGCTGGGCAGAAGATCGCCGCCGAGAACTTCTACCGCCCACGTGACGAGAAGGTCGCTGCCGAATTCGGCAAGCAATTCCCGAAACTGGACCTGGTCACCATCGACAAGGACTTCGGTGGCTGGAAGACTGCACAACCCAAATTCTTCAATGATGGCGGTGTGTTCGACCAGATCTATCAGGCACAGTAAGCGGTTATGGAAAAACGGGGCCGCTGTGCGGCCCATTCGCGGCACAAGGCCGCTCCCACAAGGAACCGCGCTCCCCTGTGGGGGCGGCCTTGTGCCGCGAATGGGCTGCACAGCAGCCCCAAGATTCAGAAGCCTGCACTGGCCCGGGATTAATTCCGGGCTTCGTGCGTTCAACCAGGGATACTTATGTCACGTCGTATTTCCCCCGTCATACCCGGCTTCGGGCTGACGCTGGGTTACACCTTGGTGTACCTCAGCCTGATTGTGCTGATTCCGCTGGCGGCCATGTTCATCCATGCCTCGCAGCTGACCTGGGAGCAGTTCTGGAACATCATCAGCGCGCCGCGGGTCATCGCCGCGCTCAAGCTGAGTTTCGGCACCGCCCTGTTCGCCGCCATCATCAACGGTGTGATCGGTACGCTGCTGGCCTGGGTACTGGTGCGCTACACCTTCCCCGGGCGCAAGATCATCGACGCGATGATCGACCTGCCGTTCGCCCTGCCTACCGCCGTGGCCGGTATCGCCCTGACGGCCCTGTACGCCCCGGCGGGCTGGGTTGGCCAGTTCGCCACCGACCTGGGCTTCAAGATCGCCTACACACCGCTTGGCATCACCTTGGCGCTGACCTTCGTGACCCTGCCGTTCGTGGTGCGCACGGTGCAGCCGGTGTTGGCCGACATCCCGCGTGAAGTCGAAGAAGCCGCCGCCTGCCTGGGCGCAAAACCGCTGCAGGTGTTCCGCCACATCCTGGCTCCGGCACTGCTGCCTGCCTGGCTGACCGGCTTTGCCCTGGCCTTCGCCCGTGGGGTGGGTGAGTATGGTTCGGTGATCTTCATTGCCGGCAACATGCCGATGAAGACCGAGATTCTGCCGCTGCTGATCATGGTCAAGCTCGACCAATACGACTACACCGGCGCGACTGCCATCGGCGTGCTGATGCTGGTGGTTTCCTTCATCCTGCTGCTGCTGATCAACCTGCTGCAGCGCCGCATCGAAACCCCTTGAAGGAGGCCGGCTATGTCTAGTTCATCCCTGAGCGCTACCGCCGCCGCCAATGCCGCCCGCCGTGGCAGCGCCACCTCGCGGCGCATCCTGATCGGCCTTGGCTGGTTGGTGTTCGCGCTGTTCTTGCTGCTGCCGCTGGTGATCGTGGTATCGCAGGCGCTGAAAAACGGTTTCGGCACTTTCTTCGAGGCGATCTTCGAGCCCGACGCCTTGTCGGCGCTCAAGCTCACCCTGTTTGCCGTGGCCATCTCGGTGCCGCTGAACCTGGTGTTTGGCGTCAGCGCGGCGTGGTGCGTGAGCAAGTACACCTTCCGTGGCAAGAGCGTGCTGGTGACCCTGATCGACCTGCCGTTCTCGGTCTCGCCGGTGATCGCGGGCCTGGTCTACGTGCTGATGTTCGGCGCGCAGGGCCTGTTCGGCCCCTGGCTGCAGGACCATGACATCCAGATTGTGTTCGCGCTGCCGGGCATCGTCCTGGCGACGATCTTCGTTACCGTGCCATTCGTTGCCCGTGAACTGATCCCGCTGATGCAAGAGCAGGGCACCCAGGAAGAAGAGGCCGCGCGCCTGCTGGGCGCCAATGGCTGGCAGATGTTCTGGCATGTGACCCTGCCCAACATCAAATGGGGCCTGATCTACGGCGTGGTGCTGTGTACGGCGCGGGCGATGGGTGAGTTCGGCGCGGTGTCGGTGGTGTCCGGCCATATCCGCGGCGTTACCAACACCTTGCCGCTGCACGTGGAGATCCTCTACAACGAGTACAACCACGTCGCGGCCTTCAGCGTGGCCAGCCTGTTGCTGATCCTGGCGCTCTTCATCCTGCTGCTCAAGCAGTGGAGCGAGAACCGTATTAACCGCCTGCGCCATAGCGCTGCGGAGGAATAATTCATGTCGATCGAAGTTCGTAACGTCAGCAAGCGCTTCAACAGCTTCCAGGCCCTGGACAACATCAACCTGGATATCCACAGCGGTGAGCTGGTGGCTTTGCTCGGCCCGTCCGGCTGCGGCAAGACCACCCTGCTGCGCATCATTGCCGGCCTGGAAACACCGGATGACGGCAGCATCGTGTTCCATGGCGAGGATGTGTCTGGCCACGACGTGCGTGATCGCAACGTCGGCTTCGTGTTCCAGCACTACGCGTTGTTCCGCCACATGAGCGTGTTCGACAACGTCGCCTTCGGCCTGCGCATGAAGCCCAAGGGCGAGCGCCCGAGCGAAAGCAAAATTGCCGAAAAGGTGCATGAGCTGCTGAACATGGTCCAGCTCGACTGGCTCTCCGACCGCTACCCCGAGCAGCTTTCCGGTGGCCAGCGCCAGCGTATCGCCCTGGCCCGCGCCTTGGCGGTAGAGCCTAAGGTGCTGTTGCTCGACGAGCCGTTCGGTGCCCTGGATGCCAAGGTGCGTAAAGAGCTGCGCCGCTGGCTGGCGCGCCTGCACGAAGATATCAACCTGACGTCGGTGTTCGTCACCCATGACCAGGAAGAGGCCATGGAAGTCGCAGACCGCATCGTGGTGATGAACAAGGGTGTGATCGAGCAGATCGGCTCGCCGGGTGAAGTCTACGAGCAGCCGGCCAACGACTTCGTCTACCACTTCCTCGGCGACTCCAACCGCCTGGCCTTGAGCGAAGGCCACCACGTGCTGTTCCGCCCGCATGAAGTGTCGCTGTCGCGCCATGAAACCGAAGGCCACCATGCCGCCGAGGTGCGCGATATCCGCCCGCTGGGCGCGACCACCCGGGTGACCTTGAAGGTGGAAGGGCAGAGCGAGCTGATCGAGGCCGAAGTGGTCAAGGACCACGACAGCTTGACCGGCCTGGCACGCGGGGAGACGCTGTTCTTCAGGCCGAAGGTGTGGCAGAAGGTGGCGGATATCTAAGCTACCCCAGCGTATGGAACCCGGGCTCTGTCCCGGGTTTTTATTGCCTGGTGGATTGCTGAGGCTGCTTCCCACCCCTTCGCCGCACAATGCTGCAGCGCGATTCCCTGTAGGAGCAGCCTTGTGCTGCGAATCGAGGGCGCAGCCCTCGCAGCAATCTCATGCCTTACGCGAATATTTTGCATGCCCACAAAGCATCGCTAATCGCCCTCCAGCCCACAGCCCGCGAAATCCGTGGCCTTCACACGATCGCTCAAAAACAATATTCAATTAAGTTCTAACTATAATTTTAAACATTACTTTAAGAGATAAGCCTCTGGCCCCGATGATTCAGCCACACACCTGAATCGAGACCCCAGGAGTTTGATCAATGGGTAATGTCCAGACGGCCGTCAGAGCCTACGACCAGCCATGGCGCCCGGCACCGGGCGACCTGGTCGAGCTTGGACGCACGCTTCGTCTTCCGCTTGGCCAGCAGCGCCTGCAACGCACGCCTGCCAGCGGCCTCAAGCGCCGCGACAAGCTGGCGTTGGCGCTGCTGGTACTGGCGCTGCACGGCGCCGCCGCCTACTGGGTCAGCCAGGCACCGACGCCTGAGCTGCCCGTAGTGCCGCCGCAGGTGCCACCCATGACCATCGAGTTCGCCGCCCCTGCGCCGCCCGTGGTCGAGCCGCCACCCCCGGCACCCGCGCCGCCGGTGGTCGAGCCACCGCCGCCGCCACCGGTAGTCGACGAGCTGGCCGCCAAGCCCAAACCGAAGCCAAAACCGATCCCTAAACCGGTGGTCAAGCAGGCGCCCAAGCCGCAGCCGAAACCGGTCGAGGCACCGCCACCGGCACCTGTTGCAGCCCCGGCACCGCCAGCCCCTGCGCCCGCGCCGGCGCCGGTGACACCGGCTTCAGCCAACGCCGCGTACCTCAAGAACCCGGCGCCAGAGTACCCGCAGATGGCCCAGCGCCGCGGCTGGGAAGGCACCGTGCTGTTGCGCGTCGAGGTGTTGCCCAGTGGCAAGCCGGGGCAGATCCAGGTGCAGAAGAGCAGTGGCCGCGATGCCTTGGACGCCGCTGCGCTGGCCGCCGTCAAGCGCTGGAGCTTCGTCCCCGCCAAGCAAGGCGACGTGGCCCAGACCGGGTGGGTCAGCGTGCCAATCGACTTCAAGCTTCGCTAACGCATTTCACAGAATCAGCAGAACATAGGAAGACATCATCATGAGCCTGTTGGCATCCCCCCTCGAATCCGTTGAAAGCGCAGTCATCTGGCTGCTGGTTGGTTTCTCTGTCGTCACCTGGGGCCTGGCCCTGGTCAAGGTCGTGCAGTTTGTGCGGCTGAAGAACCAGGAAAAACGCTTCCACCAGCAATTCTGGGCAGCCTCCAGCCTGGACTCGGCCGCCGAAATCAGCCATGAGCTGCCTGGCCCAGCCGCCCGCGTTGCGCAGTCCGGTTATGCCGCTATTGCCGTCGGCGATACCACCCAGGCCAACGACCTGAGCCACGCCATCAACCACCAGGACCGCCTCGAACGCGCTCTGCGCCAGCAGATCGTCCGCGAGCGCCGTTCGCTGGAAACCGGCCTGGCGGTGGTCGCCAGTATCGGCAGTACCTCGCCCTTCATCGGCTTGTTTGGCACCGTGTGGGGCATCATGGAAGCGCTCAAGGGCATCAGTGCGGCAGGTTCCGCCAGCCTCGAGACCGTGGCCGGGCCGATCGGCGCGGCACTGGTGGCCACGGGGGTGGGTATCGCCGTCGCGGTGCCAGCGGTACTGGTTTACAACTACTTCCTGCGCCGCCTCAAGCTGACTGCAGCAGACCTGGACGACTTCGCCCATGACTTCTACAGCCTGGCGCAGAAGAGTGCCTTCCGGGTACTGGTGCACCCTACCGTGCACAAAGCCCAGGCCGGTTTCACCCAGCCGGTGAAGGAGGCGTCCTGATATGGCCTTTTCGACCCAGGACAGCGACGAAGTCCTCAGTGAAATCAACGTCACGCCGTTGGTGGACGTCATGCTGGTGCTGCTGGTGGTGTTCATCGTCACTGCGCCGCTGCTGACCAACGCCATCCCCATCAACCTGCCCAAGACCGAGGCGGTGGCACCGGTGGAGCAGAAAGACCCATTGGTGGTGAGCATCGACGGGGCCGGCAAGTTGTTCATCAACAAGGACGAGATCCAGCCGGACCTGCTGGAGACCAACCTCAAGGCGGCCAAGGCCAAGGACGCGGAAGTCCGTGTGCAGTTGCAGGCCGATGATGGCGTGAACTACGGCGAAGTGGCGCGGGCCATGGCGGCGATTGAACGTGCGGGGATCAGCAAACTGGCGGTGATAACCGCGCGCTGATTCGGCAATCCTCTTCAGGCAAGTGACTCTCTTTGAGAGCTTATGGGCCATATCTCTTGGCAGGGGTTGGCCCTTTTTTTTGGCCTGATGGATAGGTATTGGGCTACAAGGTGTTTGCCGGTGAATGTTTAGCGCCTGTTAGATCGAGCGCCGCCCGCGCGGCGCTCGATCTGCGCCCCACCGCCCCCCCAAGCCAGGCCCCCCGTGGCCATCTCCCATCCTCGCAACAATCGCTTCGCACCCCCCCCTAACAAAATTCATTTAGGTTATTAACAAATAGCTTCTTATTCCTTTACGAATATAACTCCCTCCCTATACTGGTCTCCAAGCACGCAAACTTACTGGAGGCGTCCCCATGCGCAATGAGTCGATTCGTTACCTGATTGTGCCGGGCTGGCAAGGATCGCCAGACAACCATTGGCAGAGTCACTGGCAACGCACCCTGCCCAATAGCGCCCGGGTCGAGCAGCACGACTGGCTGACCCCGCAGCGGCGCGATTGGGTGCAGGCCCTGGAGCAGGCGATTGCCGCCGAACGCTCGCCGGTGATTCTCATCGCACACAGCCTGGGCTGCGTCACGGTCGCTCACTGGGCCGCCGAGGCCAGCCCGGCGTTGCTGCGTCAGGTACGTGGCGCATTGCTGGTGGCGCCGGCGGATGTCGAGCGGCCGACCTGCGCGCCAGCCCTGCGCAACTTCGCGCCGATTCCGATGCAGGCGTTGCCGTTCCCAAGCCAGGTGGTCAGCTCCGACAACGACCCGGCGGTAAGCGTGCCGCGCGCGCTGCACCTGGCCCAGGCCTGGGGGGCCGAAGCGGGCTTGCTGACCAACGCCGGGCACATCAACGTCAAGTCCGGCCACGAGCGTTGGGAACAAGGCTTCGCCTATCTGTACCGCTTGCAGAGCCGGGTGGAGCAACGCGCACTGCGCCGCGCCTGATCGCCTACTGATTACCGTTTGCCTGACGCCCGGCCACCGAAGGCCTGGGGCGGGAGTTTTTCATGACTTTTCAAAACCCGTTTGGCCAGCCGCTGCTGACCTTTCCCGAGCTGGACAAGAGCCCACTGAGCATTCGTGCCAAGGCCCTGGTGTTCATCGACCCGCGCTCGCAACAGCTGCGCGAAGACCTCGAACGCCTGGCGCCGCAGCCCTTGCCGGTGTTGATTCGTGGCGAAACCGGCACCGGCAAGGAGTTGCTGGCACGGCAGATTCACCGCGCCAGTGACCGCGCCGGGCTGTTCGTCTCGGTCAACTGCGCGGCCATCAGCCCGACCTACGCCGACGCCGAGTTGTTCGGCTACAGCGCCGGCACCCACGGCGGCACGCTGTACCTGGACGAAATTGCCGACTTGCCGCTGGAGATTCAGGGCAAGCTGCTGGCCGCGCTGGAAAACCGTGAAGTGACACGCGTCGGCGCGCAGCAGCCCCAGCCTGTGGATGTGCGCCTGGTGGCGGCGACCAGCATCGACCTGGCGCGGGTGGTGAAAGCCGGCAGGTTCAATGAGCGCTTGTACCAGTACCTGCGTGAGGGCGCGCTGGAGCTGCCGCCGTTGCGCGAGCGACGTGGCGATATCCTGCCGCTGGCCGAGTACTTCGTGGGTATCTACACCGCCCGCCTGCAGCGCTCGGTGCCGCTGATCAGCGACGCCGCCCAGCAGGTGCTGGAAGCCCATGCCTGGCCCGGCAACACCCGCGAGCTGGAGAACGTCATCCACTTCGCCTTGCTGGTGAATGACAGCGAAGAGATCCAGCCGGAAGACCTCGACCTGGCCAACCCTGCGCGCTAGACAGCGCTCATAAGCAAAGGCGGTGATGGCAGTTTGTTTTTGGAATAAGCAGCGAATTAAAAGATATTGTTGCGGCATAAGAAATCTCGGTATTGTCCGCTTCACGCTCACCCGACACGGGGCAGGGCACACGACTTCGCCATCGCCGATGGCCCAGATTCAGAATAAGGACCACCATGAAGAAGACCCTGCTGACCACCGCCCTGGCCGCTGCCCTGTCGTTCGCCGGCCTGGCCAACGCCGCCGAGAAACTGGTGGTTGCCGCCACCCCGGTGCCGCATGCCGAGATCCTCGAGCTGATCAAGCCGACCCTCGCCAAAGAAGGTGTGGACCTGCAGATCAAGGTCTTCACCGACTACGTGCAGCCGAACGTGCAGGTTGACCAGAAACGCCTGGACGCCAACTACTTCCAGACCCTGCCGTACCTGCAAAACTTCAACGAAGGCAAGGGCACCCACCTGGAAACCGTGGTCGGTGTACACGTCGAACCGTTCGGTGGCTACTCGAAGAAGGTCAAGAACCTGAGCGATCTCAAAGAAGGCGCCACCGTTGCCATCCCTAACGAAGGCAGCAACAGCGGCCGCGCCCTGCTGCTGTTGCAGAAGGCTGGCCTGATCACCCTGAAAGACCCGAAAAACGCCCTGGCCACGCCGAAAGACATCGCCGAGAATCCGAAGAAACTGAAGTTCCGCGAGCTGGAATCGGCCATGCTGCCGCGTGTGCTGGATCAGGTTGACCTGGACATGATCAACACCAACTACGCCCTGGAAGCTGGCCTGAACCCGGCCAAGGACGCGCTGGTGATCGAAGGCGCCGACTCGCCGTACGTCAACTTCCTGGTTGCCCGCCCGGACAACAAGGACAGCGACGCTATCCAGAAACTGGCCAAAGCCCTGACCAGCCCGGAAGTGAAAGCGTTCATCGCCAAGAAATACAGCGGTGCCGTGCTGCCGGCGTTCTGATCCGTTCGTGGCCCCGCGCCTGAAAACGCCGACGCCATTGCGTCGGCGTTTTTGTTGGTGCGTTAGTCCGTACTATTGATATGCGATAAAGATATTTATTGAAAGTTTTTTATAGCTTTAAAGTCTAGTGATCGTGCTCCTCGCACCCCGCATGACTGTTCTACCCATGACCTTCGATATCCCTTTCATCCTCAGCACCCTGCCGGCGTTTCTCAACGCCGTGGGCGTGACCTTGCAGGTGGGCCTGATCGCCATCGCCACCTCCTTGCTGGTAGCCCTGGTCAACGCCACGCTACTGGTGCTGCGTACGCCCTATCTGTCACGCCTGGTCAAAGGCTACGTCGAGCTGGCGCGCAATACCCCGCTGTTGATCCAGCTGTTCTTCGTGTACTTCGCCTTGCCCAGCGTGGGCCTGAAGATCTCCGGCTTCACTGCTGCGATCATCACCATGACGTTCATGGGCGGCGCTTACCTGACCGAGGTACTGCGCGCCGGTGTCGAAGCAGTGCCGCGCGCTCAACTGGAGTCCGGGCGCTCCATCGGTCTGTCCGAGGGCCAACTGCTGCGCCATGTGATTCTGCCTCAGGCCAGCATCCTCAGCCTGCCAGCGCTGTTCGCCAACTTCATTTTCCTGCTCAAGGAAACCACCGTCGTTTCGGCCGTGGCCGTTCCCGAGATCCTCTACACCACCAAGAACTACATCGCGCTGTACTACAAAACCTACGAAATGCTCGCTGTGCTGACCCTGCTTTGCGTGCTGCTGTTCCTGCCGCTGTCGTTGCTGCTGCGGTACCTGGAAAGGAGGCTGCAGCATGGCCAGTTCGGCGCCTGAACTGCTGTGGGTGTCGCTGCCGCAACTGGCCAGCGGCGCAGCACAGACCTTGGCCATTTCGGCGTTGGGCATGCTCTTCGCCACCTTGGGCGGCGTGCTGTATGGCGTGTTGGCCACCCTTGGCAACCGTGGCCTGAACATCGTTCTGCAGGTGTATCTGGAGCTGTTCCGTGCCATCCCCGTGCTGGTCTGGCTGTACCTGGTGTTTTTCGGCCTGCCGATCTTCTTTAGCGTGAGCATCCCCAGTTTCTGGTGCGCGGTGCTGGTGCTGGGCCTGTGGGGTGCCAGCGAAATCGGTGAGGTGGTGCGCGGCGCGTTGCGTTCGCTGCCACGTGGCCAGCGTGAGGCCGGGCTGTCGATCGGCCTGTCCGGCTGGCAGCTGTATGGCTATGTGCTGCTGCCCCAGGCACTCAAGCGCATGACCCCGCCGACCATCAACCTCTACACGCGGATCATCAAGACCAGCTCGTTGGCGGTATTGATCGGTGTTGTCGAGGTGATCAAGGCAGGCCAGCAGATCATCGAGCGTACCTACGAGTCGGTGCTGATCTACGGCGCGTTGTTCCTGTTCTTCTTCATCATCTGTTATCCGCTGTCCGCCGCTTCGCGCGTGCTGGAACGCCGTTGGGCACACTCATGAGCGCATTGATCGAATTCCAGGGTTTCAACAAGTTTTTTGGTGAGCAGCAGGTGCTCAAGGACGTCGACCTCAAGGTGCAAGCCGGCGAGGTGCTGGTAGTGCTGGGGCCCAGCGGTTGCGGCAAGAGCACCTTGCTGCGCTGCTTGAATGGCCTGGAACAAGCCCACAGTGGCCACCTGCGCCTGGACGGCCAGGAGCTGCTCGCCCCACGCACCGACTGGCGCCAGGTGCGCCAGCGGGTAGGCATGGTGTTCCAGAGTTACCACCTGTTCGGCCACATGAGTGTGATCGACAACCTGTTGCTTGGCCCGCTCAAGGTGCAAAAGCGCGAGCGCGCCGAAGCCCAGGCCCAGGCCGAGGCGCTGCTGGCGCGGGTGGGGCTGTTGGACAAGCGCGATGCCTACCCGCGGCAGTTGTCCGGCGGCCAGCAGCAACGCATCGCGATCGTCCGGTCGCTGTGCATGAACCCCGAGGTGATGTTGTTCGATGAAGTCACGGCGGCCCTCGACCCGGAAATGGTCAAGGAGGTGCTGCAGGTGATCCAGGGCCTGGCCCGCGACGGCATGACCCTGCTCATCGTTACCCACGAAATGGCCTTCGCCCGCGCGGTGGCCGACCGCATCGTGTTCATGGAGGCCGGCAGGGTCCTTGAACAGAGCGAGCCCGAGAGCTTCTTCACCCGACCGCAGACCGCACGCGCGCAGCAGTTCCTGGAGAAATTCTCCTTTGTAGAAAGCCTGCCGAAGACACTGCACAAGGAACTGTCATGAAAACTGCCAACCTCACCAAACTGCTGGCGCCGCTGTTCGGCCTGGCCCTGCTGGCCGGCTGCAACAAGGCCGAAGAACCCACCAAACCCGCGGCGGCCTCGCCGGCCACCAGCTACCTGGAAACCATCAAGGCCCGCGACAAACTGATCGTCGGCGTATTCACCGACAAGCCACCCTTCGGTTTCGTCGATGAAAAGGGGCGCTATGTCGGCTTCGATACCGACATCGGTCGCCGCCTGGCCAAGGACCTGCTGGGCGACGAGAACAAAGTCGAGTTCGTTGCCGTGGAGCCGGCCAGCCGCATTCCGTTCCTGCAGAGTGACAAGGTCGACCTTATCCTGGCCAACATGACCGTAACGCCAGAGCGCAAGGAAGCGGTGGACTTCACCAACCCCAACCTGCGCGTCGCCGTGCAAGCCATCGTTGCTGACGGCAGCGCGGTGCAGAAACTCGACGACCTGGCCGACAAGACCATCATCGTTACCACTGGCACCACGGCCGATATCTGGCTGACCAAAACCCACCCGGACTGGAAGCTGCTCAAGTTCGAGAAAAACAGCGAGTCGCTGCAAGCCCTGGCCACTGGCCGCGGCGATGCCTATGCCCAGGACAACCTGATTCTGTTCAGCTGGGCCAAGCAGAACCCAGGCTACCGCGTGTTGCCTGAGCTGCTGGGCGACGAGGCACCGATTGCCCCGGCGGTGAAGAAGGGCAACACCGAGTTGCGCGACTGGGTGAATGCCGAGCTGGCCAAGCTGGGTGAAGAGAAGTTCCTGCTCAAGCTGTATGACCAGTATGTGCGCAAGGAACTGAGCGATGACACCAAGCCTGAGAGCGTGATTGTCGAAGGGGGCAAGTGGCAGGGTTGATCGTGTAACGAGGGCCGCTATGCGGCCCATTCGCGGCAAACCCGCCCCTGGTAGGAGCAGCCTTGTGCTGCGAAGAGGCCCGTGACTGCACCGAAATTTACAGTGTTTTCACCGGCCTCTTCGCAGCGCAAGGCTGCTCCTACTCTCCAGGAATCAGCCTGAGCGTACGCTGCGCCGGAATCACCCCCATCTGCGCCCGTTGGTACTGCCCCTCAATGTACCCTGCAGCCTGATCCGAATAGTGCTTATCAAACGGTACCCCGCTTTGCCCGACCGGGTTACTGGTCAAGGCTTGCCCGGCATCGGCAAAGTCGATCAGCCTGCGTGTCGAAGGCCCATACGTCACCGGCCACGGCGCCGGCCCGATTTTCGCCGACAGGTTGTTGGGCACCTCATGCGTGCCAGGCGCCGCGAACGGGCCGACGTTGAACAGCAGGTTCAGCGGCTTCTTCACGCCAAGCGGATGGTTATGGGTCAGGGTATGGGCTTTGCCCCATTGCCAACTGGCCGGGTCGCTGCCCAGGGTGTCTCGCAGGTGCTTCACGCTTTTTTGCCAGGCGATGCGCACGATCGCAGTGCGGTCGGTGCGTTCGTTTGCTCCCCGCGTGCTCCACCATGGCGACTCGGCATCGGCGGCCAAACGAGGCAACGCGGCATCGATGGCGCGGGTGCTGATCAGCACCGGGAACCAGGTGTCGCCCAGTTCGTCATGCAGGGCCGCGAACGCCAGTTCATACAGGAACTGGTTGAACAGCGTGGCGCTGATCGAGTCCAGGGGGTAGTCACCGCTCCAGGCGGCCAGTTGCTCGACCAGCTCCTTTTCCTCGTCCCCCTCAGCCACTGAGCGCAGCGTCGCCAGCAGCGGTGCGAGGGTGCGTGGGCCATGGTCGCTGGCGGTGTCCAGCTGCAGGGCCTGGCTGTTCTGGGTATCCCACTTTACGTCAGGGTTGGCCAGATGGCGGTCGAGCTGGCGGCCACGGTCCGGCAGGTTGTAGTAACCCGGCACCGGCACGGCCGAGGGCGGCTGGTAGTTGGCCGACACGATGTAGCCGCGTGCGGGGTTTTCTTGCTGCGGGTTGGCACTGAAGGGGTAGAAACCGAGCTTGTCTGCCTGTGGGCTGGCGCCATCGAGGATGAATGTCGGGTTGACCCCCTCTGGGCGGATCGGCAGTTGTGCCGCAGCCCACCAGCCGATATCGCCACGGGCATTGGCCCAGACGAAGTTCAGCCCAGGCGCCTGAACCTTGGCGGCCGCCTCGCGCATCTTGCCCAGCGTGTCGGCGCGGTTGAGCTGGTAAAACCCGTCGAGGATCGGGTTTTCGGTTTCCAGAAACGCCCACCACATGGCCACCGGCGTGGTCCCGGCGGTAGCGCCCAATACCTCATTGACGATCGGGCCGTGGGGCGAGCGGCGCAGGCTGAGGGTGACGGGCGCCTCGCCTTTGACGGCGAGGGTTTGCTCGGTCTTTTCCAAGGTCTGCCAGGTGCCGTCGATCATCACCTGGTCGGTGTTTTCGGGGTTGGTCCGTTCGGCGATCAGGTCGACGTCATCGTTCTGGAACATCGTCAGGCTCCAGCCGAAGTCGCGGTTGTGGCCGAGCAGCGCGAAGGGGTTCAGCGCCTGGAAGTAGCCATACAGGTTGAACCCAGGGGCAGACAGTTCGGCCTCGTACCACACCGCCGGTACCGCGAAGCTGATGTGTGGGTCACCGGCCAGTAGCGGCTTGCCGCTGCGGGTGCGGCTGCCGGCGACGGCCCAGGCGTTGCTGCCTTCGAATTGCGGGATAGCCGCGTCGCTTAGAGCGTCGTGGCTGAGCCGGGCAAGTGCCTCCAGGCTGCGCCAGTCGGCGGCCGCCAACGGCGCGGCCAGGGCGCCTTCGGGTTGCCAGCCAAGGTCGAAGATTTTCAGGTACTGCGGGCCGAGCTGGTCGCGAATATAGGTGAGCGCGGGCTCGGTGCGGAACGCGGCGGCGAAGCTGTAGGCCAGGTAACCGGCGATGCTCAGGGTGTCTTCGGCGGTGAACGGGCGGGGGGTGATGCCCAGCAGGTCGAACTCGATCGGCTTGGGATGGCTGGCCTGCCAGCTGTTGATGCCCTCCAGGTAGGCTTGCAGGGCCTGCCAGGCGGGTGATTGGCGGTCCTGCCGCTGCACCATCAGCGCCGCTTGGTCGCGAATACGCAAGCTGCGGAACAGGGTGTCGGTGGGCACGAGTTTTTCGCCCAGCACTTCGGCCAACTCACCGCGCGCCAGGCGGCGCATGATCTCCATCTGGAACAACCGGTCCTGGGCGTGCACATAGCCGAGGGCGCGGTACAGGTCCTGTTCGTTCTGTGCCTGCAGGTGCGGAACGCCGCGGCTGTCATAGCGCACGCTGACCGGCGCCTGCAGGCCGGCGATCGCCACTTCGCCTTCGCGTTGCGGCAGCTTGCCGTGCACGTACCCGTATCCGGCGCCAGCGGCCACGGCGATTACCACGGCCAACAGGGTCAGGCTGCGCTTCATCGAAACTCCTTGTGCATTCGAACGGAAACTGTGGTCCGATCATCGACGGATTCGCGCACAGAGCATAGCCCTCGAAAGGAGTTTCCATGTCCCTCAGCGAAAAACAGAAAATGCTCGCAGGCCAGCTCTACCATGCCGGCTGCCCCGAGCTGCAGGCCGAGCAAATTGCCAACAAGCACTGGATGCAGCGCTACAACAGCAGTTTCGAGCTGCTCAACGACGCACGTCACGGCCTGCTCGCCGAGCACTTCGGCCAGGCCGGCGAAGGCACGGTGATCCGCCCGCCGTTCTATTGCGACTATGGCTACAACATCAGCATTGGCCGCAACACCTTCATCAACTTCAACTGCGTGATCCTCGACGTGCTGCCGGTGCGCATCGGCGACGATTGCCAGATTGGCCCGGCGGTGCAGATCTACACCGCCGACCACCCACTCGACCCTGAGCTGCGGCGCACCGGGCTGGAAAGCGGCCGGCCGGTGAGTATTGGCAACAATGTGTGGATTGGTGGCGGGGCGATCATCCTGCCGGGGGTGACCCTTGGCGACAACGCGGTGGTCGGCGCGGGCAGTGTGGTCACCCGTGATGTGCCGGCGGGTGCGGTGGTGGTCGGTAACCCGGCGCGGGTGCGTCAGCCGGCCCAAGGGCAGTAGCAACCCACCGCCAAGGTGTTGGAGGCCGTCACCTGGCGGTTGTCGATCAACGCCTTGAGGATCGGTTCGATGAAACTGTTGCTGGCGTTGCACACCGCCCCTTCACTGTAAGGCCCGAAGTAGGCGAGGTGGCCTTGTCGGTCCCAGATGGCCACGGCCGGGGAGGCGGGCAGGTGTTCGCTGCCGGGCAGGCTGGCGAGGGGCTTGAGGGCGCTGAGGTTCGCGGGCAACTGGCCGTGGCTGCCGGGTTTTTGCAGCACATGGAAGCTGACGCCGTCGCCTGCGAAGTGGCTGACCAGGTCGGCCAAGTGCTGCTGGTTGCCGACATTGCACGGACAGGCCGGGTCCCAGAAGTGCACCACACGGATCGGGCCGGGGCCGGCCAGTTCTGCGGGCAGGCGCAGTTGGCTGCCGTCGAACAGGGTGGCCTGGTTGTCGAACGGGCGCAGGTAGCGGGACTGGAAGGTGGTGTAGGCCTGCCAGAGAATGCCAACGCCAACCAGTAGGGCGATTGCCGTGCGCGATGTTTTGATGATTCGGCTATTCATGAGGAGTCATTGGCCCTTTCGCGACACAAGGCCGCTCCCACAATTTGATAGGTGTTGGTTGTTCGAGGGTGAGCAAGCTTGCCACGACGCCAGCTAGAGCTGAATATCACAGATCAATACTCGCTGCGCTCTGGATGTACCCGATGCCCGCCGCTTTGCTCCCCGACCTTCTGCGTGCCAGCCTTGCGCCCTTGACCGATCGCCAGCCGTTGTCGGCGCAGGGGCGCGATTACCAGCATTTTTATGGCCTGGACCTGCCCGTGCACAGCTGGCTGGGTGGCTTTCAAGCGGCCGGGTTCGAGTTGGTCGGGCAAGTCTGGCTGCCGCCGCAGCCGGTGGCCACGGTGTTCCTGCTGCATGGCTATTACGACCACATGGGCCTTTACCGGCATGTGATCGAGTGGGCACTGGGCCAGGGTTATGCAGTGATCAGCTGTGACCTGCCCGGCCATGGCCTTTCCAGCGGTGAGCGGGCCAGCATCAGCGACTTTTCGCTGTATCAGCAGGTGCTCGATGCACTCTTCGAGCAAGCGCGCAGGCTGGGCCTGCCGCGGCCTTGGCATTTGTGCGGGCAAAGCACGGGAGGCGCCATTGTGGTCGACCACCTGTTGCACCGGGGCGAGCAAAGCCCGGCCGATGGGCAGGTGATCCTGCTCGCGCCGCTGGTACGGCCCTGCTCCTGGCGTTGGTCGAAGCTCAGCTATTGCGTGCTGCGCCATTTCGTAAACGGCATCGAACGGCGCTTCAGTGAAAACACCAACGACCCGGCCTTCCTAGCGTTTCTGGAGGCCGACCCCCTGCAACCGCGTCGTTTACCCACGGCCTGGGTCGGCGCGCTGATCGCCTGGGTCAAGCGCATAGAAGCCGCGCCACGCAGCACACGGCGGCCCTTGATCGTGCAAGGTGAGGCGGACGGCACGGTGGACTGGCCCTACAACCTCGAGGTGCTCAAGGCCAAGTTCACTGAGCCGCAAATACTCATGCTGCCCGAGGCGCGGCACCACCTGGCCAATGAACTGCCCGGCATTCGCCAGCGCTACTTCACCTTCATCGACCAGCGCCTGGGCTGATCACTTGAGGTCGGCAGCACTCTGGCCGACCGCCAGGCCGGCGCGCACGGCAGCCAGTGCCGCCTGGTAATACGCCTTGCCCTCAGGTGATTCGGCGAAGTTGGCGAATTGTTCCAGCTCGGCGTCGGACAAGTCGCGGTACACGTACAGCAGCGTATTGTTGAGGTCCTCGCCGATCTGGCCCATCAGGCGTTGGCGCTGGCCATCGAGCAGGCTCTGGGCCTGGCCGCCGCCAAACAGGCCGGGGATCATCGAACTGAGGCTGTCGGCGGCGACGCCGGCAATCGCCAGGCTGACCTCTGCACCGGCCTCGCGGGCGGGCAACGCCTGGGCCAAGTGGCCGATAAGCAACAGGCGGTCGTCACTGGCCTGGACCTTCGGCAGGCCTTTGGCGTTCTTGGCCAACTGGTCCTTGCGCGTGGCTTGCAGTTCGGCAGCCACCACCTTGCGGCCCAGCGGCGACTGGAAGAAGGCCAGCGCTGGCGCAGGGTTGCTCAGGGTTGCGCGCAGTTTCGCCTGGGCACGACGGTCCACGGCCTGGGCCTGGAAGCGCTGATTGCTGTTGTTGACCAGCGCTTGGTAGACGGCAGGCGGCAGGCTGTTGCGATAGCGTTCCTGGGCGGCGCTCAGGGCATCGTTGAAGTGGGCGCGCTGGTCGGGCCAGCCGGCGGCCTTGTACAGTTGATCCAGGCTGTCTGCCCAGACAGGCATGGTGCAGATCATCAGCAGAATCAGGGAAAACAGACGGCGCATTCAGGACTCCTGTCGGCAGGCTGCCATTGTCCTTGGCCCAGCGTCGGTTTGTCGAGATATCAGCGCGCTTCTCGGCCAAGTGGCGCTGTGCGAGTGCAAGGCTAATGGATATGATGCGCGCCATGCACATCTCCCCTGAACACCCGATGCTTGCGGCCGTCGTTGACGATCTGGCCACCCATGGCTGGTCCCAGCAGGCGCTCTTTTTGCCTGGCGACCTGGTGCGCGCGCTGGCGGCCGAGTGCCGGCGCCGTGACGCCGAAGGCGAGCTCAACCCGGCAGGGGTTGGACGCGGGGCTTCACAGGAGATCCGCGAGGCGATCCGCGGTGATCAGATCCAGTGGATCGACCCCGGCCAGGCCGCTGCCTGCGACCAGTACCTGGCGGCCATGGACCAGCTGCGCCTAGCCATCAACCAGGGGCTGTTCCTGGGCCTTGAAGATTTCGAATGCCATTTTGCCCTGTACCCGCCGGGCGCGTTCTATCGCCGCCATTTGGACCGCTTTCGTGACGATGACCGGCGCATGGTCTCGGCAGTGCTCTATTTGAACGAAGACTGGCAGCCACAGGATGGCGGCCAGCTGCGCATGTTCCTGGCGCAGGGTGTCGAGCACGATGTGCAGCCCGTGGCCGGATGCCTGGTGGTGTTCCTGTCGGGCGATGTGCCCCATGAGGTATTGCCGGCCGGGCGTGAGCGCCTGTCGTTGACTGGCTGGTTCCGGCGCCGTGGCAATGACCTGTTCTGACTTGCCCAAGGTGCTGGTCAGCGCGTGCCTGCTGGGGCAGCCGGTGCGCTATGACGGCCGCGCCAGTGGCCATCCGGGTGTGTTGCAAGCCTGGCAGGCGGCAGGGCGGGTAGTGCCCTTGTGCCCGGAAGTGGCCGGTGGCTTGCCTACACCGCGACCGCCTGCGGAGATACCAGGCGGGCAGGGCAGCGCGGTGCTCGATGGCCAGGCACAGGTGCTGACGGTGACGGGTGAGGACGTCAGCGACGCGTTTCTGGCCGGTGCTCAGCTGGCGTTGGCGCTGGTGCACCGGCACGGAATTCGCGTCGCGGTGCTCAAGTCTGGCAGCCCTTCGTGTGGTAATCGCCTGACCTACGATGGCACCTTCAGCGGGGTGAAGGTGCCGGGGGAGGGCGTGACCACGGCGCTGCTGCGTCGGGAAGGGGTGCTGGTATTCAGCGAGCTTGAGCTGGATGAAGCACAACAAGCGTTGGCGAACCTGTAGGAGCAGCCTTGCGCTGCGAAGAGGCCGCACCTGCAACACCCGTTCCTGCCTTGCCGGCCCTTTCGCAGCGCAAGGCTGCTCCTACAAAGAGCCGGTCATTCACTGGCCTGCAGCCGTCTCCTGGGTACCCTTGAACCACTTCTGCTCCAGCTCTGCCATGCGCCCATCGTCCTTGATCCGTTGCAGGGCGTTGTTCACCGCGCTCTCGAACGCCGGGTTGTCTTTCTGGAACGGAATGACCTGTTTCTTCTCACCATAAGGCTGGCTCACGTCCAGCTGTTTACTGGTGTTCTGTTCATTCAAGGTAATGTCGTACTTGCCACTCTCCACGCCCGGCAGCACTTCTTCAGCTGGCGTTTCAATGAATTCAGCCCGCAGGTCCAGTTCCTTGGCCAGGATTTGCCCGAACTCGATCTCGAAACCCGTGAGGTGGTCGTTTTCCTTGAATACATAGGGCGGTGTATCGGACTGCACGGCAATGCGCAGTTCGCCGCGGTCGTTGATTTCGTCTATCAGCTCGGCTTGGGCCAATGGACTGATCAGTACTGCAAGCAGTACGCCTAGGGTCGAACGCATGAATGCCCCTTTTTTATTCGGCAGATGAATTTCATTCGCCACGGCTTTCTTCCTCGTCGTGGTCGAGCGCAGCCTATGACCTTGAAGCCTTGGCGAGGTTTAACCCTAACTGAAATATTTCTCTTTGTGGGCTATGGTGAACTACCGCTGCCGCACGTTTTAACGGCAGTGGTCTTTAAGTGAATCACAGGAGAAGTGAATGAACAGCCTATTTTCGCGTGCTGCCGTAGCCGGTCTGCTGATGGGGGCCTCGGTGTTCGCCAGTGCCGAGGATGCCCTGAAGAGCCAGGAGCCGCCCAAGGATGCCAAGGTCGTCATCGTTTCCCCCGTCGATGGCGCAACGGTCGACAAGACCTTCACCGTCAAGTTCGGCATCGAGGGCATGGCGCTCAAGCCTGCGGGTGACCAGACCCCGCATAGCGGGCATCACCACCTGCTGGTGGACGTCGATAAAGAGCCGGAGGCCGACAAGCCCCTGCCAACCAGCGTGATGCCTGAAAACAACGCGCCGCTGCCGGCCGGCCCGCAAGTGCTGCACTTCGGCAAGGCACAAACCGAGGCGACCATTACCCTGACCCCAGGCAAGCACACTTTGCAGTTGGTCTTGGGCGACAAGTACCACGTGCCGTTCAAGCCGAGCGTCGAATCGAAAAAGATCACCGTCGAGGTGAAGTAAGCACCCACGAAAAAGGGAGGCCACCACGGCCTCCCTTTTTCATGCCGCCGTGAAACTTAGAACAGAACGCGGGAGCGGATAGTGCCCTTCACGTGCTGCAGTTTCTCTTGCGCCAGGTCCGAGTACTCGGCGTCAACGTCGATCACCACGTAACCCACTTTCTCGTTGGTCTGCAGGAACTGACCGGAGATGTTGATGCCGTTCTCGGCGAAGACCTTGTTGATCTCGCTGAGCACGCCAGGGATGTTTTCGTGGATGTGCAGCAGGCGGTGTTTGCCTGGGTGCGCCGGCAAGGCAACTTCCGGGAAGTTGACCGAAGACACCGAGGTACCGTTGTCGCTGTACTTGACCAGCTTCTCGGCAACTTCCAGGCCGATGTTGGCCTGGGCCTCGGCAGTGGAGCCACCGATGTGCGGGGTCAGGATGACGTTGTCCAGGCCGCGCAGCGGGCTTTCGAACTCTTCGTCGTTGGAGCGCGGCTCGACCGGGAACACGTCGATGGCGGCGCCGATCAGGTGCTTGTCCTTGATCGCGGCAGCCAGGTGATCCAGCTCGACCACGGTACCGCGGGCGGCGTTGATCAGGATCGAGCCCTTCTTCATCGCGCGGATTTCCTTCTCGCCGATCATCCACTGGGTGGATGGTAGCTCAGGCACATGCAGCGAGACGATGTCGGCCAAGCCCAGCAGCTCGTGCAGGCTGGCGACCTGGACAGCGTTGCCCAACGGCAGCTTGGTCAGCGGGTCGAAGAAGTACACCTGCATGCCTAGGTTTTCAGCCAGGACCGACAGTTGGGTGCCGATCGAGCCGTAGCCGACGATGCCCAGCTTCTTGCCACGGATCTCGAAGGAGTTGGCCGCGCTCTTGATCCAGCCACCACGGTGGCACGAAGCGTTCTTCTCGGGGATGCCGCGCAGCAGCAGGATGGCCTCGGCCAGCACCAGTTCGGCGACCGAACGGGTGTTCGAGTACGGGGCGTTGAACACGGCGATACCGCGCTCGCGGGCCGCTTCCAGGTCGACCTGGTTGGTACCGATGCAGAAGCAGCCGACCGCAACCAGCTTCTTCGCGCAGTCGAAGATCTCTTCAGTCAGTTGCGTGCGCGAGCGGATGCCGATGAAGTGGGCATCGGCGATCTTTTCCTTCAGCTCGGCTTCCGGCAACGAACCAGTGAGGTATTCGATGTTGGTGTAGCCGGCAGCCTTGAGGGTATCGACCGCGTTCTGGTGCACACCTTCAAGAAGAAGGAACCTGATCTTGCTCTTGTCGAGAGAAGTCTTGCTCATCTGCGTAAACCTGTATCCCGGAGAAAAAATGGCGAGGGGTGATGCTAGGCGCGGCGTCGGCCTTAGCATGAACAGCGGGAGGGCTATGCTAGCATACGCGACACAATCTGAGCTTATCCCGACAGGTGAAGAGTGCTCAGGGTGACTATGAATAAGTCGAGAGTTCCAGCGATGACCCACCCCGCTGTTATTGATGAACTGATGACCCTTGTCGACCCTGGCAAGGTCCTGACTGACGCCGTTTCCCTCGAAGCCTACGGCAAGGACTGGACCAAGCATTACCCGCCAGCGCCCACGGCCATCGTGTTCCCCAAGAGCATCGCGCAGGTGCAGGCCATCGTTGCCTGGGCCAACCGCCATCAGGTCGCGCTGGTGCCGTCCGGTGGGCGTACCGGGCTGTCGGGCGGTGCCGTGGCGGCCAATGGCGAGGTCGTGGTCGCGTTCGACTACATGAACCAGATTCTCGATTTCAATGCGTTCGACCGTACGGTGGTGTGCCAGCCGGGGGTGATTACCCGGCAATTGCAGGCCTACGCCGAGGCGCAAGGCCTGTATTACCCGGTGGACTTCGCCTCCAGCGGCTCCAGCCAGATTGGCGGCAACATCGGCACCAACGCCGGCGGCATCAAGGTGATTCGCTACGGCATGACCCGCAACTGGGTTGCCGGGCTGAAAGTGGTCACCGGCAAGGGCGAGCTGCTGGAGCTGAACAAAGACCTGATCAAGAACGCCACCGGCTACGATCTGCGCCAGCTGTTCATTGGTGCCGAGGGCACGCTGGGCTTTGTGGTCGAAGCGACCATGCGCCTTGACCGCGCCCCGCGCAACCTCACCGCGATGGTGCTGGGCACGCCGGATTTCGACTCGATCATGCCGGTGCTGCATGCCTTCCAGGCCAAGCTCGACCTGACGGCCTTCGAGTTCTTTTCCGACAAGGGCCTGGCCAAGATCATGGGCCGTGGCGATGTGCCGGCGCCTTTCGAGACCGATTGCCCGTTCTATGCCCTGCTGGAGTTCGAAGCCAGCACCGAAGAGGTCGCCAACGAAGCCTTGGCCACCTTCGAGCACTGTGTCGAGCAGGGCTGGGTGCTGGACGGGGTGATGAGCCAGAGCGAAACCCAGCTGAGAAACCTGTGGAAGTTGCGTGAGTACCTGTCCGAAACCATCTCCCACTGGACCCCGTACAAAAACGACATTTCTGTCACCGTCTCCAAGGTGCCGGCGTTTTTGCGCGACATCGATGCCATCGTCGGCGAGCATTACCCGGACTACGAGGTGGTCTGGTACGGCCATATCGGCGATGGCAACCTGCACCTGAACATCCTCAAGCCCGACGCCATGAGCAAAGATGCCTTCTTTGCCTCCTGCGCCAAGGTCAACAAGTGGGTGTTCGAAATCGTCCAGCGCTACAACGGCTCGATCTCGGCCGAGCATGGCGTGGGCATGACCAAGCGTGACTACCTCGGCTACAGCCGCTCGGCCGAAGAAATCGCCTGCATGAAGGCAATAAAGGCCGTCTTCGACCCTAACGGCATCATGAATCCGGGTAAGATCTTCGCTCCTGAATAATAAGCAGTATGCAGAGGAGTCGGCCATGAGTTACCAGCACCAGTACGTAGACGGCACGCGCATCCACTTCCCATTGGGCAAGGTGGTGTGCATCGGCCGTAACTATGCCGAGCATGCCAAGGAACTGGACAACCCGATCCCCAGCGAGCCGTTGCTGTTCATCAAGCCGGGCAGTTGCGTGATGCCGCTGGAAGGTGGTTTCAAGATCCCGACCGACCGTGGCGTTGTGCATTACGAGGCCGAGATTGCTGTGCTGCTGGGCAAGCCGTTGTCCACCAAGCCAACCGAAGAAGAGGTGCTGGACGCCATCTCCGGTTACGCCCCGGCGCTCGACCTGACCCTGCGCGACGTGCAGGCCAAGCTCAAGGAAAAGGGCCTGCCTTGGGAGCTGTGCAAGAGCTTTGACGGCGCCTGCGTGCTGCCGCCGTTCGTTTCGGCGGCCAGTTTCGAGGATGTGACCGACATCCCGGTGCGCCTGACCCTCAACGGCCAAGTGGTGCAGGACGGCAACAGCGCGTTGATGCTCAACCCGATCGTGCCGATGATCCAGTACATGGCGGCGCATTTCTCGTTGCAGGCGGGCGATGTGATCTTGACCGGTACCCCTGCGGGCGTAGGGCCGTTCAATGTGGGTGATGAGCTGGTGATTGAGTTGCCGGGTGTGAGCCGCTTCGAAAGCCGGGTGCTCTGAGGTAAACCCTCCCACAGGGTCTGCACAAGACTTGAACATTGTGAAATGCCTGTGGGAGCGGGCTTGCCCGCGAAGAGGCCGGCACTGTTTACCGATTTTTCACACCTTATCTGGATAATGCGCGGACCTACGCCCATTTTCCCAGGATCCACGTATGCCATCTCGCTCCAGCGCCCCGGCAACTCCCAAGCGTCGCTTTTACCTGCGCTGGCCGTTCGGCCTGGCAGTTGCAGCGGTGATCGGCTATGGCGTATCCGTGGCCATGCACTGGGATGACCGCGGGGCACTGTGGGTGAAGGAAAGCTTTGAAAGCACCGCCGAGCAAAGCGAGAGCGTCTGGCTGCCGGCCTATCAGGCCGATATCGACGCCAAACCGCTGCCCGGCATGGACGATGACGAAGCCTCGGACGTGGCCTTCAACCCGCAAACCCGCACCTTGTTCGCCGTCATGGGCAAGAACCCGTTCCTGGTCGAGCTCAGCCTGGACGGTAACGTGCTGCGCCAGATTCCATTAAAGGGCTGGAACAACCCGGAAGGGCTGGCGGTGATGGAGGACGGGCACCTGGCGATCGTCGACGAACGGCTGCACGACCTGACTGTGGTCAAGGTGGATGCGCACACCACGTCGCTTAACCATGACGACTTCCCGAGCTACGACCTGGGCAAGTCGGTGAAGAGCAACAAGGGCTTCGAGGCCGTGGCTTGGGACCCGATGCGTCAACGCCTGGTGATCGGCGAAGAGCGCCCGCCCAAGCTGTACACCTGGAGCACCGATGGCCGTAGCCCGCTGAAGGGCGACAAGCAGTTGCTGCCCAATGATGAGCTCGACCTGCGCAACCTGTCGGCCCTCGGCGTCGACCCGCGCACCGGGCACCTGTTGGCATTGTCGGCGGACTCCAACATGCTGTTGGAGCTGGATGAGCAGGGCCAGCAAGTCAGCTTCATGACCTTGCTGGGCGGTTTCAATGGCCTTGAGCGCACCATCCCACGTGCCGAAGGCGTGGCCATGGATGACCAGGGCAACCTGTACATGGTCAGCGAGCCGGCGCTTTTCTATCGTTTCAAGAAAAACTGACAGCAACATCAGATTTGTCGGATGCTGGCATTAAGCTTTGATTCAGTTGTTCATGGTTAGATTCGCCACCCTTACGTCGAGTCTGTCCCCAAATGCGTCGCTATCTTCGCCTGTCACTGATTCCGGCCTTTATTGGCCTGCTTTTGCTCGGCTGGGCCGGGCAGGAGTTTCGCCTGTTCGAGCGCGGCTGGTTCAACCTGAAAACCTGGTGGCAGCCAGCCGAGCAGGGCATCGGCCTGGACCGTTATCGGGTGGTGGTCGAGGCGCAGCCTGTCGAGGGGCTGGACGATGACATTTCGGCGCTGACCTACGACCCAGACCGCAAGACCCTGTTCACCGTCACCAATGCACGTTCGGAGCTGATCGAGCTGTCGCTGGACGGGCGCATCCTGCGGCGCGTGCCACTGACCGGCTTTGGCGACCCGGAGGCGGTGGAATACGTGGGCCCCAACAGCTATGTGATCACCGACGAGCGCCAGCAACGGCTGATTCGCGTGCGCCTGGACGACGATACGCTGTTCCTCGATGCCGGCGATGCCGAGCAGTTGACCCTGGGCATTGGCCTGAACGGCAATAAGGGGTTCGAGGGGCTGGCGTACGACTCGGCCGGCAAGCGCCTGTTCGTGGCCAAGGAGCGCGACCCGATGCTGATCTACGAGGTGCATGGCTTCCCGCATGACAACCCCGAGCAGCCTTATGCCGTGCATGTGGTGCAGGACCGCAAGCGTGACTCGCGTTTGTTTGTGCGGGACCTGTCGAGTTTGCAGTTCGACGAGCGCAGCGGCCATTTGTTGGCGCTGTCGGATGAATCGCGGCTGGTGCTGGAACTGGATGTGAAGGGCAAGCCGCTCAGTACCTTGTCGCTGCGCAAGGGGTATCAGGGGTTGAAGAAGACGGTGCCGCAGGCGGAAGGAATTGCGATGGATGAGGCGGGGACCATTTACCTGGTCAGTGAGCCGAACCTGTTTTACGTGTTCAAACAGCCGGCAGATTAAATGCGGCCCTGCGCGATCCGGGTAGGAGCAGCCTTGTGCTGCGAAGAGGTCGGTAACAGCAGCAGAGATTCACTGTGAAGTCACCGGCCTCTTCGCAGCACAAGGCTGCTCCTACCTGGATCGCGCAGGGCTAGAACAACGCTTATAGGCCTGGGTTACTCGGCCTTGAGGGTTTTCACACCTTCAGCGGTACCGAGCAGCAGCAAGTCCGCCGGGCGTGCCGCGAACAGGCCGTTGGTCACCACGCCAACGATCGCATTGATCTGCGCTTCGAGCTCGACCGGGTTGGTGATCTGCAGGTTGTACACGTCCAGGATCACGTTACCGTTGTCGGTCAGCACACCCTCGCGGTACACCGGGTCACCGCCCAGCTTGACCAGCTGGCGCGCCACGTGGCTGCGGGCCATTGGGATCACTTCGACGGGCAGCGGGAAGGCGCCCAGCACCGGGACCAGCTTGCTGGCATCGGCGATGCAGATGAAGGTCTTGGCCACGGCCGCGACGATCTTCTCGCGGGTCAGGGCCGCGCCACCGCCCTTGATCAGGTTCAGGTGCGCGTCGCTCTCGTCGGCGCCGTCCACATAGAACTCCAGCTCGCTGACGCTGTTCAGCTCGTAGACCGGGATGCCATGACCCTTCAGACGCTGGGCGGTGGCCTCGGAGCTGGCGACTGCGCCATCGAAGGCGGTCTTGTGCTGAGCCAGGGCGTCGATGAAGAA
The DNA here is from genome assembly GCF_000483465.1 of Pseudomonas sp. LAIL14HWK12:I7. NCBI lineage: Bacteria > Pseudomonadati > Pseudomonadota > Gammaproteobacteria > Pseudomonadales > Pseudomonadaceae > Pseudomonas > Pseudomonas sp. LAIL14HWK12:I7. Next base: position 407,320 of record NZ_AXYZ01000001.1, read on the forward strand.
GTTGGCGGTCGAACCGGTACCGACGCCGACGACGCTCTTTTCATCCAGCTTGGGCAGAATGAAGTCGACAGCGGCCTGGGCGACGGCCTGTTTGAGTTGGTCCTGGGTCATGCGGGCTCCGAGAGGGGCGGGGAGGGTTTCAAAGGGGGCTGGGTTTCAAAGGGGCTTAGTATAGCGGCTTGCGCGGCTTTGCTGTGGTCGCCCGACGTAGCGCTGGGTTAGACTCGCAGCCCTTGTCCCGCGGCCAGTGATGCTTTCCCGATGCTCGAACAGTACGTCAAGAAGATCCTCACCTCGCGCGTCTATGACGTCGCCGTCGAAACGCCGCTGCAGAGCGCCGGGCAGCTGAGCAAACGCCTCGGCAACCAGATTTTGCTCAAGCGCGAAGACCTGCAGCCGGTGTTCTCGTTCAAGATTCGCGGGGCGTACAACAAGCTGGCGCAACTGACCCCAGAAGAGCTGGCCCGCGGCGTGGTCACCGCCTCGGCCGGCAACCATGCCCAGGGCCTGGCCCTGGCGGCGCGTGAGCTGGGGATCAAGGCAACCATCGTGATGCCCAAGACCACCCCAGAGATCAAGATCGAAGGCGTGCGTTCGCGGGGCGGCAAGGTGGTATTGCACGGCGACACCTTCCCCGAGGCGCTGGCCTACTCGCTCAAGCTGGTCGATGAGAAGGGCTTCGTCTACATCCACCCCTACGACGACCCGCACACCATCGCTGGGCAAGGCACAGTGGCCATGGAGATCCTGCGTCAGCACCCGGGCCGGCTCGACGCGATCTTCGTGCCGGTCGGCGGCGGCGGCCTGATCGCCGGCATCGCGGCCTACGTGAAATACCTGCGCCCGGAAATCAAAGTCATCGGCGTCGAGCCGGACGACTCCAACTGCCTGCAGGCCGCCATGGCCGCGGGTGAGCGCGTGGTGTTGCCGCAGGTCGGGCTGTTCGCCGACGGTGTGGCGGTGGCGCAGATTGGCCAGCACACCTTCGACATCTGTCGCCTGCACGTGGATGAAGTGATCACTGTCAGTACTGACGAGATCTGTGCAGCCATCAAGGATATCTACGACGATACCCGCTCGATCACCGAACCTGCTGGCGCGCTGGGGGTTGCCGGCATCAAGAAGTATGTCGAGCTGTATGGCGTGACCGGCCAGACCCTGGTTGCCATCGATTCGGGCGCCAACGTCAACTTCGACCGCCTGCGCCATGTGGCCGAGCGTGCCGAATTGGGCGAAAAACGCGAAGCCATCATCGCCGTTACCATCCCTGAGCGCCCGGGCAGCTTCAAGGCGTTCTGCGAGGCGATCGGCAAGCGCCAGATCACCGAATTCAACTACCGCAAGCACACCTCCGACGAGGCGCACATCTTCGTCGGCGTGCAGACCCACCCAGAGAACGACCCGCGTGCGGTACTGGTGCAGCAACTGACCGAGCAGGGCTTCCCGGTTACCGACCTGACCGACAACGAACTGGCCAAGCTGCACATTCGTCACATGGTGGGTGGCCATTCGGCCGGCGCCAGTGATGAGATTGTGCTGCGCTTCGAGTTCCCCGAGCGGCCGGGTGCGTTGTTCAACTTCCTCAACAAGCTGGGCGGGCGCTGGAATATCTCGATGTTCCACTACCGCAACCATGGCGCTGCCGACGGGCGCGTGGTGGCGGGCTTGCAGGTACCGGAAGACGAACGCCACCTGGTGCCAGCGGCGCTGGCCAAGATCGGTTACCCGTACTGGGACGAGACCGATAACCCGGCTTACCGGTTGTTTTTGGGTTGAGCGACTAAGCTTGGCTCATCGCGCATGGATATGAAGACATGGAACACCTGACGACGCTCAAGGCCTTGCACATCACCGCCACTGCGCTGCTGCTTCTGGGCGCGCTGGGCTTGGTGATCTGGACAGTTCGCGCCCACCGGCTGGGCGATGCCGAGGCCTACGGCAAATTGCTGCGCCGGCCGCTGGTGTTCGTCTGGTTGGTCATGGGCGTGTGCCTGGTGAGCATGCCGGTCACTGGCTGGTGGCTGGTGCACCTGGTCGGCTGGCCACTGGGGCAGACCTGGGTGCTGGCATCCAGCGTCATCTATACGCTGGGTGCGTTTGCCGTGTGGTGGCTGCTGGTGCGCTTGAACCGGCTGCGCAAGGCGCAGGTGGTGGGGCTGCGGTTTACCTTGGCCTTGGCGGTGTTCAGCGGGGTTTGCTTCTTGTCCATTGCCGGCTTGATGGGTGCCAAGCCAGTCTGATGGCCTTGTGCTGTCCATGCCGGCCTCTTCGCGGGGCAAGCCCGCTGCCACAGGACTGCACAGCCCTCGGGCCTGATGCAATCCCTGTGGGAGCGGGTTTACCCGCGAAAGGGCCTGCACAGGACAACCTCAATCCCTCAGCGAAATCACCGGCCACCCACGCTGCTCGGCTTCCGCCCGCAGGTTCGGATCCGGGTCCACCGCCACCGCATGCGTCACCTGCTGCAGCAACGGCAGGTCATTCATCGAATCGCTGTAGAAATAGCTGTCTTCAAGGTCGTAGCCGTTTTCCAGCATCCAGCGCTGCAACCTCGTCACTTTCCCTTCACGGAAACACGCTATATCGGTACTGCGCCCGGTGTAGCGGCCATCTTCGGTCTCGCATTCGGTCGCCAGCAGGGTACGCACGCCCAAACGGCGGGCGATTGGCGCGGTCACGAAACGGTTGGTGGCAGTGATGATCACCAGTTTGTCGCCCGCCTCGCGGTGCTGCTGCAGCAACGCCAAGGCCTTAGGCAGGATGATCGGCTCGATGCAGTCCCGCATGAAATCGCGGTGCCACGCGTCGAGCTGGGCCATAGGCGTTGCCGCCAGAATCTCCATGGAAAAGGCCAGGTAGGCCTGCAAGTCCAGGGTGCCGTTCAGGTAGTGCTGGTAGAAGGCATCGTTGCGTTGTTTGTAAGCGACCGGGTCGAGTATGCCGCGCTCGCACAGATAGTCACCCCAGGCATGGTCGCTGTCGCCACCGAGGAGGGTATTGTCCAGGTCGAATAAAGCCAGGCGCATCGCGTTCACTCGCATCAGCTACAAGGTAGGCCCGCAGAATACGGAGTTTTCACCTCGCTGCACATAAGCTTGGCGGGCGCGTTGCTGCGCTCGCAGGCTTTGTGGAACAATGCGGTGACATGCGTTTGCGAGGTTGCTGCCGTGATCGACCCGGATGGTTTTCGCCCCAATGTCGGGATCATTCTCACGAATGATGCCGGGCAGGTGCTATGGGCTCGACGGATCAACCAGGATGCCTGGCAATTTCCCCAGGGTGGCATCAACCCTGACGAGACGCCGGAAGATGCCCTGTACCGCGAGCTGAACGAAGAAGTTGGCCTTGAACGCGACGATGTGGAAATTCTTGCCTGCACGCGCGGCTGGTTGCGTTATCGTTTACCCCAGCGTCTGGTGCGTACGCACAGCCAGCCGCTGTGCATTGGCCAGAAGCAGAAGTGGTTCCTGCTGCGTCTGGTAAGCAACGAACAAAGGGTGCGGATGGACCTGACGGGCAAGCCGGAGTTCGACGGCTGGCGCTGGGTCAGCTATTGGTACCCGCTGGGCCAGGTTGTGACATTCAAGCGCGAGGTCTACCGTCGCGCCCTGAAAGAGCTAGCACCGCGTCTTCTGACGCGCGACTGACGACGGAGTTCGACCCCGAGCCATGCTCAATACGCTGCGCAAGATCGTCCAGGAAGTGAACTCCGCCAAAGATCTCAAGACGGCGTTGGGGATCATTGTCTTGCGCGTCAAGGAGGCCATGGGCAGCCAGGTCTGCTCCGTCTACCTGCTTGACCCGGAAACCAACCGCTTCGTGCTGATGGCCACCGAGGGCCTGAACAAGCGTTCGATCGGCAAGGTCAGCATGGCCCCCAACGAGGGCCTGGTCGGCCTGGTCGGTACCCGGGAAGAGCCGCTGAACCTGGAAAACGCCGCCGATCACCCGCGTTATCGCTACTTCGCCGAAACCGGTGAAGAAAAATTCGCCTCCTTCCTGGGTGCACCGATCATTCACCACCGTCGGGTGGTCGGGGTTCTGGTCATTCAGCAGAAGGAGCGCCGCCAGTTCGATGAGGGCGAAGAAGCCTTCCTGGTCACCATGAGCGCCCAGCTTGCCGGGGTTATCGCGCATGCCGAGGCGACCGGCTCGATCCGTGGCCTTGGCCGCCAGGGCAAGGGTATCCAGGAGGCTCGCTTCGTCGGCGTGCCGGGCTCGCCAGGCGCCGCCGTTGGCCGCGCAGTGGTGATGTTGCCGCCGGCCGACCTCGAAGTGGTGCCGGACAAGACTGTCGAAGACATCGACGCCGAACTCAAACTGTTCCAGAACGCCCTTGAAGGCGTGCGCGCCGACATGCGCAAGCTGTCGGCCAAGCTGGCCACCCAGCTGCGGCCCGAAGAGCGCGCGTTGTTCGACGTGTACCTGATGATGCTCGAAGACGCCGCCCTGGGCGGCGAGGTGACCGAGGTCATCAAGACCGGCCAGTGGGCCCAGGGCGCTTTGCGCCAAGTGGTCGGCGAGCACGTCAACCGCTTCGAGCTGATGGACGATGACTACCTGCGTGAGCGCGCTTCGGACGTCAAGGACCTTGGCCGCCGGCTGCTCGCCTACCTGCAGGAGGCTCGCTCTCAATCGCTGGTGTACGCCGACAATACCATCCTGGTCAGCGAAGAACTGACGCCAGCGATGCTGGGCGAAGTGCCGGAGGGCAAGCTGGTCGGCCTGGTGTCGGTATTGGGTTCGGGCAACTCCCACGTCGCGATCCTGGCCCGCGCCATGGGTATTCCGACGGTGATGGGCCTGGTCGACCTGCCGTATTCCAAGGTCGATGGCATCGAGCTGATCGTCGACGGCTACAAGGGCGAGGTGTTCACCAACCCCAGCGACGTGTTGCGCAAGCAGTACAGCGAAGTGGTCGAGGAGGAGCGCCAGCTGGCGCAAGGCCTGGATGCGCTGCGCGAGCTGCCCTGCGTCACCCCGGATGGCCACCGCATGCCGCTGTGGGTCAACACCGGCCTGCTGGCCGACGTCGCCCGTGCCCAGCAGCGTGGCGCCGAAGGGGTAGGCCTGTACCGCACCGAAGTGCCGTTCATGATCAACCAGCGCTTCCCCAGCGAGAAAGAGCAGCTGGCGATCTACCGCGAACAGCTGGCGGCCTTCCACCCGCTGCCAGTGACCATGCGTACCCTGGATATCGGCGGGGACAAGGCGCTGTCGTACTTCCCGATCAAGGAAGAAAACCCCTTCCTGGGTTGGCGCGGCATTCGCGTTACCCTCGACCACCCGGAAATCTTCCTGGTCCAGACCCGCGCCATGCTCAAGGCCAGCGAAGGCTTGAACAACCTGCGCATCCTGCTGCCGATGATTTCTGGCATTCACGAGCTGGAAGAGGCACTGCACCTGATCCACCGCGCGTGGGGTGAGGTGCGTGACGAAGGCACCGATGTGCCGATGCCGCCGGTTGGCGTGATGGTCGAGATCCCTGCGGCGGTGTACCAGACCAAGGAGCTGGCGCGGCAGGTGGACTTCCTGTCGGTCGGTTCCAACGACCTGACCCAGTACCTGCTGGCGGTCGACCGCAACAACCCACGGGTCGCCGACCTGTACGATTACCTGCACCCGGCCGTGCTGCAAGCCTTGAACACGGTGGTGCGCGATGCCCATGGCGAGGGCAAGCCGGTCAGCATTTGCGGCGAGATGGCCGGTGACCCGGCGGCAGCGGTGCTGTTGATGGCGATGGGCTTCGACAGTTTGTCGATGAACGCCACCAACTTGCCCAAGGTGAAGTGGATGCTGCGCCAGATCAACATGAGCAAGGCCAAGGAGCTGCTGACCGAAGCCATGAGCCATGACAACCCGCAGGTTATCCACAGCTCGCTGCAATTGGCGCTGAAGAACCTAGGGTTGGCGCGCATGATCGGGCCTGGGGCGAACAAGACCCTGTGATACCTGTACTGGCCTCTTCGCAGCACAAGGCTGCTCAAGGTAACGCGATCCCCTGTAGGAGCAGCCTTGTGCTGCGAAGGGCTGCAAAGCAGCCCCTGGCCCTCAAGCCATAATCTCAACTTCCCCCAAATGCCCCCCAAACGGCCCGAAACTGCGCTCAACCAGCCGTCTTCTCCCCTGATCATCCACGATCAGCACAGTACTCGCCCGCGTCCCATAATTCTGGCTGGCAATAAACACACTCGACAGCAGCTTCTCGGTCGCCAACCCCACGCCCGTTTCTGGCAACTCACTCTCGGCTGCCGGCTCACCATCGGCCAGCAACGCCAGCAAGCGCTGCGGGTCTGCTGACTCAAGCAACCCCTCCAGCCCGCTACGCGCCTTGACCAGCTTCGGCCACGGCGTATCCAACCCGGCATTGGATAACCCATAGACCCCAGGCTCCAGCAAGCGCGGCGCGGCGTCTCGGGCGTGCAGAAAGCCTAACTGCGCCCCATCACCCACCAGCAAGTTGAACCCCGAATACTGGCGGCTGCGGCTGGCCACCTGGTCAAGATAGGCTTCCACGCCAAGCTCACCCTGCAGAAACCCCGCCACCAGCTCCCCGCGCGAGCGCACGCCCAAGGCTTGCCCAGGGGCGCGAATGTTGGTTAGCGCGGCAAAGCGCCCCTGCGGCCCCACGCCCAGCCAGGTACCGCCAGCCTCCAGGTCACGTCCGGCATAGACGCCAGGGGCATCCTCCCAGGCGCTCAGGGCCTGCGTGGGCCGGGCATAGAACTCGTCGCGGTTGGCCGCCACGATCAGCGGCAGGGCATGCCCCGGCCGCCAGGCGAATACGATCAGGCACATCGGTTGGGCCTCTGTGTTTTTTGCCACTCTACCCACTGCGGCGGTGCTGATCCATCCTGTCACGAAGTTCACTAGAGCCTCAGGGCCGGCTTCCGTTACCATGCCGGATTGATTTTCTCAGGGGCAACGAATGGAGTTCGTACTCTATCTGCTGTTAGGTGCATGTGCCGGCGTGCTGGCCGGGCTGTTCGGCGTGGGCGGTGGCATCATCATCGTGCCGGTGCTGGTGTTCAGCTTCACCTTGCAGGGCTTCGACCCCTCGGTATTGACCCACCTGGCTGTCGGCACGTCGTTGGCAACCATCATCTTCACCTCGATCAACGCGGTGCTCGAACACCATCGCCGGGGTGCGGTGCAGTGGCCGATCTTCGCCTGGATGACCCTGGGCATCCTGATTGGCGCTGGTATCGGCGCCAAGACCGCCTCGTTGATCCAGGGCCCGCTGCTGCAGAAGATCATCGGTGTGTTCGCCCTGATCATCGCCGCGCAAATGGCCCTGGACCTCAAGCCCAAGGCCAGCCGTGGCATCCCTGGCAAGCCCGCGTTGACCGCAGCAGGTGGGGTGATTGGCTGGGCTTCGGCGATTTTCGGTATTGGTGGCGGCTCGCTGACCGTGCCGTTCCTGACCTGGCGCAGCCTGCCCATGCAGCAGGCGGTGGCAACGTCCTCGGCCTGTGGCCTGCCGATTGCCGTGGCCAGTGCCCTGAGCTTCATGTGGCTTGGCTGGCACGAAGAACACTTGCCAGCCCACAGCCTGGGCTACGTGTACCTGCCTGCGCTGGTCGGCATTGCCGTGACCAGCATGTTTTTCGCCCGCTTCGGCGCGCGCCTGGCGCACAAACTGTCGCCACGCCTGCTCAAGCGTTTGTTCGCCGCGCTGCTGTTCTGCGTCGGCCTCAGCTTTTTGATTTAGCTCGCTGATTTGAAACTAGAGGAAAATCCATGCTGCCTTACCCGCAGATAGACCCCGTGGCCGTGGCCCTCGGGCCGCTGAAAATCCACTGGTACGGCCTGATGTACCTGGTCGGCATCGGCGGCGCCTGGCTGCTCGCCTCGCGTCGGCTGAACCGCTTCGACCCCACCTGGTCCCGTGAAAAATTGTCCGACCTGGTGTTCTGGCTATCGATGGGGGTGATCGTCGGGGGCCGCCTGGGTTACGTGCTGTTTTACGACCTGCACGCCTACCTGGCCAACCCGACGCTGATTTTCGAGGTGTGGAAGGGCGGCATGTCGTTCCACGGCGGCTTCATCGGCGTGATGTTGGCGGCGGTATGGTTCGGCAAGCGCAACAACAAGTCGTTCTTCGAGCTGATGGACTTCGTCGCGCCAATGGTGCCGATCGGCTTGGGTGCCGGGCGTATCGGCAACTTCATCAATGCCGAGCTGTGGGGCAAGGCGACCGACGTGCCGTGGGCGATGGTGTTCCCACCGTTCAGCGACCCCGCCCAGCTGCCGCGCCACCCCTCGCAGCTGTATCAGTTCGCCCTGGAAGGCGTGGCGCTGTTCCTGATCCTGTGGCTGTACTCGCGCAAGCCACGCCCGACCATGGCGGTATCCGGCATGTTCGCGCTGTTCTACGGGATCTTCCGCTTCATCGTCGAGTTCGTCCGCGTGCCGGATGCCCAGCTGGGCTACATTGCCTGGGGTTGGCTGACCATGGGTCAGATACTCTGCATCCCGATGATTCTGGCCGGCCTCGGATTGATCTGGTGGGCTTATAATCGCAAACCTACGGCGAAACCCGCCATCTGACTCCCAACGGCAGGGGTGATCCCTCTGCCGTTCTTGCTACAGGTAAGCCATGAAACAGTATCTGGACCTGGTCCGTGACGTCATCGAAAACGGCACCCTTCAGGAAAACCGTACCGGCATCCGCACCATCAGCCTGCCGGGCGCCATGCTGCGTTTCGACCTGCAGAAGGGCTTTCCGGCCATCACCACGCGCAAGCTGGCCTTCAAGTCGGCCATCGGCGAGATGGTCGGTTTTCTGCGGGGCGTGAAAAACGCGGGTGAATTCCGTGAGCTGGGCTGCAAGGTCTGGGACCAGAATGCCAACGAAAACGCCCAATGGCTGGCCAACCCGTTCCGCCAGGGGCATGACGACCTGGGCGAGATCTACGGCGTTCAGTGGCGCCAATGGCCGGGCTACAAACGCATCCCGCTGAGCAACCCGGCGGCCATTGAGATGGCCGAGAAACAGGGTTTCCGCAAGATTGCCCAGGACCAGGAAGACGGCCAGGCCTTTGTCGTCCTGTACAAGGCCATCGACCAGGTGCGCCAGTGCCTGGACACCATCGCCAATGACCCGGGCAGCCGGCGCATCCTGTTCCATGGCTGGAACTGCGCCCAGTTGGATGAAATGGCTCTGCCGCCGTGCCACCTGCTGTACCAGTTCCACCCGAATGCTGAGACTCGGGAAATTTCCCTGACCCTGTACATTCGCTCCAACGACCTGGGCTTGGGCACGCCGTTCAACCTCACCGAGGGCGCGGCCTTGCTGTCGCTGTTCGGCCGCCTGACCGGCTACACCCCGCGCTGGTTCACGTATTTCATTGGTGATGCCCATGTGTACGAAAACCACCTGGACATGCTCAACGAGCAGCTCAAGCGCGAACCGCTCGAGGCGCCGAAGCTGGTGATCAGCGATCGCGTGCCGGCGTTTGCCGACACCGGCAAGTATGAGCCGGAGTGGCTGGAGAAGATCGAGCCGAGTGATTTCAGCCTGGAAGGGTATGAGCATCATGCGCCGATGACGGCGCCGATGGCGGTGTGATCATTAAGATTGCTGGGGCTGCTTTGCAGCCCATCGCCGGCAAGCCGGCTCCCACCCGAACTGTGTAGCCTCCAATTCTAGCGCCGCACCTGTGGGAGCTGGCTTGCCAGCGATGAGGCCAAACAAGTTGCTCCCACAGGGTTCGGCGTTGCTGTGGCTGGAGTCGGCGCAGCAACCCACCAAGTTCAATGTCCGTGGCTTCGTCCTACATGCGAATGCTCACCTTCTGGCACCGATACCGCCCCGTTCACCTCCAGTTGCTGCAAGATCGCGCATTCACTCCCCGGCGCGCTGCACCTCTGTCGCAGCTCCACCAGCTGCTCCTGCAACGCCACCAAACCATCGATACGCGCCTGTACATGGACGATATGCTCGTCGATCAACGCATTGACGCTGCCGCACGACCCTTCGGGGCTATCGCGCAGGCGTAGCAGGCTGCGGATTTCGTCCAGGGTCATGTCCAGGGTCCGGCAGTTGCGGATGAAGGTCAGCCGCTCGACGTGGGCCTGGGTGTAGAGCCGGTAGTTGCCGTCGGTGCGCGCCGGCTCCGGCAACAGTTGCTCGCGCTCGTAATAGCGGATGGTCTCCACGGCGCAATCGGTGGCTTTTGCCAGTTCTCCAATCTTCATCGCAAATCTCCAGCGGATGGCTTGACCCTATAGTGGCTACAGGGTGTTCACTTGGCAACAGGCTCACTTTAAGGATGACCCAATGAACCAGCCTGCCAGCCCCCACCACAAGCATGACCACCACGCCCACAGCTGCTGCGGCAGCGCGGCCGCCCCGGCGTTGGTGCAGTTGAGCGAAAAAGCCAGCGGCGACGCACAGCTCAGCCGCTTCCGTATCGAGGCCATGGACTGCCCCACCGAGCAAACGCTGATCCAGGACAAGCTGGGCAAGCTGGCGGGCATCGAGCAGTTGGAGTTCAACCTGATCAACCGCGTGCTTGGCGTGCGCCACACGCTGGCCGGTACCGCCGAGATCGAGCGGGCTATCGACAGTCTGGGCATGAAGGCCGAGCCCCTCATCGAAGGGGACGAGACCGCCGCGAACGCTGCCCCGCCCAGCAAGACCCGCTGGTGGCCGCTGGCGTTATCCGGTGTCGCGGCCATCGCCGCCGAAATCGTGCATTTCACCGGGCTTGCACCTGAATGGCTGGTGGCGGCGCTGGCCTTGGCGGCGATCCTGGGTTGCGGCCTGGGCACCTACAAGAAGGGATGGATTGCCCTGAAAAACCGCAACCTCAACATCAACGCGCTGATGAGCATTGCCGTGACTGGCGCTGTGCTGATCGGCCAGTGGCCGGAAGCGGCCATGGTGATGGTGCTGTTCACGGTCGCCGAGCTGATCGAAGCGCGCTCCCTGGACCGCGCTCGCAATGCCATCAGCGGCCTGATGCAGCTCACCCCTGACAGGGCAACAGTGCTGCAAGCCGATGGCCAGTGGCGTGAAGTGGAAGTGCGCGAGGTGGCCATCGGTGCCTTGGTGCGGGTACGGCCGGGCGAGCGCATCGGCCTGGATGGCGAAGTGACCAGTGGCCAATCCAGCGTCGATCAGGCGCCGATCACCGGTGAAAGCCTGCCAGTGGAAAAAGCCGTGGGCGACAAGCTGTTCGCCGGCACCATCAACCAGGCCGGTGCGCTGGAGTTTCGCGTCACTGCCGGCGCTGGGCAATCGACGCTGGCGCGCATCATCAAGGCCGTCGAAGAGGCCCAAGGTGCCCGGGCGCCGACTCAGCGTTTTGTCGACCGATTCTCGCGCATCTACACACCCGTGGTGTTCGCCGTGGCCTTGGCGGTAGCGGTCATCCCGCCGCTGTTCATGGCAGGTGCCTGGTTCGACTGGGTCTACCGCGCCTTGGTGCTGTTGGTGGTGGCCTGCCCGTGCGCCTTGGTCATTTCAACCCCGGTGACCATCGTCAGTGGCCTGGCTGCAGCGGCGCGCAAGGGCATCCTGATCAAGGGTGGGGTGTACCTGGAAGGCGGGCGCAAGCTGGACTTCCTGGCCCTCGACAAGACTGGCACTCTCACCCACGGCAAGCCAGTGCAGACGGATGCAAAGGTGTTGGACCCCCTGTTCGAAGGCCGGGCCCAGGCGTGGGCTGCCAGCTTGGCCGAGCGCTCGGACCACCCGGTTTCACGTGCCATCGCCCAGTTCGGCAAGGCGCAAGGTTTGGCCTTGAGCGCGGTCGACGACTTCGCCGCATTGGCCGGTCGCGGTGTGCGGGGGGTGATCGAGGGTGAGCTTTACCACCTGGGCAATCACCGCCTGGTCGAGGAACTGGGCCTGTGCTCGCCTGAGTTGGAGGCACAGCTGGATGCGCTGGAGCGTCAAGGCAAAACCGTGGTCCTGCTGCTCGACCGCAGTGGCCCGCTGGCCCTGTTCGCCGTGGCCGACACGCTCAAGCAGAGCAGCCGCCAGGCGATTGCCGAATTGCATGAACTGGGTATCAAGACGGTCATGCTTACCGGCGACAATCCCCATACCGCCGAGGCCATCGCTGCCCAGGTCGGCATCGATCGCGCTGAAGGCAACCTGCTGCCGGCCGACAAGCTGAAGACCATCGAGGCCCTGTATGCCCAAGGCCATCGGGTGGGCATGGTTGGCGACGGTATCAACGATGCACCGGCCCTTGCCCGTGCCGAGATCGGCTTTGCTATGGCGGCCGCAGGCACCGACACGGCCATCGAGACGGCCGACGTGGCGTTGATGGACGACGACTTGCGCAAAATCCCCGCCTTCGTCAGGCTGTCGCGCCAAAGTGCGGCGATTCTCAGGCAGAACATCGTTCTGGCCCTGGGCATCAAGGCGATATTCCTGGCGATCACCTTTGCCGGCATGGCGACCATGTGGATGGCGGTGTTCGCCGACATGGGCGTGAGCCTGCTGGTGGTGTTCAACGGCTTGCGCCTTTTGCGCAAATAGAGGACGTGCATGCTGAGTTCCGAGCTCAAAGCCTTCTACATGGTGGCCCGCCTGGGCAGCATCACCCTGGCGGCGAAGAAGCTCGGGCTCAGCCAACCCACCGTGACCACGCAGATCCGCAACCTGGAAAGCCAGTACGCAGTAGAGCTGTTCTACCGTGGCGGGCGGCGCCTGGTGTTGAGCGAGGAGGGCGTGCGCCTGCTGCCGAGGGTCAAGGCGCTGCTGCAGCAGGAGGCCGACATCGAGTTCGAACTGCGCAACAGTGGCCAGGCCCAGGGCAGCCTGCGCATTGCGGCCACCGCGCCTTACTACATCCTCGATCTGGTGAAGGTCTTCCGCGAGCGCCTGCCCCAGGTCGACGTTGCAGTGGAGATCGGCAACTCGCAGCAGGTGCTGGAAATGCTCGAGGACTACCGGGTCGATATCGCCGCTTCGTCGCAACTGGTGGAGGATGCCCGGTTGGTGCGCCGGGTATTGGGCACCGACCCGTTGGTGGTGGCTGTGCACCGCAACCATCCCTTGGCGCATCGTCAGGTGGTGTCCATCGACGTGGTGGCCGGGCATTGCCTGTTGATGCGCGAGCCGGGGTCGACCACACGCAAGCTGACCGAGCAGATGCTGCAGGAGGCCGGTGTGAAGGCCGGCACGTTGCTGGAGATTGGTAGCCGTGAGTCGATTCGCGAAGCGGTCCTGCGCAACATTGGCATCAGTGTGATTGCCCGCCATGAAGTGCCGCATAACCCCGAATTACGGGTGCTGGCGCTGGAGGATGCACCGGTAATGCATGAGTACCTGTATTGCCTGAAGGAGCGGCGCCAGGCGCGTTTGCCGGCGGCGTTTCTGGGGGTTGCGCAGGAAGTGGCCGGCTCACAGTTCTGAATCATCCCTTGTAGGAGCAGCCTTGTGCTGCGAAGAGGCCGGTGCACCCCATACATGTGCATCGCCGAGCAGGGCCTCTTCGCAGCACAAGGCTGCTCCTACCAAGAACCGTGGTGGCAGGTGGGGCACTACAAAATCTGCCTATACCACTATCGCGCGCTTTTGCCTGAAAGCCACAGAACCGTCGCACAGCCTTCCTAGCATGGTCCCATCTCTTCGATGAGGCCTTGCCATGAACAACGCCACCCCCGGCGCACAGATGAAAGTGCGCAACATCCACAAACGCTTCGGCGCCTTTACAGCGCTCAACGATGTCTCCCTGGACATCGCCGCCGGCGAGCTGGTGTGCTTGCTTGGCCCGTCCGGGTGCGGCAAGACCACGCTGTTGCGCTGCATCGCCGGCCTCGAACGCCAGGACCGCGGTGAGCTGTACATCGGCGAGCGCGACGTCTCCGAGCTGCCCCCCCAGGCCCGCGACTACGGCATTCTGTTCCAGTCTTACGCGCTGTTCCCCAACCTGACCGTCGAAGCCAACATCGCCTATGGCCTGACCGGCAGCGGCCGCGAACAGGCCCGCCAGCGGGTGGCCGAAATGCTCCAGCTGGTCGGCTTGTCCGGTAGCGAAAAAAAGTACCCCGGGCAGCTTTCCGGCGGCCAGCAGCAGCGTGTGGCCCTGGCCCGCGCGCTGGCGCCGGCGCCTTCGCTGCTGCTGCTCGACGAGCCGATGTCGGCGCTGGACGCGCGGGTTCGCGAGCACTTGTGCACCGAACTGCGCCAGCTGCAACGCCAGCTGGGTATCACCACCTTGATGGTTACCCACAACCAGGACGAGGCCATGCTGATGGCCGACCGCATTGCCGTGATGAACAACGGCCAGGTCGAGCAGTACGCCACGCCGCAGGCCATCTACGACCAGCCAGCCACGCCCTTCGTTGCCGAGTTCGTTGGCCAGGGTAACTGGCTGCCGTTCCAGCGCAGCGGTGACAGCCAGGCCCAGGTCGGCGGCATGAGCATGCGTTTGTCGCCTGGCTCGGCGCGGGCCAACAGCGGCCGCCTGTTCTGCCGCCCCGAGGCGATCACGGTCAACCCGCCGGTGCATGAAGAAAACCTGTTTCCGGCCAAGGTCCGCGAGATCACCTTCCTCGGCAATCGCTGCCGCATGAGCTTCGAGTTCAAAGCCTTGCCGGGCCATGCCTTGCTGGCCGAACTGGCCCCCGAGGCCATGCCGCGGCTGGGCTCGCAGGACATCTGGGTGGCGCTGCCACCGCAGAGCCTGCAGGTGTTCGCCTAAGATGGCCGCGCCAATGTCCCTGCCGCTGAACCCGGCCAAGGCCGCGTCGCGCCACGGCGTTGCCTTGGGTGACCGGCTGTTCGTCGTCGGTGGGAAGTGGTTGCTGTTGATGCTGCTGGTACTGGCGGTGCTGATGCCGCTGCTGGCGATCTTCTGGCGTGGTTTCAGCGGTGACGCCGGCCAGGGCGGCGGCCTGGCGGCTGCCCGGGCGCTGTTCGCCAGCGAGAACTTCCACTGGCTGCTCGGCAATAGCTTGTCGGTGGCGTTCACCGTCGCGGCCATCGTCATCCCACTGGCTTACCTGTTCGCCTATGCGTTGCAACGCACGCTGATCCCGGCCAAGAGCCTGTGGCGGGGCATCTCGTTGCTGCCCCTGCTGGCGCCGTCGATGCTGCCGGCAATCGCGCTGGTCTACCTGTTTGGTAACCAGGGCCTGCTGCGCGGGCTGCTGAGCGACAACATCTACGGCTTCTGGGGGATCGTGCTCGGCGAGGCCATTTACACCTTCCCGCATGCATTGATGATTCTGCTGTCGGCGCTGTCCTTGGCCGATGCGCGCCTGTTCGATGCTGCGTCGAGCATGGGCGCCGGGCCGTGGCGGGCGTTTTCCAGCATTACCTGGCCCGCCACGCGCCAGGCGGTGTTCGCCGCCTTCTGCCTGGTGTTCACCCTGACCATCACCGACTTTGGCGTGCCGGTCGTGGTGGGGGGTGATTATCAGGTGTTGGCCCTGGAGGCTTACAAGGCCGTCGTTGGCCAGCAGCAATTTGGCCGCGGCGCCCTGATTGGCATGGTCTTACTGGTGCCGGCACTGCTTAGTTTTGCTGTCGATGCCTGGTTGCGTCGCCGCCAGGGCGAGGCCATGAGTGGGCGAGCGCAGGTGTTCGAGCCCAAGCCCTCGCGCCGCCGTGATGCCTGCTTCCTGGCGGTCGTGTTGGTGGTCTGCGCGGTGCTGTTGCTGGTGATCGGCATGGCTGTGTATTCGTCGCTGGTCACCTTCTGGCCCTACAACCTGTCGCTGTCGCTCAAGCACTACCTGTTCGAGGACACCGCCGGCGGAGGCTGGCTGGCGTACCGCAATAGCGTGACCATGGCGATTGGCACGGCGCTGATCGGCAGCGTGGTGATTTTCTGCGGTGCCTACCTGATGGAAAAGACCCAGGGCCAACGCCTGCTCAACCAGTCGCTGCGCCTGCTCAGCTTCATCCCCATGGCGGTGCCGGGCCTCGTGCTGGGGTTGGGCTACGTGTTCTTCTTCAACCTCAACGGCAACCCCTTGCATGTGTTGTACGGCAGCATGGGCTTGTTGGTCATCTGCACCATTGCCCATTACCTGACCACTGCGCAGATGACCGCCACCACCGCACTGCGCCAGCTCGACGGCGAGTTCGAGGCTGCCGCGTTGTCGCTCAAGGCGCCGCTGTATCGGCACTTCCTGCGGGTAACCGTGCCGATCTGCCTGCCGGCGCTGCTGGACATCATCCGCTACCTGTTCGTCTCGGCGATGACCACCGTGTCGGCGGCGATCTTCCTCTACAGCCCCGACACCATCCTCGCCGCCGTTGCCGTGCTGAACATGGACGATGCAGGCAACGTTGGCGGTGCCGCCGCCATGTCGACCCTGATTCTGCTGACCAGCGCCAGCGCCTCATTGCTGCTGGCTGCAGCCTCACGCGGCCTGTTGCGCCGCTCCCAAGCCTGGCGCCAACGCGCCGCGGCTGCCTGACCTGTAAGGAACCCCACCATGTTCAAGCACCTTGCACTTGCTGCTGCCGTTTCTGCCGTGTTCAGCCTGCAGGCTTCGGCCGCCGGCATTCAGCTGACGGTTTACACCGCGCTGGAAGCCGAACAGCTCAAGACCTACAAGCAGGCCTTCGAAAAGGCCAACCCAGACATCGAGATCAAGTGGGTGCGCGATTCCACGGGCATCATTACCGCCAAACTGCTGGCTGAAAAAGACCGCCCGCAAGCCGATGCGGTGTGGGGGTTGGCGGCCTCCAGCCTGGCCGTGCTTGACCAGCACGGCATGCTCGAAGCCTATGCGCCCAAGGACCTGGGCAAAATCTCGGCAAACTACCGTGACGCAGCCAACCCACCGGCTTGGGTGGGCATGGACGTCTGGGCTGCGACCATTTGCTTCAACACCATCGAGGCCGAGAAGCAGGGCCTGAGCAAGCCGGTGAGCTGGCAAGACCTGACCAAGCCCGAGTACAAGGGCAAGATCGTCATGCCCAACCCGGCCTCGTCCGGCACGGGCTTCCTGGATGTCAGCGCCTGGCTGCAGACCTTTGGCGAGCCTCAGGGCTGGGCCTACATGGACGCCTTGCACCAGAACATCGGCCAGTACGTTCACTCCGGCTCCAAGCCGTGCAAGCTGGCGGCGGCGGGCGAGTTCCCGATCGGTATCTCGTTCGAATACCCCGCTGTGCAGCTCAAGCGCCAAGGCGCGCCGCTGGACATCGTGCTGCCCAAGGAGGGCCTGGGCTGGGAAATCGAGGCTACAGCGGTGATCAAAGGCACGCCAAAGGCCGATGCGGCCAAGCGCTTGGCAGACTTTTCGGCCAGCCCTGCGGCGATGGCGTTGTACAAGGAAAACTTCGCGGTGCTTGCCGCGCCGGGTATTGCCAAGCCGCAGACCGAGTTGCCGGCTGACTATGAGCAGCGGTTGATCAAGAACGACTTTGCCTGGGCCTCGAAGCACCGTGACGAGATTCTGGCCGAGTGGCGCAAGCGGTATGACGGTAAGTCGGAGAAGGTGGCGCAGCAGTGAAGGGGGGCGGGGCTGGGAGGTGCATGGCTTGAGGGGTGTGGCGCCTGGGAGATCGAGCGCCGCCCGCGCGGCGCTTCGCAGCACAAGGCTGCTCCTACATCTGTTTCGGGCCAGTGAGGCCTGTGATATTGGCGCGCGACCGCCTCAGGAATAATTGGCCCGAAAAATGTGGGAGCAGCCTTGTGCTGCGAAGCGCCGCGCGGGCGGCGCTCGGTCTCCCAGGCGCCGCCCCCCTAAAGGCGAACACCTACCAGCCCCCACACAAACTCAAATCTGCAACACCAACGCCTCCAACTGCTCCTGCCGCTCCGCCTGATTCACCCGCGCCCCGGGGTTGAGCGTCGACCACTGCGGATGCGCCCGCGCCTTGACCAACGCCTCAGGCAACTTGCCCTCGCGCCAGGTCTTCTCGTCCAGCTCGCCCAGGCGAATGCTGTCTTGCGCGGCATGCCCGCGGTTATCCAGGGCCACCATCAACTGCTGCTGGCGCAACGCCAACAGCCGCAACACCGTATCGTCCACCGTCAGCTCACGCTGCCCTTTGAGCTTGCCCATCAACCGCGACCCGTAATTGCGTGCCGTCTGTAGCGCGCCGCCTGCGATCGCACCCGCCAAGGCCGCCGCGCCCAGGGTCAGGCCTCCGACCAACAGATCGACCCCGGCCCCGGCCGCAGCGCCTGCCGCCACACCACTGCCCAGGCGTACGCCCAGCAGCTTCAAGGTTTCGGGGTTGAACAGGTCATCGCCCCAACGACCGTCCAGCAACGGCAAATCACTGGCATGGGCGTCTTCGCGGCGGAAGGCATACAGCTTGAGCAGCGCTTCGACACAGCGCTGTTCGCGTTGCCGCACATCCTGACGCAACGCTTCGATGGCCTTGGCTTCGGCGGCGGGTTCGGCCACCACGCTGCGCCGGCAGGCGGCGCAGTCGAGCAGCAGCTCGGCGATCAGGCGTTTACCGCTTTGATGGCGGGCTTGGCGTTGCGCCTGCTGGTCGTCGATCAGCCGTTGCAGGGCAGGGCGGGCGTCTTCCAGCAGCAGGGCCAGGCTTTCGTACAGGCGGCGCTCGCCGTCTTCCGGCGGGGCCACGCTGTCGAACCGCACCAAGGCGTGAAGGCCAAGCCGGGCAAGGGCTTCACGCCATTCGGGCTCGCGGTGCTGGCTGCTGGCGACGAAGTTGAGCACGGGTAGCAGCGGCTTGCCGCAACTGGCCAGCACCTCCAGTTCGTCGCGGTACTTGGCCAGCACTGGCTCGCGGGCGTCGATCACGTACAGGCCGGCATTGCTGGCCTGCAACTGGCGCAGCACCTTGGCCTCCTGCTCGAAGCGTTGGCGTGCCTCACTGCCCTGGAGGAAGCGTGCCAGCCGGGCCGGGCCGTCCAGGCGCTCACCCGGGCGCTCCAGCCGTTCGAGGTAGTCGAGCAGGGCAATGGCGTCTTCCAGGCCAGGGGTGTCATACAGCTCCAGCAGGGGCTCGCCGTCCACCGACAGGCGTGCGCCCTCCACATGGCGGGTGGTGCTGGGGCGATGGGACACCTCGCCAAAGCTCACGTCGCGGGTCAAGGTGCGCAGCAGCGAAGTCTTGCCGACGTTGGTGTGGCCGACCACGGCCAGTTTAAGCGGCTCAGTCATGGCCATGCTCCAACCAGGTCAGGGGCGAGGTGTCGGCGTGGGGCAGGCCGAGGCGGTCCAGCGCTTCGTGCCAGTCGCCCAGGCGCTCGGCGTCCAGGGCCTGGCCTGGGGCCGCCTGCAGCAGCCAGATACGGGTGGCGCCGGCGTTGCGTGCCAGCTCGGCCAGCAACGCCAGGCTGCCGCGATCGGGCGAGCGGCGTGGGTCGCAGGCGATAGCCAGGCGCGCCGGGGGGAAGCGGCTGAGTTGTTCGAGCAGCCGGTTGCGTGATTCACGGCTATCGAGCACACCGGCATCGGTCACGCTTTTGGGCAGGGCGGGTGGCCAGGGACGCTGGTCATCCAGCTCCAGGCCGACCAGCAAGGCACCGCTGCTGCCGCTTTCCAGTTGCCCGGCAGCGAAGTGGGGCAAGGTGTCGGGCGCGGCGTCCTGCACACCGATGCGCTCGCTGCGCGGCATAAGGCTTTCGCGCAATGCCGCGTAGCCTGGCAGGCTGAGGTCCAGCGCCAGGCGTGCGCGGCCTTGGCGCCAGCGCCACAGGCACAGTGCGGCCAAGAGCAGGCGTGGTAGCAGGCCATAGACCAGCACCACACCGAGCAACCAGCTAGCCCAGGCCTGGCGGGCCAGGTCCAGGGCCGGCAGCGTGTCGCCGCTGGCGCGGATCATGGCTTCGTCCGGCACGGCAAAGCCCAGCAGCGAAGGCAGGGCGCCGAGCGCCTGGGTCATGTGGATGAACGGCTCGGCGGCAAGCAGGGTGGTTTCCCAGACAAAGCCATAGCGCCGCGTGGCCAGCAACGCCAAGAGCATCGCCAACGCGGTCATCATCGCCAGCAGCCACAGCCCGTGCACCAGCACGCCAAGCAGCCAGCGATTCAGGCGCTGGCGCTGCAGCAGCACCAGCAACGCGGGCGCAAGGTGCGCGGCCTTGGCATCGCGGGCAAAGCGTTCGCTCAGCCACAACCAAAGCCGGCCCAGCCCAGCGCCGTGTTCGCCGCTCAGGCTGAAGCCGATCGCCCAGCTCAGCAGCATCAACAGGTTCAACCCCAGCAGGCTGCCCAGTGCCCAGAACACATTCACCGGGCGTTGGCCATCGCCCAGCGCCGCGAAGGCCAGGCCCGCGCCGCTGAAGGCGGCCATGATCAACAGGGCCAGCAGTGCCAGGCGCGCGCCCTGCTTCCAGTGGCGCAGGGCGGCTGTCATGCCGTCGCGTTCGGCCAGGAACAGCGCGCGCGTTTCGATACGGGTCGCCAGGTCGCCGCCGGCCTGGCGGGCGTGGCGGTTGGCTTCCTGGTCTTCCAGGGGGCCGGCATGTTCCTCGCGCAGGCGTACTGCTTCGGTGAGCCAGCGTTTGTCCAGTGGCGTCGGTCCAGTCACAAGGTCTTCCATTGCACAGGTCAGGGCAGAAGCATAACCCACGGCGGGTTTGCTATCCTCGCTGGCATGACTAGCACACTCCCCCTCAGCCTGATCGCGGCCCTCGCCGAGAACCGCGTGATCGGCATCGACAATTCCATGCCCTGGCACCTGCCGGGGGATTTCAAGTACTTCAAGGCCACGACCCTGGGCAAGCCGATCATCATGGGGCGCAAGACCTGGGACTCGCTGGGCCGGCCTTTGCCGGGGCGGCTGAATATCGTGGTCAGCCGCCAGCCTGGGCTGGCGCTGGCCGGTGCCGAGGTGTTCGCCTCGCTGGAAGCTGCGCTGGTGCGCGCCGAACAGTGGGCGCGTGAGCAGGGCGTCGATGAGCTGATGCTGATTGGCGGGGCGCAGCTGTATGGGCAGGCGCTGGAGAAGGGGCTGGTGAGCCGCATGTACCTGACCCGGGTCGAGCTGTCGCCTGAGGGCGATGCGTGGTTCCCGGCGTTCGACGAGGCGCAGTGGCGCCGGGTGAGCAGTGAGCCGCAAGCGCCTGAAGGGGCTGGGCCGGCGTATCACTTCGATGTCTGGGACAAGGTTTAAGATTGTTGGGGCGCTTTGCGCCCCTATCGAAACGCAAGGCCGCTCCTACAAAAAGACCGCGTCTTCTGTGCAGGGGCGGCCTTGGCGTATCAGCTATGACTCAGCGTTGCATGCTGGTCATCTGCTAACACGTCCTGGTCAGTCTCTTTCAACAGCTGGCTGGTCACCACCCCGGCCGTCATCGAGCCATTCACGTTCAGTGCCGTGCGGCCCATGTCGATCAACGGCTCTACCGAAATCAGCAGTGCTACCAGTTCAACCGGCAAGCCCATGGCCGGCAGCACGATCAACGCGGCGAAGGTCGCACCACCGCCCACCCCGGCTACCCCAGCCGAGCTCAGGGTGACGATGGCGACCAGGGTCGCGATCCACAGCGGGTCGAAGGTGTCGATGCCCACTGCCGGGGCAACCATCACGGCCAGCATGGCCGGGTACAGGCCGGCGCAACCGTTCTGACCAATCGTCGTGCCGAACGAGGCGCTGAAGCTGGCGATGGACTGCGGCACACCCAGGCGACGGGTTTGCGCTTCGATGTTCAGCGGGATGCTCGCGGCGCTGGAGCGGCTGGTGAAGGCGAAGGTCAGCACTGGCCACACCTTGCGGAAGAAGCGCAGCGGGCTGACGCCGGTCGCCGCCAGGATGACGGCATGCACCACGAACATCAGCCCCAGGCCGATGTACGAAACGACGACGAAGCTGCCCAGCTTGAGGATGTCGTCCAGGTTGGAGCTGGCGACCACCTTGGTCATCAGGGCCAGCACACCATAAGGGGTGAGCTTCATCACCACGCGCACCAGGCGCATGACCCAGGCTTGCAGGGTGTCGATGGCCGACAGGGCGCGCGCGCCTTTCTCGGCGTCGTCCTTGATCAGCTGCAGGGCGGCCAGGCCGACGAACACGGCGAAGATCACCACGCTGATGATCGAGGTTGGCTTGGCCCGCGCCAGGTCGCCTACTGGGTTGCTGGGGATGAACGACAGCAGCAGTTGCGGGATGTTGAGGTCGGCGACCTTGCCCGCGTAGTCGCTGTGGATCGCTTGCAGCCGCGCGCTTTCCTGCACGCCAGCCACCAGGCCGTCGGCGGTCAGGCCGAACAGGTTGGTCAAGACGATGCCGATCAATGCGGCGATGGCAGTGGTGAGCAGCAAGGTGCCGATGCTCAGCACGCTGATGCGGCCAAGCGAGGAAGCATTGTGCAAGCGTGCCACGGCGCTGAGGATCGAGGCGAAGATCAGCGGCATGACGATCATCTGCAGCAAGCCGACATAGCCGTTGCCGACCAGGTCGAGCCAGGCGATGGTGGCTTTCAATACCGGGTGGCCAGCGCCATAGATCGTGTGCAGGACCAGGCCGAACACCACGCCCAGCACCAGGCCCAGCAAGACCTTCTTGGCCAGGCTCCAGTCGGTGCGGCGGGTTTGTGCCAGGCCCAGCAGCAAGGCCAGGAACGCCAGCAGGTTGAGAGACAGCGGCAGGTTCATTGAAGCTCCAACAAAAAACAGAAGAGGCATCGCCTCTGTGAGCGATTGCGAACGGAAATGCTAACAGCCTGAAAACAAACGAATTTATACCCAAATGGAATGTGCATAGTCGTTTATGGAATAACGGAATGTCGCAGATAGCAATGAACAGGGCGTTTCAAGCTGCTTCAACGTCGTTGTCAGGGCTTGCTGGGCCGGTAGGTTGGACTAGCGTTTCCCGGTCATTTCAGGAGATTCGCACATGAAGTTCGCTCCGAAAGCCCTCGCCCTGGGTCTGTCCCTGCTGTTCGGGGCCCAAACCTGGGCCACCGAACTCAAGCATTGGCCTGCCGAGGCCGCCAAACAGCTCGACAGCATGATCGCCGCCAATGCCAACAAAGGTAACTACGCGGTGTTCGACATGGACAACACCAGCTACCGCTACGACCTTGAAGAGGCGCTGCTGCCGTTCATGGAGAACCAGGGGCTGCTGACGCGCGACAAGCTCGACCCTTCGTTGAAGCTGATCCCCTTCAAAGACACGGCTGAGCACAAGGAAAGCCTGTTCAGTTACTACTACCGCCTGTGCGAAATCGACGACATGGTCTGCTACCCCTGGGTGGCGCAGGTGTTCTCGGGCTTCACCCTGAAGGAACTGAAGGCCCAGGTCGACGCCTTGATGGCCTCCGGCAAACCCGTGCCCAGCACCTACTTCGAGGGTGACCAGGTCAAGGCCATCGAGGTGCAGCCGCCCAAGGTCTTTGCCGGCCAGGCCGAGCTGTTCAACAAACTGATGGAAAACGGCATCGAGGTGTATGTCATTTCTGCCGCGTCCGAAGAACTGGTGCGCATGGTCGCGTCCGACCCCAAGTACGGCTACAACGTCAAACCGCAGAACGTGATTGGCGTCAGCCTGCTACTGAAGGACCGCAGCAACGGCCAACTGACCACGGCGCGCAAGCAGATCAGCGCCGGCAGCTATGACCCCAAGGCCAACGAAGGCCTGGAACTGACGCCTTACCTGTGGACCCCGGCGACCTGGATGGCGGGCAAGCAGGCGGCGATCCTCACCTACATCGACGAGTGGAAGCGGCCGGTGCTGGTGGGCGGCGATACGCCCACCAGCGATGGCTACATGCAGTTCCACGGGGTGGACGTGGGCAAGGGGGGCATCCACCTGTGGATAAACCGCAAGGCCAAGTACATGGACCAGCTCAACGGCATGATCGCCAAGCACGCGGCCGCGCAGGCCAAGGAAGGGCTGCCGGTGACGGCGGACAAGAACTGGGTGATCGTCACGCCTGAGCAGATCCAGTAACCCGGTGCAGGTCAGCCGCTTCGGCCGACAATGAGCGTTCTGGCTTGTTGTTGGTCGAAGTTCTGCGCCAGCATGGCCACGGCTTCCATGGCGCTTGAGCGCACGCTGGCGCCCTCGGCGCCAAGCGTCTGTTCGGCCACGATGCTGTGCACCTGGTTGATCCCGACGAAGCGGAACCACGCATCGAGGAAGGGTTTTTCCAGGCCGAACGCCTGGTCGGGCGTCTGGGAGTCGGGGCCATAACCCAGCCCGCGGGTGTAGATGGCCACCGCCCGGCGCCCACCCAGCATGCCGTTCAACCCCTGTTCATCGAAGGTGAACAACACGCCCTTGTGCGAAATGGCGTCGATCAAGTGTTTGAGTTTGTAGGGGATGCCGAAATTCCACAGCGGGACGCTGAACACCACTGTATCTGCCCGGTGGAAGCGTTTGGCGAGGGTTTTGATCTGTGCCCAGGCGGCGTTTTGCGCGGGGGAAAGCGGCGCATCGACAAGCCCGGCGTACTTGGCCGCCAGCAGGTCGCCATCCACTTCGGGCAGCTCGCATTCCCAAGGGTCCAGGCGGTCAACCTCCACGGTTTTGCGCTCGGCCAACGCGGCCAGGAACACTTCGGCAATCTGAGCGGAAACCGAGCGTTCGCCTCTCGGCGATGCACACACATAAAGAACACGTTCAACCACGGGGCTACTCCTGTCAGCGTCGATGGCATTTCCCTGGCGATATACGGCACAGGGGGAGCGCAAAGTTTGCGGCACGGTGTCCGTGGGGTTGAGCGAGGAGATGGTCAAAGCCCCGATCATCGATTGCCTGCGTCGGTTTTCCGTGGCACACCCCGATGCCGAGGTTGCCCTGCAGGTCGGCTTGACCGGCGAGTTGCTCGCGCTCATGCACGCGGGTGGGCTGGATATCGTGCTGGGGAGCCGCTGCGGCAGTGATGAGCGTGGCGAGGTGCTCTGGTCCGAGCCGTTGGTCTGGGCGAGAGGGCCGCTGGCGCTGGGCACCGATGATGCGACCTTACCTCTACCTTTGGCGGTGTTTTCCGATCAATGCCCCTACCGTGCGGCGGCCATCGAAGCGTTGGCGCGTGCAGGGCGACAATGGCGGATCGTTTGCCAGAGCCCCAGTGCCGGGGGGCTGATGACTGCCGTAAGCGGCGGGCTTGGGGTAACCCCGGTCACCCGCTCATGCGCACTGGCCGCAGGCCTGCAGGAAGTGGCGACACTGCCCGCACTGCCTCACGCGCAGTTCATGCTGACCTCGACGGCGAAGCCAAAGCGCTCGGCGGCCCTGCTGCTGGCGCAATTGCGCCACTGCGCTTCGCGTGGGGAAGATAGTTGAAAGCGCTGGGGCCGCTCGGCGGCCCATCGCCGGCAAGCCGGCTCCCACCCGAACTGTGTAGCCTCCAAGGCTAGCGGCGCACCTGTGGGAGCCGGCTTGCCGGCGATGGGCTGCAAAGCAGCCCCAATACACTCATCAGAGCCTTACAGCCCGTCGAGCATCGCCTTGTTACGCACCGCACCTTTGTCGGCACTGGTCGCCAGCAGGGCGTAGGCCTTGAGCGCGGTGGTCACTTTGCGCGGACGCACTTCGGCGGGCTTCCAGCCTTTCTTGTCCTGCTCGACCCGGCGCTCTGCCAGCTCTTCGTCGCTGACCAGCAGGTTGATCGAACGGTTGGGGATGTCGATCAACACCTTGTCGCCGTCGCGCACCAGGCCAATGGCGCCGCCTGCAGCGGCTTCCGGCGAGGCGTGGCCGATCGACAGGCCCGAGGTACCGCCCGAGAAGCGGCCGTCGGTGAGCAGGGCGCAGGCCTTGCCCAGGCCTTTGGATTTCAAGTACGAGGTCGGGTAGAGCATCTCTTGCATGCCCGGGCCGCCCTTCGGGCCTTCGTAACGGATGATGACGATGTCACCGGCCTTCACTTCGTCGGCGAGGATGCCGCGCACGGCGCTGTCCTGGCTTTCGAAGATTTTCGCGCTGCCTTCGAACACATGGATCGACTCGTCGACACCGGCGGTCTTCACCACGCAACCGTCGAGGGCGATGTTGCCGTACAGCACCGCCAGGCCACCCTCTTGCGAGTAGGCGTGTTCGAAGCTGCGGATGCAGCCGTTTTCACGGTCGTCGTCGAGGGTTTCCCAACGGGTCGACTGGCTGAATGCGGTTTGGGTCGGGATGCCCGCCGGGCCGGCTTTGAAGAAGGTGTGCACCGCTTCGTCGTCGGTCTGGGTGATGTCCCACTTGGCGATGGCTTCTTCCATGCTGCGGCTGTGCACGGTCGGCAGGTCGGTGTGCAGCAGGCCGCCACGGGCCAGCGAGCCGAGGATGCTGAAGATGCCGCCGGCGCGGTGCACGTCTTCCATGTGGTACTTCTGGATGTTCGGCGCCACCTTGCACAGCTGCGGCACTGTGCGCGACAAGCGGTCGATGTCCCGCAGGTCGAACGCCACCTCGCCTTCCTGGGCCGCGGCCAGCAGGTGCAGGATGGTGTTGGTCGAACCGCCCATGGCGATGTCCAGCATCATGGCGTTTTCGAAGGCCTTGAAGTTGGCGATGCTGCGCGGCAGGACCGACTCGTCGTTCTCGCCGTAGTAGCGCTTGCACAACTCGACGATGGTGCGGCCGGCAGTGAGGAACAGCTGCTCGCGGTCGGAGTGGGTGGCCAGGGTCGAGCCGTTGCCCGGCAGGGCCAGGCCCAGGGCTTCGGTCAGGCAGTTCATCGAGTTGGCGGTGAACATGCCAGAGCACGAACCGCAGGTCGGGCAGGCGCTGCGCTCGTATTCGGCAACCTTCTCGTCGGAGGCCGTGGAGTCAGCCGCGATGACCATCGCGTCGACCAGGTCCAGGCCGTGGTTGGCCAGCTTGGTCTTGCCGGCTTCCATCGGGCCGCCGGACACGAAGATCACCGGGATGTTCAGGCGCAGGGCGGCCATCAGCATGCCGGGGGTGATCTTGTCGCAGTTCGAGATGCAGACAATGGCGTCGGCACAGTGGGCGTTGACCATGTACTCCACGGCGTCGGCGATGATCTCGCGGCTTGGCAGCGAATACAGCATGCCGTCGTGGCCCATGGCGATGCCGTCGTCGACCGCGATGGTGTTGAATTCCTTGGCCACGCCACCGGCGCGCTCGATCTCACGGGCAACCAGCTGGCCCAGGTCCTTCAGGTGCACGTGGCCCGGGACGAACTGGGTGAACGAGTTGGCGATGGCGATGATCGGTTTCTTGAAATCTTCGTCCTTCATCCCGGTGGCGCGCCACAGGGCTCGGGCGCCAGCCATGTTGCGGCCTTGGGTGGAAGTCTTGGAACGATAATCAGGCATGAAGCACTCCTGGCGGCTTAATCAGGTCACAAAAAGGGGAGTGAGCTTCTCTTGTCCTATGCGCCTTAGGCCGGTTGCCACTGGCACGGATGGGGCCGAAGACACCACGGGATCGCCGCGTGCTCGACCAGAGCTCATAAACCCGCCGGGGATGACTGGCGATGAATAGGCCGATTCTACACCGCTGGCGCTGTGAGGGAATGGCGATGTGTCTGGGCGGTGGCTTTCGCCTCATGACCGGTCGCTTGTAGGACGCTTCTGAAACGCCGGTTCAGGGGCTGACCTGCCCGCCCAAGCTGACTATGATCCGCCCGCCGCATGTGCGGCTTCACGAGATACACCCTCAATGGACCTTCCCAGTTTCAGTTCATACCGAACTCGCAAATTGGCACTGAGCGCGTCGTCGCCAGGGCTTCCGAAGGCTTGAGCCCGTGTGGCTGAGGTGTGCGGGTGCCTGCGTCGGCGCCTGGAGAACCTCATGCAGCACACCTCCGATACGCTCGTTTCACCCCTTGACCTGCGCCAGGCCGCCCAGGCCCGTCGTGACGACCTGCTTCACCCGCAAGGCTACCCCGAAGGCACGGCCGGTTACCTGATGACCAGTGAGTACTCGTGCCTGGATGCCGGCCTTAGCGCCAGCCAGGCCATCGACATGCTGCGCCGCGAGGCCGCCGATGCCGAAACCATCTACCAGTCCTATGTGCTCGACGGGCAGCGCAACCTGCTCGGGACCTTGTCCTTGCGCGAGTTGATCCTCGCGGCGCCTGAGGCGCTGATTGATCACATCATGGTGCACAAGGTCATTTGCGTCTGTACCACGACCCGTCAGGAAGACGTGGCCCGCTTGATCCGCGAGCACGACCTGCTGGCTGTGCCGGTGCTGGACGAGGCCGGGCGGCTGGTGGGCCTGGTGACCTGCGACGATGCACTTGATGTGGTCGTCGATGAGGCCACCGAGGACTTCCACAAAGGCGCCTCCATCACCAACCATGTGGGCAACCTGCGCGATGCCACCGTCAGCCTGCTGTACCGCAAACGGGTGCTGTGGCTGGTGTTGCTGGTCTTTGGCAACCTGTTCTCGGGGGCGGGGATTGCGGCGTTCGAGGAAACCATTGCCGCGCACATCGTGCTGGTGTTCTTCCTGCCGCTGCTGGTGGACAGCGGGGGCAATGCCGGGGCGCAGTCGGCGACCTTGATGGTGCGGGGCCTGGCGACGGGCGAAGTGTACATGCGTGATTGGCTGCGCATGCTCGGGCGCGAGTGCGGGGTTGCGCTGGCGCTGGGGGCGACCATGGCCGTGGCGGTGGCATCGCTGGGCGTGCTGCGCGGTGGGGTGGACATTGCCCTGATCGTTGCCAGCAGCATGCTGGTGATCGTGTTGCTGGGTAGCCTGATCGGCATGAGCCTGCCGTTCATGTTCACCAAGCTGAAGCTCGACCCGGCGACGGCCAGTGGCCCGCTGGTGACCTCGATTGCCGATGCGGCGGGGGTGCTGGTGTACTTTGGGATCGCGTCGTACGTGCTGGATATCTGACAGAGCGCATCCCTTAGAGCCCAAGCTCGACCCCTGTGGGAGCGGGTTTACCCGCGAATGCGAGGGTGAATGCACCGACGCTTTCGCGGGTAAACCCGCTCCCACAGGGGGTGGAGGTAATGCACGCTTCAGTGATTGCCCAATCAGCTGTTAGGCAGCAACCGGCAGGTAATGCTCTTGATGTAGCGGGTTTCGGCAATGGCCGGGTGCACCGGGTGGTCCGGGCCTTGGCCGCCGCGCTCGAGCAGTTGCATGTTGCGGTCCAGGTGGCGGGCGCTGGTCAGCAGGATGTTGTTCAGGTCATCCTCGGGCAGGTGCATCGAGCACGAGGCGCTGACCAGAATGCCGTCCTTGTTGAGCATGCGCATGGCCTGTTCGTTGAGGCGGCGGTAGGCCGCTTCGCCGTTTTTCAGGTCTTTCTTGCGCTTGATGAAGGCGGGTGGGTCGGCAATGATCACGTCGAAGCGTTCTTCGGCGGCCTTCAGCTCGCGCAGCGCTTCAAATACGTCACCTTCGATGCAGGTCAGTTTCTCGCTGATGCCGTTGAGCGCGGCATTGCGCTCGACGCCGTCCAGGGCAAAAGCCGACGCATCGACACAGAACACTTCGCTGGCGCCAAACGCGCCGGCTTGCACACCCCAGCCACCGATGTAGCTGAACAGGTCGAGCACGCGCTTGCCTTTGACGTAGGGCGCCAGGCGTGCGCGGTTCATGCGGTGGTCGTAGAACCAGCCGGTCTTCTGGCCTTCACGTACCGGTGCTTCGAACTTGACACCGTTTTCTTCCAGCGGGACCCAGTCCGGCACTTCGCCGTAGACGGTTTCGACGTAGCGCTGCAGGCCTTCGGCATCACGCGCGGCGGAATCGTTCTTGAACAAGATGCCGCTTGGCTTGAGCACTTGCACCAGGGCGGCGATCACGTCGTCCTTGTGCAGTTCCATGGTGGCCGACGCCAGTTGGACCACGAGGATGTCGAAGAAACGGTCGACCACCAGGCCTGGCAGCAGGTCGGAGTCGCCGTAGACCAGGCGGTAGCACGGCTTGTCGAACAGGCGCTCACGCAGCGACAGGGCGACGTTGAGGCGGTGTACCAGCAGCGACTTGTCCAGCGGCAGCTTGATGTCGCGCGACAGCAGGCGCGCGCAGATCAGGTTGTTCGGGCTCAGCGCCACGATGCCCAGCGGCTTGCCGTTGGCAGCCTCGAGGATCGCTTGCTGGCCGGCCTGGAAACCTTGCAGCGGGGTCGCGGCGACGTCGACTTCATTGCTGTAGACCCACAGGTGGCCGGCGCGCAGGCGGCGGTCGGCATTGGCTTTGAGGCGTAGGCTGGGCAGGGACATGACGTCGCTCCGGGAAAAAAGAGCGGGAGTATACCGTGTTGGCCTTCGCTTCGGGGTCAGGCGCGACAAAGTGCTGGCCAGGGCTAAAGCCAGCCGATCCGGTGTTAGAATTCGCCGTCCTCAACGAGTGTGTACGCATGTCCCAAGAACTCAGCGCCGAACAGATCCAGCAAGCCTTGCAAGGCATCACCATCCCGCCGCAACCGCAGATCATGGTCGACCTGCAGTTCGAGCAGTACATGCCCGACCCAGACCTGGAAACCATCGCCAAGCTGATTTCCCAGGACCCGGGCTTGTCCGGCGCGTTGCTCAAGTTGGTCAACTCCCCGCATTTCGGCCTCTCCAACAAGATCGGCTCGATCCAACGGGCGGTGAACCTGCTGGGCAGCCGTTCGATCATCAACCTGATCAACGCCCAGTCGATCAAAGGCGAAATGAGCGACGAGACCATCGTCACCCTGAACCGCTTCTGGGACACCGCGCAGGATGTGGCCATGACCTGCCTGACCTTGGCCAAGCGCACCGGCATGCAGACGGCTGACGAGGCCTACACCCTCGGGCTGTTCCATGATTGCGGTGTGCCGCTGATGCTCAAGCGCTTCCCCAACTACATGGAGGTGCTGGAAGAGGCCTATGCCGAGGCCAGCGCCGAAACGCGGGTGGTCGATACGGAAAACCGCGCGTTCAACACCAACCACTCGGTGGTGGGGTACTTCACCGCCAAGTCCTGGCGCCTGCCCGAGCACCTTACAGCGGCCATCGCGAACCACCATAACGCCTTGGCCGTGTTCCGCGACGAGTCTTCGCGCAATACCCAGAGCCAGCTGAAGAACCTGCTGGCAGTGCTGAAGATGGCCGAGCACATCTGCGCGTCCTACCGGGTACTGGGCAGCCAGAGCGTCGACCACGAATGGGAAGTGGTCGGGCCACTGGTGCTCGACTACATTGGCTTGTCGGACTACGACTTCGAAAACCTCAAACAGAATATTCGAGAGCTGGGCGGGCACTGACACATGCCGGAACTACCCGAAGTAGAAACCACCCGGCGCGGCATTGCGCCTCATCTGGAAGGCCAGCGGGTCAGCCGGGTGGTGGTGCGTGACCGGCGCCTGCGCTGGCCGATCCCCGAAGACCTGGACGTGCGCTTGTCGGGGCAGCGTATCGTCAGCGTCGAGCGGCGGGCCAAGTACCTGTTGATCAATGCCGAGGTCGGTACCTTGATCAGCCATTTGGGCATGTCGGGCAATTTGCGCCTGGTCGAGCTCGGCCTGCCGGCGGCCAAGCACGAGCACGTGGATATCGAGCTGGAGTCGGGGCTGATGCTGCGCTACACCGACCCGCGCCGTTTCGGCGCCATGCTCTGGAGCCTCGACCCGCTCAACCACGAACTGCTGCTGCGTCTGGGGCCAGAGCCGTTGACCGACCTGTTCGATGGCGAGCGTTTGTTCCAGCTGTCGCGTGGGCGCTCGATGGCGGTCAAGCCGTTCATCATGGATAACGCCATCGTCGTGGGGGTGGGCAACATCTACGCCACCGAAGCGTTGTTTGCTGCGGGCATCGACCCACGCCGCGAGGCGGGCGGTATTTCGCGGGCGCGGTACCTGAAGCTGGCCATCGAGATCAAACGCGTGCTGGCAGCGGCCATCGAGCAGGGCGGCACGACCTTGCGTGATTTCATCGGTGGGGACGGGCAGCCGGGCTACTTCCAGCAGGAACTGTTCGTCTACGGGCGGGGCGGGATGCCGTGCAAGCTGTGTGGCACGACCTTGCGCGAGGTGAAGCTCGGCCAGCGGGCAAGCGTGTTTTGCCCACGCTGCCAGCGCTGAACCACTGTGGGATGTAAGCGCGCCCTGTAGGAGCAGCCTTGCGCTGCGAAGAGGCCGGTGAACGCAGCGAGGTTTTGCAGCGTTTTCACCGGCCTCTTCGCAGCGCAAGGCTGCTCCTACAGAGGAGCGTGCATGCCCTGAGGTCGGCGCTTATCAGGCCTTGCCCGTAATCAGGCGATACTTGGCCATCAGCTGCTCTTCGGTCTCTGGGTGCGCTTCATCCAGGGGGATGCAGTCGACCGGGCAGACCTGCTGGCACTGGGGCTCGTCGTAATGACCCACGCACTGGGTGCACAAGTTAGGGTCGATCACGTAGATCTCTTCGCCTTGGGAGATGGCCTCGTTCGGGCACTCGGGTTCGCAGACGTCGCAGTTGATGCAATCGTCGGTGATGATCAGGGACATGGGGACTCCGGCCGGGGCTCTCAGCCCGGGCATGTTCAACGCTGTGGGCACAATTGTGCCGCATTCGCGCCCGCAGTGCACGCGGGCGCGATGATCAGGCGTGCAGGCTTACTTCTTGAACCGTTCGGTCAGCGCCTCAGCCACTACGGGGTGGACGAATTTGCTGATATCGCCCCCCAATGCCGCAATTTCCCGGACCAACGTCGAGGAAATGAACGAATAACGCTCCGAAGGCGTCAGGAACAGGCTCTCAACATCGGGTGCCAGTTGCCGGTTCATGTTCGCCAGCTGGAACTCATACTCGAAGTCGGAGACCGCGCGCAGGCCACGCAGGAAGACGTTGGCGCCCTGTTCCTTGGCAAAATGCGCCAACAGGGAAGAGAAGCCGATGACTTCGACATTGGGCAGGTGCTTGGTGACCTCACGGGCCAGCGCAACCCGTTGTTCCAGCGGGAACAGGGGGTTTTTCTTCGGGCTGGCCGCCACTGCGATAATCACGTGGTCGAAGAGCCGCGAGGCGCGCTCGACCAAGTCGCCATGGCCTTTGGTAATGGGGTCGAAAGTACCCGGGTACAACACTCGGTTCATCGCGTCATCCTGGCTGGAGTGCGTTGGGGAGTCGGATGGTAGCGCAGCGATAGCGCCCGGCCAAGTCATGCGGCCGGCTGATGGCACTATAGACAGTGGGTGCATTCGTTGTCATGCGTTGTGTGCCAGGCGGGCGATCAGGGCCTCGGTGAGCTTGGCGCTGATGGCGTACACCGACAATTGCGGGTTGGCGCCGATGCTGGTGGGGAACAGCGAGCCGTCGTGAATCGACAGGTTTTCCAGCTGGTGATGCTGGCCCAGGCTGTTGCACACCGCGTGTCGCGGGTCTTCACCCAGGGCACAGCCGCCCATCACGTGGGCGCTGCCCAGGCGTGTGCGGAACGGCGCCAGTGGCAGGCCGTCGATCATCGCCAGGGCTTCGCCAAGGTTGTTGGCGTAGCGGGCATCACTGTGTACCGGCAACACCTGCTCGGCCCCGGCGGCAAACTGTATCTGCGCCATGCTGCGGTAGGCGCGGCGCAAACCGTCGCGCAGGTAGTCATTGACCGGGTAATCCAGCACGGGCGAGCCATCGCCACGCAGCTCAACCGTGCCACCCTGGCTTTCTGGGTGGAAGCCATCGCGCAGCAACGCCAGCATCACGTGGGTATGCGGCAGCGCGGCCATGCGCTGGGCATTTTCGCTGCCATGCCCGCCCAGCAGGGTGCTGGCCAGGGCCGGGTGCAGCGGGGGCACTTCCAGTTTGTAGCCGACCGGGCCGCCGCTGCCGCCCAGCCATTGGAAGTGATCGCTGTAGATGGACTGCGGGGCACCGTAATAGGGGTCGATGCGCGCCTTGAACCGTCCCGCGCTGAAGTTGACCAGGTGCAGGAAGGTGCGTTTGCCCAGGCGGGCGTGTGGGTCGGGAGCGTTGGAGCGCAGCAGCAGGGCTGGGCTGTTGATACCGCCCCCGGCGAGGAGGTAGTGGCGGGCGCGCACGCTGATCTGCCGGCCGGTGGGGTTTATCCCTTGGGCATCCAGGGCTGTGCACTGCAACTGGGTAATGCGCTCGCCGTTGTGCTCGAAGCGCTCGGCACGCGCAAGATAGAGCAGCTCGCCGCCCTGGTCGAGGGTGGCTGGAATAGTCGTCACCAGCATCGATTGCTTGGCGTTGACCGGGCAGCCCATGCCGCAATAGCCAAGGTTCCAGCAACCCCGCACGTTGCGCGGGATTACCGCCCAGCGATAGCCGAGTTGTTCGCAGCCACGGCGCAGGACCTCGTTGTTGGCGTTGGGTGGCAAGGCCCAAGGGCTGATGCCCAGCTGCTGTTCGATGCGCTCGAACCACGGGGCTAGCGCCTCGTTGCCCAAGCCATTGACCTGGTGCTCCCGGGCCCAATGGGCCAGGGTCTGTGGCGGCGTGCGAAAGCTCGAGGTCCAATTCACCAGCGTGGTGCCGCCCACGGCGCGGCCCTGCAGAATGGTGATGGCGCCGTCCTTGCTCATGCGGCCGAGGCCTTCCTGGTAGAGGCTGGCGTAGGCCTCGCTCTCCAGCAGGTGGAAGTCGCTGCTGGTCTTCAGGGGGCCTTCTTCGATTAGCAGCACCTTGAACCCCGCGGCGCTGAGCAACTGCGCGCTGGTGGCGCCGCCAGCGCCGCTGCCGATTACGGCGACATCGGCCTGCAGGGCCAGGTCATGCGCCAGGCGCGAGCCGTCGTGGGTGATCCAGCCGCGTTCGAGGCCTTGGCGAAACGGGTCGATTACAGGCATTGGCAAGGCTCTTGTGGTCGTCAGATCTTCGGTGGCCCTGGGTAGCCGCAGGCAGCCCAGGCTTCCGGCCGTTCATACCAGGCCATCTGCAGCAATTGCAGCAGCGAGACGTGGCCCATGCGCAGCAGGTTCAGCGAACTGTCCTGCCAGCGTTGCAGAAACGCGTTGATCTGCTCGCTGCTGGCCTGCTGCCAGGCGCCCCACACGCCAGTCAGCGGGCCACGGGTCAGCGGCAGGCTGAGCACGTCGAACAGTTGCCGGGTGAGCTTGAGCATTTCTGGCGACAGCGCCGCCAGTTTGTGATCGAGGCTGTGCAGCACCAGCGCCTCGACGGCCTGGGTGCCGGCCAGTACCACCGGGATCAGCGCGCTCAACAGGGGCAGGTCGTCATCACGTAGCACCTTGTAACCGGGCGCGGCCGACTGTGCCGTGCAGCCGACCAGGCTGGTGGTGGCGAGGAAGGCGCTGGCGCCCAGGCTGAAGCGGAGCAAGTCGCGACGCTGCATGGGCTTGGGCTCAGCGGATGAACAGCTTGTAGACCAGACGCTGCAAGGCCTTGCCATACGGTGGGTAAATCAGGCGGGCAGCGTTCAGGCGCTGTTTGGCCAGCACGGCCTTGGCCTTGCTGAAGGTCAGAAAACCCTCGTGGCCGTGGTAGTGGCCCATGCCGGAAGGCCCGATGCCGCCAAAGGGCAGGTCGTCCTGGGCCACATGCAGCAGGGTGTCGTTCAGGCAAACACCGCCGGAGTGGCTGTGGCGCAGCACGTGTTCCTGTTCGCTGCGGTCGTAGCCGAAGTAGTAAAGAGCCAGTGGGCGAGGGCGCTGGTTGATGTAGGCCAATGCCTGGTCGAGGCTGTCGTAGGGCACCAGCGGCAGCAGCGGGCCGAAGATTTCGTCCTGCATCACCTGCATCTCGTCGTTCACGTGCAGCAGCAGGTGAGGGGGCAGGCGTCGTCCCTGGCGCGGCTCACCTGGGTACAGGTCGAGCACCTGGGCGCCTTGGTCGCGGGCGTCGTCCAGCAAGTGCTGCAGGCGCTGCAACTGCCGCGGGTTGATGATGGCGGTGTAGTCGGGGTTGTCGGCGATACGCGGGAACAGGCGGTGGACGGCGGACTGGTAAGCGTCACTGAAGGCCCCCAGCCGCTCGCGCGGTACCAGCACGTAGTCGGGGGCCACGCAGGTTTGGCCGGCGTTCAGGGTTTTGCCGAAGGCGATGCGCTCGGCCGCGCTGTCCAGGGGTACGCTGGCCGAGACGATGGCCGGGGATTTGCCGCCCAGCTCCAGGGTGACCGGGGTCAGGTTGTGCGCCGCGGCCAGCATCACTTGGCGGCCGACGCTGGTTGCACCGGTGAACAGCAGGTGGTCGAACGGCAGGCGGGCAAAGGCCTGGGCAACCTCGACCTCACCCAACACCACGCTGACCAGGTCTTCGGGGAACACGCGCGCCAGCAACTGCTGGAGGGCCAGGGCGCTGGCGGGCGTTGCTTCGCTGAGCTTGAGCATGACCCGGTTGCCGGCGGCCAGGGCACAGGTCAGCGGGCCAATGGCGAGAAACAGCGGGTAGTTCCACGGCACGATGATGCCGACCACGCCCAGCGGTTGATAGCGCACCTGCGCGCTGGCGGGCTGAAAGGCCAGGCCGACGCGGCGCCGGCTGGCGCGCATCCAGCGTCGCAGGTGCTTTTCGGCGTGGCGCAGGCCCTGGACCGAGGGCAGCAATTCAGCCAACAAGGTTTCATCGGCGCTGCGCCCGTCAAAGTCTTGATCGATGGCTTCGATCAGCTGCGTTTGCTCGGCCAGCAGTGCCTCGCGCAGGCTCTTCAGCCATTGCCGGCGCTGGGCTGCCGGGGGGGCGGGGTTACCCGCAAAGGCCAGGCGTTGGGCGGCGAACCTCGCCGTCAGGTCGAGGTCGGAATGCACAGGAGGCACGTCAACGGGCGAGGTCATATCGGCTCGAATCCGGGCAGGAAATCCCTAGAGCCTATACTCTAATCCGAACGATCGTGCGAATTTTTCGTTGGCGTCGAGCGGTGTATTCCACACCGGATACGCCTTAAGATGGCCCTTTGATCAAGGCCCGCAGACTGGGAGCTGAGCATGGCCCCGCGCATGAAGACCCGAGAGCGCATCGTGCAGAACAGCCTGGAGCTGTTCAACCAGCAGGGCGAACGTAGCGTCAGTACCAACCACATTGCCGCGCACATGGAAATTTCGCCCGGCAACCTGTATTACCACTTCCCCAACAAGCAGGCGATCATCGCCCTGTTGTTCAGCCAGTACGAAGAGCTGGTGGACAGCTTTTTGCGCCCGCCTCAAGGGCGTTGCGCCACCGTGGAAGACAAACGTTTCTACCTCAAGGCCCTGCTCGCGGCGATGTGGAACTACCGCTTCCTGCACCGCGACCTGGAGCACCTGCTGGACAGCGACCCCGAGCTGGCCGCCCGTTACCGGCGGTTTTCCGAGCGCTGCCTGCGTCAGGGCCAAGCGATTTACCGTGGCTTCGTCGACGCCGGGATCCTGGCCATGGCGCCGGCGCAGATCGAGTCGCTGACCATCAACGCCTGGATCGTCCTGACCTCGTGGGTGCGCTTTCTCAGCACCACGCGCGAGCATTCCGCGCACCTGGGTGAAGAAGCCTTCAAGCGGGGCGTCTATCAGGTATTGGTGCTGGAGCTCGGCTTTGTCACCGCAGATGCCCGCAGCGCCGTGGACGCGCTGTGCCAGGAATTCCACGTACCCTTCAACCAGGCCTTGGAACTGTAAACCAGGGCTCGAGTGCTATCGATCAGGAGATTGTCATGCCCCTTGCGCAATTGATCACCCCGGAAAAGTTGGCCGAGCGTCTGGGCTCGCCCGATTTGGTGATCCTCGACTGCCGCTTTGCCCTCGAGGATGTGGATTATGGCCAACGCAGCTATGCCGAGGGGCATATTGCCGGGGCGCACTTCGCTGACCTGGAGCGCGACCTCAGCGGCCCGATAAGCAAGGGGCGTACGGGGCGCCACCCTTTACCCGATGCGGCGCGGCTGGTCGAGCGTCTGCGTGAGTGGGGCGTGGACAATGACAGCGAGGTGGTGCTGTACGACGACGGCCCGGGTGCGTTTGCTGCTCGCGCCTGGTGGTTGCTGGTCTGGTTGGGCAAGCGCAGCGGCGTGTCGATTCTCGATGGCGGGCTCAAGGCATGGCATGCGGCGCACCTGCCGCTGAGCCTGGACCCACCGCTCAAACGTGAAGGGACCTTCAAGGGCGAACCGGACAGCACGCTGCTGATCGATGCCGCGCACCTGGCCAAGCACCTAGGCGATGCCGAGCTGACGCTGATCGACGCCCGCGCGCTGCCGCGCTTCCGGGGTGAAGTCGAGCCGATCGACCCGGTCGCCGGGCACATCCCTGGCGCGCAGTGCGCGGCGTTCACCGACAACCTGGGGGCCGACGGGCGTTTTCTGCCGGCCGAAGCGCTCAAGCAACGGTTCGCAGAAAAACTGGCTGGGCGCTCGCCGGAGCACCTGGTGGCCTACTGTGGGTCGGGCGTGACCGCTTGCCACAACCTGTTTGCCTTGGCACTGGCGGGCTATCCGCTGGGGCGGCTGTATGCGGGCTCGTGGAGCGAATGGATCAACAACCCGGCGCACGGGGTGGCTACCGGGGATTGACCCGGGCCGCCGCTAAGCGCCCTCTACCAGCCACTGCGGAATCCGCCGCTCCAGGTAATACCCCGGGTTGCGCAGGCTGCCATCGACAAAGCCCACATGGCCGCCGCGGTTGTGCAGTTCAAAGTGCGTCTGCGGCGCCAGTTCGCTGGCCAGGGGCAAGCTGTGGCTGGAGACGAATGGGTCGTCGCTGGCGTGGATGATCAGGGTTGGGGTGCGATTCTCACCCAGGAAGAAGCGGCTCGATGAGCGCCGGTAGTAGTCGTGTGCATCGTTGAACCCGTTCAGCGGCGCGGTGACCTTGCCGTCGAAGTCCCAGAAGGTACGCAGGTTGGTCAGCGGCCCCAGCCGTTGCAGCGCCGCCAGCCGCTCATGCTGGCCCTTCTCATGAAAATGCCGCTGCTTCAGTTGCACATAGGCCAACATCTCGCGCATGAAGTGCGCTTGGTAAACCTTCGAAAAGCCTTGGCCGATGCGGTCGGCACACTGGTCCAGACGAAATGGCACCGAGACCGCGACCGCCGCTTCCAGCTGGCTGGCCGGTCCGCTTTCGCCCAAGTACTTGAGCAACACATTGCCACCTAACGAATAACCCACCGCGTAAAGCGGTGCCAATGGGCGCTGGGCGCGCAGGTGGGCGACGATTTCTGCCAGGTCTTCGCTGGCGCCGGAATGGTAGCTGCGCGGCAGCAGGTTCGGCTCGCCCGAGCAACCGCGCCAGTTCACCGCCACACTGGCCCAGCCGCGGCCCTGCAGGGCTTGCTGCAAGCCTTTGACATAGGGCGAGTGGGAGGAACCGGTGAGGCCATGCAGGACCAGCACCAACGGCGCATCCGGTTGGTGCGGGCCGTGCCAGTCGAGGTCGATGAAATCGCCATCGGCCAGCCACAGCCGCTCGCGGTCGCGTTGCAGTTCAGGCAGCTTGCGCCAGAGCGGCCCCCACAGGGTTTGCAGATGGGGGTTGGACAGGCCGACGGCCGGGCGGAACGTGGCAGTGAAACTGGGCATGCTGGGCAACTCGTGATGTGCCTGCCTAGAGTGCCATGAAACGCCGCCGCTGTACCTGCGCTATTGGTCGGAGGCCGGTAGCGGTTGCTGATCGGCAGCCGGGCCGACACTGACCAGCAGCCTGCGCGTCAGGTCTAACCTGCGTTGCATGACGTCACGGACCGCTGCTGGGGTTAGCTCGGCCAAGCGCTCGTTATACGTGTTCAGGTGATCGGCAGGTTGGCGTTGCTGCGTGGTTTCGGTCAGCAGCTCGGCCAGGCGCTTGTTCTGCGCAACCGTGCGCAATAACTGGCCTGCCAGCTGTTGGCAGGCCAGTTGCATCTCGGCCTCGGTCGGCCCATGCAGCACCAAGTCGCGTAGCAAAGCTTCTACCAGGGCTTGCGAGCTTTTCACGTAGGGTGGGGCAATCTCCCACTCGATCGCGAAGAGCCCTCCAACGCGCTTGGGCACCAGTTGGCTGTAGATGTCGTAGGTCAAGCCTTGGTGTTTGCGCAGCGCTTTCATCAAGCGGGAGTCGGACCCCACACTCAGCACCTCGCAGGCCAGCTTCAGGGCAAGGTACTCAGGGTCGTTGGCCGGCACGTCGATGGGCAGCGCAAGAAGAACCGCGTTGCCTGCCCCGGCCTGCTCAATGTTGATTGTGGTGCCCGATGTTAGCGGCGCAGCTGGCAGCTCAGCGGCAGCCCAGCCTTGGGGCAGTGCCTGGCTGATACGCTGTGCCATGGCCTGCGCCTCGATGCGGGACAGATCCCCAACCACGACCATTTCCAGGTTGGTGGCGGAGTAGGCGCGTCGGTGGAACGCTTTCAGGTCAGCAGGCGTGACTGCGTCGAGCACTTGCGCAGTGCTGCCTTGTGGCTGGCCGTAGGGGTGGCCGCTGAAGAGGTGGCGATAGGCTTCGCTGCGTGCTCTGAGCACTGGTTGCCTGGCGCGGGCTGCGTCATGCAGCACCAACTGGCGTTTGACCTTCTCCAGGGCTGGGGCGGGGAAGGCCGGTTGTGCGGCCAGGCTGGTGAACAGCTCGATGGCAGGGTCAAGCAGTGCCTGGGTACTGACAGTGCGCAGGCTCAACGTGGCGTGATCGTGGCGTATCTGCTTTTCAACCACCGCACCCAGCCGCTCGATACGCTGCGCATGTTCGGCGGCATTGAAGCGCAGGCTGCCCTCGTCGAGCATGTACAGCGTCAGGGCCGCCAGGCTGGGTGGGTCAACCGAAGCAGTACCGGCGTTAAAGCGCAGCACCACATCGACGATAGGCAAGCCGCGGGCTTCGACGAACGTGACGCCTGTTCCCGCGTCGGTTCTCCAGGTGTGTACCTCGGTGCGGATGGCCTCGCGCTGTTGCAGGTCCAGCCCTTGGGCGGAGAGTAGGCCGCCGTAGATGCCATGGGCCGCCAGAGGGGGCGATATCCTGTCATTCATGGGCGCGCTCCTTGTTGTGCATGTAGGTGATCGCTGTGCGAGGCGCTGTCAGGTAGGCGACGGCGGCCTGGTGCACCTGTTCGGCCGTCACGGCTTCGAGGGTGGCTCGTTCATCATCCAGCGCAATGGGGTCCAGCCCGCAGGCCGCCTGCCTGCCGATGGCCTGTGCTTGCTCAGCGATGGCGTCCCGGGCAAACAGTTGCCTGGCGAGGAGGCGTGCCTTGGCGCGCTGAAGCGCCTCGATGCTGGGCGGCTGCTGACGAAAGCGTTCGATTTCAGCCAACAGCCTGTCGGCCGCAGCCTCGGGCGTGACGTGCGCGCTACAGAAGGCGTAGAGCGTCAGCAGGCTGTCGCCGCGCCGATACGGCTCGTAAGTTGCCTTCAGGCCTTGCAGCACCTGTTCGTCTATCACCAGCAGGCGGCGGAGGGTGGCGGCGTGGCCTTCGCTGAGGAGATCGGGCAGCAGCCGCAACGCATGGGCTTGCGCGTTGGACGTGGCGGTGCGTTGGCTGGGCAGGTTGAAACTGAGGATCACGCCAGGCCTCAGGCCTTGCAGGTGCAATGTTTGAGCGCGGCGCGTCAGCTCGGCATCCTCGACGGGCGTTTGACGGGGTGGCAGGCGATGGGCGGGGATCACGGCAAAGTGCCGCGCCACCAGTGCCTGCAGTGGCTGCAGCCCTATATCGCCGACGACTGACAAGGTCGCGTTGTTTGGGTGATACCAGGTCTGGTACCAGGTGCGCGCCGCTGCGGGCGTCATGGCGTGGAGATCGGGTGGGTGGCCGATCACCGGCGTTGCGTAGCGGCTGTTGCCGTGGGCTAGCAACTGGTGCTGCTCCATGGCGAGGGCCAAGGGGTTGTTGTCGATATCGACGCGCCGCTCGGCCATGACCACCGCCAGTTCGCGGGCAAAGGGTGCATCGCTGAGCGTGGCAGTGGCCATGGTGTCGGCCATAGCTTCCAGTGCAATCTCCAGCCGGCTGACGGGCAAGGTCAGTGGAAAATATGTGGCGTCTTCCAGCGTGAACGCATTCGGGTCACCGCCGAGGCGGGTCATCAGCGTCGAATATTGCCCGCTGGCCAGCTTGCTGCTGCCCTCGAACAGCAGGTGCTCCAGGACATGGGACAGGCCGCTGTGGCCGTCAGGCTCGTCGATGGAGCCTACGTGGTACCACAGCTGCACGCTGACCAGCGGGGCGCGACGGTCTTCGCGCAGGTAGACGCGCAGGCCATTGGCGAGGGCAAAGGACTGTACCGACGGTGTCGGCTTTGGCGGTTCGGTCATGGTTGAAGTGCTCCAGCAAGAAACGAAGGAGCAGCTTCAGCCAGGGGGCCGGTTGCTGTGCGGTAGCTAAATACGCCAACGCTTTACGCGGACAATGTACGCCGGCCTGATGTCAGGTGATCAGCCCCGCTGCCAGAGCGCGTAATGCACCTGACCGGTCTTTTTCTCCCGGTGCAGGCGCCAGTTGCCCGGCAGTTGCAAGGCCGAGGGTGCGGTCTCGCTCTCGGTGTAGATCCACGCCTGTTCCCGCAGCCACTGGTTCTGTTCCAGCAGGTTGCAGGTGTTGGCCAGCAGGTCCTGGTGGAACGGTGGGTCGAGGAACACCACGTCGAACTGCTGCTTGGCCGGGTTCTGCAGGTAGCGCAGCGCGTCGGTTTGCAGAATTTGCCCGCGAGGGCAGCGCAGCAGTTCGAGGTTGTCCTTGAGGTTGCTGATGGCGGCGGGGTTGCTGTCCAGTGCCACGGCGTCTTCGGCACCGCGCGACAAGGCTTCCAGCACCAGCGCGCCGCTGCCGGTGAAGGCGTCCAGCACGCGGGCGCCTTCGATGTAAGGCGCGAGCCAGTTGAACACGGTTTCGCGTACGCGATCAGGCGTTGGCCGCAGGCCGTCGCCTTCAGGCACCGCCAGGCGGCGGCTGCGCCACTCGCCGGCGATGATGCGCAGGTGGCCCTGGCCCTTGCTGTGGCCCGGTTGAGGGCGGGCGGGAGGGGTGGATCTTGGCATTAGTGCTCCGGTACGCCGAGCGGTTGCTCGGAAGGCTTGTCAGTGGGGGCTGGCAGCGGTTTTTGCGGCACCTTGGGGCCCGCGGTGACGATCACCAGTTTATCGGCTGACAGGTGTTTGTTCATGGCGGCCTTGACCTGCTCGACGGTGAGCGCCTGGGACTGCTGCATGAAGTCCTCCAGCCAGGTCAGCGGCAGGTTGTAGAAGCCAATGGCCCCCAGTTGGCCGACGATACTGGCGTTGCTGGCATTGGACAGCGGGAAACTGCCGGCCAGCTCGCGCTTGGCATCGTCCAGCTCTTGCTGGGTCGGGCCGCTCTTGAGGTAATCGGCCAGGATGTCCTGGACCAGCTTGAGGGTGCCTTCGCTGAGTTCGGCGCGGGTTTGCAGGTTGATCATGAACGGGCCACGTACCTGCATCGGGCTGAACACTGAGTAGACGCCGTAAGTGAGCCCGCGTTTTTCACGCACTTCGCTCATCAGGCGGGTGCCGAACGCGCCACCGCCGAGGATCTGGTTACCCAGCGACAGGGCCGGCCAGTCCGGGTCCTGGCGGTCGATACCCAGCTCGGCCAGCATCAGGTGGGTCTGCTTGGACGGGAAGTCGATGTGGGTCAGGCCTGCCTTGGGGTCGGTCGGTTGTGCCGGTGCGGCCAGCGCCGGGCCTTTCGGCAGGCCGGCGGATACCTGGGCGGCAATGGCTTCGGCTTCGGCGCGGCTGAGGTCGCCGACCAGGGCGATGACCGCGTTGCCGGCCGAGTAGGCCTTGGCGTGGAAGGCGCGCAACTGTGCCAGGGTGATGCCGTTGATGCTCTCGGCGCTGCCGTCGCTCGGGTGGGCGTACGGGTGGTCGCCGTACAGCTTGCCGAACAGGGCCTTGCCCGCGAGCTTGCCGGGGTTCTGCTTGTCGTATTCGAAGCCGGCCAGCATCTGGTTCTTGATGCGCTTGAGGGCGTCCTCGGGGAAGGTCGGCTTGCCTGCCACTTCAGCGAACAGCTTGAGCGCCGGTTCGCGCTTGTC
Source organism: Pseudomonas sp. LAIL14HWK12:I7 (assembly GCF_000483465.1). Lineage (NCBI taxonomy): Bacteria > Pseudomonadati > Pseudomonadota > Gammaproteobacteria > Pseudomonadales > Pseudomonadaceae > Pseudomonas > Pseudomonas sp. LAIL14HWK12:I7. The sequence goes on from NZ_AXYZ01000001.1 coordinate 450,956, forward strand.
CTTGGTGCTCAGGCTGCGCAGCGATGCCACGGCCATGTCGCGGTAGGAGCCGTTGCCGAAGTCTGCGCCCAGGCCCTCGAAGCCTTCGGCAATAGCGGTCACGTCCTTGCCGGCCACGCCCTCGTTGAGCATGGCGTTGGTCAAGGCGGCCAGGCCTGGCGTGCCGCCGTCCTGGCTGCTACCGGCGGCGAAGGTGACGCGCAGGTCGAACATGGGCAGTTCGCGGGCTTCGACGAACAGTACTCGGGCGCCTTCGGCGGTGTTCCAGTGCTGGATGTTCAGCTGACGTCGGCTGGGGGCCTTGCCGTCCAGCTCGGCCAGCGACTGCAGGGTATTGGCTGGGCGGGCCGCGGCGCTGTCAGCCTTGGCCGCGTTGTCGGCCAGGGCCGGGGCCGTCAATACCGCCGCCAGCGCCAGGGCGCGGATGCCCGTGGCCAGCAGGGTATGGCGTGGTGCGCTGCGATCACTCATGAGCGGACTCCTCGGGCAATACATGGGCAACGCTCAGGCGTTCGCGGGTGAAATAGGTGCGCGCAGCGTTCTGGATGTCTTGCGGGGTCACGCGCTTGAGCTCGTCCAGCTCGCTGTCGATCAGCTTCCAGGACAGGCCCACGGTCTCCAGCTGGCCGATGGTGGTGGCCTGGCTGCTGATGGAGTCGCGGTCGTAGACCAGGCCGGCGATCACCTGGGCGCGCACGCGTTCGAGTTCTTCGGCGCTAGGTGGGGTGGTCTTGAGCTCTTCCAGCAACTGCCAGATGCCCTTTTCCACGTCATCCATGGTTTTTTGCTTCTGCACGTTCGGCGTGGCCGAGATCAGGAACAGGCTGTCGCCACGGGTGAAGGCGTTGTAGCTGGAGGACGCCCCGGCCACCAGTTCCTGGCCGCGCTCCAGACGGGCTGGCATCCGTGCGCTGTAGCCGCCATCGAGCAGGGCCGAGATCAGGCGCAGGGCATGCACCGTGCGCGGGTCCTTGGCGGTCGGCAGGCCAGGTACGTTGAAACCGTAGATCAGGCTCGGCAACTGGGTGCGCACATGCAAGGTCAGCTGGCGCTGACCGGGCTCGGCCAGCTCAAGCGGCAGCTTGGCGGGCGGCACCGCACGCTTGGGAATGCCGGCGAAGTACTTTTGCGCCAGGCCCTTGACCTCATCGACGGTGACATCGCCGACCACCACCAGGGTGGCATTGTTGGGCGCATACCAGGATTCGTACCAATGGCGCAGCTCTTCGACCTTCATGCGGTCGAGGTCGGCCATCCAGCCAATGGTCGGGGTGTGGTAGCCACTGGCCGGGTAGGCCATCGCGCGGAACAGCTCGAATGCCTTGGCATTGGGCTGATCGTCGGTGCGCAGGCGGCGCTCCTCTTTGATCACTTCTATTTCGCGGCTGAACTCGTCGGCGGGCAGGCGCAGGCTGGCCAGGCGATCGGCCTCCAGCTCAAGGGCCACCGGCAGGCGGTCGCGGGCCAGCACCTGGTAATAGGCCGTGTAGTCGTCGCTGGTGAAGGCGTTCTCTTCCGCACCCAGGTCGCGCAGGATGCGCGAGGCCTCGCCGGGGCCGACTTTGGCGCTACCCTTGAACATCATGTGTTCAAGGGCGTGGGACAGGCCGGTCTGGCCCGGGGTCTCGTAGCTGGAGCCCACCTTGTACCAGATCTGCGAGACCACCACCGGCGCGCGGTGGTCTTCGCGCACGACCACCTTGAGGCCGTTGTCGAGGATGAATTCGTGGGTCGGTTGCACATCGGCGGCGAAGGCCGCGAGCGGCAGGCAGAGCGTGCCGAGCAACAGGCCAGCGGCGCGGCGGGCTAGAGCATTCATACGGTGTTTAACCTGTTCGGCGGCCCGCAGGGTTTAGCGTCGGCGGGCCAGGAGGTGCTAGGATACTGATCCGGTTGCCTGGCGACCATGCCTGTCGCCGTTCTGGCCCACAGGACACTAAGACAAAACGTTGCGCATGAACCAGCCGGCTTCAAGATAGTCTGTTCTGCGTATAGAGAATTCCCGATGCGTCATTGCTGGCGCATCGCTACCCTGAGATAGCCGTCCTCCATGTTTGGTTCCAACGACGACAAAAAAGCGCCGGCCGAGTCTGGCGAAAAGAAAGGCCTGTTCAGCTGGTTTCGCAAGAAGCCGCAGCAACCTGTCGCCGAACAGCCGCAAACCCCCGAGCCACAGGCTGAAGCGCCGGTAGCAGCGCAGCCTGCCGTCGAGCAGCCTGCTGTGGCGCCGGCCGAGCCGGTGGCCGCACAAGCCCCTGTTGCGCCCGAGCCGCCTCAACCTGTGCCGGCCCTGGCTGACCCTGAGCCTTCTCAGCCTGCCCAGCCCCCTGTGGCGGCGAGCATGCCCGCGAACGCGCAAGCCAGTGCGCCGCAGGTCGAACCCCAAGCGCCGGTGGTGACTGCCCCCGAAGCCCCGGTAATTCGCGCCGTCGAGCCGCCTGTCAGCAATCTGGTATTGCCAGTTGCCGAAGAGCCTGTGGCCCTGGTGCCGGACCTTGAGCCCACGGCCCCGCCTGCAATTCCTGAGCGACCAGCGGTCGAGCCCGCCGCGCCGGCGGCAGCCGCACCCCAGCCAGCGCCGGTGGTTGCCGAGCCCGCCCCGGTCGCGGTTCCAGCTCCAGCTGCAGAAACTCCAGCAGCTCCAGCTCTGGCCCCGGTCGAACCCGAGCCCGTTGCCGCCCCGGTCGCCACTGAACAGTCCAAACCCGGCTTCTTCGCCCGCCTCAAACAGGGCCTGTCCAAGACCAGCGCCAGTATCGGCGAAGGCATGGCCAGCCTGTTCCTGGGCAAAAAAGTCATCGATGACGACCTGCTCGACGAGATCGAGACCCGCCTGCTGACCGCCGACGTTGGCGTGGAAGCGACTTCGGCCATCGTCCAGAACCTGACCCAGAAGGTCGCCCGCAAGCAGTTGGCCGATGCCGATGCGCTGTACAAGTCGCTGCAGGAAGAACTGGCCGCACTGCTGCGTCCGGTCGAGCAGCCGCTGAAGATCCAGGCGCAGAACAAACCCTACGTGATCCTGGTGGTTGGCGTGAACGGCGCCGGCAAGACCACCACCATTGGCAAGCTGGCCAAGAAGCTGCAGTTGGAAGGCAAGAAGGTCATGCTGGCTGCGGGCGACACGTTCCGCGCCGCGGCGGTCGAGCAGTTGCAGGTTTGGGGTGAGCGTAACCAGATCCCGGTAATCGCCCAGCACACCGGTGCCGACTCGGCCTCGGTGATCTTCGACGCCGTGCAGGCCGCTAAGGCCCGTGGCGTCGACGTGCTGATCGCTGATACCGCAGGCCGTCTGCACACCAAAGACAACCTGATGGAAGAGCTGAAGAAGGTGCGCCGAGTGATCGGCAAGCTCGACGCCGAGGCGCCGCACGAGGTGCTGCTGGTGCTCGACGCCGGCACCGGCCAAAACGCCATCAGCCAGGCCAAGTACTTCAACCAGAGCGTCGAACTGACCGGCCTGGCCCTGACCAAGCTGGACGGCACCGCCAAAGGCGGCGTTATCTTCGCCCTGGCCAAGCAGTTCAGCATTCCGATCCGTTTCATCGGTGTGGGTGAAGGTATTGACGACCTGCGCACCTTCGAAGCCGAGCCGTTCGTCAAAGCGCTGTTCGCCGAGCGAGAGCATCCATGATCCGATTCGAACAGGTTGCCAAGCGCTATCCCAATGGCCATGTAGGCTTGCATGAGCTGAGTTTCCGGGCGCGCCGGGGCGAATTCCTGTTCGTCACCGGGCACTCGGGTGCCGGTAAGAGCACCTTGCTGCGCCTCCTGCTGGCCATGGAGCGCCCGACCAGCGGCAAGCTGCTGCTGGCAGGGCAGGACCTGGGCCAAATCAGCAATGCGCAGATCCCGTTCCTGCGCCGGCAGATCGGTGTGGTGTTCCAGAACCACCAGTTGCTGTTCGACCGCACGGTGTTCAACAACATCGCCTTGCCGCTGCAGATCCTCGGCCTGTCCAAGGCCGAGATCACCAAACGCGTCGACTCGGCCTTGGAGCGTGTCTCGCTGGCCGACAAAGGCGAACTGTTCCCGGCCGATTTGTCCACGGGGCAGCAACAACGGGTCGGTATCGCACGTGCCATCGTCCATCAGCCGGCCCTGTTGCTGGCCGACGAACCCACCGGCAACCTTGACCCGCGCCTGGCCGCAGAGATCATGGGCGTGTTCGAAGACATCAACCGCCTGGGCACCACGGTATTGATCGCCAGCCACGACCTGGCATTGATCGCGCGCATGCGGCATCGCATGCTGACCCTGCAGCGCGGCCGTTTGATCGGCGATGGGGAGGCCGGGCAATGAGCACTACACGTACGCCGAAGGTTTCCGAACGGGTTGCGCCGAAACCCGCCGACCCGCAACCGGCGAAGAAAAAGCGCGACGACGATGACGGCCCAGACTTCCGCACACTGCTGCACGCCTGGCTGGAAAGCCATCGCGCGAGCATGGCCGACAGCTTGCGTCGCCTCGGCAAGCAGCCGATCGGCAGCTTCTTCACCTGCCTGGTAATGGCAGTGGCGTTGAGCATGCCCATGGGCCTGTCGTTGCTGCTGAAGAACGTCGAAAAGCTCGGCGGCTCCTGGCAGCGCGCCGCGCAGATTTCGCTGTACCTCAAACTCGATGCTGGCAGCAAGGAAGGTGAAGCGCTGCGCGACGAGATCAAGCACATGCCTGGGGTGGCCGACGCGCTGTATGTCAGCCGCGATCAAGCGCTGGAAGAGTTCCAGCAGCAGTCCGGCCTGGGTGAGGCGTTGCGCGAGCTCCCCGAGAACCCGCTGCCTGGCGTGGTGGTGGTGACCCCGACCGAGGTCGACAAGCCAGCACTTGAAGCCTTGCGTCTGCGCCTGTCGGAGCTGCCAAAGGTCGAAGTGGCACAGCTGGACCTGGTCTGGGTCGAGCGCCTGGCGGCCATCCTGAAGCTGGGCGATCGCTTTGTCTTCGGCCTGGCTGTCATGCTGATTTCTGCGCTGCTGTTAGTAATCGGTAACACAATTCGTCTACATATTGAAAACCGCCGTACCGAGATCGAAGTGATCAAGCTGGTCGGCGGCACCGATAGCTATGTACGCCGGCCGTTCCTGTACATGGGCGCCTTGTATGGCCTGGGCGCGGGGCTGTTGGCCTGGGGCATCCTGGCATTCGGCCTGAACTGGCTGAACCAGGCGGTCGTCGGGCTCTCCGGGCTGTATGGCAGTGACTTCGCCCTGGGTGGGGTGCCGGCGTCCGATGGTCTGTCGCTCTTGATCGGAGCGGTACTGTTGGGGTATATCGGTGCATGGATCGCGGTCGCTCGCCATTTGAACGAGCTGGCGCCACGATAGTTTTTCCCGTGCCAGCATTGACTTTATTACCGTTTTGGGAACTTGTTTACCGGTTTCCGGTCAATGTTGGCAGTGCCCACAAGGCGCGAGTCTAGTAAGTCGGAGGTTCTTGAATGACCACATCGTTGCAACCTGCCTATGCCCTGGTGCCCGGTGCAAACCTGGAAGCCTATGTGCACACGGTCAACAGCATCCCGCTGCTGACGGTCGAGCAGGAGCGTGATCTGGCCGAGCGTCTCTATTACGAGCAGGATCTCGAGGCCGCTCGGCAAATGGTGATGGCCCACCTGCGTTTCGTCGTACATATCGCCCGTAGCTATGCAGGCTACGGCCTGGCTCAGGCTGACCTGATCCAGGAAGGCAACGTCGGCCTGATGAAGGCCGTCAAACGCTTCAACCCAGAGATGGGCGTGCGCCTGGTGTCCTTTGCCGTGCACTGGATCAAGGCCGAAATCCACGAATTCATCCTGCGCAACTGGCGCATCGTCAAGGTGGCGACCACCAAGGCCCAGCGTAAACTGTTCTTCAATCTGCGCAGCCAGAAGAAGCGTCTGGCCTGGCTGAACAACGATGAAGTTCATCGCGTGGCAGAGAGCCTGGGCGTCGAGCCGCGTGAAGTGCGCGAGATGGAAAGCCGCCTGAGTGGCCAGGACATGGCCTTTGACCCAGCGGCGGAAGCCGATGATGACAGCGCGTTCCAGTCGCCTGCGCATTACCTGGAAGACCACCGCTACGACCCGGCCGTACAGCTTGAGGATGCCGACTGGAGCGACAACTCCACCAGCAACCTGCATGAAGCACTGCAAGGCCTGGACGAGCGCAGCCGTGACATTCTCTACCAGCGCTGGTTGGCGGAAGAGAAGGCGACGTTGCATGAGTTGGCGGACAAGTACAGCGTGTCGGCTGAGCGTATTCGTCAGCTGGAAAAGAATGCGATGAACAAGGTCAAGGCGTTGATCACGGTGTGATTCACGCTTGGCTGTACCAAAAAGCCGCTGGCCTGAAGAGGGTTGGTGGCTTTTTTTTGTGTTGGCTTTGCGGGCCCTTTCGCAGCACAAGGCTGCTCAGGTCCGGCGCTATACCTGTAGGAGCAGCCTTGTGCTGCGAAAGGGCCGGTAAAGCCCGTCGATGATTCAAAGCCTGCGCGAAGCATCCAGCTGCATCAGGTAGCTAGGCCCACCCAACTGGCTCATCTGCCGCCGAATCCACCCGGCCCGACTGGCCACATAGGCGCTGGGCCGGCTGGCGCTCCACTTGATCGGGCTGGGCAGTACCGCAGCCAGTTGCGCGGCCTGTTGCCGATTGAGACGGCTGGCGTCGACCCCGAAGTGGTAGCGCGCCGCCGCCTGGGCGCCAAACACGCCATTGCCCCATTCGGCGCTGTTCAGGTAGACCTCGAGGATGCGCTCCTTCGACCAGAACAGCTCGATCAGCGCCGTGAACCAGGCTTCCAGGCCCTTGCGGAACCAACTGCGGCCCGACCACAGGAACAGGTTCTTGGCCACCTGCTGGGTCAGCGTGCTGGCCCCGCGAATGTTGCCGCCGCGTTCGTTGTAGGCCAGCGCTGCCTGAATGGCCGGGATGTCAAAACCCCAATGGGTGGCGAACTTCTGGTCTTCACCGGCAATGACCGCGACCTTGAGCTCATCGGAGATGTTCTCCCACGGTTCCCAGTCGCGCTGCAGGTCAATGGGCTCGCCATTCAGCCAGGACTCGACCTTGCGCTCGGCCATCAACGCCGTGCCGGGGGGCGGCACCCAGCGAAACACCAGCACCAATACGATACTGCCGGCAGCGAACCAGAGCAGGGCGCGAGTGAGGCGGCGGATAAGGGATGGCAGCATGTCGATGGCTTGGCCGGGCGGGTGGAACGGGCCATTATACAGACCCGATACAAGGAGTCGTCCCATGCTTCGCAGCTTCCTCATGCTTGCCGCCTTTTTCGGCTTTACCGGTGTGGCCCTGGGCGCTTTCGCCGCGCATGGGCTGAAAAACCGCCTGACGCCAGACTACCTGGCCATCTTCCACACCGGCGTGACCTACCAGTTGGTGCATGCCCTGGCGATTTTCGGTGTCGCCGTGCTGGCAGCGCATTTGCCGGGGCGCCTGGTGGGCTGGGCCGGCGGTCTGTTCGCGCTGGGTATCCTGCTGTTCTCCGGTAGCCTGTACCTGCTGACCCTGACAGGCGTGAGCAAGCTCGGCATCATCACGCCCTTTGGCGGCCTGTGCTTCCTCGCCGGGTGGCTGTGCCTGGGCCTGGCAGCCTGGCGGCTGGGCTGACCGAGTGGTCCACAATCGCGACTAATGGCGTGCACCGGCCTTGGGTAAACGGGGTGTTCGGCGCTAGAATGCGTGCCCCAAAGCACAATGGTGGCCGTGCGCATGCGCATTCAACTGAACGGTGAACCTTACGAACTGCCCGCTGGCGAAAGCGTCGCGGCCCTGCTGACGCGCCTGGACCTCACCGGGCGCCGGGTAGCAGTGGAACTCAACCTGGATATCGTGCCGCGTAGCCAGCACGACAGCACTGCGCTGAACGAAGGCGACCAGGTTGAAGTGGTCCACGCCATCGGCGGCGGCTGATAGCGGCTCGGCGGTTCACACGCAAGCCCAGTAACCTTTTCCCGAGGAACAACGATGAGCAACGTTCGTAGCGACAAGCCCTTTACCCTGGCCGGGCGCACTTTCCAGTCGCGCCTGCTGGTCGGCACCGGCAAATACCGTGACATGGAAGAAACCCGCCTGGCCATCGAGGCCTCGGGTGCCGAGATCGTCACCGTCGCTGTGCGCCGTACCAACATCGGTCAGAACCCGGGCGAGCCGAACCTGCTCGATGTGCTGCCACCCGACCGTTACACCATCCTGCCGAACACTGCGGGCTGCTACGACGCTGTCGAAGCCGTGCGCACTTGCCGCCTGGCCCGTGAACTGCTGGATGGCCACAACCTGGTCAAGCTGGAAGTGCTGGCCGACCAGAAAACCTTGTTCCCCAACGTAATCGAAACCCTCAAGGCCGCCGAAGTGTTGGTCAAGGACGGTTTCGACGTGATGGTCTACACCAGCGACGACCCGATCATCGCCCGTCAGCTGGCCGAAGCGGGCTGTATTGCGGTCATGCCGCTGGCTGGCCTGATCGGTACCGGCCTGGGCATCTGCAACCCCTACAACCTGCAGATCATCCTCGAAGAATCCAAGGTGCCGGTGCTGGTCGATGCCGGCGTGGGTACCGCCTCCGACGCCACCATCGCCATGGAGATGGGCTGCGAGGCAGTGCTGATGAACTCGGCCATCGCCCATGCCCAGCAACCGGTGTTGATGGCTGAAGCCATGAAGCACGCCATCGTGGCCGGTCGCCTGGCCTACCTGGCCGGCCGCATGCCGAAGAAACTCTATGCCAGCGCCTCTTCGCCGCTGGATGGTCTGATCAAGTAAGAGCTCCTGATGACTGAATCGCAAGAAACGCCGATCACCGCCGAAGGCGAAGAGCGCCCACACCGCCGTATCAAGAGCTTCGTGATGCGCGCCGGGCGCATGACCGAAGGTCAGCAACGCGGCCTGGACCAGGGTGGCCCCCTGTTCATCCTGCCCCTGGCCGACAGCCCGGTGGACTACGACCAGGTGTTCGGCCGTTCGGCGCCGCGCACCCTGGAGATCGGTTTCGGCATGGGCCACTCCCTGCTGGAGATGGCCGCTGCCGCGCCTGAGCAGGACTTCATCGGTGTCGAAGTGCACCGTCCGGGTGTTGGCGCGCTGCTCAATGGCGTGCTGACCCAAGGGCTGAAGAACCTGCGGGTGTATGACTGCGATGCCATCGAAGTGCTCAACCGCTGCGTGGCCGACAACAGCCTCGACCGTTTGATGCTGTTCTTCCCAGACCCTTGGCACAAGGCGCGCCATCACAAGCGCCGCATCGTGCAGCTGGAATTCGCAGAGCTGGTACGCCGCAAGCTCAAGCCGGGTGGCGTGTTCCACATGGCGACCGACTGGGAGCCGTATGCCGAGTACATGCTGGAAGTGATGAGCGCTGCGCCCGGTTACCGTAACCAGGCGGCGGATGGCGCGTATGTGCCACGTCCGCAAGAGCGGCCGATCACCAAGTTCGAGCGCCGTGGTGAGCGCTTGGGGCATGGGGTTTGGGATTTGAAGTTCGAGAAGGTGGATTGATTGGGCGCTTGAGCCTTTCGAGCTCAGCCTGCTGAAATGACAGACAAAAAAACCGCCTGAGAAGGGCGGTTTTTTTATTGAAGCGATCAGACTGAGGATCCTTCGCTTCGGGCTTTCACTGAAAGACCCCGTACTCATCCGGATCTTGTTTGTATTCAAGACCGCGGGGGATTCTGTGGGAGCGGGTTTACCCGCGAAGAATGCGACGCGGTATATGGCACGGGCTTCGCCCGTGTTCGCGGGTAAACCCGCTCCCACAGGGAAAGTGAAATGCTGTAGTCGTGCCTTACCCCCGCCGATCAGCCACCACGCCGATCAACACCAGCACCACCAGCAGCACGGGTGCCAACGCATAATTATTGAACTGGCCCAGCCCCTTCACCACCCACGGCGTGGCATAGATCAGCGCTGCGCCGCTGCCGATCATCACCAGCAGGGCCATGAACGGCACGCGCAGGGCGCCGGCCAGGCTGCCTAGGCGTTGTTCCACCGTGGCTTTGATATCGGTGCCGAACAGCACCAGTAGGCAGCCTACCAAGGCCAGCGAAATCTCCGACAGGTTGCTGCGGCTCCAGCGGGAAGCCGTTGCAAGCAGATCAAGTACCAGGTCCATGGGTCATCCTTAGGTCAAGAAATACTGCAGCAGGTCATTGAGGAACAACTGGCCGCGCGGCGTGGCCACCAATCGATCCGGTTCGACCTGCAAAAGGCCCTTTTGTTCGGCCGCGCGACGGGCCTCGGCCAGTTGCGCCAGCGGCAGGCCGGTGCGCTGGATGAACAGTTCGGCTTCGACGCCATCGGTCAGGCGCAAGGCGTTCATCAGGAACTCGAAGGGCAGCTCGTCCGCCGGCAGCCGCTTTTCGCCAGCCTTGAACGGTTTGGCCAGGTTCAGGTAGTCCTTGGGCAGGCGGGTTTTCCAGGTGCGCAGGATGCGCCCGTCAGCGAAGGTCAGCTTGCCGTGGGCACCCGCGCCGATGCCGATGAAATCACCGAAGCGCCAGTAATTGAGGTTGTGCTTGGCAGCACGGCCTGGCTGGGCATAGGCCGACACTTCGTACTGGCGGTAGCCGTGCTCGGCCATCAGGCTTTGGCCGGCCTCCTGGATATCCCAGAGGATGTCGTCTTCGGGCAGCTCGGGTGGCTGGTTCCAGAACACCGTGTTCGGCTCTACGGTCAGCTGGTACCACGACAAGTGGGTCGGCCCTAGGGCGATGGCCTGGCGCACGTCACCCAGCGCGTCGTCCAGCGACTGGTCGGGCAGGCCGTGCATCAAGTCCATGTTGAAGTTGTCGAACCCGGCGGCGCGCGCCATGTCGGCGGCACGGATCGCTTCGTCACCATTGTGGATGCGCCCGAGCGCCTCCAGCTTGGCGGGCTGGAAGCTCTGCACGCCGATGGACAGGCGATTGATGCCCGTCTGCCGGTACGCCTTGAACTTCTCTTGCTCGAACGTACCGGGGTTGGCCTCCAGGGTGATTTCGATGTCCGGCGCGAACGGGATGCGTTGTTCAACGCCACGCAGCAGCCGCCCAAGGGCGTTGGCACTGAACAAGCTCGGCGTACCGCCACCGAAGAAGATCGAGCTGATCGGGCGGCCTTGTACGGCTGCCAGCTCTTGATCGAGGTCGGTCAGCAGGGCGTCGACATAAGCCTCTTCAGGCAGCTCTGGGCCCGCCGCGTGGGAATTGAAGTCGCAATAAGGGCATTTGCGTACGCACCACGGGATGTGGATGTACAACGCCAAAGGCGGCAGCACGGCGAAACCAGCCGCACCCGCCGGGTGCGGTTGGATGGACAACGTTTCGATCATGCCAGGCCCAGGCGTTGACGCAGCAGGACCATGGCGCGGGCGCGGTGGCTGAGCTGGTTCTTGTCGACAGGGGCGAGGTCCGCGCTCGAGCAATTGCGCTCTGGCACCCAGAACAGCGGGTCGTAGCCAAAGCCGTGCTCACCGCTGGCCTCAAACATGATGCGCCCGTGCCACAGGCCTTCGCACAGGATCGGCAGCGGGTCGTCGGCGTGACGCACCAGCGCCAGCACGCAGACGAACTGAGCGCCGCGCTCGGCCTCGGACACGTCTTTCAAGGCGTCCAGCAGCTTGGCGTTGTTTGCCGCGTCACCCTTGCCATCGGCATAGCGAGCAGAATAGATACCCGGCGCGCCGCCGAGGTAGTCCACGGCCAGGCCCGAGTCATCGGCCAGTGCTGGCAGGCCAGAGATGCGCGCGGCATTGCGTGCCTTGAGAATGGCGTTCTCGACGAACGACAGGCCGGTTTCCTCTGGCTCGACCTGGCTGAATTCACCGATCGAGCGCAGCTGTACGGACGCGCCAAGCATGGCCTGGAGTTCCTTGAGTTTGCCGGCATTGTGGCTGGCCAATACGAGTTGCTGGAAATTCATCATTCGCCTGGGAACACTTCCTGGTTGAAGCTGAGAGAGTGACTGATGCCGCCGGTTTCGACATTGATGTCGAAGGTCACGGTTTCTGGCTGTTCGATCTTGAACTGGGCGATGTAGTAAATCGCGCCTTGTTCGGTGATCGGCTTGAAGGACAACGGGCTGCTGCGCCCGGTTAGGTCTTTCACCGTGCCGCTGACGACCGCCATGGCTGGCTTGTCGGCCTTGATCACGGCAATGTTGAGCACGCCCTGGTTCTTGCTGCGCACCAGGCCCGTTCTAGTGGCCACCTCCGGCGTCAGCATGCTTGAGGTGAACGCGCTGTAGTGTACCGTCACGTCGCCAAACACTTCCTTGCGCTCGGGACGGGCGGCATCGGCAGCCAGTACAGGCAGGGCCAGGCACAGGCTGATCAGGAACAGGGCTAGGCGACGCATGGTGCGATTCCTCCGGTGGGCGTCAGACCGCGAGCTGGTGCTCCTGCAGGCCAGGGCTGCTGACGCGATAGATGCCGATCTCACCTAGAAGATTAGGCCATAGCCGGCCGCCCCACCCATTACGGTGCAAGTGGTCGACGGCCAGGCGGTCGAGGACCTTGGCGTGGCGCTCGTGGCACAGCTCTTCAAAGTCGGCGAAGGTGCAGAAGTGGATGTTCGGCGTGTTGTACCAGGTGTACGGCATGAAGTCCGAAACCGGCATGCGGCCTTTGGTCGCCAGGTACCAGCGGCAGCGCCAGTGGCCGAAGTTGGGGAAGGTGATGATGCACTGACGGCCCACGCGCAGCATCTCGTCGAGGATGCGGTCGGGGTACTCCACGGCCTGCAGGGCCTGGGTCATGATCACCACATCGAAACTGTTGCTGGCGAAGTTGCCCAGGCCCTTGTCCAGGTCCTGCTCGATGACGTTGACGCCCTTGGCCACGCACGCGGCGATATTGTCGGCGTCGATCTCCAGGCCGTAACCGGTGACCTGCTTGCGGTCACGCAGCGAGGCCAGCAGTTCGCCACTGCCGCAGCCCAGGTCGAGTACCCGGCTGCCGGCGGGAATCCAGTCGTGGATGATTTCCAGATCGGCTCTCATGCTGTCCTCAGATGGCGATGCGGTTCATGTAGTTCGAGAAACCCTGCATGTAGCGAGGTGTGGGGATCAGGAAGGCATCGTGCCCATAAGGTGAATCGATCTCCAGGTAACACACGTTCTTGCGCGCGGCCATCAACGCATCGACGATCTCGCGTGAACGGGCAGGCGAGAAGCGCCAGTCGGTGGTGAACGACATGATGCAGTAGTCTGCCGTGACCGAGGCCAGGGTGGCGGCAAGGTCGCCACCCTGGGCTGCGGCCGGGTCGAAGTAGTCCAGGGCCTTGGTCATCAGCAGGTAGGTGTTGGCGTCGAAACGGCCGGAAAATTCCTCGCCCTGATAGCGCAGGTAGCTTTCGACCTGGAATTCGACGCTGTGGAAGTCGTAGTTGAGCTTGTCGCTCTTGAGCTCACGGCCGAATTTTTCACCCATCGAATCATCGGACAGGTAGGTGATATGGCCCACCATGCGCGCCAGCATCAGCCCGCGCTTGGGGATCACGCCCTGGTCCTGGAACGAACCGCCGTGGAACTCCGGGTCGGTGAGGATGGCCTGGCGCGCCACTTCGTTGAAGGCAATGTTCTGTGCCGAGAGCTTGGGCGCCGAGGCGATATCGACGCAGTGCCGCACGCGGTCGGGGTAGGTGATGGTCCATTGCAGTGCCTGCATGCCGCCAAGGCTGCCGCCCACAATGGCCGCCCACTGGCCAATGCCCAGGCGGTCAGCCAGGCGTGCCTGGCTGTGCACCCAGTCTTCCACGGTCAGCACCGGGAAGTCGGCGCCATAGGGCTTGCCGGTAGCCGGGTTGACGCTGCTCGGGCCAGTACTGCCATTGCAGCCGCCGAGGTTGTTCAGGCTGACCACGAAGAAACGGTTGGTGTCGATTGGCTTGCCGGGGCCGATGCAGCTGTCCCACCAGCCCGGCTTGCGGTCGGTGGCGGCATGGTAGCCGGCGGCATGGTGGTGGCCGGACAAGGCATGGCAGATCAGCACGGCATTGCTGGCGCTGGCGTTCAGGGTGCCATAGGTCTCGTAGACCAGCTCGTAGCTGGCCAGCGAGCGGCCACAGGCCAGGGCCAGCGGTTCTTCGAACCGGGCTGTTTGCGGTGTAACCAGACCGACGGAATCTTCGGGAAGGACAGTGGACATCGACCCTGCTCACGCTTGACGGAGGCGTAAGTCTAAAGAGCGCTACCCCCTGCGGCAAGCAAAGGCTTGCCGCAGGGGGCGTCGATGTTCAAGGGCGTTGGATCAGATCATCCGCCACAGTTCTTGAGGCATGCCGGCATAGGCAGCCAGCGGCGGCATGACGAACGACTGGATCACCTGGATCGCCAGGAAGGCGAAGATGGGCGAGATGTCCATGCCGCCCAGGTTAGGCACGAGGCGGCGGAACGGTGCCAGCACCGGTTCGCTGATCTGGTAGGCCAGCTCCGCCGCCGGGTTGTGGCTGTTGGGCGCGACCCAGGAGACGATCACCATGACGATCATCGCCACCCAGAAGATCTTCAGGAACAGCGAGGTGATGCCGATGATGGCCCACATCAGCAGGTGCAGCACATCACCGAAGGTGCCGTAGGTGACCATCAGCACGAAGCCCATCAGCAGCGCCTGGATGACCACTGCCAGCAGCAGCGACGAGGTGTCCAGGCCGCCAACGCTGGGGATGACCCGGCGGATCGGCTTGAGCAGCGGCTGGGTGGCGCGTACCGCGAACTGGCACAGTGGGTTGTAGAAGTTGGCCTTGACCAGTTGCAGCACGAAGCGCAGCAGGACGATCACCAGGTACAGGCTGACCAGGGTTTGCACCACGAAGATCGCGGCGCCAGACAGTGCATTCATCTAAAGCTCCTTATTTGCCCAGTTGTTCGGCCAGCTCGGCGGAGCGCGTCGCTGCGGCCTGCAGCGCTTGCTCGACGATGGCTTCGAAGCCGTTGGCCTGGAACGACGTGATCGCAGCTTCGGTGGTGCCGGCTGGCGAGGTGACACGGCGGCGCAGTTCGGCAGCGTCGACATCGCTGGCCACGGCCATGCGCGCCGCGCCCAGCGCGGTCTGCAGGGTCAGCTGGGAGGCGGTTTCGCGAGGCAGGCCGAGCTTTTCGCCTGCGGCGGTCATCGCCTCGATCAGCAGGAAGAAGTACGCCGGCCCGCTGCCGGAGACGGCGGTCACTGCGTCCAGTTGCTGCTCTTGGTCCAGCCACAGGGCAGTGCCCACGGCAGACAGCAGCTGTTCGGCCTGTTGCCGCTGTTCGGCGTTGACTTCCTGGGTGGCGTACAGGCCGCTGACGCCTTGGCGCAGCAGCGCTGGCGTGTTGGGCATGCAGCGCACCACCGGGCGTGGGCCTACCCAGCTCTGCAGGCTGGCGCAGGTGATACCGGCAGCGATGGAAACAATCAGCTGGCCTTCCTGCAGGTGGGCTTGCAGGGCTTGGCAAACGGCCTTCATGACCTGCGGCTTGACCGCCAGTACGATCACGTCGGCGTCAGCGATTGCCTGGGCATTGTCTTCGAAGGTTTCGATGCCGTGCTCGGCCTGGATGCGGGTACGGGTCTCGGCGCCCGGGTCGCTGGCGCGGATCTGCGAAGCCTCCAGGCCCTGGGCACGCAGGCCGCCGATCAGGCTGGCGGCCATGTTGCCGGCGCCGATAAAGGCAATACGTGTCTTGCTCATGTCAGGTCCTTGTGGGAAAGAGTGAGTAAAGCATGGAATCAGACGGGCCCGTAGTCGCGGGCACCGAACAGGGCGGTGCCGATACGTACCCAGGTCGCTCCCTGGGCAATCGCCGCCTCCAGGTCGTGGCTCATGCCCATGGACAAGGTGTCCAGGCCAAGGCCCAGGCGCTGCTGCAAGGTGCGCAGGCTGGCAAAAGCGGCCTCTTGGGCGGCGCGGTCATCGCTGGGCTCCGGGATGGCCATCAACCCGCGCAGGCGCAGATTGGGCAGTTTCGCGACGGCCTCGGTCAGCGCTGGCAGGTCGGCCGGTGCGCAGCCGGACTTGCTGTCTTCGCCACTGACATTCACCTGCAGGCAGATGTTCAGCGGTGCCAGTGCAGCAGGGCGTTGCTCCGAGAGGCGTTGGGCGATCTTCAGGCGGTCCACGGAATGTACCCAGTCGAAATGCTCGGCAATGGCTTTGGTCTTGTTCGACTGAATGGGGCCGATGAAGTGCCAGATCAAGGGCAGGTCGCGCAACGCTTCCTGCTTGGTCAGGGCTTCCTGCAGGTAGTTTTCGCCGACATCGCGCACGCCAGCGGCGTAGATTTCACGGATGGCGCTGGCGGGCTTGGTCTTGCTCACAGCCAGCAACTGGATGCTGGCCGGGTCCCGCCCGGCGGCCTGGGCGGCGCTGGCGATGCGGGCGGCAAGGGCGGATAGGTTGTCTGCTATGGTGGACATGGATCGATGCCGGCGGCGAAAGGGTCTGCGGCATTCTACCTGCTTGATCGCCTTTGGGGAGTCTCATGGATGTGACCGACCTGTTGGCCCGTGCTGTGGATGCGCGGGCTTCGGACCTGCACCTGGCCGCGGGCCAGGTACCGATGTTGCGCCTGGATGGCGAACTGCAACGCATGGACCTGCCGCCGCTGACGGCAGCGGCGCTGAGTGATGCCATGGCGCCCTTGCTGGGCGATGACGCTTGCCGGCAATGGGCGCAGGGGGATGAGCTGGACCTTGCGTTGGCGCTGCCAGCGTTAGGCCGTTTTCGCCTGAACCTGTTCCGCCAGTTGAATGGGGTTGCGGCGACCTTTCGCCTGATACCCAGACGCATTGCGACTTTGGACGAGCTCGACCTTGTGGAAGTGTTTCAAGCTGTTGCGCAGTGTTCCGATGGCCTGATTCTGGTGGGCGGGCCCACTGGCAGTGGCAAGTCCAGCACCTTGGCGGCGCTGCTCGATCAGCTCAACCGCGAGCGGTCACTGCATATCATCACCCTGGAAGACCCTGTGGAAGTTATCCACAGCAGCCAACGGAGCCTTATCAACCAGCGCGAGATGGGCCGCGATTGCCGCGGGTTTGCCCAAGGGCTGCGCAGTGCGCTGCGTCAGGACCCGGATGTGATCATGATCGGCGAGTTGCGCGATCTGGAGACGATTCGCCTGGCATTGCGGGCGGCAGAAACGGGGCACTTGGTGCTGGCAACCGTGCACACGCGCTCGGCTGCGGGCAGCATCGACCGGCTGGTGGAGGTGTTTGCCGCCGAGGAAAAGCCGCTGGTGCGGGCGATGCTGGCCGAGTCGCTGCGCCTGGTGGTGGCGCAAGTGCTGGTCAAGCGCGTGGGCGGCGGGCGGGTAGCGGCGCGGGAGGTGTTGGTGGCTAACACGGCAGTGCGTAACCTGATTCGCGAAGGGCGGATGGCGCAGCTGAGTTCGGTGATGCAGACGGGGGCGGCGGAGGGGATGCGGACGATGGAAGGGGCGATGCAAAGGCTGAAAGTGATGGGATGGGTGTAGGAGCATCCTTGTGCTGCGAAGAGGCCGGTGACGTCAGCGACAATCCGCTGTGTTTTCACTGGCCTCTTCGCAGCACAAGGCTGCTCCTACCAGAGCCGTGGTCGAGGCTCGATTAGCGCTTGGCCAGGGCCAGCTGCTGCTGTTCTTTCGGCAACACCCGCTTGGCCACGACATAGTGCTTCTGCCAGTAAGGCTTGCTGAGGGTGTCGATGCTCACCCGCTTGCCGCGACGCGGGGCATGGATGAAGCGGTCGTTGCCCAGGTAGATGGCAACGTGGTTGACCCGTCGGCTCTTGATGTTGAAGAAGATCAGGTCGCCAGGCTTGAGGTCGCCCTTCGCCACCTTCACACCGTGGCCCTGGGCCATGGCATTGGAGGTGCGTGGCAGGTCGACATCGGCCACATCATTGAAGGCGTATTTCACCAGGCCGCTGCAGTCGAAGCCCTTTTTCGGGCTGCTGCCGCCCCAGACATAGGGCGTACCGAGCACATTCACCGCACGGCTGAGCACATCGCTGCTCTGCTTCGGCGACATGGAGGCAACCGGCAGCCCACGGCTGCTGGCCGCGTTGCTTGGGCGTGCGCGCAGCGTGGTGTGCTTGGCAGGCGCGTGTTTCACCGAGGCATTGGTGGTATAGCCAGTGAAACCATTGGGAAGACGTTGCTCACGATTGGTGGCGTGGGCGGCCAGGGGCAATAATAGACAGAGGGTCAGCCATGTCTTGAGTAAAGGCGGCATAGATGAAGCTCTTTATGAATAGTTATGTGTTAGGCGCGCAACTTTATAACAGCTTTTTGATCAATTTCTGATCCGTTGGTCGATTGGTGGGGTGCCATACGTCGGCCTGCGACGAGAAAGTCACATTTTTTCTTAGAAAATTTTCGGATAACCCACGAGGGCTATGAATGAACAGTTATCAACAGGGTGAGCCGCTTCACGACACCCACAGCAAGGTCATCGGCTACTTTTTGTGGATTTTCGGCTTCACCGGCTCGCACCGTTTCTACTACGGCAAGCCGATCACTGGGACGATCTGGTTCTTTACCCTGGGCCTGCTGGGCATCGGCTGGCTGATCGACCTGTTTCTGATCCCGGCGATGGACAAGGAGGCGGACTTGCGCTTCCGGTCCGGTCGGATCGACTACAACATCGCCTGGATTCTGCTGACCTTCCTGGGCATTTTTGGCCTGCATCGCCTGTACCAGGGCAAGTGGATCACCGCGATCATCTACTTCTTCACGGGCGGCCTGTTCCTGGTCGGCGTGCTGTACGACTTCTGGACTTTGAACAGTCAGATTTCCGAAGCCAACAGCGATCGTCGCTGATTGCAGATCGTGTAGGCGCAGCCTTGTGCTGCGAAGAGGCCGGTACAAACACCTAACATCCTTGGTGTTTGCACCGGCCTCTTCGCAGCACAAGGCTGCTCCTACCGAGTTTTACTGGCGGGTCTGGCGCTGTTGCAGCAGCAGGTTGCTGAAGCCTGCGCCGGCAAGCTGTTTCTGCGCCCCGGTCAGTTGTTCGCGGTTGCTGAACGGGCCGACCAGTACGCGGTACCAGGTTTCATCCTTGACCGTCCCCGACTCCACCTTCACCGACTGGCCGAGCAGGATGATCTGCGCGCGGACCTTGTCGGCATCCGCCTGCTTGCGGAACGAGCCGGCCTGCAGGAAGAACTGCGTGGTGGCCGCAGGCTTGATCACCGGCGGTGCCGGTGGTGGCGTTTGGCCCAGCAAGGCGGCCTGGGCGCGTGCCGTGTCGATCTTCGCTGCTTCTGCCGGGGTGACCGGGGTCACTGGCTGGGCAGGCACCGGTGGCGTCTTCTCTGGCACGGCTTCCGGCGGCACGATGACCTCGGACTCCGGCAGCAGGGTGTAGAAGTCATACTTCGGCTTCACCGGCTGCTGCGGGGTGGCCGGGGTGGTCTTGCTGGCTTCGGCCACCTTTTCCGGTTTTTGTTGTTCAGGCTTGGTGCGCTTGATGTCCGCACCGCCTGGCTCGAGCTTCATCAAAAAGACGATGAAAGCGCCCACGGTCAACCCGACTGCCAGCCATACCCAACCCGGGATCGGCTGCTTGGCCGGCGCCTGTTGGCGGCTGGCGCCGCGTTTTGGAGCAGGTTTTTTCTTGGCAGCCAACTTACATGCGCTCCAGGGTTTCCAGGCCGAGCAGTTCCAGACCTTGCTTGAGGGTGCGACCGGTCAGGGCAGCCAGGCGCAGGCGGCTCTGTTGCTGCTCCGGGGTTTCGGCGGCGAGGATCGGGCAGTTCTCGTAGAAGCTCGAGAACAGGCCAGCCAGGTCGTACAGGTAGCTGCACAGCACGTGCGGCGTACCCTTGTCGGCCACGCTGTTAAGCACTTCGCCGAATTGCGCCAGGCGCGCGGCGAGGTCCAGCTCCTTCTCGGCCTGCAGCACGATCTTGCCGTCGACCTCGTCGAAGCCCTTGCCCAGCTTGCGGAACACGCCCGCCACGCGGGTGTAGGCATACAGCAGGTACGGCGCGGTGTTGCCTTCGAAGTTGAGCATCAGCTCGAAGTTGAAGCTGTAGTCGCTGGTGCGGTGCTTGGACAGGTCGGCGTACTTCACCGCGCCGATCCCGACCACTTCACCGATGTGGCGCAGATCGTCTTCGGCCAGGCTCGGGTTCTTCTCCTTGACCAGGGCGTAGGCACGCTCCTTGGCCTCGGTGAGCAGGTCGATCAGCTTCACGGTGCCGCCGTCACGGGTCTTGAACGGGCGACCGTCGGCGCCGTTCATGGTGCCGAAGCCCATGTGTTCCATTTGCATCGGGTGGCCGACGAAGCCTGCACGGCGCGCCACTTCGAACACCTGGTTGAAGTGCAGCGCCTGGCGCTGGTCGACGAAGTACAGGGCACGGTCGGCCTTGAGCACATTGCTGCGATAGCGCACTGCGGCCAGGTCGGTGGTGGCGTACAGGTAGCCACCGTCGGCCTTCTGCACGATCACTGGCAGGGGTTCGCCTTCGCTGTTCTTGAACTCTTCGAGGAACACGCACTGCGCGCCCTGGTCCTCGACCAGCAGGCCCTTGGCCTTGAGGTCGCTGACTACGTTGGCCAGGTCGTCGTTGTAGGCGCTTTCGCCCATGACGTCGGCCATGGTCAGCTTGACGTTGAGCAGCTCGTAGGTTTTCTGGCAGTGGGACAGGGAAATGTCCTTGAAACGCGTCCACAGGGCCAGGCACTCAGGGTCGCCGGCCTGCAGCTTGACCACCAGGCCGCGGGCGCGGGTGGCGAATTCTTCGGACTCGTCGAAGCGTTTCTTCGCGGCGCGGTAGAAGTTCTCCAGGTCCGACAGCTCGTCGCTGGTGATCGGGTTTTCCTGCAGGTAGGCCATCAACATGCCGAACTGGGTGCCCCAGTCGCCGACGTGGTTCTGGCGGATGACGTTGTCACCCAGGAATTCCAGCACGCGCGCCACGCTGTCACCGATGATGGTCGAGCGCAGGTGGCCGACGTGCATCTCTTTGGCCAGGTTGGGGGCCGACAGGTCGATCACGACCTTTTCGCTCGGGCCGGCCTTGCGCACGCCCAGATTGTCATCGGCCAGGGCAGCGTCCAGGCGGTCGGCCAGAGCGCTGGTGTTCTGGAAGAAGTTGAGGAAGCCTGGGCCGGCAATCTCGACCTTGCTGATGTCGTCGCTGGCGGGCAGCGCGTTGATCAGTTTTTCGGCCAGGTCGCGCGGCTTCATGCCGGCAGGCTTGGCCAGCATCATCGCGATGTTGCTGGCGAAGTCGCCGTGGGTCTTGTCCCGGGCGTTTTCCACCTGAATCGCCGGCGATAGCCCTTCAGGCAGCACACCGTCGGTGACGAGTTGGGTGAGGGCTTGCTGGATCAGCTGGCGAATGGTGTCTTTCATGGGGTTCTCTTTTCGACCGCAAGCGCGGTGGAGCGCTTCGATGCGCAGGTGGAAAAACTGGGCATTATCCGTTGCCGGGAGCGGGTTGCCAACCTTTGCCAAGGCTCAGGGTGTCAGTAGAGGTCTACCGGGTCCACGTCCAGCGACCAGCGAACCTGTCGGCCGCTCGGCATTTGCTCCAACACTAGCAACCAGGCGCTGATCAGTCGATGCAGGGGTGCCCGGGTGTTGGCCTGTATCAATAATTGGGCGCGGAAGCGGCCTGCTCGGCGCTCCATGGGAGCCGGTACCGGGCCCAACAGTTCAATGCCCGGCAGGCGCTGTTCGGCCACCAGGCGCTCTGCTGCGCTGCAGGCTTCGTCGAGGAAGCCTTCGGCCTGGCCCGGTTTGTGCGCTTCGGCGCGCAGCAAGGCCAGGTGAGAAAAAGGCGGCAGGCCGGCGGCGCGGCGCTCGTCCAGGGCTTGCTCGGCGAAGGCGAAATAGCCTTGTTCGGTCAGCTGTACCAGCAAGGGGTGGTCGGCCAGGTGGGTCTGGATGATCACCTTGCCGGGCTCTTCGGCGCGCCCGGCACGCCCGGCAACCTGCACGATCAATTGCGCCATGCGCTCGCTGGCACGGAAGTCGCCGGAGAACAGCCCGCCGTCGGCGTCGAGGATGGCCACCAGGGTCACGCGTGGGAAGTGGTGCCCCTTGGCGAGCATCTGGGTGCCCACCAGGATGCTCGGCTGGCCACGCTGGATGGTGCCGAACAGGTTGTGCATGGCGTCTTTGCGCGCCGTGCTGTCGCGGTCCACGCGCAGGATCGGGTAGTCCGGGAACAGCACCTTAAGGCGCTCTTCGGCGCGCTCGGTGCCTGCGCCCACCGGCCGCAAGTCGACATGGTTGCACTGTGGGCACTGGTGCGGCAGGCGTTCGTCATAACCGCAGTGGTGGCAACGCAGCACGCCGGAACGCTGGTGCACGGTCATGCGCGCATCACAGCGAGGGCATTCGGACAACCAGCCGCAATCGTGGCACAGCAACGTCGGGGCAAAGCCGCGGCGGTTGAGGAACACCAGCACTTGCTGGCCTGCTTCCAGGGTCTGGCGGATGGCCTGCTGCAGTGGGCCGCTGATGCCACTGTCCAGCGGCAGGCTTTTCACGTCCAGGCGCAGCATGCGCGGCGGGCGGGCACCGCCGGCGCGCTGGTTCATGCGCAGCAAGGTGTAGCGGCCGGTCTGGGCGTTGTGCAGGGTTTCCAGCGACGGCGTGGCCGAGCCGAGCAGGATCGGGATGTTCTCCTGGTGGGCGCGCACCAGGGCCAGGTCGCGGGCGTGGTAACGCAGGCCTTCTTGCTGTTTATAAGAGCCGTCGTGCTCTTCGTCGATGATGATCAAGCCGGGGTTTTTCATCGGCGTGAACAGCGCCGAGCGGGTGCCGATGATGATGTCGGCCTCGCCGTCACGGGCTGCCAGCCAGGCGTCCAGCCGCTCGCGGTCGCCGACCGCCGAGTGCAGCAAGGCGATGCGGGCGTTGAAGCGTTGCTCGAAGCGCGCCAGTGTCTGCGGGCCGAGGTTGATTTCCGGGATCAGCACCAGCGCCTGCTTACCGGCCTCCAGTGTTTCGCGGATCAACTGCAGGTAGACCTCGGTCTTGCCGCTGCCGGTAACCCCGGCCAGCAGAAACGCGTTGAAACTGCCAAGGCCCAGGCACACGGCATCGAAGGCGTTGCGCTGCTCTTCGTTGAGGGGCAGTTCGGGCTGCGCCAGCCAGTGCTCGTGGCGCGGCGTTGGCAGGTGGCGGCGTACTTCGACGGTGACCAGCTCCTTGGCCAGCAGCAGGTCGAGGCTGTCCTTGTTCAGGTTGAGCTTGCCCAGCAGGCTGTGGGCCACGCCGTGTGGGTGCTGCGCCAGGGTTTTCAGGGCATCGCGCTGGCGCGGTGCGCGGGCGATGCGAGGGTCATCGTGGCGGGCATCGGCGGCGACGTGCCAGAAGCGTTCCTGGCGCATCTCGGCCAGTTCGCCCTGGCGCAGCAGGGTCGGCAGGGCCCAGCTCAGGGTATCGCCCAGGCTGTGCTGGTAGTACTGGGCCGTCCACAGGCACAGCTTGAGCAGGGCCGGCGGCAGCGGCGACACCGGGTCCAGCAGCGCAATGGCCGGCTTGAGCTTGTCGGCGGGCACTTCGCTTTGGTCGCACACCTCCACCAGCACGCCGATCATCTCGCGGCGCCCGAATGGCACACGAATGCGCATGCCCGGTGTGAGGGGCTGGCGCGCCATGCTCGCCGGCGCCCTGTAGTCGAACAGGCGACGCAGCGGGGAGGGCAGGGCAAGGCGCAGGATGACGTCGGACACGCGGAAGGTCTCGCAAGGGCATTTCAAAGACTGGCGAGCCTAGCAGACGACAGTCGGTGCAAGCGACAACTTGCGCTGAGGCTGGGCTCTGGTATTATTCGCCGCCTAATTACGTGCGGTATTCAACAATTGGTGTTGGGTGGCGGCACGCAGCTCGAGGAAGTGACCATGAAAGCAAATATTCATCCGAACTACGAAGTAGTTGCAGTCACCTGCAGCTGCGGCAACAAGTTTGAAAGCCGTTCGACCCTGGGTAGCACCCTATCGATCGACGTTTGCAACCTGTGCCACCCGTTCTACACCGGTAAGCAGAAAGTCCTGGACACCGGTGGTCGCGTACAGAAGTTTGCCGATCGCTTCGGCATGTTCGGTGCCAAGAAGTAATAATGCGCATGGCGAATCCCTCGGGTTTCGCGTTGTTGCAAAAAAAAGCGCCCCTTGTGGGCGCTTTTTTTGTGGGCGCGATTTGGCATCTTCCTGCCCAGGCGTTCTGCCCGCTGCCGGCCAACCCTCAACCGGTGGCAGTGCGGCAGGTGGTAGATGGCGATACCTTGCGCCTGACCGACGGCCGCAGCGTGCGCATGATCGGCATCAACGCCCCGGAGATCGGTCGCAAAGGGCGGACCAGCGAGCCCTATGCCGAGGCGGCCAAGCGGCGCTTGCAAGCCTTGGTCAAAGCCAGCGACGGGCGTGTCGGGATGGTGACGGGCGTTGAGGGCAAAGACAAATACGGCCGCACACTGGCGCACATCTACGGCCGCACTGGCAACAATCTGGAAGCACAACTGCTCAGCGAGGGGCTCGGCTACCGCGTTGCCGTTGCCCCCAATGTGCGCCTGGTGGGGTGCCAGCAACTGGCCGAGCAAGCGGCGCGCAAGGCGGGTGTCGGGCTGTGGCGAAGCTCCCCGGTGCTGCGCGCGCGGGATGTCAGGCAGTCTGGCTTCGCTGTCATCGGTGGCCGAATCGAGGCGGTCGAACGTAACCGCGGCGGCGTCTGGCTGAGCCTGGATAGCACCGTGGTGCTGCAGGTTCCCGCTCGTCTGCAACGCAACTTCCCGGCCAGCTTCTTCGATAATCTCAAAGGGCGCCAAGTCGAGGCGCGTGGCTGGATGCTGGATCGTTCCCGCAAGGGCGGCCTTAAGCCTGGGCAGCGACGCTGGGTGTTGCCATTGACCGATCCGAGCATGTTAGAACGTATTTCAGGCTGAAAAGATGTAGACATTTCGGTATTGGATTGTACACACTGTGATTCGTATGCCCCGTGGGTTATAGCGTAAAGTCGTAGGCTAAAGGCCTTGACACAAGTGACCGACCAGTCTTGTGACTCCCCGGCTCTTTGCGTATCCTCGGCGGTCCGTCAGAACAGTAAATAGCGGAATGCCCACCATGTCAGACCTGAAAACCGCCGCTCTCGAATACCACGCTCAACCTCGTCCGGGGAAACTGAGCGTCGAGCTCTCGAAGCCCACCGCCACCGCCCGTGACCTCGCCCTGGCCTACAGCCCAGGTGTTGCAGAACCCGTGCGCGAAATCGGCCGTGATCCAGAGCTGGCCTACAAATACACCGGTAAAGGCAACCTGGTTGCGGTGATTTCGGATGGTACTGCCATCCTCGGTCTGGGTGACCTCGGCCCACTGGCCTCGAAGCCGGTCATGGAAGGCAAGGGTGTTCTGTTCAAGCGTTTCGCTGGCATCGACGTATTCGACATCGAAGTCGAGTCGGAAAGCCCGCAAGCTTTCATCGACACCGTTCGCCGCATTTCGATCACCTTCGGTGGCATCAACCTCGAAGACATCAAGGCTCCAGAGTGCTTCGAAATCGAGCGCACCCTGATCGAGCAGTGCGACATCCCGGTCTTCCACGATGACCAGCACGGCACCGCGATCGTCACCGCGGCCGGCATGATCAACGCCCTGGAAATCGCCGGCAAGAAGCTGGAAGAAGCCAAGATCGTCTGCCTGGGTGCCGGCGCTGCCGCTATCTCCTGCATGAAGCTGCTGGTCAGCATGGGTGCCAAGGTCGAGAACATCTACATGATCGACCGCAGCGGCGTGATCCACGCTGGCCGCGACGACCTGAACCAGTACAAGGCGCAGTTCGCCCACGCGACCGACAAGCGCACCCTGGCTGACGCCTTGAACGGTGCTGACGTGTTCGTTGGCCTGTCCGGCCCGAACCTGCTGAGCGCAGAAGGCCTGAAGTCGATGGCGGCCAACCCGATCGTGTTCGCTTGCTCGAACCCCGATCCGGAAATCTCCCCAGAGCTGGCTCACGCCACCCGTAACGACGTGATCATGGCCACCGGTCGTTCCGACTACCCGAACCAGGTCAACAACGTACTGGGCTTCCCCTTCATCTTCCGTGGCGCCCTGGACGTACGTGCCAAGCGCATCAACGAAGAAATGAAGATTGCCGCCGCCATCGCCCTGAAAGACCTGGCCAAGCTGCCGGTTCCTAAGGAAGTTTGCGAAGCCTACGGCGTCGAAGGCTTGGAATTCGGCCGTGAGTACATCATTCCGAAGCCTCTGGATGCCCGTCTGATCACCGTTGTTTCCGATGCTGTCGCCAAGGCTGCTATCGAGTCCGGTGTGGCGACCCTGCCGTATCCGAAGCACTACCCGCTGAACAGCGTGGATGAAGTGTTCAACGGCTGATTGCCGTAAGTGACACAAAAAAGCCCCGGCTCGCGAGAGTCGGGGCTTTTCGTGTAATGGGGTGTCAGACGTTTCTGTTTTGAGTGTGCCCCCAGCTCTTGCCGAGGAGTATCAATCAATATGGTGCATAACGTGATCGGATAGCTACTTGCAGCAACCGACAGCGACTAGGCGTTGAAGCTTCGGGCACAAAAAAAGACGCTCGAGGCGTCTTCTTTTGTTGCTTAAAGCAGATCCGGACACCACTTGCGAACCGCCTTGCGCGATTACGGCCTAGGCCGCTGGGAAGCGCTCAATCTCATCCGGTCAGTCGCTTCGAAGTGCCAAATATAAGCACTGATACGGCGTACGTCAATCTCGGATGAGATCCCTATCTCCGATCAGAACAGGTCCATCGGCGCTGCTTCGTCTGCTGGCAGCGGGCTTCCCGGTGCCGCGCCGTTGCCCAGTTCATCCCCTGACGGTGGCGAATCTTCGGCCTTGAACAACTCGAAGTAGGCGTTCGGCGTGCCCGGCGAGGCCGCACGGCCGCTGACCGGGTCGACACGCAGGCTAAGGATGCCTTCCGGCTCAGCCGGTACGTGGTTGGGTTTGTCCTTCAGCGCAGCACCCATGAAACTCATCCAGATCGGCAGCGCCGCAGTGCCACCGTATTCGCGGCGGCCCAAGGTCTCGGGTTGGTCGAAGCCGACCCATACCGTGGTCACGTAATCGGCGTTGTAGCCGGAGAACCAGGCATCCTTGGACTCGTTGGTGGTACCGGTCTTGCCGGCCAGGTCGGTGCGGCCCAGGGCCAGCGCACGGCGGCCAGTGCCCCGTTTGATTACATCCTGCAGCATGCTGGTGAGGATGTACGTGGTGCGGCCGTCGATGATCTGTTCCGCCACTGCCGGCGTTTGCGGTGCTGGCGTGACTTGGCCAAAGGCGGCCGGCGCCTCGCCCGGCATGGCTGCGGTGCTGATCGGCTGCTCTGGCGCGGCAAGGCCTGCCTGGTCCTGGGCGCCTTGCGGCACGCGGGGCGGGTTGGCGGTGAACAGGGTCTCGCCGCTGCGGCTCTCGATGCGGTCGATCAGGTACGGGGTGATCTTGTAACCGCCGTTGGCAAAGGTGCTCCAGCCCGTGGCGATTTCCATCGGCGTGAGGGTTGCGGTGCCCAGTGCCAGCGACAGGTTGCGCGGCAAGTCCTGCTTGTTGAAGCCGAACTTGGCGATGTAGTCGATGGTGCGGTCGACGCCCATGGCCTGCAGCAGGCGGATCGATACCAGGTTGCGCGACTTGTACAGCGCCTCGCGCATGCGGATCGGGCCGAGGAAGGTGTTGGTGTCGTTCTTCGGCCGCCAGACCTTGTCCAGGTACTCGTCGACGAACACGATCGGTGCATCGTTGACCAGGCTGGCCGCGGTGTAGCCGCTGTCGAGCGCCGCGCTATAGATGAAGGGCTTGAAGCTCGAGCCAGGTTGGCGCTTGGCCTGCATGGCACGGTTGTAGTTGCTTTGCTCGAACGAGAAGCCGCCTACCAGAGCACGAATGGCGCCGTTGTATGGGTCGAGGGTGACCAGCGCGCTTTGTGCGCCCGGCACCTGGCTGAACTTGAGCTTGCCGTCGTCCAGGCGCTGCAGGCGCACCAGGTCACCTACCTGGGCAACATCGGCGGGGCTTTGCGGTGCGCGGCCCTGGGAATTGCTATTGAGGAACGGGCGCGCCCACTTCATGGTGTCCCAGGCGACGGTTTCTTCCAGGCCGCTGCGGGTCAGCACCTTGAGGTCGGTCTTGTCGACCTGAGTGACGATGGCCGGCTCAAGGCCGCCCAGGGTGCGCTGCTTGCTCAGTTCCAGCAGCCAGGCCGCGTGGGTCTTGCCTGGGAAGCGTGCCTCGGGGCCGCGGTAACCGTGGCGTTCATCGTAATCGGAAAGGCCCGTGAGAATGGCTTTGTTGGCCATCTCCTGCATGTCGCTCGGCACGGTGGTGGTAACGCGGAAGCCCTCGGTGTAGGCATCGCTGCCATAACGGCCGACCATCTCGGCGCGGGCCATCTCGGCGACGTACGGGGCATTCACCTCAGGTGTCGGCACGTGGTAGCTGGCGTTGAGCGGCTCGGCCAGGGCGGCCTGGTAGCTGGCCTGGTCAATCTTGCCGAGCTTGTACATGCGGCCAAGAATCCAGTCGCGACGCTCTTTGGCGCGCACCGGGTTGGCCAGGGGGTTGAAGCGCGAAGGTGCCTTGGGCAGGCCGGCGATCATCGCCATTTGCGCCAGGCTCACGTCGCGGATCGACTTGCCGTAATAAACCTGTGCGGCGGCATCGATGCCGTACGCCCGGTTGCCCAGGTAGATCTTGTTCACGTACAGCTCAAGGATTTCGTCCTTGGTCAGCTCACGCTCGATCTGCAGGGCCAGCAAAATCTCGTTGGTCTTGCGCGAAAAGCTGCGCTCGCTGGTGAGGAAGAAGTTCTTCGCCACCTGCATGGTGATGGTGCTGCCGCCCGTCTGGATATGGCCGGTTTTTACCAGCTGAGTCGCGGCGCGCATCAGGCTGCTGGGGTCAACGCCGTAGTGGTTGAGGAAATTGTCGTCCTCGGCTGACAGAAGCGCCTGGATAAATTGTGGGGGGATTTCCGCGAAACGGATCGGCGAGCGGCGCATTTCGCCGAACTCGGCAATCAGCTTGCCGTCGCTGCTGTACACCCTGAGGGGGATCTGCAACTGGATGCTTCTGAGGGACTCGACCGAGGGCAGGCTAGGGCTAAGATACAGAAACGCACCGCTCACACCGAGTACGAGCGCGCTAATGACTGCGACGGAAGACCACCAGAAGAACTTCAGCAGACGTATCAAGGCTTTTGGGCGTCCAGGTTGATAAGTGAATTGCGTACGGGTCCGGCGGACCAAAAACGCTGGGCATTATAAGCATTTTTTCGCCTTGCCGGGTGACCGGCCAGGTGGCCCGTCGAACCGTTTGGCCGCTGGGGCCTAGCGCTGACGCGGGTTTGCGGCATACAGCAAAGGAACAGCGATGCTTGGACGTTTCGGCATGGATGCCGGTTCACTCTTGGGGGTGGAAATTGCCCCCGACTCCGTTCGGATTGTGCAGCTGCAGCGACGCAAGGGGCGTTGCCAGGTCGCGGCCTGGGCGCACGAGCCGTATGAACCGTACAGTGGGGCTGATTGGGCGACCGACCCTGCCCGGCTAGTGGCTGCGTTGCGCCGTGCCTGCAGGCGCAGCGGCAGTCGGCAGCGGCGCGTTGCGGTGGCGCTGCCGGCAAATCAGGTGATCTGCAAGGTGTGCCAACTGCCAGCGGGCCTGAGTGAAGCCGATATCGAGGCCCAGTTGCTGGCTGATGCGGATCGCCTGTTTCCATTTCCGCTTGATGATCTGGCGCTGGACTTTCAGTTGCTCGGGGCCTCCGAGGCCCAGGCCGATTGCCAGGAGGTCATGGTGGCTGCCTGTCGCCAGCGTGCGCTGGAGCCCGTTGAAGCCCTGCTTGATGCTGCCGGGCTGCAGGCCGAGGCGATGGAGGTCGACAGTATCGCGTTGCAGCGGATGCTGCCGCAGGGCGCGCTCGCGGGTTCGGCATTGCTGCGCATCGAAGCGCAAGGCGCGACGCTGCATTGTTGGCGGCAGGGCATGCCCGCGCAGCGCCGTGAAGTGCACCTCGGCCAAGCACTTGGCCAATGGCCGGCGCTTTTGGGCGACGACAGTCAACTGGAATGCGTGCTGGTCGCCGGCAGTTCACCGATCGAGCAAGCGTGGCTGGATAACCTGAGTGCAGAGGTGAAGCTGCCCTGTCGGCCCCTGCCTTCTATTGTGGGGTTGGAGCCTGGTGGGGGCGAGATGCTCTTGGCATGCGCCTTGGCGCTCGGAGGCATGCAGCCATGATGCGTCTGAACCTTTTGCCCTGGCGCGAGCGGCAGCGCCGGTCGATGCTTCGGCGCTTTCAGTGGATGTTGCTTGGCAGTGCGGCGCTGGCCCTGTGCGCCGTGATGCTGATCGATCAACTGGCACGCCAACGTGCGCAGCAGCAAGGGTTGAGCACTGTTAGCCGTCAATCCGCCATTGCGCTGCTGGATGAACAATTGGAGCAGCACGCTGAAGTGCGTGCCGCCCACGATGCTGCCCAGGCACACGCTGCGGTGTTGGCCAGCCTGCGTGCCGATCAAGGTGTATTCCCCGCGTTGCTTAGCGACCTGGAGGCAGCGTTGCCTGCTGGTCTGCAGCTCACTGAGCTCACGTTGGCAGGCGGCCGTTTGCAGGTGACCGGCCAGGCCGCGTCCGGTGCTGTGGTCGCTCAGTTCATGCGCGACCTCGAGCGGTCCGCGGTGCTGCAAGGCCTGGAGCTCAAGCATGTGAAGCACCTGCCTTCGGGCGATGAGTTTGTCCTGACAGCGCGTGTGTCGGCGTTTTGGTCGTGAATGCAGCCTGGTGGGTGAGCTGGCAGGGCATGGCCGAACGTTCCGCTCGCTTCAGGTGGGGCGCTTCGGTCGGTCTGGGAGTGTTGGTATTGGCGCTGGGGTGTGGGCTACGCCTGCCGGAGTTGCGGCACGCCCATGGGCAAGTGAATGCGCAGCATGAGCGGTTGAGCGAGGAGCATTCGGCCAAGGCAGCGCAGGTGCGGGAGCTGGCACGCATGCGCGCTGCGCTGGCCGCCGCACAGCAGGCGCTGCACGTTGCCCGGTGGCGTCTGGCCGCAGGCGAGGGCATGAGTGACCTACTCGATTCGCTTGCCGCCTCAGGGCATGAATTTGGCCTGCTGTTCGAGCGGCTCGATGTGCATGAGGCGGTGGAGCAGGCGCACTACCGAACCATTCCCCTCGATGTTCAGGTGGTGGGCCGGTATGCAGCACTGCGCCTGTGGTTGGACGAATGGCTTGGCCAGCTGCGGCTGCTGCGTGTCGGTGACTTGAGCATAAATGAAGTCGATGGGCGGCCGGGGTTGTTGCGCTTGCGTCTAAGGGTTCACGCGCATCATGCCGATGCAGCGGCGCCGGCCGTTGAGTCATTGGCGCATTTGCCCGCTCGGGCAGTGGCCGTGCCGCCGTTGGTCGATCCGTTCTCCGCAGCCCCGGCGAAAGTGGCACCTGGCGAATTGGGCCGTGTGCCCTTGGCGCAGCTGGAAATGGTCGGGAGCCTAGCGCAACGCGGCGCGCATGAAGCGCTGTTGTTGTCTGCAGGCCAGTTGTATCGCGTGCGCCTGGGCGACCGGCTCGGGCGCGATGAGGGTGTTGTGGTGCACATCGACGAGCAGCGGGTCGACGTGCGCGAGCGGTGGTTCGTGGCGCGTGAGTGGCATGAGCGCACAGCCGTACTCACCCTCCGAAAACCCCTGGACAAGGAGGTCATGGACAAGGATGAAAAGGCTATGGATGGGGGCGGCGGCGTTCGTCTTGTCGATCCCGCTGGCGACGGCAGCGCCCACTCGGGGTGAGCCACTGTCGCTGAACTTTCAGGATGTGCAGGTGCGCGCCGTATTGCAGGTGCTGGCAGACCATGCCGGCGTGAACCTGGTTGCCAGCGATTCGGTGCAGGGCAATATCACCTTGCGGCTTCAGGATGTGCCCTGGGAGCAGGCGCTGGATTTGGTGCTGCGCAGCAAGGGCCTGGCCCGGCGTGAAGAGGGCAATGTGCTGCTGGTGGCGCCGGCGGCGGAGCTTGCCGGGCAATCGCTCGACGCCCGACTAGGCCAGGCGCTGGATGCGCAATTGCAACCGCTGCAGCGTGAACTGATGCCGATCCACCATGCCGTAGCGTCCGAGCTCGCAGAGCTGTTGCTGGCAACCCTGGCAGACGACGGCATCCTCACTGGGCGAGGCAGTTTGAGCGTGGATGCGCGCACCAATACCCTGGTGGCCTACCAGCCCGCTGACCGCCTTGCCGAGCTGCGCCACCTGGTGGCGCAGCTGGATGTGCCGGTGCGTCAGGTGGCGATCGAGGCACGCATCGTCGAGGCCAATGTCGATTACGAAAAGAGCCTTGGGGTGCGTTGGGGTGGGCCCTTGTACGGTGAGAACGTAAGGCCAGGCAAGGAGCTGTTCGTCGACCTTGGGGTGGAGCGTACCGGCTCCAGTGTCGGCCTGGGCCTGCTGCGTGGCGGCATCCTGCTGGACCTTGAGCTCAGCGCCATGGAAAAGAGCGGCAATGGCGAAATCATCTCGCAGCCCAAGGTGGTCACGGCCGACAAGGAAACGGCCAGGATCCTCAAAGGTACCGAGGTGCCCTACCAGGAAACCAGCAAGAGTGGCGCCACGTCCGTGTCGTTTCGCGAAGCGTCCCTGTCGCTTGAAGTCACCCCGCAGATTACCCCGGACAACAAGGTCATCATGACGGTCAGGGTGACCAAGGACGAGCCTGATTACGTCAATGCCTTGAACAACGTGCCGCCGATCCGCAAGAACGAGGTCACTGCCAAGGTTCGCGTGGCGGACGGCGAGACGATCGTGATCGGTGGCGTCTACTCGACCACGCAAAACAATGTGGTCGACAAGGTGCCATTTTTCGGCGATCTGCCGTATGTTGGGCGGCTGTTTCGACGCGATGTATTACAAGAGAAAAAATCCGAGCTGCTGGTCTTCCTGACTCCGCGTATCATGAGTGACCAGGCGATTGCTGTGAGTCGTTGATTCTGTGCGAAATTTGATACTTGTGGGGCCAATGGGCGCTGGTAAAAGCACCATTGGACGCCTATTGGCCAAAGAGCTGCGCCTGCTGTTCAAAGATTCCGACAAGGAAATCGAACTGCGATGCGGCGCCAACATCCCGTGGATCTTCGACAAGGAAGGCGAGCCGGGCTTCCGTGACCGTGAACAGGCGATGATCGCCGAGCTCTGCGGGCTCGACGGCGTGGTCCTGGCCACCGGCGGCGGCGCGGTAATGCGCGATGCCAACCGTCAGGCGTTGCGCCAGGGCGGCCGGGTGATCTACTTGCATGCTTCAGTGGAGCAGCAGGTCGGTCGCACCGCACGTGATCGCAATCGCCCCCTGTTGCGTACCGCCAACCCGGAGGCGACCCTTCGCGCCCTGCTCGAAGCGCGTGATCCGCTCTACCGCGAGATCGCCGACCTGGTCGTTGAAACCGACGAGCGGCCACCGCGCATGGTGGTGATCGATATTCTCGAACGCTTGCAGCAGTTGCCGCCCCGATAAGCCGGGACTATTCTCGGCCACCAGCGCCGAGGCGAGGTTCAACTTACCGCGTGCGTCGCCCAAGCGGCGCCGCGCCCAAGTACATTGTGGGGATACATGCAGACACTAAAGGTCGACCTGGGCGAGCGTAGCTACCCGATCTACATTGGCGAAGGCCTGCTGGACCAGCCCGAGTTGCTGGCGCCGCACATTGCCGGGCGGCAGGTCGCCATCGTTTCCAACGAAACCGTCGCGCCTCTGTACCTCGAACGCCTGGCCAAGACCCTGGGTGCCTATTCGGTGCTGCCCGTGGTGTTGCCTGACGGCGAAGCCCACAAGAACTGGGAAACGCTGCAATTGATCTTCGATGGCCTGCTCACTGCCCGGCACGACCGTCGCACCACCGTGGTGGCCCTTGGCGGCGGCGTGATCGGCGACATGGCCGGCTTTGCCGCTGCCTGCTACCAGCGCGGCGTCGATTTCATCCAGGTGCCGACCACCCTGTTATCCCAGGTCGACTCCTCGGTCGGCGGCAAGACCGGCATCAACCACCCGCTTGGCAAGAACATGGTCGGTGCCTTTTATCAGCCCAACGCGGTGCTGATCGACACCACCAGCCTCAAGACCCTGCCGGCGCGTGAGCTGTCCGCAGGCTTGGCTGAAGTGATCAAGTACGGCCTGATCTGCGACAAGCCGTTCCTTGGTTGGCTCGAAGACAATATGAAGGCCCTGCGTGCCTTGGACTCCACGGCCCTGACCGAAGCCATCCGCCGTTCCTGCGCAGCCAAGGCTGCGGTGGTCGGTGCCGATGAGCGCGAATCCGGCGTGCGGGCGACCCTGAACCTTGGGCATACCTTCGGCCATGCCATCGAAACCCATATGGGCTATGGCGTCTGGCTGCACGGCGAAGCCGTGTCGGCGGGCACAGTGATGGCCCTGGAAATGTCCATGCGGCTCGGCTGGATCGACCAGGCCGAGCGCGATCGCGGAATCCGCCTGTTGCAGGATGCAGGTTTGCCGGTGGTGCCACCACAGGAAATGACCCCGGCGCATTTCATGGAGCACATGGCGGTCGACAAGAAGGTGCTCGACGGGCGTCTGCGTCTGGTGCTGTTGCGCCAGATGGGCGAGGCCGTGATCACCGACGACTATCCGAAAGAGATTCTTCAGGCCACGCTGTCGGCGGATTACCGCGCGATCGTGGCCCAGCTTTGAGGTTGTGACAGCGCAATGACCAGTTTGCATGCCGATGAGGCCTTTCTCGACCATTACCAGTTGAGCCACGATCCGTTCGCGCCCCGCGTGCCCGGCTTCAAATTCTTCCCGGCACAGCGCAAGCCTGTGCTGGGCCAGCTGCATCACCTGGCCCGTTACAGCCAGCTGATGCTGGTGGTCACCGGCCCCCTGGGCAGCGGCAAGACCTTGCTGCGCCAGGCCCTGGTGGCCAGTACCAACAAGCAATCGGTGCAGAGCGTCGTGGTTTCTGCCCGAGGCGCCAGCGATGCGGCCAGCGTGCTCGCCCAGGTCGCGCAGTCGCTTGAGGTCGCCCAGCCTGAGGTCCAGGCCATACTGTCGAAGGTGGTGCAACTGGCGCTGACCGGGCAGGAAGTGTATTTGCTGGTGGACGATGCGGAACAACTCGACGAGTCGGCACTCCAAGCGTTGCTGGAGCTGGCGGCGGGTGTTCCGGAAGGGCGCCCGCACGTGTTCCTGTTCGGTGAGCCGTCGCTGATCGCCGGGCTGGATGAGCTGAGTATCGAGGAAGAGCGTTTCCACGTTATCGAGCTCGCCCCCTACAGCGAAGAGGAGACCCGCGAGTACCTGGAGCAGCGTCTGGATGGCGCCGGCCGGGGCATCGAGGTGTTCACCCGCGAACAGATCGTCGATATCCATGAACACTCCGACGGTTGGCCTGGCACAATCAACCAGGTCGCCCGTGACACTTTGATCGAAGCCATGATCGCCAGCCGTTCGACGGCCAAGCGACCATCCATGGGGTTGAAAATGCCTAAGAAACATGTGCTCGCGCTGTCCGCTGTGGTTGTGGTCGCCGTTGCTGCCGCGGTTCTCATGCCCAAGAAAGGCGACAAGGCACCTGCCGAGGTGCCGGCTGCCCAGGCTCAATTGCCATTAGGTGAAGGCCAGCCGGGCGCCGCCCAGGCCAATAATGGCAACCCGGCCATCGAATTCTCCGGCTCGTCGCAGCCGATGCCACTGCCGCTGGTAGGGCAGTCGCAGCCGGTGATGCGCGAACCATTGGCCCAGGCCGCTGGCATGGGGGACGGCGAAGAGGGCAGCCCGGCCGGCAATACCGCGCTGCAGCCTGGCAACCCGCCGACCGTGACCACCATCGCACCGCCGCAAGGCGTGCCTGCCGGCCCGGCACCGACGCTGTCGAAGCCGACTGCCAGTGCGCCGGTTCAGCCGGTTGCGCCTGCGCCAAAGCCCGTCGCAACCCAGCCTGCAAAACCGGTTGCACCTGCTAAGCCTGCGCCTGCGCCAACCCAGGTCGCCACAGCCAAGCCAGCTGCCAAGCCTGTCGAGAAGCCTGCGGCTACTGGCAGCAGCGGTGGTGGCTGGTATGCAGGCCAGAAACCGGGCAATTACGTGGTGCAGATCCTCGGCACCAGCTCCGAAGCCTCGGCCCAGGCCTTCGTCAAAGCCCAGGGTGGCGACTATCGCTACTTCAAGAAAAACCTGCAGGGCAAGCCGCTGTATGTCGTGACTTACGGCAGCTTCGCCAACCGTGATGCAGCGGTCGCGGCAATCAAGAACTTGCCAGCGAAGGTCCAGGCTGGTAAACCTTGGCCACGTACCGTCGCCAGCGTCCAACAAGAGCTGGCCACGGCCCGCTGATACCTGCCGGGCGGCACCACCCCGCCGCCCAGTTGCTGAGCGAATTCTAGCTTTCGACTAGCCTGCTGCGCCCGAGCGCGGCAGGCTTTTCTGTCCCAGGCTGCCGGCCACAAGCCTCTCTTGCAGTCATGGCTGAAACGCTTCAGACTCGAGCCAAGCCGCTATCACGGCGCATGGCGCAAAAACATTCAAATTTGCGACATAAATTTTCAATGGTGAGACATGAAAATTTGTGGGCATCGCTGTCGCTGTGCAACAATGGTTTTCCATGACCACCGCAAAAAAGCTGGCGTTTGATCGGCGTGGATGGTAAGTGGTTGTTAAAAAAGAGATTTGCCTCCGTTGAGAGGTGAACCTGGTGAGAAAGTGTCTATGAAAACAGGTCTGTACCATCCCGAAGAATTCAAGGACAACTGTGGTTTTGGCCTGATCGCCCATATGACGGGCGAGCCAAGTCACCACCTTCTGCAAACCGCCATGCAGGCACTGACGTGCATGACCCACCGCGGCGGTATCAACGCCGACGGCAAGACCGGTGACGGTTGCGGTCTGCTCATGCAGAAGCCCGATCAATTCCTGCGGGCCGTGGCCCAGGAACAGTTTGCCGTCGAGCTGCCCAAGCAGTACGCCGTCGGCATGGTGTTCTTCAACCAGGACCCGGTCAAAGCAGAAGCCGCCCGCGCCAACATGGACCGCGAGATCCTCGCCGCTGGCCTCAAGCTGGTCGGCTGGCGCAAGGTGCCGATCGACACCAGCGTGCTGGGTCGCCTGGCACTGGAGCGCCTGCCGCAGATCGAGCAGGTGTTCATCGGTGGTGAAGGCCTGAGCGATCAGGAATTCGCCATCAAGCTGTTCAGTGCCCGTCGTCGTTCGTCCGTGGCCAACGCCCACGACACCGACCACTACATCTGCAGCTTCTCGCACAAGACCATCATCTACAAAGGCCTGATGATGCCGCGCGATCTCGCGGCGTTCTATCCAGACCTGGGTGACGAGCGCCTGCAGACCGCGATTTGCGTGTTCCACCAGCGCTTCTCCACCAACACCCTGCCGAAATGGCCGCTGGCGCAGCCGTTCCGCTTCCTCGCCCACAACGGCGAGATCAACACCATCACTGGCAACCGCAACTGGGCCATGGCCCGTCGCACCAAGTTCGCCAATGACCAGATCCCTGACCTCGAAGAACTCGGCCCGCTGGTCAACCGCGTGGGCTCCGACTCGTCGAGCATGGACAACATGCTCGAGCTGATGGTCACCGGCGGCATCGACCTGTTCCGCGGAGTGCGCATGCTGGTACCGCCGGCCTGGCAGAACGTCGAGACCATGGACGCCGACCTGCGCGCCTTCTACGAATACAACTCCATGCACATGGAGCCGTGGGATGGCCCGGCCGGTATCGTCATGACCGAAGGCCGCCACGCGGTGTGCCTGCTCGACCGTAACGGCCTGCGCCCGGCACGTTGGGTGACCACCACCAATGGCTACATCACCATTGCGTCGGAAATCGGCGTATGGGACTACAAGCCTGAAGACGTCATTGCCAAGGGCCGTGTCGGCCCGGGCCAGATCTTCGCCGTGGACACCGAAACCGGCCAGATCCTCGACACCGACGCCATCGACAACCGTCTGAAGTCGCGCCACCCGTACAAGCGCTGGCTGCGTCAGCACGCCACGCGTATCCAGGCGACCTTGACCGACGACCAGGGCGCGGCCAGCTACGATGCTGACCAGCTCAAGCAATACATGAAGATGTTCCAGGTCACCTTCGAAGAGCGTGACCAGGTGCTGCGCCCGCTGGGTGAGCAGGGCCAGGAAGCGGTCGGCTCGATGGGTGACGACACGCCGATGGCTGTGCTGTCGCAGCGCGTGCGTTCGCCGTATGACTTCTTCCGCCAGCAGTTTGCGCAGGTCACCAACCCGCCGATCGACCCGCTGCGCGAAGCGATCGTCATGTCGCTGGAGATCTGCCTGGGCGCCGAGCGCAACATTTTCCAGGAGTCCCCGGAGCACGCCTCGCGGGTCATCCTCAGCTCGCCGGTCATCTCGCCTGCCAAGTGGCGCTCGCTGATGAACCTGGAGCGTGAAGGCTTCGACCGCCAACTGATCGACCTCAACTACGAGCAAAGCGTCGGCCTGGAAGCGGCCATCCGCAACATCGCCGACCAAGCCGAAGAAGCGGTGCGCAGTGGCAAGACTCAGCTGGTGCTGAGCGACCGTTACATCGCCCCGGGCAAGTTGCCGGTGCACGCTTCGCTCGCCGTGGGTGCCGTACACCACCGCCTGACCGAGCAGGGCCTGCGGTGCGACAGCAACATTCTGGTCGAAACCGCTACCGCCCGTGACCCGCACCACTTCGCTGTGCTGCTGGGCTTCGGTGCCTCGGCCGTCTACCCGTACCTGGCGTACGAAGTGCTGGCCGACCTGATCCGTACCGGCGAAGTGCTGGGCGATCTGGACGAGGTGTTCAAGTATTACCGCAAAGGCATCTCCAAGGGCCTGCTGAAGATCCTGTCGAAGATGGGCATCTCCACCATCGCTTCGTACCGGGGTGCGCAGCTGTTCGAAGCCATCGGTCTGGCCGAGGAAGTAGTCGGCCTGAGCTTCAAGGGCGTGTCGAGCCGCATCAAGGGTGCGCGTTTCGAAGACCTGGAAAGCGACCAGAAGCTGCTCGCCGCCGAAGCCTGGAGCGCGCGCAAGCCTATCCAGCAAGGTGGCCTGCTCAAATTCGTCCACGGTGGCGAATACCACGCCTACAACCCGGATGTAGTCAACACCCTGCAGGCGGCTGTGCAGCAGGGCGACTACGCCAAGTTCAAGGAATACACCTCGCTGGTAGACCAGCGCCCGGTGTCGATGATCCGCGACCTGCTCAAGGTCAAAGTGGCCGACCAGCCGCTGGCGATCGAGCAGATCGAACCGTTGGAGGCCATCCTCAAGCGCTTCGATTCCGCCGGTATCTCGCTGGGCGCTTTGTCGCCAGAAGCCCACGAGGCGCTGGCCGAGGCCATGAACCGCCTGGGCGCGCGTTCCAACTCGGGCGAGGGCGGTGAAGACCCGTCGCGCTACGGCACCGTGCGCAGCTCCAAGATCAAGCAGGTGGCCACCGGCCGCTTTGGCGTGACCCCGGAATACCTGGTCAACGCCGAAGTGCTGCAG
The DNA here is from genome assembly GCF_000483465.1 of Pseudomonas sp. LAIL14HWK12:I7. Taxonomy (NCBI): domain Bacteria; kingdom Pseudomonadati; phylum Pseudomonadota; class Gammaproteobacteria; order Pseudomonadales; family Pseudomonadaceae; genus Pseudomonas; species Pseudomonas sp. LAIL14HWK12:I7. Next base: position 490,357 of record NZ_AXYZ01000001.1, read on the forward strand.
ATCAAGGTAGCCCAAGGCGCCAAGCCGGGTGAGGGCGGCCAGTTGCCAGGCGGCAAGGTCAACGGCCTGATCGCCAAGCTGCGCTACGCGGTACCGGGCGTGACCCTGATCTCGCCGCCGCCGCACCACGACATCTACTCGATCGAAGACCTGGCCCAGCTGATCTACGACCTCAAGCAGGTCAACCCGCAGGCGCTGGTCTCGGTCAAACTGGTCGCCGAAGCAGGCGTGGGTACCATCGCCGCCGGCGTGGCCAAGGCCTACGCCGACCTGATTACCATCTCGGGCTACGACGGCGGTACCGGTGCTTCGCCACTGACCTCCATCAAGTACGCGGGCGCACCGTGGGAGCTCGGCCTTGCCGAAACCCACCAGACCCTGCGCGGCAACGACCTGCGCGGCAAAGTGCGGGTGCAGACCGACGGTGGCCTGAAAACCGGCCTCGACGTGATCAAGGCGGCCATCCTCGGCGCCGAGAGCTTCGGCTTCGGCACCGCGCCGATGATCGCCCTGGGCTGCAAATACCTGCGTATTTGCCACCTGAACAACTGCGCCACCGGCGTCGCCACCCAGAACGACAAGCTGCGCAAGGACCACTACATCGGCACCGTCGACATGGTGATCAACTTCTTCACCTTCGTCGCCGAAGAGACCCGCGAGTGGCTGGCTAAACTGGGTGTGCGCAGCCTGGGCGAGCTGATCGGTCGTACCGACCTGCTCGACATCCTGCCAGGCGACACCGAGCGCCAGCAGTACCTGGACCTGTCGCCGCTGCTGGGCAGTTCGCACATTCCGGCGGACAAGCCGCAGTTCTGCGAAGTCGACAAGAACCCGCCGTTCGATAAGGGCGAGCTTGCCGAGAAGATGGTCGAAATGGCCATGCCGGCGATCCGCGACCAGTCCGGTGGCGAGTTCAGCCTCGACATCTGCAACTGCGACCGCTCCATCGGTGCGCGCATCTCGGGTGAGATCGCCCGCTTGCACGGCAACCAGGGCATGGCCGCTGCGCCGATCACCTTCCGCTTCAAGGGCACTGCGGGCCAGAGCTTCGGCGTGTGGAACGCCGGTGGCCTGAACCTGCACCTGGAAGGCGACGCCAACGACTACGTCGGCAAAGGCATGACCGGTGGCAAGGTCACCATCGTGCCACCTGCCGGCAGCCCGTTCGAAACCCAGCACAGCGCCATCGTCGGCAACACCTGCCTGTACGGTGCCACTGGCGGCAAGCTGTTCGCCGCCGGTACCGCGGGCGAGCGCTTCGCTGTGCGTAACTCTGGCGCCCACGCTGTTGTCGAGGGCACTGGCGATCACTGCTGTGAATACATGACCGGCGGCTTTGTCTGCGTCCTGGGCAAGACCGGTTACAACTTCGGCTCTGGCATGACCGGCGGCTTCGCCTACGTGCTCGACATGGACAACAGCTTCGTCGACAAGCTCAACCATGAACTGGTGGAAATCCAGCGCATCAGTGGTGAAGCGATGGAGGCGTACCGCAGCCACCTGGCGCGCGTCCTTGGCGAATACGTGGACGAGACCGGCAGCGAGTGGGGGCGTGAGCTCTTCGAGAACCTGGACGACTACGTGCGGCGCTTCTGGCTGGTCAAGCCGAAGGCGGCCAACCTCAAGCAACTGCTGTCCAGCACCCGTGCCAACCCGCAGTAACAACAGCTGCAAGTGGCAAGCCTCAAGCTGTGAGTAAACGCAGTGCGAGGTTTGCCGGACCCAAGTGATCGACTTGCAGCTTGCGGCGTGTAGCTTGCGACTGCGGTAAAGAGGTTTTGAAAAATGGCTGAACGTCTGAGCAACGACTTCCAGTTCATCGAAGTGGGGCGTAAAGACCCAAAGAAAAAGCTGCTGCGCCAGCGCAAGAAAGAGTTCGTCGAGATCTACGAACCCTTCAAGCCGCAGCAGTCCGTGGAGCAGGCGCACCGTTGCCTGGGCTGCGGTAACCCGTATTGTGAATGGAAGTGCCCGGTGCACAACTTCATCCCCAACTGGTTGAAGCTGGTGTCCGAGGGCAACATCCTGGCGGCGGCAGAACTGTCGCACCAAACCAACACCCTGCCTGAAGTGTGCGGCCGTGTTTGTCCGCAGGACCGCCTGTGCGAGGGTGCCTGCACCCTGAACGACGGTTTTGGTGCGGTGACCATCGGCTCGGTGGAGAAGTACATCACCGACACCGCTTTCGCCATGGGCTGGCGCCCAGACATGTCCAAGGTCAAGCCGACTGGCAAGCGTGTCGCCATCATCGGTGCCGGCCCGGCGGGCCTGGGCTGTGCCGACGTGCTGGTGCGCGCCGGCGTAACCCCGGTGGTGTTCGACAAGAACCCGGAAATCGGTGGCCTGCTGACCTTCGGTATCCCCGAGTTCAAGCTGGAAAAGACCGTGCTGAGCAACCGCCGCGAAGTCTTCACCGGCATGGGCATCGAGTTCCGCCTGAACACCGAGGTGGGCACCGACATCACCATGGAGCAGCTGCTGGCCGAGTACGACGCGGTGTTCATGGGCATGGGTACCTACACCTACATGAAGGGCGGCTTCCCGGGCGAGGACCTGCCGGGCGTGCATGACGCGCTGGACTTCCTGATCGCCAACGTCAACCGCAACCTGGGCTTCGAGAAATCGCCGGAAGACTTCGTCGACATGCAGGGCAAGAAGGTCGTGGTGCTGGGCGGTGGTGACACCGCGATGGACTGCAACCGCACTTCGATCCGCCAGGGCGCCAAGTCGGTGACCTGTGCTTATCGTCGTGACGAGGCCAACATGCCGGGTTCGCGCAAAGAGGTGAAGAACGCCAAGGAAGAGGGCGTGAAGTTCCTCTACAACCGCCAGCCGATCGCCATTGTCGGTGAAGACAAGGTCGAAGGTGTGAAGGTGGTCGAGACCCGTCTCGGCGAGCCGGACGCCCGTGGCCGCCGCAGCCCTGAGCCGATCCCGGGTTCTGAAGAGATCCTGCCGGCCGATGCCGTGGTGATCGCCTTCGGTTTCCGCCCGAGCCCGGCGCCGTGGTTCGAGCAGCATGGTATCCAGATGGACACCCAGGGCCGCGTGGTGGCACCGGAAAAAGGCAAGTTCAAGCACCAGACCAGCAACCCGAAAATCTTCGCCGGCGGCGACATGGTGCGCGGTTCGGACCTGGTGGTAACGGCCATTTTCGAAGGCCGCACGGCTGCTGAAGGTATCCTGGATTACCTGGAAGTCTGATTGAATGCTGGGGCTGCAAAGCAGCCCCTTCGGCATTTTGTATACAAAATTGCTTGATCCAAGGCACCCAATAGACAAAACGCATGGCCTTGGCCGTGCCTTTTGTGCTGGCGTCTGAGAAAATGCCCGCACTTTTTTGCCGGATGCCGACATGACTGCCCTGAAGAACGATCGTTTCCTGCGTGCACTGCTCAAGCAACCCGTAGACGTCACCCCGGTCTGGATGATGCGCCAGGCTGGCCGTTACCTGCCGGAGTACCGCGCCAGCCGTGCCAAGGCCGGTGACTTCATGAGCCTGTGCATGAACCCGCAGTTCGCCTGCGAGGTCACCCTGCAGCCGCTGGACCGCTACCCACTGGACGCGGCGATCCTGTTCTCGGACATCCTCACCATCCCCGATGCCATGGGCCTTGGCCTGTACTTCGAAACCGGCGAAGGCCCGCGCTTCAAGAAAGTCATCAGCACCCCGGCCGACATCGAGGCACTGCCGATCCCTGATCCGCAGAAGGACCTGGGCTACGTGATGGACGCTGTCAGCACCATCCGTCGCGAGCTCAACGGCCGTGTCCCGCTGATCGGCTTCTCGGGCAGCCCATGGACCCTGGCCACCTACATGGTCGAAGGCGGTTCGTCCAAGGACTTCCGCAAGACCAAGGCCATGGCCTACGACAACCCGCAAGCCCTGCACCTGTTGCTGGACAAGCTGGCCCAGTCGGTCACCAGCTACCTCAACGGCCAGATCCTGGCCGGTGCCCAGGCTGTGCAGATCTTCGACACCTGGGGCGGCAACCTGTCGGCGGCGGCCTACCAGGAGTTCTCCCTGGCCTACATGCGCAAGATCGTCAGCGGGCTGATCCGCGAGCACGACGGGCGCAAGGTGCCGGTTATTCTGTTCACCAAAAACGGCGGCATGTGGCTGGAAAGCATCGCCGAAGCCGGTGCCGATGCACTGGGCCTGGACTGGACCTGCGAGATCGGCGATGCCCGCCGCCGTGTCGGTGACAAAGTTGCGCTGCAAGGCAACATGGACCCGACCGTGCTGTACGCCAAGCCCGAAGCCATCCGCAAGGAAGTGGCGCGTATTCTGGCCAGCTACGGCAAGGGCACCGGCCATGTGTTCAACCTGGGCCACGGTATTACCCCGGAAGTCGACCCAGAGCACGCGGGTGCGTTCATCAACGCCGTGCACGAGTTGTCGGCGCAGTATCACCAGTGATGTGATGCAGCAAACAGGAAACCGGCCTCAGTGCCGGTTTTTTGTTGGATTAAGTTTAGATTCAGCGATCGTCGTTAATCTGGTCCCATCGAAACCGAAACAGGACCTGATCCCCATGAAAGCTCGTTACCTCGCCCTGATCCTCGCCCCTTTGTTCAGCACCGCTGCACTGGCCGCTGGTTATACCGGCCCAGGTGCCCAGTCGGTCACTACTGTCGCCGCCGCCAATGACGCAGCCGATGACACCCCGGTGGTGCTGCAGGGTTATGTGACCAAGAAGATCAACAACGACGACAAGTACGAATTCAAGGACAACACCGGCACCGTCACCGTCGAGATCGACGATGAGGACCTGCCACCGACCCCGTTCAACGACAAGACCAAGGTCAAGCTGACCGGCGAAGTCGAGAAGCACCTGATGAGCCGTGAAGTGGATGTGGATATCGTCGAGATCATCAACTGATCCGAGGCCCCTTTCGCGGGTAAACCCGCTCCCACAGGATTGCACTACCCTTGAGGCCAGCGCCATACCTGTGGGAGCGGGTTTACCCGCGAATGGCCCTCAAGCCGTTTTCGGCTGAAGCTTGCTCAGGCGCAACGCCACCAGCAACGCCAAGGCCAACAGGCTGCCGATGAACAGCCCGATGCCATTCCACCCCCATGCATGCCAGAACACCCCACCTGCCGTCCCGGCCACACTCGACCCCGCGTAATAGCAGAACAGGTACAGCGACGAAGCCTGCCCCTTGGCCTTCAACGCCCGCCGCCCGATCCAGCTGCTGGCCACCGAGTGGGCACCGAAGAAGCCAAAGGTGAACACCAGCATGCCGAGAATCACCATCAACAGCGGGCTGGCCAAGGTCATCAGCAAGCCGCCTGCCATCACCACGATACTGACCCAGAACACCTTGCGCCGCCCCAGCTTGTCCGCCAGTGCGCCGACCTGCGCAGAGCTGTAGATACCCGACAGGTACACCACCGACAACAAGCCGACCAACGCCTGGTTCATGTGATAAGGCCCTGCCAGCAGGCGGTAGCCGATGTAGTTGAACAGCGTGACGAAGGCGCCCATCAGCAGGAATGCCTCGAGGAACAGCCAAGGCAGCCCGGCGTCCTTGAAGTGCATGACGAAGCCGTCCAGCAGGCTGCGTGGGTTCACGGCCTGCGGGCGGAAGTTGCGTGATTCGGGCAGGACCTTCCAGAACACCAGCGCCGCGACCAGTGCCAGGCCGCCGATGGTCAGCATCGCCGTGTGCCAGCTGACGAAGTCGATCAGTACCCCGGTGATGAGGCGCCCGCACATGCCGCCGATGGCATTGCCGCCGATGTACAGGCCCATGGCCAGGCCGATGTGCTGCGGGTGGATTTCTTCGCTCAGGTAAGTCATGGCCACCGCCGCCAGGCCGCTCAACGACAGGCCGACCAGTGCACGTGTCGCCAATACCGCTTCCCAGGTCGGCATCACCGCGCTGGCCAAGGTCGATAGGGCCGCGCACACCAGCGCAAACACCATCACCGGCTTGCGCCCGATGCGGTCGGAGATCGGCCCGGTGATCAACAGGCCGAACGCCAGCATGGCAGTCGACACCGACAACACCAGGCTGCTCTGTGCCGCGTTAATGGAAAACTCCTGCGACAGCAGGGGCATCATCGGCTGCACGCAGTACAGCAGGGCGAAGGTGGCAAAGCCGCCGCTGAACAGGGCCAGCACGGTCTTCATGAAGGCGGGCGTGCCTTTCTCGATCCACATTTCGTTAAGGGGGGCAGGTTCTGGGTCGACGGGAAGGGGAGCTACAGCAGTTTTCACGGGCGGGTACCTCTGGCGCAATGAAAAAAGCATATAGCTGGCTAATGATTAGATCCAATATATTGTTCGACCTATTTAAGATGTTTAGCGACTTGTTTGGAGCCGATCATGGAACTGCGCCATCTGCGTTACTTCATTGCTGTGGCAGAAGAGCTGCACTTTGGCCGCGCGGCCCAGCAGCTGGGTATTTCGCAGCCCCCGTTGAGCCAACAAATCCAGGCGCTGGAGCAGGAGCTGGGTGCCCGTTTGTTCGACCGTACCAATCGTCGGGTCGAACTGAGCGAGGCGGGGCGGTTGTTCTTGGAAGAAGCACGCCAGGTGTTGGCACAGGTGGAAAAGGCAGCCGATGTGGCGCGCAGGGCGCAACTTGGCGAGCTCGGCGAAATGAAGATCGGCTTTACCTCGTCGGCGCCGTTTACCTCGAAAATCCCCAAGGCAATCCATGCCTTTCGTCAGCGCTTCCCGGCCGTGCACCTGAACCTCAAGGAGTTGAGCAGCCGTGATGTGGCTGAAGCGGTGTTTGACGAGTCCATCGAGGTGGGGCTGATGCGGCCCATGCCGTTGCCGGAGGGCCTGGTGGCGACCGAGCTGTTTCGCGAGCCGCTGGTGGCCGTGATCAATGCCTCGCACCCCTTGGCCGTGGGCACGGAGCAGGGGGTGCACATGGCCTCCCTGGCGCATGAGCCGTTCGTGTTCTTTCCGCGCAGCTATGGCAGTGGGCTGCATGCGCAATTGCTCAGCCTGGCGCGGCACGCCGGGTTCAGCCCGCATTTTGCCCAGGAAGCGGGGGAGGCGATGACCATCATCGGCCTGGTGTCTGCGGGGCTAGGGGTTTCGGTATTGCCGGCCTCGTTCCAGCGCATGCGCATCGAGGGTGTGGTGTACCGCACCTTGCTGGATGAAGGCGCGATGACCGCAGTATGGCTGGTGCAGCGCGAACACGGCAGTTCAGCGATGGCCAAGGCGTTTGCTGAGCTGTTGACCGGCCAGGTGACGAAGCCTTCGTAGGCACGCTCGGGCATCGCGATCAGTTCGCCATCATCACCCGACAATTGCCGCTGGCCTTAGCTGGCGAGCCACCACATACTCGGGCATTCGTTGATACACGGAGTTCTCTCATGCGGCGCGTGGTGTTCAATCAGAAAGGTGGCGTGGGCAAGTCGAGCATCGCTTGTAACCTGGCGGCGGTCAGTGCCAGCGAAGGTTACCGGACCTTGTTGATCGACCTGGATGCCCAGGCAAACTCGACTCAGTACCTCACCGGCCTGACGGGTGAAGATATCCCCATGGGGATCGCCGATTTCTTCAAGCAAAGCCTGTCCAGCGGGCCTTTCAGCAAGAAGAACAAGGTCGATATCTACGAAACGCCGTTCGACAACCTGCACGTGGTGACGGCCACCGCCGAGCTGGCTGACCTGCAGCCCAAGCTTGAGGCCAAGCACAAGATCAACAAGCTGCGTAAGTTGCTCGACGAGTTGGACGAGGATTACGAGCGGATCTACATCGACACGCCGCCGGCGCTGAATTTTTATGCGGTTTCTGCGCTTATCGCGGCCGATCGCGTGCTCATCCCCTTCGATTGCGACAGTTTCTCGCGCCAGGCCCTGTACGGCCTGCTGGCGGAAATCGAAGAGCTCAAAGACGACCATAATGAGGATCTGCTGGTTGAGGGCATCGTGGTCAACCAGTTCCAGTCCCGCGCCAGCCTGCCCCAGCAGATGCTCGACGAACTGCTGGCCGAAGGCCTGCCCGTGCTACCGGTTTACCTGGGCAGTTCGGTGAAGATGCGCGAGTCGCACCACGCCAGCTTGCCGCTGATTCACCTGGAACCACGGCACAAGCTGACCCAGCAGTTTGTGGCGTTGCATTCGTTGTTGGAAGAAAACGCTTAGGGGTTCAAGGGTAGGGCGTGGGCGTTGTGGTGGGCAGAGATCGAGCGCCGCGCGGGCGGCGCGCGGTCTTACAGGCACAGAAAACCTCAAGGCAAACACCTTCCAGGCATCACGATGAACAGCTGATTTCCAGGTGCTTGCCCCACTCCGGCGGCCGCTGGGCGTATGCCTGCATCCCGGCCTGCTCCTCGAACGGCCGGCTCAGCACCTGGTGCAGCCGGCGCACTTCACTGTAATCCCCAGCCTCGGCCGCTTCGATGGCCTTCTGCGCCAGGTAGTTGCGCAGCACGTACAGCGGGTTCACCGCATGCATGCGTTCACGCCGCCCTTCGCCGTTGCCGGCCTCACGCGCGCAGCGGGCAAGGTAGTCCGCGCCCCAGGCATCGAAGGCCAGCAGGTCGATGAAGTCGTCGCGGACGACATTCAGCGCTTCGGCGACCGGCTGTTCACCCAGCTTGCGGAAGAACAGGGTGTAGTCCACGCCGCCCTTTTGCATGCATTGCAGCAGGCGCTCGACCAGGGCGAGGTCTTCATCCTCGGCGGTCGTCAGGCCCAGGCGCCGGCGCATGAGGTCCAGGTAATGCGCCTGGTACAACGGCAAGAACAGCCCCAGCGCCTCTTTGAGCGATTCCACTTCGATCACCGTGGTCAGCGCCTGGGCCAGCGCACTGAGGTTCCAGTGGGCGATAGGCACCTGGTTGCTGTAGCTGTAGCGGCCACGGTCGTCGGAGTGGTTGCAAATGAAATTGGCGTCGAAGTCGTCGAGGAAGGCAAAAGGGCCGAAATCGAAGGTGATGCCGAGGATCGACATGTTGTCGGTGTTCATCACCCCGTGGCAGAAACCATAGGCTTGCCAGCGGGCAATCAGTTCGGCGTTGCGCTCGACGATCGTACGGAACATGGCCAGATAGGGCTGCTCGGCCTCGCGGCATTCGGGGTAGTGCTGTTCCAGCACATGGTCGATCAGCACGCGCTGTTGCTCGGGCTGGCGGGTGTAGTAGAAGTACTCGAAATGGCCGAAGCGCACATGGCTCTGTGCCAGGCGCGTGAGCATGGCCGCGCTTTCGCGGCTTTCGCGCCAAACCGCGGTGCTCGAACCGATCACGCACAACGCCCGGCTGGTCGGGATGCCCAGGGCGTGCAGGGCTTCGGAGGCGAGAAACTCGCGGATCGACGAGCGCAGCACGGCGCGGCCGTCGCCCATGCGCGAATACGGGGTCTGGCCAGCGCCTTTGAGGTGCAGGTCCCAATGTTCGCCTGCATCGTTCAGCACTTCGGCCAGCAACAGGCCACGGCCGTCGCCCAGGCGCGGGTTGTACGAGCCAAACTGGTGGCCGGAGTAGACCATCGCGCGTGGGTCGGCCTCTTCCCAGAGCTTGTGGCCGCTGAACAACTCGGCGAACACCGGCAAGTCGGCTTGCGCGGGGTCGAGGTCGAGCAGGGCCATGGCCGACTCGCTTGCCACCACCAGGCGCGGGTCTGCGATGGGTTCGGGCAGGACCTGGGTGGAGAACGCATCGCCCAGGCGGGCGAAGCGGTTGTCGAAGCTGAGTTGGTCGAGGGCTTTCACGGGTTGCTCCTGGAAATCGGTGCCAAGGGGGCCGCTTCGCGGCCCATCGCCTGATGGCTAGCGCAGCCCCCTGTAGGAGCTGGCTTGCCTGCGATCGAGGGCGCAGCCCTCGCAAGGATTCAGAACAGAATACGGTATTCGAGCCCCTTTATACCGCTTCAGTGCCATCCGATTTCGGCTGCTCCAGCGGAATCAACTGCTGCTTGCCACCCTTCTGATCCATCAAGAACACCTCGACCTGGCGTACCGAGATCTTGATGTTATGCGCCTTGAACTCGCGGTTGATGTAGCGGTTGATCTCGTCCAGCGTCGGGTTACGGTCGCCCAGATCACGCACGTGCATGCGCAGTTCATGGTCCAGCGAGCTTTCGCCGAAGTTGAGGAAGTACACGATCGGCTCCGGGTCCTTGAGCACCCGCGGGTTCTCATGGGCACCCTTGAGCAGCAGGTCGCGCACCAGGTCGAGGTCGGAGCCGTAGTCGATGCCCAGCTTCAAGGTCACCCGGGTGACCGTGTCGGTCAGCGACCAGTTGATCAACTGGCCGGTGATGAAGGTCTTGTTGGGGACGATGATGTCCTTGCGGTCGAAGTCGGTGATGGTGGTGGCGCGGATGCGGATCTTGCTCACCGTGCCGGACAGGTTGCCGATGGTGATGGTGTCGCCGATGCGCACCGGCCGCTCGAACAGGATCATGATGCCGGAGATGAAGTTGGCGAAAATCTCCTGCATGCCGAAGCCCAGGCCAACCGACAAGGCCGCTACCAGCCACTGCAGCTTGTCCCAGCTCACGCCGAGGGTCGACAGGGTACTGACGATGCCGATACCGACGATGGTGTACGAGAGCAGCGTGGTGGTGGCGTAGGCACTGCCCTGTGCCAGGTTCAGGCGTGACAGCACCAGCACCTCGAGCAAGCCCGGCAAGTTGCCAGCCAGGGCGAAGGTGATGCCGACGATCACCAGCGCGCCGAGCAGGTCGCCCAGGCTGATGGGCACCATGCTGGCGGCGGTGCCGGTGCCACTGGTGTATTCGTACAGGGTGAAGTTGTTGAGGTAGGCGAACACCGAGATCAGGTCCGACCACACCCAGTACAGGCCGGCAATGAAACCACCCAGCAAGGCCAGGCGGATCAGGCGCAGCGACTGTTGGTTGACCTGCTCGATGTCCAGCGTCGGCTCTTCGGTGATGACTTCGCCATCCAGGCCTTCTTTGGCCGCTGCACGTTTGCTCAGGGCGCGCTGGTAGGCCAGGCGCCGTGCGGCCACCGACAGGCCCCGCACGAACGCCGCTTCGATCACCAGCCAGAACAGCAGCAGGTACAGGGTGTAGATCAGCCGGTCGGTCAGCTTCAGCGCGGTGTAGTAGTAGCCGAAGCACACCGCGACGAACAAGGCGATCGGCAGGGCGGTGAACGCCACGCCGACGGCCTTGCGGAACAGCGACGTGTCGCGGTGCGCCGGGCTGCTCAGCAGCAGGCGGCTGAGCAGCCAGGCCATCAGCGCGTAGCAGGTCAGCACCACGCCGATGCCGAGTACATCATCGGCCAGTGCCGAAGGCTGGTGCTCGGCAACCGCCACCACGCCGACCAGTGCGAGCACCACGGTGCCCAGCCTGCGCACCCAGCCCCGGAGGAATTCGACCTGCGGCTTGTGCCAACGGAAGTGCACTTCTGCCACGCCGCCAGGGGCGAGGATGCGGTAGGCGGTGTAGAACACCAGCCAGGCCTGGGCCAACTGCCACAGCGCCGCGCCGAGGTTGGCGTTTTGCCCGCGGGCGTCGATCTGCAGGGCATAGCTGCACAGGGCCAGGCCCAGGCTTACCGGCATCGCCAACAGAATGTTGATCAGGATGGCCTGGGGCGTGTGCCACTGGCTGTCACGGCGGAAGTGGCCGATGTCCTGGTGGACCTTGCTCAAGCGCAGGTAGAGGTATTTGCGCCGCCACAACAGGGCGCCAATCACCAGTAGCAGCGGCAGGAACAGCAGCGGGCGCTGGCTCAAGCCATCGGCCAGCTCCTTGAGGCCGGAACCCCAGGGCAGGTCGGCGACCTGGCTGGCAAAGCGCTCCGGCACATAGCGCAGCCAGTCCCAGTCCAGCGGCTTGTTGCTGGGGATCCAGAACATCTGCTCGTCGAGGGTGGTGCGCAGGCCTTGGGCCGTGCCCAGCAACTGCTTTTGGTTGAGCTGCAAGGTGATCGATTCGTTGAGCAGCGCCGACAGCTCGCGGTTCAGGCGCTCCAGCAGGTCGGTGCGGGTGATCGCCACTTCCAGCAGGGCCTTGCGCAGTTGCGGCGTGACGTCTTCCGGCGGCTGGTTGGCCAGCAGCTTGTCGACGTAGGTGACCGGGCTGCTCATCTGCTCGCGCTGCTGGTTGATTTCGAACTGGTAAAGGCGGGTGTCGGCGATCTGGTCGGCGAGGTCGCGGTCGACCTTCAGGTGCGGCAGGGTCTGCTTCTGCTTGTAGAGGATCTTGGACAGCAGCAGGCTGCCCTTGAGCACGTTGATCTGCTCGTCCAGGGCCTGGTCGGCCTGGGTCAGGCTGTCGAGCTGCTGTTTGGTGCGCAGGTTTTGCTGGGTCAGCTCGTTGAGGCGGTCGGTGCTTTTCAGCAGGTAATCGGACAGCTTGAGGTTGATCGTGCTTTCAGTGGCCAACAGGCTGCTGCCACCGGCCTTCTGGGCTTCGATCGACTGCTGGGTGACTGCTTCCTGGGATTGGGCCAGGCGCTTGTCGTTGATCAGCGTCTGCAGGTCCTGGATTTCCTGCTCCAGGCGTGTGGCGCGCTCGATCAGCAAGTCGTGGCGGGCATTGCCAAGGTCTTGCAGCAGGCTGTTGCCGGCCAGTTCCTGGCGGCGCAGCAGGGTCAGTGCATTGAGCGAAGCGAGCTCGGCACTGAGCTGGTTGCGCTGGTCGGCGTTGAGCGCCTTGCCGTTGTCCTTGCCAGATTTGAGGGCATTGTTGATTTGCTGGGAGCGGGCCTGGCTGTTGCTGATCTCGGCCTGGGCGCGCTCTGGGCGGGTTTGGGAATTGATGATCAGGCTGTTGGCTTCGGACAGCGCCTTTTGCAGCTCGCCTTGCAGGGTGCTGCGCTCGCTGAGCAGTTGCTCCAGCTGGGGCACCGAAAGGGTGGCATAGCGCTGGGCGACAGGCTGCGGCTTGCTTTCCTTGAGCCGGGCCAATTCTTTTTGGCTGTCGCTGGTTTCTTTCGGTGCGCCGGCCAGCTGTTGCTTCAGCGCGGCCAACTTGCGCTCGTTGTCTTCCTTGGTGGCCAGCAGGCTCAGGGTTTGTTCGAGCACCTGCTGCAGGGCCTTCTGATCGGCCTCGGGCAGCTTGCGCTCGGCGATCTTGTCGAGGCTGTGCTGGATGCTGGCGGTGGTCGGCGCTTCGGCCGCGGCGTTCGCGGTGGCCGCGAACGAGAGGGACAAGCACAGCCCGAACAGGGCTGTGCGAAGGTACACGCGCAGGGACATAGGCAGACTACATTGTGGATCAGGCAGAAACGGAGTTTAGAGGAACAATCCTGGTCCGGGTCGCGTTCCTTCGGGGAATCTGACGCCCACTTTCTGGACATTGTTCCCGTCCATGGTCGCCACGGTCCAAATCGTGCCATGCCATTCGACCTGGTCGCCTACTACTGGAGCGCCTCCGACCTTCTGTCGGATGAACTGCGCCAGCGGCATTTTTGCGTCCAGGCCGTCGAGTTTCAGGCCATAAAGCGCGGCCACAGCGCCCAATTCTGCATCGCCTTCGAGCACGAAGTCGCCGAAGAAACGCAGGTCCAGGCCACGTTGCGGCGCCTGGCTGAACAGCTTGCCCAGCGCGGGCAGGTTATGTTCGTGGCCGATCACGCAGAGCATGTCGCCCACCTCAAGCACCGTACTGCCCGACGGGTGCAGCAGTTGTTCGCCCCGGAACAGTGCGGCAATCCGCGTGCCTTCGGGCATCTTCAGCTCGCGCAGGGCCGCGCCGATGCACCATTTTTCGGCGCCCAGGCGGTAGACGAACAGCTCCCACTCGCTGGTGATGTGCACTTCCAGCGCCGAGCGGGAGATCGGCGCCGGGTCTGGCGGTACCGTGACCTTCAGCAGCTTGGCCATCCACGGCAGGCTGGTGCCCTGCACCAGCAGCGACACCAGCACGATGAAGAACGCCAGGTTGAAGAACAGCTGCGCATCCGGCAGCCCGGCCATCAGCGGGAACACCGCCAGAATGATCGGTACCGCGCCGCGCAGGCCGACCCAGGAAATAAAGCCCTTCTCGCGGCCATGGAAGGCCTTGAACGGCAGCAGCGCGGCGACCACCGACAGGGGGCGTGCAATGAGGATCATCCACAGTGCCAGGCCCAGGGCCGGCAGGGCGATCGGCAGCAGGTCATGCGGCGTGACCAACAGGCCCAGCACCAGGAACATGCCGATCTGCGCCAGCCAGGCCATGCCGTCGAGCATGTGCAGGATGCCGTGGCGGCTGCGAATCGGCTTGTTGCCCAGTACCAGGCCGCACAGGTACACGGCGAGGAAGCCGCTGCCATGCAGGGCGTTGGTCAGCGAAAACACCACCAGCCCGCCCGCCACCACCAGGATCGGGTACAGGCCACCGGCCAGGTTGATGCGGTTGACCAGTTGCAGCATCAGCCAGCCGCCGCCCAGGCCCAGCAGGCCACCGATGCCGAACTCGCGCAGCAGGTGGGTCAGCAGGCTCCAGTGCAGGCCGGTCTGGCCGCTGGCGATCATGTCGATCAGGGTGACGGTGAGGAACACTGCCATCGGGTCGTTGCTGCCCGACTCGATCTCAAGCGTAGCGGTGACCCGCTCGTTCAGGCCCTTGCCGCCCAGCAGCGAGAACACCGCCGCGGCGTCGGTGGAGCCGACGATGGCGCCGATCAGCAGGCCCTGGATCAGGCTCAAGTTGAACAGCCACGCCGCTACCAGGCCGGTGAGGGCGGTGGTGATCATCACCCCGACCGTGGCCAGCGACAACGCCGGCCACAACGCCACGCGGAAGCTGGCCACGCGGGTGCGCAGGCCGCCATCGAGGAGGATCACCGCCAGTGCCAGGTTGCCCACCAGGTAGGCGGTCGGGTAGTTGTTGAAGATGATACCGCCACCGTCCACGCCGGCGACCATGCCGACGGCGAGAATGATGACCAGAATAGGGATGCCCAGGCGAGAGGACAGCGAACTGACCAGGATACTTGCACCCACCAGCAATGCGCCGATCAGAAACAGGCTGTTGATGGTGCTGGCATCCAAAGGCAGGTACTCCGGGATATCGCGGGAAGGGGGCTTGACTGGCAAGTCGCGTGCCAACTGATTCTAACCTGATGAATTGGCAGCATGTAAAGCGTTTCTGCAGATGAAAAAAAGGCACCGCGAGGGGTGCCTTCTTTTGTGTTGCCTGGGTGGGCCCTTTCGCGGGTAAACCCGCTCCCACAGGTACTGCACAGTTTTCAAGAACTGCGCGAACCCTGTGGGAGCGGCTTCAGCCGCGAAGAGGCCAGGGCTAGCTTACGCTTGCTTCACTTCACGCATCGGCTTGCCTTTGACCGGCGCACCGTTGGCCACGTAGTACTTGGCCGTACTGCGCGGCAGTGGCTTGCGGTTGCGGATCTTGTCCGAGATTTTCTCGGCGATCATGATCGTGGTGGCGTTGAGGTTGCCCGTGATGATGATCGGCATGATCGACGCATCGACCACACGCAGGCCCTGCATGCCATGCACGCGGCCTTCACCATCGACCACTGCCATGTCGTCGGTGCCCATCTTGCACGAGCAGGACGGGTGGAAGGCGGTTTCGGCGTGCTCGCGGATGAACTTGTCCAGTTGCTCATCGGTTTGTACGTCGGCGCCTGGGCTGATCTCGCGACCACGGTACGGGTCCAGCGCCGGCTGGGCCATGATTTCGCGGGTCAGGCGGATGCCGTCGCGGAATTCCTGCCAGTCCTGCTCGGTGGCCATGTAGTTGAACAGGATGCTCGGGTGCTGGCGTGGGTCTTTCGACTTGGCCTGGATGCGCCCACGGCTTGGCGAACGCATCGAACCCATGTGCGCCTGGAAGCCATGTTCCTTCACGCCATTGGAGCCGTTGTAGTTAATCGCGACCGGCAGGAAGTGGTACTGGATGTTCGGCCACTCGAATTCAGGGCGGGTGCGGATGAAACCACCGGCCTCGAACTGGTTGCTGGCGCCGATGCCGGTGCCATTGAACAGCCACTCGGCGCCGATGGCCGGTTGGTTCCACCACAGCAGCGACGGGTACAGCGACACCGGCTGGGTGCACGCGTACTGCAGGTACAGCTCGAGGTGGTCCTGCAGGTTTTCGCCAACGCCCGGCAGGTCATGCACGACCGGGATGTCGAGGCTTTCCAGCAGGGCGCGTGGGCCGACGCCGGAGCGCTGCAGCAGTTGCGGCGAAGCGATGGCGCCGGAGCTGACGATGACTTCCTTGCGGGCACGGGCTTCGACGCGCTCTTCGCTGTCGCCGACCAGGTAGGTCACGCCCACGGCACGCTTGCCGTCGAACAGCACGCGGTCGCTCAGGGCATGGGTGACGATGGTCAGGTTCGGGCGCTTCTTGGCCTGGTCCAGGTAGCCGCGCGCGGTGCTGGAACGGCGGCCGTTCTTGGTCACCGAACGGTCCATCGGGCCGAAACCTTCCTGCTGGTAGCCGTTGAGGTCTTCGGTGCGCGGGTAACCGGCTTGCACGCCGGCCTCGACCATGGCGTGGAACAGCGGGTTGTTGCCAGCCTTGGGCGTGGCGACGCTGACCGGGCCTTCGCCACCGTGGTAGTCGTTAGGGCCGATGTCGCGGGTTTCTGCTTTGCGGAAGTACGGCAGGCAGTCCAGGTAGGTCCAGTCTTCCAGGCCTGGCAGTTCTGCCCAGCCGTCGAAGTCCATAGCGTTACCGCGGATGTAGCACATGCCGTTGATCAGCGAAGAGCCACCCAGGCCCTTGCCGCGGCCACATTCCATGCGGCGGCCGTCCATGTGCGGCTCTGGGTCGGTCTCGTAGGCCCAGTTGTAGCGGCGGCCCTGCAGCGGGAAGGCCAGGGCGGCTGGCATCTGGGTGCGGAAGTCGAAGCGGTAGTCGGGGCCACCGGCTTCCAGCAGCAGTACGGTGACGCTGGCGTCTTCGGTCAGACGAGTGGCCAGGGTGTTACCGGCGGAACCTGCGCCGACGATGATGTAATCGAATTCTTGGGACATTTAAGTACCCTCGTTTGGCGGTGATCAGGGAGCGGGAACGCCCGTGCGCGCTGGCACGGGCGTGACTACACGCGGTTTAGAAAACCGAGGAGTAGCCGCCCAGCTCGACCTGGACCGACTTGATGCGCGTGTATTGAGCCAGCGAGCTGATACCGTTTTCACGGCCAACGCCCGACTGCTTGTAGCCACCGACCGGCATTTCGGCCGGCGATTCACCCCAGGCGTTGATCCAGCAGATGCCGGCTTCGAGCTTGTGGATGATGCGGTGGGCACGGGTGATGTCGTTGGTGCACACGCCCGCGGCCAGGCCGTATTCGGTGTCGTTGGCGCGGCGAATGACTTCTTCTTCGGTCTCGTAGCTGAGGATGCTCATCACCGGGCCAAAGATTTCTTCCTTGACGATGGTCATGTCGTCGGTGCAGTCGGTGAACACGGTCGGGGCCACGAAGGCACCCTTGGCGAAGTCACCTTCGGTCAGACGCTCGCCACCGCACAGTACGCGGGCACCTTCTTCTTTACCCTTGGCGATGTAACCCAGCACGCTTTCCATGTGCTGGAAGCTGACCAGTGGGCCGAAGTTGGTGTTTTCGTCTTCCGGGTTGCCAGCACGGATGCGGGCAACGCGCTCGGCGATCTTGGCTTCGAAGGCGGCTTTCAGCTCGGCAGGGATGAACACGCGGGTGCCGTTGGTGCACACCTGGCCGGAGCTGTAGAAGTTGGCCATCATCGCGATGTCGGCGGCCTTGTCCAGGTCGGCGTCGGCGCAGATGATCAGTGGCGACTTGCCGCCCAGTTCCATGGTCACTTCCTTGAGCGAGGAGCTCGAGGCGCTGGCCATGACTTTCTTGCCGGTGGTGGTGCCGCCGGTGAAGGAGACTTTTTCGATGCGCGGGTGCTCGGTCAGCCAGGTGCCGACTTCGCGGCCGCTGCCGGTCAGCACGTTGAACACGCCATCAGGCAGGCCGGCTTCGGTGTAGATCTCGGCCAGTTTCAGGGTGGTCAGCGAGGTGACTTCCGACGGTTTGAAGATCATCGCGTTGCCAGCGGCCAGGGCTGGGGCGGATTTCCACAGGGCGATCTGGATCGGGTAGTTCCACGCGCCGATACCGACAGTCACGCCCAGCGGCTCGCGGCGGGTGTAGACGAAGGAGCTTTCACGCAGCGGGATCTGCTCGCCTTCGATGGCTGGCACCAGGCCTGCGTAGTACTCCAGCACGTCGGCGCCGGTGACGATGTCGACGTAGCGGGTTTCGGAGTACGACTTGCCGGTGTCCAGGGTTTCCAGCTGAGCCAGCTCATCGTTGCGCTCGCGCAGGATGTCGACGGCGCGGCGCAGGATGCGCGAACGCTGCATGGCGGTCATCGCCGCCCAGACTTTCTGGCCACGCTCGGCGCTTTCGACGGCTTTTTCGACGTCGGCCTGAGTGGCACGTTGCACGTGCGCGAGGACTTCGCCGTTGGCCGGGTTGATGGCCTCGAAGGTGGCATCGCTGCCAGCGTCGACATAACCACCATCAATGTAGAGTTTTTGCGTTCCGAAACGGGCCATAGTGTCCTCGCAAGTGCAGTGTGTGGTTGGCTAGCGCGTCACGCTCCTGCCGGGTTGGCAACGGCCGTGCGCGGTGGTTCAGAAGCCTGGTCGGTTGTGCCCAGGGACTGCTGTTTAGCCAGTTGTAGATCCATGTATTCGTAAGCGATTCGTATCGCCTGGTCGGTGTCGAAAGCATCTCCCGACAACGCGCCACGCAGCCATAGGCCGTCGATCAGGGCCGCCAGCCCGCGGGCTGCCTTGCGCGCATGGTAAAGCGGCAGGACGCGGCGGAACTGACAGCATAGGTTGGAGTACAAGCGGTGATCGTTGATCCGCTGCAACCTGTGCAAATCGGGCTGGTGCATGCTGGACGCCCAGAAGGCCAACCAGGTTTTCATTGCCGGGCCGTTCACCTGGCTGGCATCGAAGTTGCCCTCGATGATCACTTTCAGGTGGGCACGCGGGCTGTCGTCCGTCAGTGCCTGGCGCCGTGCTGCAACGCCTTCGTTGAGCATGTTCATGATGTAACCCATCGTCGCTGCGATCAGGCCATTCTTGTCCCGAAAGTAGTGACTGATGATGCCGTTCGACACGCCGGCCAAACGGGCAATGAGCGCAATGCTGGCATCTCCCAGCCCCACCTGATCGACCGCTAGCAGGGTGGCTTCGATCAATTGCTGGCGGCGGATGGGTTGCATACCGACCTTGGGCATCTTGCATTCTCCTCAGGCCTGACAAGCAGACGACAAGCGGCTGACTCGGCGAAGGCCAGTCTATTTTGTTTTGATTGAACGTTCAATCAATAAAGAATAAGCTCTGCGACAATTTGTGCCATTGACAGTTTTTCAGGCTGTTTCGAGCGCACGGATTGACACCCCAGGAAATCGCGTAACCCCCGGAATACAAGGCGTTGACGGGCATGTGCGATGCGAAATGCAGATTCTGCCGAACGGTCATCGACCTGCGGCAGGCCCTTGGAGCGGGCGGGGTGCTCTGTGACGAATGCGCGCACCACGGTGTTGGATGCGGCATTTTTTGCAGACCACCTGTCTGTTTTTTTGCAACGTATCGATTCGGGATCACGGTTTCCAGGGTGCTTTTATAACACCTGACGCAGTGGGGGTATTCCACCAATTGCTCGGGAAAAGACTGATTAGCCTCCACAGCCGTACTGCCCGGAGCATTCGTGCAATGAGTTCTGCCTCCCTTACCAAACCCCCCGCCGAGAGGGTCCGGGTCAATAGCGTCGTGTTCTACACCTCGGCGTTGCTGATCCTTGCGTTGACTGCCTTGCTTATCGCTGTACCCGAAACTGCAGGCCAAGTGCTGGGCGTGGCCCAGAAGTGGCTGACGCGCACTTTCGGCTGGTACTACATGCTGGTGATCTGCGGATACCTGGTGTTCGTCGTTTACCTGGCCTTCTCCGACTACGGCAAGCTCAAGCTGGGTGGCAAGGATGACCAGCCCGACTTCAGCTACGGCGCCTGGGCCGGCATGCTGTTCTCGTCCGGTATCGGTATTTCGCTGCTGTACTTCGGCGCTTCCGAACCGCTGGACCACTATTTCAACCCACCGGAAGGCACGCCCGCCAGCCTCGAAGCCGCGCGCCAGGGCCTGCAGCTGACCTTCTTGCACTGGGGCCTGCACGGCTGGGCGATCTACGCCCTGGTCGGCCTGGCCGTGGGTTACTTCGCCTACCGCCACAACCAGCCGCTGGCACTGCGCTCGGCGCTGTATCCGCTGGTGGGCGAGCGTTGGGTCAAGGGCGCTGCCGGCAATGCCGTGGACATCTTCGGTATGTTCGTCACCCTGCTGGGCTTGGTCACCAACCTTGGGATCGGCTCGATGCAGGTGTCTTCGGGCCTTGAGTACCTGTTCGGCATGGACCACAGCAAGACCAACCTGCTGGTGGTCATCCTGGTCATGGCCGGCGTTGCTACCGTGGCCGCAGTGTCGGGCGTGGAAAACGGCATCCGCCGTCTGTCCAACCTGAACATCATCCTGTTCAGCGGCCTGCTGATTTTCGTGCTGCTGGGCGGCGAGACCCTGCACCTGCTCAATGGCTTCGTGCAGAACGTTGGCGACTACCTCAATGGCATCGTGCTGAAGACCTTCGACCTGTACGTCTACGAAGGCGAGGCGGGCAAGTCTGAGCGCTGGTTGGGCCTGTGGACCGTGTTCTACTGGGCCTGGTGGATTTCCTGGGGCCCGTTCGTCGGCATGTTCATTGCCCGTATCTCCAAGGGCCGTACCGTGCGCCAGCTGGTCATGGGCGTGTTGCTGATCCCGCTGGGCTTCACCCTGGCCTGGTTGTCGATCTTTGGCAACACCGCGCTGGACCTGGTGATCAATCAGGGCGCCGTG
Source organism: Pseudomonas sp. LAIL14HWK12:I7 (assembly GCF_000483465.1). NCBI lineage: Bacteria > Pseudomonadati > Pseudomonadota > Gammaproteobacteria > Pseudomonadales > Pseudomonadaceae > Pseudomonas > Pseudomonas sp. LAIL14HWK12:I7. The sequence goes on from NZ_AXYZ01000001.1 coordinate 511,139, forward strand.
GAGCTGGGCAAGACGGCCCTTGAGCAGCCGTCGATGTCGATCTACCAGCTGCTGGAATACTTCCCGGCCGCCAAGATCGTGATCGGTGTGGCGGTGTTCGTCGGCTTCGTGCTGTTCCTTACCCCAGCCGACTCCGGCGCGGTGATGATGGCCAACCTGTCGTGCAAAGGCGGCAAGGTGGACGAAGACGCCCCGCACTGGATGGTGGTGTTCTGGTCGGTGATCATCACCCTGGTCACCATCGGCCTGCTGTTCGCCGGCAACTTCGAAGCCATGCAGACCATGGTGGTGCTGGCGGGCCTGCCGTTCTCGGTGGTGCTGGTGCTGTTCATGTTCGGCTTGTACAAAGCCATGAAGCAGGACGTTGCGGTGGAGCAGGAGCGTGCCGAACTGGCCGCCCGTGGCCGCCGCGGCTTCAGCGAGCGCCTGACCCAGCTGGAACTGCAGCCGACCCAGGCCGTGGTGCAGCGCTTCATGGACAAGCAGGTCAGCCCGGCCCTGAAAGAAGCGGCCGAGCAGTTGCGCACCCTGGGCTTCGAGGTTGAAACCCGTGTGGGCCAGTCGCGCAACATGATGGGCCTGCGGGTAATGATGGAAGAGGGCAACCCCTTCGTCTATGAAGTGAGCCTGGACGGCTACCTGGCCGCGCCGAGCGAGGCGCCGGTCGAGGGCGAGCCGGAAGTGCAACAGCGCTTCTACCGCGCCGAGGTGTACCTGCACGATGGCAGCCAGGAGTACGACCTGATGGGCTTCGCGCCGGAGCAGATCGTGCGTGATGTACTCGACCAGTTTGAGAGCCATCGCCAGCTGCTGGGGCGTGTGTACAGCTGACCGTTGTGAAAAGGGCCCTGCTGAACAGCAGGGCTTTTTTTTGCCCTGCAATAAGTAGCACCAGTTGGCAGAGCGCGCGCGACAGGCTTCCAGCTCATTTACCTGGAGTGCCTTCGTATGACCCCCTCGGACGCATCGACATTCGATTTCAAGCGAGCCGCTGCCCGGCAGTTCGCCGCCCGTCCCACGCTACGCCAGGTCGTCAGCGACCAATTGCTCACGTTATTGCTGGCAGAGCTGCCATGGCTGGCCTCGGTACAGCCTGCATTGCTGTCTGCCGATGCGCTCACACTGGACAGCCCGGACCCGTCCACGCCCTACTGGTCCACTCAGCCGTTGGTCGATCGCGTACTGCAGGCCATGCTCGAGTCGCGTTTTCTTGATTTGGAGCCTGTCGAAGGCCGCCATCATAACCTCGGCCTTGTTGATCCTCACCGCTTCGCCGGCTCAGACAACGTGCTCGACACCCGCCAACTCAGCGGCCTGAGCGAACCGCTCAATGACCTGATCGAGCAACTGCCGCAGCTTTTTTGCCAAGCGCAGCTTGGCTTTTGGGCGAGTACCGGGAGTACCGGCGCAAGCCGTGATCATTGGCTGCAGTTGCTGTTGAGCACGGCCCTGTTGCGCGGCCTGCCCTTGCAAGGCCTGGACGCCCAGGAGCAGGCCTGCATCCGCGGCCTGATCCGCGGCGGTGCCGACCAGCCCACGGCGAGCTTCGTGCAGGTCCAACTGACCCAGGGTCTGCGTGAATCGGAACAATGGCTTAGCCATTTGCTGGTGACAGGTGAGTGGGATGAGCGGCAGGTGGTGCTCTGGTGCGCGCCATCTGGCAAGGTGCGCGGCTTTGCCTCGCTGGCCACTTTCGCCTTAGCCCTGCGTGATGACCTGGCGCAGCGCTACAGCTTCGATGCCCTGTCCTGGCGGCGTTATCCGGTTGAGGGCAATGTATTCGCACAGCAGGTGTCGGCGTTGCTGGAAACGCTGTTCACTCAGGTGGACAGGGTGAGCTACCGCCGCCTCGAAGATGTCGCCGCGCTGGAGCAACTGTTCGCCCAGATCAGTGACCCCGCGCAGTGGTTCGACAGCTACCCGGATGATACCCCGGCGGTCAGGCCCCCACCGGCTTTGTCGACCAGCTCTGGAAGCGATAGCGTGGCCTACCGTGCGGGCCTGTTGCAGCTGGCAGTCGATCAGCTCGACGCCGAAGGGGTTGCCGCCATGGATGGCATCCTTAGCCTCAAGGATTACACCCGCCAGCGGCTCACTGAACAGATGCAATCCGCTCACGCGCAGGCTATCTCCCCGGATGACCTGCTGATCGAATTCTTCGTGGCGCTGGGTATTCCGGGAGGCGCAGGAACGGGCGCAGGCGGTGGCGAGCCGGTGGCGTTCGAAGGCAGCAAGACGCTGACGGAGTTCGCCATTGGCAACCTCGGAACGCTCAGCAATGCCTCGATCCGGCGCATTCGGCGCGCCGACGGTTCTGCTGCCCCAGCCTGGCTGGATGCCGATGCTGCCAGTCGATTGGTGAGCCAGGTTGATGTCGGTGGCAACTATCCCGCCTATGTCGCCCGTCAACTGGACGACCCGTTGCAGCGTGCACAGCGCGTCCGGCGCTTTGCCCGGGAGTGGCGCAACGCCCTGCGTTTCAGCGCATTGAGCGCCAAGCTTGATGGCAAGATCACGGAAGCTGGGCTGCAATGCGTCGTTGATTTCTGTGCAGGCCATTTCGACCCGCAAACACCCCGTATGACCCTGATGCCGCTGACCTTCCGACGCCAACCGCATTCCCGCCAACAGGACCTCGTTCGCGGCATGTATGTGCTGTTCTGTGCCAAGCCTGAGCTGGTGCTGCTGTACCGGCCTTTATACCCGCAGGACACCCTTCGTGAGTATTCAACCCTGGCCGCGTTACTCGCTCACATCCAGGAGTCCACGCTGCTGCAAGCGAGTATTTTGGACTGGCTGAACCCGCAGGTCCGCCATATTTACGACCATGGCGGGTTCCATGAACCGCACGTCTCCAGTATTGGCATCGACCCGTCCAGCCTGCCCGAGCGCCCTGAGCCGCCCGTTATCGAGCCGGTCCTCTGGGCCACCGCTATCAACGAAAGGTTGTACAACGCCAACCGTGATCTGCTTATCGAATTAGCGGACATGCAATCCACCTCGAATGCCGAGCGGCGTTGGGAAACCCTGTCCCAAGGCGCCTGGCTGCTGTTCGATGTGGTGTCGTTGGCGCTGCGTGGCCCGGTGGCCAGTGTGGCGTGGCTGGTGCAACTGATCACCTCGCTTGAGAATGACCTGCTGGCGCTTGAGCAGGGCGGCGAGTTCGACCGGCCCGCCGCTGTTTCAGATCTGTTGCTGAACTTGAGCATGGTATTGCTGCATGCGCGGCAGCCGGCTCCGCACGCTGCCACGATCGGAACATCTCCCGATGTTTCGGCGTTCGATGGGCCCGCCCGGCAGCGAGGGGCTTTTGCCGAGGTCTCGGTGGCCCCCTCTGACGGAGGGGCTGCGGGAATCGGTGAGCTGGCAGCATTGCCGCAACGCCGGTTGGATCTCTCATGGCGTGGCAACCAAGGGTTCAATTGGCTTGCGCCTGAGCAGCGGCATGCGCTGCGCGCCATGCGTACGGGTGTATTGCTGCCCGACTCGGCATTGCAGGTCACGGGCGAGACCGCAGGCCTGTATCAAGTCGATGGGCGTCTGTACGCGACCATGGACGCCGATGTTTATCAGGTGGCAGTGTTCAACGGCAGTGTAAGGGTGGTCGATGGCAAGGGCGGCTACGGCCCATGGTTAAACTATGTACAAGGCGTTTGGCGTATCGATGGTTCGCTTCGTCTCGCTGGCGGGATGAGGCGGAACACACGCGAGAACATCGCCGACCGCTTCCACAAGCTCCACGCTACTGTTGCCAAACTTAATGCGCAGGTCAGAGCAGCGACGCTCCGCTTTGCCGAGGCCGGCTTCAGCATTCCGGTTTTGCGAGAAAAGGTCACAAAGCTGGGTGAATTGTTGGAAACAGAGCGGGCCAAGCTGGCGTTGGCCACCACAGACAGCGAGCAGGTCGCGCCCAGGGAAATGATTGGCAGGTACGAAGCGCGTCAAGCCGAATGGGATGCACAAATTCGTAGCAGGCGCATTGAAGCGGTAAAGCAGGTTGAAGAGGTCGTTCGGGACTGCCAGGAGATTCTTCGCACGATCGAGACCATGTTTGAACCCAAATATGCCCGCGAACGGCAAGCGGGGGTGGAAGCAGGCCTGACAGAGCAGCGGCGTGAGGTTCAGCTCAGCCTGATACGTAACAGCGATTTCATCCTCAATGAGCTATGGGATTTGGCGGATTACCCGGAGCTGGCCGGTATGCAGCAGCGCCTCAATGGGCAGCCTGGGCAAAAAGTGCTTGAAGCCTATCAGGCTTATCGCCGCAAGCTCGAGGGCGTCGTGGCGCTTCAGGATCGCATGCTGGCTGCACTCGAACATCTCGACGAGCTATTGGTCGAGGTACCAGGCGAGGTGATCATCAGCAATGACTCCGGACCTGAAAGCCGCAGCGTTGATTCATTTATTGCCAACCGTACGTTCAGCACGGTTCAGTTCCGCTTCCATCAGGTGTTGAACCTAGCCGATTTGGCTTTACACCTGGATAGCATTGATGGTCAGCGCACACTCAATGTATTCCGGGAGGAGCTGTCGGGGCTGTCACTGCGTAACGCGGCGGGTGCTCATGGTGAACTCGACTTCGCCAACCTGCCGCTCGAAGACCGCATCACCATCTTGCAGGAGGCATGGGACGAATACGCAGCTGCCCTGGTGAACTGCTTGCGAATTCGCGAAACGGGTGGGGCATTGATCGAAGTTTCGATGCTGGACCGCTACCGGACGGAGTTGGAGAAGCTCAAGCGTGATGCAGGGCGTCGGCTGGTCGCGTTGATCAAGGAGCAGGAGGGTGCCCGTGCGCCAGACGCGCGCTTGCCCTACATCATCTCAAGCGAGCCGCAGCGGGTGGTGCGTAACGCGGAAGGGCAGATTCTGATCGGCAAGAAAGAGCTCGATGCCGATGGTCAGGCGGTGTATCAGGTGCGTGATCCGTTCAATAACTCGGTGTTGGCCACCTTTGACTGGAGGGACGGCCAATGGCATGAGCGAAGCCGTGAGCCAGCGGCGGTCGACCCCGAAATTGCCGCAACTGATACGGCGTTTCGGGTGCAGGCGCTGCTGGACGAGAACGATCAGCTTCTGTTGAAGGCCGACGAATACGTGGTGAATGACCTTAAAGGCACGTTGCTTGCGCGCCTGTTTGATCTTCAGATAGACAAGCTGGGGCAGGCGGCAACGATATTGGGCGAGGAGGGCGCCAACGCCACCCTCATAAGACGCCTGGAGGTTGCCTCGGACCAGATGAGGTCGCAAAAAAACCTCAAGCTGACCATGCTGTACACCGACACGCGCTACCCCAGCGCCGAAGCGTTACGTTTTCTGCATGAACAGAACCTGATCAAGGTGGAGTACGTCGCCCCGCGTCAGGTCATGGCCAATGGCAGCACCTTCGACGAGTACAAGATCATGCGTCTGGCGCAGCCGGGTGCCGCATCAGGCCGGCCGTTGTGGGCCGCACACTTCCACATGCCTGCCGCCGACGCGCTGGCGCGTGACTTCACCTTGGGCCATTTGAAAACCTGGAGCCAGCGTCGCTTGAGTGGGCGCGAGGTAGGCTCAACCCAGCGGGTGCATAGAGGCAAACTCACCCTGGAACAGGCGCGCGGCATCATACCGTTCGATTGAGGCGTTCAGCGGTTGCTGTACCGGCCATGTTTGCCGTGGGCAGGCATGGCCTGGTTGCCGCGCTCGGCAATCATCTGCTTGAGCCCGATCAGCTCAACGCCCTGGCTTCTCAGGCGCGGGATTTCCCGTGCCAGCACTTCGAGGGTCTGCGGGTAGGGGTGGCCGATCAACACGGCCGAGCCTTGCTTGCGGGCCATCGCGACACCCAGTTGCAGTTGCCCGGCAATGGCTTCGGGGGTGCGCACGTCATCCAGAAACACATCCCGCGACACGTGTGCCACATCCTGTGCCTGAGCTTCGGCGGCGGCCACCGTGGCGGCACTGGTGCGGCTGTCGACGAAGAACAAGTGGCGGCGCTGCAGTTCGCCCATCAGCCAGGTCATGGCTTCGCGTTGGGCGGTCATGCGGCTGCCCATGTGGTTGTTGATGCCGGCCGCGTACGGCACCTTGGCCAAGGCCGCGTCGAGCCGGCTGGCCAGTTCGGGCAGCGGTAGCCCGGGGTGCCAGGCATAGGGGCCGGTAGCCGGGTCCATGGGCATGTGCAGGATCACCGTCTTGTGGGCTTTGTGTGCCTGGCGGGCGAAATCGCTGGCGTGCGGGGTGTCGGGCATGATTGCCAGGGTGACCGGGCCGGGCAGGGCGAGCGTGCGGCTGTCACGCTCGGTGCTCTGGCCCAGGTCGTCGATGATGATGCTCATGTAGGCCTTGCTGGCCGGCGCCGCTTGGGCGACGCCAACTAACAGGCAGCACAACAGACACAGCAGATACCGCATGGGCGCGATCATTTACCCGAGGTGATGTTCAAGCCCTTGAGCAGGCTCAGGGCCTGGCTCAGCTGGAAGTCATCATCCTGCGGCCGTTCCTTGCGCTTGCTGCTGCCGGTCGGGCGCTCGGCGCCGCCGTTGCCGTTGCCCAGGTGGCCCTGCAGGTCGGCTTCCTTGAAGTTGTCGGTATCGATTTCGGCAGTGAGTTTGGCCGGGCGCACTTCGATGTCCGGCACGATGCCCTGGGCTTGGATCGAGCGGCCGTTGGGGGTGTAGTACAGCGCAGTGGTGAGCTTCAGGGCGCGGTCGTTGGCCAGCGGCAGCACGGTTTGCACCGAGCCTTTGCCGAAACTGTCGGTGCCCATCAGCACGGCGCGCTTCTGGTCTTGCAGGGCGCCGGCGACGATTTCCGACGCCGAGGCACTGCCGCCGTTGATCAGCACCACCAATGGCACGCCTTCGCTGGCGTCGGCCGGGTCGGCAGAGAAGCGCAGTTCGGAGTTGGCGATACGGCCCTTGGTGTAGACGATCAGGCCCTTGGTCAGGAAGTGGTCGGCCACTTCGACCGCCGACTGCAGCACGCCGCCGGGGTTGTTACGCAGGTCGAGCACCACCCCGCGCAGCTTCTTGCCGTTGTCCTTGCGCAGCTTGGCCAGGGCCTTGCCCACCTCGTCGCCGGTCTTGACCTGGAACTGGGTGATGCGGATGTAGCCGTAGTCGTTTTCCAGCAGCTGGCTTTTCACGCTCTTGACCTGGATCACCGCGCGGGCGAGGGTCACGTCGAACGGGTTGCCGCCATCGCGGACCAGGGTCAGGGTGATTTTTTCGCCGACCTTGCCGCGCATCTTGTCCACGGCTTCGGTCATGGTCTGGCCGCGGGTCGGGGCGCCGTTGATCTTGACGATCAGGTCACCGGCCTGCACGCCGGCCCGGGAGGCGGGGGTGTCATCGATGGGCGAGACCACCTTGATGAAGCCGTCTTCCTGGCCCACTTCGATACCCAGGCCACCAAATTCGCCGCTGGTGCTTTCTTGCAGCTCCTGGAAGTCCTCGGGGCCGAGGTAGGCCGAGTGCGGGTCAAGGTTGCTGAGCATGCCCTTGATGGCGTTTTCCAGCAGGGTCTTGTCGTCCACCGGCTCAACGTAAGCGGCCTTGATGCGGTCCATGACCTCGGCGAAGGTGCGCAGCTCCTCCAGCGGCAGCGGCGCCTTGGCCGTCACCTCGGTAGCTGGCACCGCTGCTGGCTTGGCCGGCTCTGCGGCAATGGCCAGGGGCGCGCCGACCGCCAGGGCGATGGACAGGGCCAGCTGGGTGAGACGAGGCGAGTGCAGCATGTCGAACGAACTCCTGATCCTGAAGGCGCTCCGTGAGGAGCATCGGCGCAGCATTCAGGCTACGCCGTAAAAAGGTGAACTGGGTTGTTTTTCGGACAAACCCTAGCCTCTGCACCACTGCGACGGGTCGGTAGGCCGGCCCTGCTGGCGGATGGCGAAGTACAAGCCTGCGCTGTCCTGGCCACCGCTGTCACCCACGGTGGAGATGGCTTCGCCGGCCTTGACGATGTCACCGGCGCTCTTGAGCAGGCTCTGGTTGTGGCCGTACAGGCTCAGGTAACCATTACCATGGTCGAGAATGACCAGAAGTCCAGCACCGCGCAACCAGTCGGCAAACACCACACGGCCGCCGTGTACGGCGCGTACTTGCGTGCCTGGGTTGGCGCTGATCATCACCCCGTCCCATTTGGCCCGGGCGTCACTGCCGCGTGCATCGCCGAAGCGTGCCAGCAATCGACCATTGACGGGCCACGGAAGTTTGCCCCGTGCAGCAGAAAAAGCGCCGCCGTAGTTGGCACCATCGCTGGAAACCATCGGGCCCAGGGTGGTGCGGGCCTTTTTTGGCGGCTCGACCGGCTCGCGGGCTTCTTCGCGCGCAGCGGCGGCGGCCAGGGCTTCCTGCTGGCGGCGTTTTTCCGCCTCTTGCTGGGCCAGCAGGGCTTTCTTGCGCGCTTCCTCTGCCTCACGGGCCTGGCGTGCCAGGGTTTCCTCGATGGTCTTGAGTACTTTGCCAAGGTCCGCCTGGTCCTGCTCGCGGGCCTGCAGCTTCTGGTCGCGGTCTTTCATGTCGTTATTGAGCTTGGCCAGTACTTGCTGGCGCTTGCTGCGCTCGGTCTCGAGGGCCTGGCGGCGGCTGTCGAGGTCGGCGCGCTGGGCCAGCAGTTGCTCCTGCTGGCGGGCGATGTCCTGTTCAACGTTGGCCAACTGGCGCAGGGTCTCGTTGAAGGTGCGCAGTTGCTCCAGGCGCGCCTTGCTCAGGTAATCGTAATAGGTGAGGGTGCGGGCGAATTTCTCGGGGTTCTGCTGGTTGAGCAGCAGCTTGAGGTATTCCTCGCGGCCGTTCTGGTAGGCCGAGCGGGCCTGGATGGCAATCAGCCGTTGTTGTTCAACGCGGGCGCTCTGGAGTTTTTTTTTCTCGGTATCAAGGCGCTCCAGCTCGCCCTCGGTCTTTTTTAGTTCTTGTTGCAGGGCCTCCACCTGTTTCTCGAGGTTGCCGATGTCGGTCTCGGTGGACTTGAGGTCTTTCTGCACGCCGGATTTCTCTTCCTGGAGCTTGCCCAGCATCTTTTTGAGCTCGGCGATGTCCTGGCGGGTGGCGTCCAGTTGTTGCTGGGTCTGTGCGCGCTCATCGGCAAATGCCGGGCTGAGCAGGCAAGACAGGGCGAGTAGGATCAGGGCGCGGAGCATGGGGTTGGGCGTACCAGGGATGGAGACTGGCCTAGTATGCCCGCGCGAGCCTGCAAAAAAAACGCCTCGCGGCAGATGCGGCGAGGCGTTTGTCTGGAAACCTTGAATCTGGGGCCGCTTTGCGGCCCATTCGCAGCGCAAGGCTGCTCCTACAGGCGGTGCGCAGGCCATTGTAGGAGCAGCCTTGTGCTGCGAATGAAGGCAACTCAGGCGTCGATCAGGATCGACGTCCCGGTCATTTCCACAGGCTTTTCCAGCCCCAGCAGTTTCAGCATGGTCGGCGCCACGTCGGCCAGCACGCCGCCTTCGCGGACCTTGACCTTGCGCTTGCCCACATAGATGAACGGCACTGGCTCGGTGGTGTGCGCGGTGTGCGCTTGGCCGGTGCAGGCGTCTTCCATTTGCTCGACGTTGCCGTGGTCGGCGGTGATCAGCGCTTCACCGTCGACTTTATCCAGCGCCTCGACGATACGCCCGACACAGGTATCCAGCGCTTCGACGGCCTTGACCGCGGCCTCGAACACGCCCGTGTGGCCGACCATGTCGCCGTTGGCGTAGTTGACGATGATCACGTCGAAACGCTGTTGCTCGATGGCTTCGACGATGCGGTCGGTGACTTCCGGCGCGTTCATTTCCGGTTGCAGGTCGTAGGTGGCGACCTTCGGCGATGGGATCAGGATGCGCTCTTCGCCTTCGAACGGCTCTTCACGGCCGCCCGAGAAGAAGAACGTGACGTGCGCGTACTTTTCGGTCTCGGCGATGCGCAGCTGGGTCTTGCCGTTCTTGGCCAGGTATTCGCCCAGCACGTTGTCCAGGCTGGACGGTGCAAAGGCTGCTGGCGCCGGGATTTTTGCCGAATACTGGGTCAGGCCGATGTAGGCCGCCATCTTCGGCAGGCGCGCACGCGGGAATTCGTTGAAGTCCGGCTCGACGAAGGCACGCGACAGTTCGCGGGCGCGGTCGGCGCGGAAGTTCATGAAGATCACCGCGTCGCCGTCTTCGACCTTGACCGCCTCGCCAATGCGCGTGGCTTTGACGAACTCGTCGTTTTCTTCACGGGCGTAGGCGGCTTCAAGGCCGGCCAGGGCGGTGTCTGCGGTGTAGTCGGCAACGCTGTCGACGATCAGGTTGTAGGCCGCGGCAACGCGGTCCCAACGGTTGTCGCGGTCCATGGCGAAGTAGCGGCCGATGAGGCTGGCGATGCGGCCCTTGCCCAGCTTGGCGAAGGTCTTGTCGAGCAGCTCGATGGACGACTCGGCGCTGCGCGGCGGCGTGTCGCGGCCGTCGAGGAAGGCGTGCAGGTAGATTTTTTCGGCGCCACGCTGTGCGGCCAGTTCGGCCATCGCGATCAGGTGGTCCTGGTGGCTGTGCACGCCGCCGTCGGACAGCAAACCGAGGATGTGCACGGCCTTGCCTGCACCGACGGCCTTGTCTACCGCGCCGGTGAGCACCGGGTTGCTGAAGAACTCGCCATCACGAATAGCCTTGGTGACCCGGGTGAAGTCCTGGTAGACGACGCGGCCGGCACCGAGGTTCATGTGGCCGACTTCGGAGTTGCCCATCTGCCCGTCTGGCAGGCCGACATCCATGCCTGAACCGGAGATCAAGCCATGCGGCTGACTGGCGCGCAGGCGGTCATAGACCGGTGTGTTGGCGGCATAGATGGCGTTGTATTCGGGGCTTTCGCTGTGGCCGAAGCCATCCAGGATGATCAGGACCAGGGGTTTGGGCGTACTCGTCATCAATCAAACTCACGGTTGTTCAAAGATGATAAAGACACGCATTTTAGGGCAAATGCGCCATCAACGGCGAATATTCGTCCCATCCCCCGACCGGCGCAGCCACCGCGCCAGGGCAAAGCTGCTTTTCTGGCCGGCCAGTCGGGCTTTGGTGGTCATGGGGGGCTGTGTATACTGGCCGGCATTTTCAATCGCCTGGAACACCGCTGATGGTTGCTCACCTGATTCAATTCGCGACAGATCACTACATCCTGGTTGCGATCTTCGTTGTTCTGCTGGTCCTGCTGCTCATCAATGAAGTCCGCCGTGGCGGCCAGAGCCTGAGCAATGGCCAGTTGACTGCCCTGGTCAACGCTGACAAGGCCCTGGTCATCGACATCCGCACTGCCAAGGAATATTCCGCGGGCCACATCGTGGGTGCCGTGAACATCCCGCAGGACAAGCTGGTCAGCCGTATGGCCGAGCTGGAAAAGCACAAAGAGAAGACCCTGATCATCGTCGATGCGATGGGCCAGCAGTCCGGCACGCTTTGCCGCGAGCTGCTCAAAGCTGGTTACAACGCCGCCAAGTTGAGCGGTGGCGTTTCCAGCTGGAAAGCCGATAACCTGCCCCTGGTGAAGTGATATGAAGCCCGTCATCGTTTATTCCAGCGACTACTGCCCCTACTGCATGCGCGCCAAATACCTGCTCGAGAGCAAGGGCGTTGCGTTCGAGGAAATCAAGGTCGACGGCAAACCGCAGGTTCGCGCCGAAATGAGCCAGAAGGCCGGCCGTACGTCGGTGCCACAGATCTGGATCGGCAGCACCCATGTCGGTGGATGCGATGACCTCTATGCCCTGGAGCGCGCCGGCAAGCTCGACGCGCTGCTGGCGGCCTGATTTGCACTGCATTCAAAAACATTAGGATAAGGATCTGCCATGACTGACCAACAGACCAACGGCGCAGCTGCCGAAGACAACAGCCCTCAGTTCTCCCTGCAGCGCATCTACGTGCGTGACCTGTCGTTCGAGGCCCCGAAAAGCCCGCAGATCTTCCGTCAGCAGTGGGAGCCGAGCGTTGCCCTGGACCTGAACACCAAGCAGAAAGCCCTGGAAGGCGACTTCCATGAAGTGGTGCTGACCCTGTCGGTGACCGTCAAGAACGGTGACGAAGTGGCCTTCATCGCTGAAGTGCAGCAGGCCGGCATCTTCCTGATCGCCAACCTCGACGCTTCGTCGATGAGCCACACCCTCGGCGCGTTCTGCCCGAACATCCTGTTCCCGTACGCCCGTGAGACCCTGGACAGCCTGGTCACCCGCGGTTCGTTCCCCGCGCTGATGCTGTCGCCGGTCAACTTCGACGCCCTGTACGCGCAAGAGCTGCAGCGTATGCAGGAAGCGGGCGAGACGCCGACCGTTCAGTGATGACGGGCGGTTAGTAAAAAGGCGACCTTCGGGGTCGCCTTTTTATTGCTCTGTTGCCTGGTCCGGCCTCTTCGCGGGCAAGCCCGCTCCTACAGGAGTACTACTAAAACCTGTAGGAGCGGGCCCGCGAAGAGGCCAGAGCAGGCAATGGGTCAGCTTCCGGCAAACCCATTCTGCCGCCAGGCCTCATACACCGTCACCGCCACGGTATTGGACAGGTTAAGGCTGCGGCACCCCGGCCGCATCGGCAGGCGCAAGCGCTGCTCGGGCGGCAGGCTGTCCAGCACGTCGGCTGGCAAACCGCGGCTTTCGGGGCCAAACAGGAAGGCGTCGCCCGGCTGGTAAGCCACTTCATGGAAGGGGTGCGAGCCCTTGGTGGTGAAGGCGAACAGCCGTGGGTTACCCAGGCTTTCCAGGCATCCGGCCAGGCTCTCGTGGCGCTTGAGCGTGGCATACTCGTGGTAGTCCAGCCCCGCCCTGCGCAGGCGCTTGTCATCCAGTTCGAAGCTGATGGGCTCGATCAGGTGCAGGTGGCAACCGCTGTTGGCGCAGAGGCGAATGATGTTGCCGGTATTCGGCGGAATTTCTGGTTGAAAAAGGATGACGTGAAACATGCACGGCTCCAGGCGTGAAGATGACGAGCATTCTACCCCTGAACCGGACCTGCGTTCGAAGGCCTTCCCACGGGTGATGCTATCGCTGGCCATTGTCGGCCTGATGGTGGGCTTGATGATCGGCCGCCTGACCACCCCCGATGAGCGGGTGCTGGAGCAGGTCGAGGTGGTGCAGGACGGGCTCGACCTGTGGTTCAACGAAGAGCCGAAGCTGCATGGCGAGAACGTCGAGGGGACGGTTGCTGTGCTATTCGAGGCCCAGGGCAAGGCCCAGCGGGGGCAATTGAGCCTGCAGGGCAAACCCGTAGGTTGGCGTGTGCAGAAAAGCGAGGAAGGGCTGTTGCTGACGGTGGTGGCCGCGCGCCCTCTGCACGGCGAGTGGGCCGGTGCAGAGGACGCTGGGCGTTGGCGTGTGCAGGTGAGGCTGCACGAATAAAAGAGGGGATGTCCCGGCCTGCCTGTACCAGGGTCCCCAAAACTTGCGCTACTGCAAATAAAAGAGGGGTTTTCCCGGCCTGCCTGTACCGAGGACCCCGAAACGGGAGATACAGGACTTATTGCAGGGGGCGTGCCAGTTTTGCAAAACCCGGAAACATTGGCTTTCAGGGCTTTTTTGCCAGGTTTTGAGGGTTTTTGTGCCTTCGTGCGGTGCAGAGGGCACAGGATCGGTGCATTGCGGCAGAAATGATTGGGGCCGCTTTGCGGCCCTTTCGCGACACAAGGCCGCTCCTACAGGTCCGCGCTGGATTCAAGGTAAGCGCGGCCCTGTAGGAGCGGCCTTGTGTCGCGAAAGGGCTGCAAAGCAGCCCCAGTATTGAATGGCCTGTGTATGACTCAATGGTCTTCGCTGTCATCCTCATCGCCGCCAGCGACATTCATCCCCAGCTCCTTGATCTTGCGGGTCAAGGTATTGCGCCCCCAGCCCAGCAACAACGCCGCATCCCGACGCCGCCCGGCCGTGTGCTTGAGGGCGGTCTCGATCATGATCCGTTCGAAACTGGGCACCGCACTGTCGAGCAGGTTCGATTGGCCACGGGCCAGCGCCTGGTCCGCCCACTGGCGCAGCGCCTGTTCCCAGTTGGTCACGGGGGCGGCGTCCTGCGGCAGGTTCAGCAGCTCGGGAGGCAAGTCACCGATCAGCACTTCACGGCTGGACGCCATCACGGTGATCCAGCGGCAGGTGTTTTCCATCTGCCGCACGTTGCCCGGCCACGGCAGGTTGCGGATGAACTCTTCGGTTTCCGGCTTCAGCAGTTTTGGCTCCACCGCCAGCTCCTGCGCGGCGCGGGCGAGGAAGTGGCGGGCGAGTGCAGGGATATCTTCGCGGCGGTCGGCCAGGCGCGGAATGTGGATGCGGATCACATTGAGCCGGTGGAACAAGTCTTCGCGGAACTTGCCAGCCTGCACCAACGACTCCAGGTTCTGGTGGGTGGCGGCAATGATGCGCACATCCACCTTGACCGGCACGTGGCCACCCACCCGGTAGAACTCGCCATCGGCCAGCACCCGCAGCAGGCGGGTTTGGGTGTCGGCGGGCATGTCGCCGATCTCGTCGAGGAACAACGTACCGCCATCGGCCTGCTCGAAGCGGCCGCGGCGCAGGTTGGCCGCACCGGTAAAGGCGCCTTTCTCGTGGCCGAACAGCTCGGACTCCATCAGGTCCTTGGGGATGGCTGCCATGTTCAGGGCAATGAACGGTGACGCCGCACGCGGGCTGTGGCGGTGCAACGCATGCGCCACCAGCTCTTTGCCGGTGCCGGACTCACCGTTGATCAGTACCGTGATGTTGGAGTGGCTCAGGCGACCGATGGCGCGGAACACCTCCTGCATCGCCGGCGCTTCGCCGATGATCTCTGGCGTACGGGCCAAAGCTTGTGGCACATCGAGGCCTTGCTGCTCCTGGGCATGCTGGTTGGCGCGCTTGACCAGCGACACCGCCTCGTCCACGTCGAACGGCTTGGGCAGGTACTCGAATGCGCCGCCCTGGTAGGACGCCACGGCACTGTCGAGGTCGGAGTGAGCGGTCATGATGATGACCGGCAGGCGCGGGTGCTGTTCGCGGATCTGGGCCAGCAGGTCAAGGCCGCTGGTGCCCGGCATGCGGATGTCGGAAATGATCACATCCGGTTGCTGGCGGGCCAGGCGGCCCATCACGCCATCAGCGCTGTCGAAGCTCTGGGTGGTCATGCCTTCCTGTTGCAGGGCTTTTTCCAGGACCCAGCGGATGGAGCGATCATCGTCGACGATCCATACGGTTTCACTTCGGCTCATGAGGCGGTGGCTCCTTGTTCCAGAGGCAGGTAAATCGAGAAGGCGGTATGGCCCGCGTGGCTTTCACACTCGATCAGGCCCTGGTGCTGGCTGATGATGTTCTGGGTGATGGCCAGGCCCAGCCCGGTACCGTCCGGGCGCCCGCTGACCATGGGATAGAAAAGGGTGTCTTGCAGTTCCGACGGGATGCCGGGGCCGTTGTCGATGATCTCGACGCGTGCCACCAGGCGGTGGCGCACATGGCCGATGGTGAACTGGCGCAGCGCACGGCTGCGCAGGGTGATGCGGCCCAGGCGCAGTTCGTTCTGCGAGCTGATCGCCTGCATGGCGTTGCGCACGATGTTCAGCACCGCCTGGATCATCTGCTCACGGTCGATCAGCACATCCGGCAGGCTTGGGTCGTAGTCGCGCACCAACGTGATGCAGCCCTGGCTTTCGGCGTCCACCAGGCTGCAGACCCGCTCCAGCACTTCGTGGATGTTAGTCATGGCCAGCGAGGGCAGTTTGTTCGAGCCCAGCATGCGGTCGACCAGGTTGCGCAGGCGGTCGGCCTCTTCGATGATCACGTTGGTGTAGTCGCGCAGGCCTTCTTCAGGCAGCTCGCGGGCCAACAGCTGCGCCGCGCCGCGGATGCCACCGAGCGGGTTCTTGATCTCGTGGGCCAGGCCCCGCACCAGCATCTTGGTGGTTTCCTGCTTGCTCAGCTGGGCTTCTTCCTTGGTGATGCGCAGCAGCCGATCGCGCGGGTGCACCTCGAGCAGCAGCAGGGTCTGGCCCTGGTGCAGAATCGGCGTGACAGCGTAGTCGACGGTGATGGTCTGCCCAGTCAGCGAGGTCAGTTGCGCCTCGCGCTTGGTGAACGGGTGCGCCTGTTCCACCGCCTGGCGCAGCGAGCTGAGCGCTTCGGTCGATTCGGTGAACAACTCGCTGATGAACTGCCCATGGCTGCGCTGGCCACTGACGGCCAACAGCATTTCTGCCGCCGGGTTCATGTATTCCAGGCGCAGCTCGGCGTTCAGCAGGAGCGTGGCGGTGGTCAGGTTGTCCAGAAGCAGACGGTGCTGTGCATCGCTGATGGTCATAAGGCGTCGTTGACCTCTTTTGGCGCTTGCATGGCACTGGGTGGCCAGAGCCGGGCGCGCTGTGGATCCGCTGATGCCAGGAAAATGCAAGAAACAAACCAAAGCTCCGAAAAGAAGCGAGATTTGCCCATAAAGGCCTGTATCTGCGCACTTTCGGATCAGAAACTCTGGATGAAACGTTTCACTTGACCCAGATTGGGGAGCAAATAGGGGCACGGCTGGCAGTTGTGCACCAAGATAGAGCATAGCGGGAGTGGCGAGGGTTCTGCGTGGGCAGAAACAAAAACGGCCTCCCGAAGGAGGCCGTCTTGATCACGTCATCGGCGCCAGGCGCCGATCAGATCAGCAGCTGTAGTACAGCTCGTATTCCAGCGGGTGCACGAAGGTACGGACTTTGATCTCTTCTTCGCTCTTCAGCTCGATGAAGGCATCGATGAAGTCGTCGGAGAACACGCCGCCCTTGGTCAGGAACGCACGGCCTTTATCCAGCTCTTCCAGGGCCTCTTTCAGGCTGCCGCAGACTTGCGGGATGTCTTTCGCCTCTTCAGGCGGCAGGTCGTACAGGTTCTTGTCGGCAGCATCGCCTGGGTGGATCTTGTTCTGGATGCCGTCCAGGCCAGCCATCAGCAGGGCCGCGAAGGCCAGGTACGGGTTGGCCGATGGGTCCGGGAAGCGCGCTTCGATACGGCGGGCTTTCGGGCTGCCGACGTACGGAATACGGATCGAGGCGGAACGGTTGCGCGCCGAGTAGGCCAGCATCACCGGGGCTTCGAAGCCTGGAACCAGACGCTTGTAGGAGTTGGTCGACGGGTTGGTGAAGCCGTTCAGGGCCTTACCATGCTTGATGATACCGCCGATGAAGTACAGGGCGGTGTCGGACAGGCCGGCATAGCCTTCACCCGAGAAGGTGTTCTTGCCGTCTTTCCAGATCGACATGTGCACGTGCATGCCCGAGCCGTTGTCGCCGTACAGTGGCTTCGGCATGAAGGTGGCGGTACGGCCGTAGGCGTCGGCAACGTTGTGCACGACGTACTTCAGGGCCTGTACTTCGTCAGCTTTCTTCACCAGGGTGTTGAACTTGACGCCGATTTCGTTCTGGCCGGCAGTCGCCACTTCGTGGTGGTGAACTTCAACGGTCTGACCCATTTCTTCCAGTGCGTTGCACATGGCAGTACGGATTTCGTGGTCGTGGTCGAACGGCGGAACTGGGAAGTAGCCGCCTTTGACGCCAGGACGGTGGCCTTTGTTGCCGCCTTCCACGTCAGCGCCAGTCATCCACGAGCCTTGCTCGGAGAAGATCTTGAACATCGAGCCGGAGATGTCCGACTGGAACTTCACTTCGTCGAAGATGAAGAACTCAGGCTCTGGGCCGGCGAATACGGTGTCACCGATGCCGGTGCTCTTCAGGTACTCTTCGGCGCGCTTGGCGATGCCGCGTGGGTCGCGATCGTAGCCCTGCATGCTCGACGGGTCGACGATGTCGCAGGTGATGATCAGGGTTGGCTCTTCGGTGAACGGGTCCAGCACGGCGGTGTCATCGACCGGCATCAGGATCATGTCGGAGGCTTCGATGCCTTTCCAGCCAGCGATGGAGGAACCGTCGAACATCTTGCCGACTTCGAAGAAATCTTCGTCCAGGCCATCACGCGCCGGCATGGTCACGTGGTGCTGAATGCCTTTGGTGTCCGTGAAACGCAGATCAATCCACTTGACGTCATGATCTTTGATGAGTTGAACCGACTTCGACATGTTGTCCTCCGGATGGTCTAGAGCGCGGTGGGCCGCTGCCCTGGAAAAAGGGTGTTGCCGGGCGCGGATAGTCGGCCAAGCTTACCTGCCTCACAAGGGAGCAAATTGCATGCCAGTGCCCGAAAATGGCGAGGGCGGGATAAAAGAGGGCGTTTGCGGGCATCTGGCGACAGGGTGGCGGGGAAAAGTGCACCCTTAAGATGCGGTTTTTAGTATCAGTGCACCAATAGTGTGCACGTGCTTAGTGTTGTGCTTTCTTTGAGGGCCTCTTCGCGGGTGAACCCGCTCCCACAGGGACCGCAGGGATTTCGAAGATTGTGCAATCCCCTGTAGGAGCGGGTTTACCCGCGAAAGGGCCGTAACAGGCGCCACAAAACTCGGCTCCTGCATTTATCTCAAAGCTTCTGATCAAAAGTTGGTCAAATCCTGAGCAATTTCCGATATAATTCGCGCCCCTCATTTTCGGCAGGCCCTGCGCGCGCTGTTAACCAATGAAACTTATCGTCAAAGTCTTCCCAGAAATCACCATCAAGAGCCGGCCGGTGCGCAAGCGCTTCATCCGTCAGCTCGGCAAGAACATCCGCAACGTGCTCAAGGATCTGGATCCTGAGCTCGCGGTCGATGGTGTCTGGGACAATCTCGAAGTGGTCACCCGCGTCGAAGACGAGAAGGTCCAGCGCGAGATGATCGAGCGCCTCACCTGCACGCCGGGTATCACCCACTTCCTGCAGGTCGAGGAATACCCGCTCGGCGACTTCGACGACATCGTCGAGAAGTGCAAGCAGCACTTCGGTCATCTGCTGGCAGGCAAGCACTTCGCCGTACGCTGCAAGCGGGGCGGCCACCACGACTTCACGTCGATGGACGTCGACCGCTACGTCGGCAGCCAGCTGCGTCAGCAGTGCGGCGCCGCCGGCATCGAGCTGAAGAACCCGGAAGTCCTGGTGCGCATCGAAATTCGCAACCAGCGCCTGTACGTGATCCACAACCAGCACCAGGGCATCGGCGGCTATCCGCTGGGCGCCCTGGAGCAAACCCTGGTACTGATGTCCGGTGGCTTCGACTCCACCGTGGCGGCCTACCAGATGATGCGCCGTGGCCTGATGACCCACTTCTGCTTCTTCAACCTCGGCGGCCGTGCCCACGAGCTGGGGGTGATGGAAGTTGCCCACTACCTGTGGAAAAAGTACGGCAGCAGCCAGCGCGTGCTGTTCATCAGCGTGCCGTTCGAAGAAGTGGTCGGCGAGATCCTCAACAAGGTCGACAACAGCTACATGGGCGTGACCCTCAAGCGCATGATGTTGCGCGGCGCCGCCCATATGGCCGACCGCTTGCAGATCGACGCGCTGGTCACCGGCGAGGCAATTTCCCAGGTCTCCAGCCAGACCCTGCCGAACCTGTCGATCATCGACTCGGCGACCGACAAGCTGGTGCTGCGCCCGCTGCTGGCCAGCCACAAGCAGGACATCATCGACCAGGCCACCGAAATCGGCACCGCCGACTTCGCCAAGCACATGCCTGAATACTGCGGCGTGATCTCGGTAAACCCGACCACCCACGCCAAGCGTCACCGCATGGAGCACGAAGAGAAGCAATTCGACATGGCCGTGCTGGAGCGCGCCCTCGAACGCGCCAAGTTCATCTCGATCGACCACGTGATCGATGAGCTGGGCAAGGACGTCGAGGTGGAAGAAGTGCGCGAAGCGCTGCCTGGCCAGATCGTCATCGACATCCGTCACCCCGATGCCCAGGAAGACGAACCCCTGGTGATCGAGGGCATCGAAGTCCAGGTGATGCCATTTTATGCAATTAATAGTCGCTTCAAGCAGCTGGATGAAACACGCCAGTACCTGCTGTATTGCGACAAGGGTGTGATGAGCCGACTGCACGCACACCACCTGCTCAGTGAGGGACATGCCAATGTGCGTGTTTATCGTCCGGCATAAGACGCCAGGGCTGTATGGCGGCAGCATCCGCCATCGCCCTCCCGACCACCGGGCCTGCTGAGCCTTATACCTTACATATTGGTCGCCTAGACTAGGCGGCAACCGAATCCTCTGATCGAGATACACTTGTGATCGAAAATCTGCGTAACATCGCCATCATCGCCCACGTTGACCATGGTAAAACCACGTTGGTCGACAAACTCCTGCGTCAGTCCGGCACTCTGGAGCGTAACGAGCTCAACGACGAGCGCGTCATGGACTCCAACGACCAGGAAAAAGAGCGCGGTATTACCATTCTGGCGAAAAACACCGCCATCAACTGGAACGGCTACCACATCAACATCGTCGACACCCCCGGCCACGCCGACTTCGGTGGCGAGGTTGAGCGTGTAATGTCGATGGTCGACTCCGTGCTGCTGCTGGTCGACGCTCAAGACGGCCCGATGCCGCAAACCCGCTTCGTGACCAAAAAGGCCTTCGAAGCTGGCCTGAAGCCAATCGTTGTCATCAACAAGGTTGACCGCCCGGGCGCGCGTCCTGACTGGGTTCTGGACCAGATCTTCGACCTGTTCGACAACCTCGGTGCCACCGACGAACAGCTGGACTTCAAAGTCGTCTACGCCTCGGCCCTGAACGGCATCGCCGGTCTGGACCACACCGAAATGGGCGAAGACATGACTGCCCTGTACCAGGCTGTCATCGACCACGTTCCAGCGCCAGCTGTTGACCGTGACGGCCCGTTCCAAATGCAGATCTCCGCTCTGGACTACAACAGCTTCCTGGGTGTTATCGGTGTTGGCCGTATTGCCCGTGGTCGCATCAAGCCGAACACCCCGGTTGTCGCCATCGACGCTGACGGCAAGAAGCGTAACGGCCGTATCCTCAAGCTGATGGGCCACCACGGCCTGCACCGCGTCGATGTCGAAGAAGCCCAAGCTGGCGACATCGTCTGCATCAGCGGTTTCGACGAGCTGTTCATCTCCGACACCCTGTGCGACCCGACTGCCGTTGAGGCGATGAAGCCGCTGACCGTTGACGAGCCTACCGTTTCGATGACCTTCCAGGTCAACGACTCGCCGTTCTGCGGCAAGGAAGGCAAGTTCGTCACCAGCCGTAACATCAAGGACCGTCTGGACAAAGAGCTGCTGTACAACGTTGCCCTGCGCGTTGAAGAAACCGACTCCCCAGACAAGTTCAAAGTCTCGGGCCGTGGTGAGCTGCACCTCTCGGTACTGATCGAAACCATGCGTCGCGAAGGCTTCGAGCTGGCCCTGGGCCGCCCAGAAGTGATCATCCGCGAAGTGGACGGCGTGAAGCAGGAACCGTTCGAAAACGTCACCATCGACATCCCTGAAGAAGCCCAGGGCAAGGTCATGGAAGAGATGGGTCTGCGTAAAGGCGACCTGACCAACATGGTTCCGGATGGCAAGGGCCGTGTACGCCTGGAATACAACATCCCGGCGCGTGGTCTGATCGGTTTCCGTAACCAGTTCCTGACCCTGACCAACGGTGCAGGCATCCTGACTTCGATCTTCGATCGCTACGACACCGTGAAGTCCGGCCACATGTCCGGCCGTCAGAACGGCGTACTGGTTTCGGTCGAAACCGGCAAGGCGCTGACCTACTCGCTGGAAACCCTCCAGGCGCGTGGCAAGCTGTTTGTCGAGCACGGTCAAGAGATCTACAACGGTCAGATCATCGGCCAGAACAGCCGCGACAACGACCTGGGCGTCAACCCTACCAAGGGCAAGAAGCTCGACAACATGCGTGCTTCGGGTAAAGACGAAGTCATCGCCCTGGTTCCGCCTGTTCGCTTCACCCTGGAACAGGCTCTGGAATACATCCAGGAAGACGAGCTGTGCGAAGTCACGCCGAAGTCCATCCGTCTTCGCAAGAAGATCCTGGACGAAAGCGAGCGTACCCGCGCTGCCAAGAAAGCCAAGAACAGCTGATTTAGCTGTGGCTGAATGAAAACGCCCCCGGTCGAAAGGCCGGGGGCGTTTTTGTTTGTCTGCAGATTTTTTACTGTCGGTGCTGGCCTCTTCGCGGGTAAACCCGCTCCCACAGGTACTGCGCAGGCATTGAAGATTGCGCAAATCCTGTGGGAGCGGGTTTACCCGCGAAGAGGCCGGAGCAAGCTATCGGTCAGCGACCAACCACCTTGGGCTTGTAGGCACAATACCCCGGCCGCGGCCCAACCTTGGGGTGGTTGCGGCAGGTGTCCGGACGCTTGTCATAAATGGTGCACAGCCGGCTCTTACGATCCAGGTACATGCAGTCATCGTTGCTCATCCGGGTCAGGGTGAAAATGCCTGACTTCTGGTTGAAGCGTTCGATGATGCCTTCCTTCTGCAGGCGTTTGGCCACGTTTTTGGGCGGTTCGTCTTTTTCGAACTCGTCTACCACGCCAATGCGGATCAGATCCTTGATCTTCACCTCCACCGGCAGGGTGCAACAGGTCGAGTGGCAGCCACCGCACATGTGGCTGGCATAGCGCTGCCAAGTCTCCAGGCGGTCGACTTCGGCGGCGGCGATCAGGGTCGTTTTCATCGTTATGGGGGTGAATCACGGGCTTGGGGCGCGCGATGATACCGGAGTTGTTCAATTTGTGAACAACCTTTTGCCCGATTCACGGTGTTGATTCAGTGTTCAGGCATGAAAACTGCGAACAGGAACGGTAAGTCCCTGTCGAAGGGTCTAGTCTCTTCACTCTCCCTCCGTATTCGTCAACTTGCCCGAGGATGCCGCATGTCCCAGGAACCCAAAGCACGTGACGCCGAGGTGGCCGATTTTCGCGCCGCTGTACTGGATAAGCTGACCTACGCGGTCGGCAAGGACCCCGAGCATGCCTTCGACCATGACTGGTTCGAAGCCATTGCCCTGGCCGCGCGTGATCACATGGTCGATCACTGGATGGACCACACCCGTCAGGCCTACCGGCGCAGTCAAAAGCGGGTGTATTACCTTTCTCTGGAATTTCTCATCGGGCGGCTGCTGTACGACAGCCTGAGCAACCTGGGCTTGCTGGACATCGCCCGTGAAGCCCTTGATGGCCTGGATGTCGACCTGGAGCGTATCCGCCTGCTCGAGCCGGATGCGGCGCTGGGCAACGGTGGCCTGGGGCGGCTCGCCGCTTGCTTCATGGAAAGCATGTCGACCCTGGGCATCGCCGCCCACGGCTACGGCATCCGCTACGAGCACGGCCTGTTTCGCCAGGCGGTGGTTGATGGCTGGCAGCAGGAGCAGACCGAAAACTGGCTGGACTTTGGCAACCCCTGGGAGTTCGAACGCGCCGAGGTGATCTACCCGATCAGTTTCGGCGGCAGCGTCGAAACGGTGCAAGACACCCACGGCCAGCAACGGCAAGTGTGGTGGCCTGGCGAGACGGTGCGCGCGGTGGCCTATGACACGCCGGTGGTCGGCTGGCGTGGCGCCAGCGTTAACACCTTGCGCCTGTGGCGTGCCCGGGCGCTGGAAGAGCTGCACCTGGAGCGCTTCAACGCCGGTGACCACCTGGGCGCGGTCGCCGAAGTGGCCCGTGCCGAGAGCATCTCACGCGTTCTCTACCCGGCCGACAGCACCGAAGCTGGCCAGGAACTGCGCCTGCGCCAGGAATACTTCTTCGTTTCGGCCTCGCTGCAGGACCTGCTGCGGCGCCACCTGAACATGCACAAGGACTTGCTCAACCTGCCCGATGCGGCGGCGATCCAGCTCAACGACACGCACCCGTCGATTGCCGTGGCCGAGTTGATGCGCCTGCTGGTCGACCAGCATGAAATCCCGTGGGAAAAGGCCTGGGAGCTGACCGTCGGCACCCTGGCCTACACCAACCACACCCTGCTGCCTGAGGCATTGGAAACTTGGCCGGTGGCGCTGATGGAGCGCATGCTGCCGCGGCACATGCAGATCATCTACTTGATCAACGCCTACCATATCGACGCCCTGCGCGCGAAAGGCCTGCACGACTTCGACGTGCTGCGGGCGGTGTCGTTGATCGAGGAGGAAAACGGCCGCCGGGTACGCATGGGCAACCTGGCGTTTCTGGGGTCGCACAGCGTCAACGGCGTGTCGGCACTGCACAGCAAGTTGATGAAGAGCACGGTGTTCGCCGAGCTGCACAAGCTCTACCCGCAGCGAATCAACAACAAGACCAACGGCATCACGTTCCGGCGTTGGCTGTACCAGTCCAACCCGCAATTGACCGAAATGCTGGTCGAGGCGCTGGGCCCGGAGCTCAAGGACGACCCGGAAGGGTTGCTCGCCAACCTGGTGCCGTTTGCCGACAAGAGCAGCTTCCGCAAGCAGTTCGCCGCCCAGCGCCTGCACAGCAAGCGCGCCCTGGCCAGCATCATCCAGGACCGTATCGGCGTGACGGTCAACCCGGAGGCGCTGTTCGATGTGCAGGTCAAGCGCATCCACGAATACAAGCGCCAACTGCTCAACCTGTTGCACACCGTGGCCTTGTACCAGGCCATACGCAACGATCCGGGCACCAACTGGGTGCCGAGGGTGAAGATTTTCGCCGGCAAGGCTGCGGCCAGCTATCACCAGGCCAAGCTGATCATCAAACTGGCCAACGACATCGCCCGGGTGGTGAACAACGACCCGACCGTGCGCGGCCTGCTCAAGGTGGTGTTCCTGCCCAACTACAACGTCAGCCTGGCCGAGAGCATCATCCCGGCGGCGGACCTGTCCGAGCAGATATCTACCGCCGGCTATGAAGCATCGGGTACCAGCAACATGAAGTTCGGCCTCAATGGCGCGCTGACCATCGGCACGCTGGACGGTGCCAACGTCGAGATGTGCGAGCACGTGGGGGCCGACAACATGTTCATCTTTGGCCTGACGGCGCAGCAGGTTGAGGCGCGGCGGCGAGCGGGAGACTTTGGCGCCAGTGTGGCGATTGCCGAGTCGAGCCGCTTGAACGACGTGCTTCAGTCGATTCGTAGCGGGGTGTTCTCGCCTGATGATCCCTCGCGCTATACCGGGTTGATCGATGGGCTGGTGGCGTATGACCGCTTCCTGGTGTGCGCCGATTTCGATGCCTACTGGGATGCTCAGCGGCGGGTCGAGGAGCTGTGGCATACGCCGCAGGAATGGTGGCGGATGGCGGTGCTGAACACGGCAAAGATGGGCTGGTTCTCGTCGGACCGGACCATCCGGGAGTATGCGGGGGAGATCTGGAAGGCACTGGATTGAGCATGGGGCCGCGGTGCGGCCCATTCGCGGGGCAAGCCCGCTCCCACAGGATCTGCGTTGCCTTGAAGGCTGCGCAAAACCTGTGGGAGCGGGCTTGCCCGCGAATGGGTCGCACAGCGGCCCCAGTCGACAGCCGGCCTGGCAAAGGCTGAACTACCGACCTATTGTGCCGTCAGACAGCCCAGGCGAGTCTCATCACTCGCTAGCATCGCACTCTCCCTGTAAACTGCGGGGGTTTTTCTCCCCCTTTCCATTTCGGAGCCATACATGTCCCGCGTTACCCTGAGTCGCTATCTGATTGAGCAGACCCGCAGCAACAATACCCCTGCCGATCTGCGCTTCCTGATCGAAGTGGTGGCGCGCGCGTGCAAAGAGATCAGCCACCACGTGTCCAAAGGCGCCCTGGGCGGCGTACTGGGCAGCATGGGCACCGAAAACGTGCAAGGCGAAGTACAGAAGAAGCTGGACGTTATCTCCAACGACATCCTGCTGGAGGCCAACGAGTGGGGCGGCCACCTGGCCGGCATGGCGTCCGAAGAAATGGACAACGCCTACCAGATCCCAGGCAAATACCCGAAAGGCGCCTACCTGCTGGTCTTCGACCCGCTGGACGGCTCGTCTAACATCGACGTCAACGTTTCGGTCGGGACCATCTTCTCGGTACTGCGTTGCCCTAACCAGTACCTGAGCCAGAACGAAAGCCTCAACGAAGAAGCGTTCCTGCAGCCAGGCACCGAGCAGGTTGCTGCCGGTTATGCCATCTACGGCCCGCAGACCATGCTGATCCTGACCCTGGGTAATGGCGTCAAAGGCTTTACCCTGGACCGCGAACTGGGCAGCTTCGTCCTGACCCACGAAAATATCCAGGTACCGGCCACCACCGCTGAATTCGCCATCAACATGTCCAACCAGCGCCACTGGGAAGCCCCGGTACAGCGTTACGTGGACGAACTGCTGGCCGGTGAAACCGGTCCGCTGAAAAAGAACTACAACATGCGTTGGATCGCCTCGATGGTCGCCGACGTGCACCGCATCCTGACCCGTGGCGGCCTGTTCATGTACCCGCGTGACGCTCGCGACCCGAGCAAGCCGGGCAAGCTGCGCCTGATGTACGAAGCCAACCCGATGTCGTTCATCATCGAGCAGGCTGGCGGCGCATCCACCAATGGTTACGATCGTATCCTCGACATCAAGCCAGAGAGCCTGCACCAGCGCGTGTCGGTCATCCTCGGCTCGAAGGAAGAGGTCGAGCGCGTCACCGCGTATCACAAGGAGTAAGTCATGCTCGCACCTTGGCAGCCGTTGCTGGAGTGGTGGTTCGGTTGGGGCACCAGTCCCCAGGCCGTGGCTGACGAGATGAGCACGCTGTGGTTCGGCAAGCATCACGATGCCGAGGCCCAGGCGCTGTTTGGCGACTTGGTCGAACACGCCCTGACCGGCGGGCTCGAAGAGTGGCAGCAGAGCCCGCAAGGCTGGCTCGGCCTGCTGATCCTGCTGGACCAGCTGCCTCGCATGATTTACCGCGACACGCCGCGCGCCTTCGAGGGCGACCGGCGTGCGCAGGTGGTGGCCATGCAGGGCCTGCAAAAAGGCTGGGATTACCAGTTGCTGCCGATCCAGCGGGTGTTCGTGCTGCTGGTGCTGGAGCATGCCGAGGTGCTGGACTGGCAAAACCTGTGCGTCGAACGTTATCAGATGCTGCTGGACGAGCAACCTGAGGCCAATCGCCGGTTGTTCGAGGGGTTCCTCGACTACGCCGAGCAGCACCAGCGGGTGATTGCCCGGTTCGGGCGCTTCCCGCACCGCAACCTGATGCTGGAGCGGCCGAGCACCAGCGAAGAGATGGACTTTTTGCTGGAGCCTGGCTCCAGGTTCTGATTGCCACTGGGCCTGCTGCGCAGGCCTGTCGCGACACAAAAACCGCGCGTGCATCTGCAGGCGCGGTTTTTTTGTGCCTGCCATTGGCCAGCCGACCAATGGTGTAGGTGAAAAGGGGGGAGGGCAGGGAACCAGGGAGGGATTTTCCCGTCGAAGGTCACTGCAGGCCACTCGCCTGTATCCCCTGTTCAGGAGTGTCCTTCATGTCGTTGCGTTCCCTCGTCCTGTTGTCCCTGTGCGTCGTTCTGACCGCGTGCAGCAAGATCAACCAGGAAAACTATTCCAAGCTCAAGGCCGGTATGAACAAGGCCGAGGTCGAGCAACTGCTCGGCACGCCCACCGAGTGCTCTGGCGCACTGGGCATGAGCAGCTGTACCTGGGGGGACGAGAAGAGCTTTATCAGCGTGCAATACGCGGCCGACAAAGTACTGATGTATTCAGGGCAGGGCCTCAAATGAGGCGTGTCCACCTGCTGCTGGGGGTGTGCCTGGTAATGCTGCTGGGCGGCTGCGCTACGGCTGCGCATGACCCGCTGGCGCCGAAAACCGCCGGCAATGTCGACCTCAAGCGCTACCAGGGCAAATGGTACGAGCTGGCGCGCCTGCCGATGCGCTACCAAGAGGGCTGCGAGCAGTCCGAGGCGCATTACAACCTGAAGCAGGACGGCACGTTTGGCGTGCTCAATCGCTGCCGCACGATCGGTGACGAATGGCTGCGCGCCGAGGGGCATGCCAACATCCAGGAGCCGGGGCATACCGACAAGCTGTGGGTCGAGTTCGATAACTGGTTCACGCGCCTGGTGCCGGGTGTGGCGAGGGGCGAGTACTGGATTCTGTACGTGGACGACCGCTACCACACGGCGATCGTCGGCAGCCCGGACCGCAAATACCTGTGGATCCTGTCCCGCACACCGAGCCTGCCAGCCTGGCAGCGCGAGAGCTTGCTGGCCAAGGCACGGCAGCAGGGCTATGACACCAGCCGGCTGATCTGGCGCACGGCTGACCAGCAGATCGTCAAGTCTCATTGATGCCATTCACGCTGTGCGTGTAGGAGCAGCCTTGTGCTGCGAAGAGGCCGGTAGGCATTCAGCAAATGCTGGGGTAATACCGGCCTCTTCGCAGCACAAGGCTGCATCTACCCTCAGTTCAGCAGTTGACGCAGAACCTCGACGAACGCCCGCGCGCTTTCCTCTTCCTGTGCATGGCGCCCCTGGCGCACTACCCATTGCCCGTTAACCATCACATCGCGCACCTGGCGATCGCCGCCCGCGAACAGCCAGCGGTTGAGAATCGCATCGCCCTTTGCCGTGGCGATGTACGGGTCCTGCCCGTCGAGCACCAGCCAGTCGGCTCGCTTGCCCACTGCCAACTCGCCGACCGCTTGCCCAAGCGCCTGGGCGCCGCCGCTCAAGGCCGCGTCATACAGCGTGCGGCCGACCATCGGTTGGTCGCTGCCGTACAACCGGTTGCGCCGTTGATCGCGTAGCCGCTGGCCATACTCCAGCCAACGCAGCTCCTCCACCACGCTGAGCGACACATGGCTGTCCGAGCCAATGCCCATGCGCCCACCTTGTGCCAGGTAATCCACCGCCGGGAAGATACCGTCGCCCAGGTTGGCCTCGGTGGTCAGGCACAGGCCTGCCACCGCGCCGCTGCGGGCCATGGCGGTAACTTCATCAGCTTCGGCATGGGTGGCATGCACCAGGCACCAGCGCGCGTTCACGTCGACATGTTCGTACAGCCACTGCAGCGGACGGCGGCCGCTCCAGGCCAGGCAGTCGTCGACTTCCTTCTGTTGTTCGGCAATGTGGATATGCACCGGGCTGTGCGGGCTGCCAGCCTCCAGCACATGGGCGATCTGCCCTGGCGTGACCGCCCGCAGCGAGTGGAAGCACAGGCCCAGTTGCTGTGCCGGCTGCGCGGCCAGCAGGGGGGCGAGTTGTGCCTGCAGGCGCAGGTACTGCTCGGTGGAATTGATGAACCGCCGTTGCCCTTCGTTCGGAGCCTGGCCGCCGAAGCCGGCGTGGCTGTAGAGCACCGGCAGCAGGGTCAGGCCGATGCCGCTGCTGGCTGCCGCCGCGCTGATGCGCCGGGACAGTTCGGCAGGGTCAGCGTAGGCCTTGCCGGCCTGGTCGTGGTGCACGTAGTGGAACTCGGCCACCGAGGTGTAGCCGGCCTTGAGCATCTCGATATACAGCTGGCGCGCGATGACCTGCAGTTGCTCCGGGTTGATCTGGCCCACCAGGCGGTACATCAGGTCACGCCAGGTCCAGAAGCTGTCGTTGGGGTTGCTCGCCACTTCCGCCAGCCCTGCCATGGCACGTTGAAAGGCATGCGAATGCAGGTTGGGCATGCCTGGCAGCAGCGGGCCGGCCAGCCGTTCGGCGCCTTCGGCCGAAGCATCGGGCTCGATACGGGCCACGTTACCATCGCTGGCGACCTCGATTCGGACATTGCTGGCCCACCCGTTGGGCAGCAGGGCACGTTCGGCGAAGTAGGCGGACATCGGTGAAATCCTGTTATTGTTAACTTGTATATACATATACAGGCGTTTGCCTGCCGGGTAAACTGCGGCAAGCTACCGCTCATTCAATCGCACAAGGATCCAACGCCGTGCCGACACCTCCTGTCTCCGCGCTGGTTGCCCAGATGGGCGAGGGCCCGGCGCCGCTGTACGCGCGGGTCAAACAGATGATCATCCAGCACATCGACAACGGCAGCTGGCCGCCTCATCACCGGGTCCCTTCGGAAAGCGAACTGGTCAGCCAACTGGGCTTCAGCCGCATGACCATCAACCGCGCCCTGCGTGAGCTCACGGCCGAAGGCTTGCTGGTGCGCATGCAAGGGGTCGGCACGTTCGTCGCCGAGCCCAAGAGCCGTTCGGCGCTGTTCGAGGTCAACAACATCGCCGACGAAATTGCCGGGCGTGGCCACCAGCATAGCTGCCAGGTGATCACCCTTATCGAAGAAGCGGCCGGCTCCGAGCGCGCCCTGGCGCTGGACATGCGCGAAGGCCAGCGGGTGTTCCATTCGCTGATCGTGCACTACGAAAATGGTATCCCGGTGCAAATCGAGGACCGCTACGTCAACGCAGCGATCGCCCCTGATTACCTCAAGCAGGATTTCACCCGGCAGACGCCTTACGCCTACTTGTCCCAGGTCGCGCCGTTGACCGAGGGTGAGCACGTGGTCGAGGCGATCCTGGCCGAGCCGCACGAGTGCCAGCTGCTGCAGATTGAGCGGGGCGAGCCATGCCTGCTGATTCGCCGCCGCACCTGGTCCGGTCGCCAGCCGGTCACCGCTGCGCGGTTGATCCACCCCGGTTCCCGTCATCGCCTTGAAGGACGTTTCAGCAAATGAGCCAGATGCAGGTATTGCGTGCGCAGGGGTACCCGCGCATGCCGTGGAAGAACGGCGGGGGCTTCACCGAGGAAATCACCCGCGACAGCGGCGAGGGCCTCGACGGGTTCGGCTGGCGTTTGTCGATTGCCGATATCGAAGAGTCAGGCGGGTTCTCGTCGTTCGCCGGTTACCAGCGGATCATCACCGTGCTGCAGGGCGATGGCATGCGCCTGTTGGTCGATGGCCAGGCCAGTCGGCCGCTGTTGCCGTTCGATGCCTTTGCGTTTGCCGGCGAGAGCCAAGTCAGTTGCAAGCTGCTAGGTGGGGCGATTCGTGATTTCAACCTGATCTATTCGCCGCAGCGCTATCGGGCGCGGTTGCAGTGGTTCGATGGTACCCACCGGCTGTTCAGTTCGGCGTCGACGCTGTTGTTGTTTGCGGCCAGTAGCCAGGTCGAGGTGGCCATGGCGGGGCGTGAGATGCAGCGGCTGGGGTTGTATGACTGCTTGCGGCTTGAGGGTAACGATGAATTGCTGGGGCTGGAGGTTCAGGGGCGTTTTTGCCTGATCGAGCTGACAGCGCGCTGATCTCATTGCCGTGGAACTGGGGCTGCTGTGCAGCCCAATCGCCGGCAAGCCGGCTCCCACAGGGTCTTTGTGGGAGCCGGCTTGCCGGCGATTGGGTCGCGCAGCGGCCCCTTTGCATTTTGGAAGGAAAAATTTGGTTGTCCATGCTTGTACATACAAGTAAAGGTGTGTTTGTATATTGACCACGACACACCTGCCCGCGGACGACCGCAGAGGACCCTTCCCGTGACCGACAACAACAAATACCGTGACGTTGAAATCCGTGCCCCACGTGGCAACAAGCTGACCGCCAAAAGCTGGCTGACCGAAGCGCCACTGCGCATGCTGATGAACAACCTCGATCCGCAGGTCGCCGAAAACCCGAAAGAACTGGTGGTCTACGGTGGTATTGGCCGCGCTGCCCGCAACTGGGCCTGCTACGACAAGATCGTCGAGACCTTGACCCGCCTGGAAGACGACGAAACCCTGCTGGTGCAGTCGGGCAAGCCGGTCGGCGTGTTCAAGACCCACAGCAACGCCCCCCGCGTACTGATCGCCAACTCCAACTTGGTGCCGCACTGGGCTAACTGGGAACACTTCAACGAACTGGATGCCAAGGGCCTGGCCATGTACGGCCAGATGACTGCCGGCAGCTGGATCTACATCGGCAGCCAGGGCATCGTCCAGGGCACCTACGAAACCTTCGTCGAGGCCGGCCGCCAGCACTACGGTGGCAGCCTCAAAGGCAAGTGGGTACTGACCGCAGGCCTCGGCGGCATGGGCGGCGCCCAGCCACTGGCCGCGACCCTGGCCGGCGCGTGCTCGCTGAACATCGAATGCCAGCAGAGCCGTATCGATTTCCGTCTGGAAACCCGCTACGTCGACGAGCAGGCCAACGACCTCGACGACGCCCTGGCGCGCATCGCCAAGTACACCGCCGAAGGCAAGGCCATCTCTATCGCCTTGCACGGTAACGCCGCTGAAATCCTGCCTGAGCTGGTCAAGCGTGGCGTGCGTCCGGACATGGTCACCGACCAGACCAGCGCCCACGACCCGCTCAACGGCTACCTGCCGGCCGGCTGGACCTGGGAGCAGTACCGCGACCGCGCGCAGACCGAACCGGCTGCGGTGGTCAAGGCTGCCAAGCAGTCCATGGCTGTGCACGTACAGGCCATGCTCGACTTCCAGAAGCAGGGCATCCCGACCTTCGACTACGGCAACAACATTCGCCAGATGGCCAAGGAAGAGGGCGTGGCCAACGCCTTTGACTTCCCAGGCTTCGTACCGGCCTACATTCGCCCGCTGTTCTGTCGCGGCGTAGGTCCGTTCCGCTGGGCCGCGCTGTCTGGCGAAGCCGATGACATCTACAAGACCGACGCCAAGGTCAAAGAACTGATCCCCGACGACGCCCACCTGCACCGCTGGCTGGACATGGCCCGCGAGCGCATCAGCTTCCAAGGCCTGCCAGCGCGTATCTGCTGGGTCGGCCTGGGCCTGCGCGCCAAGCTGGGCCTGGCGTTCAACGAAATGGTCCGCAGCGGCGAGCTGTCGGCGCCGATCGTGATTGGCCGCGACCACCTGGACTCCGGTTCGGTATCGAGCCCCAACCGCGAAACCGAAGCCATGCGTGACGGCTCCGACGCCGTCTCCGACTGGCCGTTGCTCAATGCCCTGCTCAACACCGCCAGCGGCGCCACCTGGGTGTCGCTGCACCACGGCGGCGGCGTAGGCATGGGCTTCTCGCAGCACTCCGGCATGGTCATCGTCTGCGACGGTACCGATGAAGCCGCCGAGCGCATCGCCCGCGTGCTGACCAACGACCCAGGCACCGGCGTTATGCGCCATGCCGACGCCGGCTACGACATCGCCGTCGATTGCGCCAAAGAGCAAGGCCTCGACCTGCCAATGATCACGGGCTGATCGCTGCACTTTGAGAGATACTGAACAACAAGAAGGGGCCTGCGGGCCCCGACAGAATGGAGTAGCGAAGTGACCGAACTGACCCTCAAGCCTGGCACCCTGACCCTGGCCCAGCTGCGCGCGATCCACGCCGCACCCGTGCGCCTGCGCCTGGATGCCAGCGCCGACCAGCCGATCAACGACAGCGTTGCCTGCGTCGAACAGATTCTTGCCGAAGACCGCACTGCCTACGGCATCAACACCGGTTTCGGCCTGCTGGCCTCGACCCGCATTGCCAGCCACGACCTGGAAAACCTGCAGCGCTCGCTGGTGCTGTCCCACGCCGCCGGCATCGGCGCGCCGCTGGATGACGACCTGGTGCGCTTGATCATGGTGCTCAAGATCAACAGCCTCAGCCGTGGTTTCTCCGGCATCCGCCGCAAGGTGATCGATGCACTGATCGCCCTGGTCAACGCCGAAGTCTACCCACACATCCCGCTCAAAGGCTCGGTCGGTGCTTCCGGCGACCTGGCACCGCTGGCGCACATGTCGCTGGTGCTGCTCGGCGAAGGCAAGGCGCGCTACAAGGGCCAGTGGCTGTCGGCCACCGAAGCCCTGGCCGTTGCTGGCCTGGAACCTCTGACCCTGGCCGCCAAAGAGGGCTTGGCCCTGCTCAACGGCACCCAGGCGTCCTCGGCCTACGCCTTGCGCGGGCTGTTCTACGCCGAAGACCTGTACGCCGCTGCCATTGCCTGCGGTGGCCTGACCGTCGAAGCGGCGCTGGGCTCGCGTTCGCCGTTCGATGCACGGGTGCATGCCGTGCGTGGCCAGCGTGGCCAGATCGACACCGCCGCGTGCTTCCGCGACCTGCTGGGTGAAACCAGCGAAGTCTCGCAATCGCACAAGAACTGCGACAAGGTCCAAGACCCGTACTCGCTGCGCTGCCAGCCACAGGTCATGGGCGCTTGCCTGACCCAGCTACGCCAGGCTGCCGAAGTGCTGGGCATCGAAGCCAACGCCGTGTCCGACAACCCGCTGGTGTTCGCGGCTGAAGGTGACGTGATCTCGGGCGGTAACTTCCACGCAGAGCCGGTGGCCATGGCCGCTGACAACCTGGCCCTGGCCATCGCCGAAATCGGCTCGCTGAGCGAGCGCCGCATTTCGCTGATGATGGACAAGCACATGTCCCAACTGCCGCCGTTCCTGGTGGAAAACGGTGGGGTCAACTCCGGCTTCATGATCGCCCAGGTCACCGCTGCTGCGCTGGCCAGCGAGAACAAGGCGCTGTCGCACCCGCACAGCGTCGACAGTCTGCCCACCTCGGCCAACCAGGAAGACCACGTGTCGATGGCCCCGGCGGCGGGCAAGCGCCTGTGGGAAATGGCCGAGAACACCCGTGGCGTGCTGGCCATCGAGTGGTTGGGCGCCTGCCAGGGCCTGGACCTGCGCAAAGGGCTGAAGACCTCCGCCAAGCTGGAGCAGGCGCGTCAGGCGCTGCGCAGCGAAGTGCCGCACTACGACCGCGACCGGTTCTTTGCGCCGGATATCGAGAAGGCTGTCGAACTGCTGGCCAAGGGCAGCCTGACTGGGCTGCTGCCGGCTGGTGTTCTGCCTAGCCTGTAATGCCTTCGGGGCCGCGTTGCGGCCCATTCGCAGCACAAGGCTGCTCCTACAACGGCAACGCTTTCCCTGTAGGAGCAGCCTTGCGCTGCGAAAGGGCTGCACAGCAGCCCCCCTCGATCTCACGACCACAAAAACAAAATTAGGACGTGACATGCAACAAGCTCAAGGTCTCAAGCGCGGGCTATCGGCCCGGCACATCCGTTTCATGGCGCTCGGCTCCGCTATCGGTACCGGGCTTTTCTACGGTTCCGCCTCTGCCATCCAGATGGCCGGCCCCGCCGTGCTGCTGGCCTACCTGATCGGCGGCGCCGCCGTGTTCATGGTCATGCGCGCCCTCGGCGAGATGGCCGTGCACAACCCTGTCGCCGGCTCCTTTGGCCACTACGCCACGACCTACCTCGGCCCTATGGCCGGCTTCATCCTCGGCTGGACCTACGCCTTCGAAATGGTCATCGTCGCCATCGCCGACGTGACCGCCTTCGGTATCTACATGGGCTTCTGGTTCCCTGAAGTGGCCCGCTGGATCTGGGTGCTGGGCATCGTCTTCCTGATTGGCGGCCTGAACCTGTGCAACGTCAAAGTGTTCGGCGAAATGGAATTCTGGCTGTCGCTGCTCAAGGTCGGCGCCATCGTCGCGATGATCCTCGCCGGCCTCGGCATCATGGCCTTCGGCTTCAGCCAGGTGGGCACCGGGCATGCCGTCGGCTTGAGCAACCTGGTCGAGCATGGCGGCTTCATGCCTAACGGTGTCGGCGGCCTGATCGCCTCCTTCGCGGTGGTCATGTTTGCCTTTGGCGGTATCGAAATCATCGGCGTGACCGCCGGTGAGGCCAAGGACCCACAACGGGTCATCCCCAAGGCCATCAATGCCGTGCCACTGCGCATCCTGCTGTTCTACGTGCTGACCCTGTTCGTGCTGATGTGCCTGTACCCGTGGCCGCAGATCGGCAGCGAAGGCAGCCCGTTCGTGCAGATCTTCAGCAACCTGGGGATCGGTTCGGCAGCGGCAGTGCTCAACGTGGTGGTGATTTCCGCTGCGATTTCGGCCATCAACAGCGACATCTTCGGCGCCGGCCGCATGATGTATGGCCTGGCCCAGCAAGGCCATGCTCCGCGTGGTTTCAGCAAGCTGTCCAAGCACGGCGTGCCGTGGATGACCGTGGTGGTCATGGGCGCGGCGCTGCTGGTTGGGGTGTTGCTCAACTACCTGATCCCCGAGAACGTGTTCCTGCTGATCGCTTCGATCGCCACCTTCGCCACTGTGTGGGTGTGGCTGATGATCCTGGTCACCCAGGTCGCCATGCGCCGCAGCATGAGCCGCGAAGAAGCCGCGCAGCTCGCGTTCCCGGTACCGTTCTGGCCCTATGGCCCCGCCATGGCCATCGCGTTCATGGTGTTCATCTTTGGCGTGCTCGGCTACTTCCCGGATACCCAGGCCGCGTTGTTGGTCGGTGTCGTCTGGGTGGTGTTCCTGGTGGCGTCCTACCTGCTGTGGTGCAAGCCGCGGGCAGGGCAGGGCAAGGCGGCCCAGGCGCCGGCCGAGCTGCACCGCTAGTACAGGAGATTTGCAAATGAGAACCCTCTGGCAGCACTGCCATGCGGCAACCATGGTGGACGGGCGTTACGCGATCATCGAGGACGCGGCGATCGTCACCTGCGCCGGGCTGATCGAATGGATCGGCCCCCGCAGCGAGCTGCGGCCGGTCGAGGCTGAGCGTACGGTGGACCTGGGCTATGCCTGGGTCACCCCTGGCCTGATCGACTGCCACACCCACGCCGTGTTCGGTGGCAACCGCAGCGGCGAGTTCGAGCAGCGCCTGCAAGGCGTGAGCTATGCCGAAATCGCGGCGCAAGGCGGCGGCATCGCCAGCACCGTGCGGGCCACCCGCGCGGCCAGCGAGGATGAGCTGTTCGCCAGTGCTCGCCAGCGGGTTCAGGCATTGATGCGCGATGGCGTGACCACGCTTGAGGTCAAGTCCGGCTACGGCCTGGACCTGGCCAACGAGCGCAAGATGCTGCGCGTGGCCCGGCGCCTGGCCGACGAATTGCCGCTGGCGGTGCGCGCCACCTGCCTGGCGGCCCACGCCCTGCCGCCGGAGTACGCTGGCCGGGCCGACGACTATATCACCCATATCTGCGACGAGATGCTGCCGGCCTTGGCCGCAGAGGGCCTGGTGGATGCCGTGGATGCCTTCTGCGAACACCTGGCGTTCTCCCCGGCCCAGGTCGAGCGGGTATTCATCAAGGCGCATGAGCTGGGCCTGCCGGTCAAACTGCATGCCGAACAGTTGTCGTCGCTGCACGGCTCCAGTTTGGCTGCGCGCTACCAGGCGCTGTCGGCCGACCACCTGGAGTTCATGACCGAGGAAGACGCCATTGCCATGGCCGCGGCCGGCACTGTCGCCGTGCTGCTGCCGGGCGCCTTCTACTTCCTGCGCGAAACGCAGCTGCCCCCGATGGAGGCCTTGCGCCGCCACGGGGTGAACATTGCCCTGGCCAGTGACCTCAACCCAGGCACCTCGCCAGGGTTGTCGCTGCGCCTGATGCTGAACATGGGCTGCACGCTGTTCCGCATGACCCCGGAAGAAGCGCTGGCTGGCGTGACCACCCATGCCGCCACGGCGCTCGGCCTGGGCGACAGCCACGGCTCGCTTGAAGTGGGCAAGGTGGCCGACTTCGTCGCCTGGCAAATCGAACGCCCCGCCGACCTGGCCTACTGGCTCGGCGGCGACCTGCCCAAGCGCGTGGTGCGCCGGGGCCATGAAATATCCAATTGAGCGAGGCGCAATGGACAAGGTACTGAGTTTTCACCAGGGCCGCCTGCCCCTGCTGATCAGCATGCCCCACGCCGGGCTGGGCTTGACCCAGGCCGTGCGCGAGGGCTTGGTCGACCAGGCGCAGAGCCTGCCCGACACCGACTGGCACATCCCGCGCCTGTACGCGTTTGCCCGTGAGCTGGGTGCTAGCGTGGTGGCGGCGGAGTATTCACGCTTCGTCATCGACCTGAACCGCCCGGATGACGACAAGCCGCTGTACGCCGGGGCCACCACGGGGCTGTACCCGGCCACGCTGTTCGAGGGTGAGCCACTGTTCAAACACGGCAAGGAACCCTCCGCTGACGAGCGCAAGGTCTACCTGGAACAGATCTGGCGGCCTTATCACGAGACGATCCAGCGCGAGCTGGCGCGCCTGCGCGAGGAATTTGGCTACGCCTTGCTGTGGGATGCCCACTCGATCCGCTCGCTGATCCCGCACCTGTTCGACGGCAAGCTGCCGGACTTCAACCTGGGCACCTTCAACGGCGCCAGTTGCGATGCCGAGCTGGCCGAGCGGCTGCAGGGGGCGTGCGCTGAGGTACAGGGTTACAGTCATGTGCTGAACGGGCGCTTCAAAGGCGGGCATATCACCCGGCATTACGGTAACCCGGCCGAGCACATTCATGCTGTGCAGCTGGAACTGGCGCAGAGCACCTACATGGAAGAAGTGGAGCCCTTCGCGTACCGCGAAGACCTGGCGCAGCCGACTCAAGCGGTGCTGCGCGCGCTGCTTGAGACACTGCTGGCCTGGGGCCAGGAGCGCTACGGAAGGTAAGCGGATGTCGAGCGGCGCAGCGCGCCGCTCAACGGGGCGTCAAGCGTACCTGTAGCTTTCGGCGATGGTCAGTTCGCGTATCAGGTGGGCGACCTTCTGTTCGTATTCGAGCTTCAGGCGTTCGAACAGCGGCGCCAGTGCTTCCAGGGTCGGGCTGGCACCGCCGGGCTCCCGTGTTTCATCTGGCGCATCCAGCACGCGCTGTTGGTAGGCTTGCTCCAATACGGCGAAACGCTCCGCATAGGTTTCCCGCAGGTAGTCGACCCAGGCATCTTGCCGGGCGGCGAATAGCAGGAACGGGTCGCCACTTTCATCGGCAAGTACCTGCGCCCGAGCAGCATCCAACTCTGCGGGGCTGACGTTGGCGCAGGCCTGGTAGAGCATCTTCTTCGGTGCCAGTGGCAGCTCCAAAGCCTCTGCCAGGTTCAGCTTGTAGGCCATGCGCACTTCGGCCTCGTCCCTGGTACCGGCCCGTTTGCGGGCGATGGTTTCAACGGCCTCCAGCCGGTAGAGGCGCAGTACCAGCCGATACAGCGCCTGGCCGCGAGACTGCTCGGGCAGCGCCTTGAGTGCCTGTTCGGTGAAGACCTTGATCTCCATTTGGTTGAACACCAGCCAGGCGCCGTCGTGGCAGGTCTGGTATAGCCCTTGACCATTGCGCTCGACGCCCGCGTGGGCCATGCCGTTGAACAGTGCACGTTCCTCGGCGCTGTTTTCGGCGACCTCCAGAATGCGCCAGACGCGCGCGACGAAATCAGCGCGGGTGCCTAGCGTACGGTATGAGGCCGTGTGCGCCAGGCGGCCTACTAGCTCGAGTAATGCCGGCGCTTCGCCGCCCTGTTGCAGCGTTTCCCACACCGTGCGGTGTACTTCGTTTTCCTCCACGCTTGCCATAAGCCAGTCGTCGACGTCGGGGGCATCCATTTCAGGTTCCAGGGCGGGGCTGTGGGCATGGCCATGGTCGCCGGAACCGACGCTGTCATCATCGTCGCTGTCATCGGACTCGCTGTCCGAGTCGTGACGCTCGCGCCAATGCTCCTGAAGAATTTCGTCGGGCAGGTCCATCAGAAAGCTGTACGACCTGTTACGCGCTTCAGAGCCATGGGCGCGGGACATCGTGAAATCGCTCAGCGGGTTTCCACGCAGGGATATTTCCGTGTGCGCATGGTCATTGCGAGGGTTGTACAGGATGTTGTCCGGCAGGTTGACGATCTGGTTGTCGTCGAGGTCCAGAATGTCCAGGGGCAGAAGGGTCTCCACCCACGCTGGCCACGTGTGCAGGCCGGTGTTGGCCAAGGTGAGCCGAGTCAGGTGATCGCTCAGGGTTTGCAGGTTCTCATTGTCAAAAGAAGCGGCCAGGCGGTTGCCTTCCAGATTGAGCGATTGCAACTGGGGCATGCGCGCGAACATTGCCATGGCGTGGTCATCGATCTGACCGCCCTCTATACGGATTGTCAGGTGGTGTAGGTCCGGTAAGGACGCTAGCAAGTTGGGAAGCGCGCCAGTCGGTGCAACCTGGCCATCGAGGGTGAGTGCCTCCAGTTGGGTGAAGTGCCCCAGGAGCCTGTCGAGCTGCTCGCGGGTGGCGGTCATGCGCAGCAGCTGCAGTTCGCGCACGCGGGCGTACAGGTGCGGCGGCAATTGCGCTGGGAAGTTACTCAGCGAAATGTCGGTTAACTGCAACGGGCCCGTGGTCCCCAGGAAGTCAGTGCGCATGAACGCAAGCCATACCTCGCCGATTTGCCTTCTGGCTGCGGTTGTCTGTTCGCTCAAGGGGTTGGACGAGCTTGAGGCATTGGCCCAGTTGTCGAAGATAGCCCGCACCTGCTGTTGATCTCGCTGGTAGGCCTGCGCACTTTGCTGAATGCTGGGAGGGGTGTCGAATGCCAGTTCGAAGTGCCTCGCCTCGGGTGCCTGATCAGCCAACAGCGTTAGAATGGCCTGGCGCGACAGCAGGTTGCCTTGCAGGGATATGCGCCCACGTGGTTGTGCTGTTAGTGGCGCGAGGGCGATCTCGTCCGGCACGCTGGTCAGCGCGTTATCGCGCATGGAAAGGTGATCGATCATGGCGAGCGATTGGTTGTTGAGCCACGCAGGCCAGCGTGCCAGGCCTGTGCGGTCCAGGCCGAGATAACGTAAACGGACATTACCGATGTTCGGCGTATCCTCGAAGTAGTTGATCGGGCTGCCACTCAGGTCGAGCACCTCCAGGTTTGGAAAACGGTCACTCAACCCTGCGATGTAACCGCCACTCAGGCCCAGGCGCGTGTCGTGCAGCCGCAGCTCGCGCAGTGTCGCAAACGCCTGCCGGGGTTGCAGGTTCAAGGTGCTGTAGGTGAGCCCTTGAGGGCTGCTGACTTCCAGGGATGTGAGGTGCCGGAAGCGCTGCAGGAAGTTGTCTACCGCCTGCAGTTCCGGGCCGATGTTCGCGGCCAGGGTGTGTGAGTTCATAAGGCCCGTGCCT
This sequence comes from Pseudomonas sp. LAIL14HWK12:I7, assembly GCF_000483465.1. NCBI lineage: Bacteria > Pseudomonadati > Pseudomonadota > Gammaproteobacteria > Pseudomonadales > Pseudomonadaceae > Pseudomonas > Pseudomonas sp. LAIL14HWK12:I7. The sequence continues at coordinate 551,632 of NZ_AXYZ01000001.1, forward strand.
TGGTAATCAACCAGCTGCAAGCGCACGATGCGTTGTTCGAAAAAGGCGGGCAGCTGTGCGGGATAGTCGATCAGCAGGATGCGCTCCAGGCGCAGCGTGGCAGCGCCCCGCCCAATTTCCGGTAGGTGGGTGGCCTGCCAATGCTGCCATAGCGCGTCCTGAATGCGGGTTCGGCTGTCCAGGCGCCTGTGCAGGTCGGGCAGATCAAGGGCCGCGTCGCTCCAGGCGGTCAGGCTCTGGTCCAGGGCATCACGTTCGGCCATCAGCTCATTCAAGCGGTCGCTGATCTGCACGCGTGACAGCCCAGCGTCTTCCAGGGCGGCCAGTACCGCTTCGGCGCTCTGCGTGTCTTGCTCAAGCGCCAGCAGCCGAATCAGATACAGCAGGTCTTCCCTCGAGACCGTGCTGGCGAGCGTGCCGCGGCCGCTCAATGGGTAGCCCACTCGTCCATCGGCAAGGCGCATGGGCGAATTTGCGCCTGGTTTGGCCGGTTGCATGTGGAGCACCTTGCGCAACGCGGGCCGTGGCAGTAACGGTAACTGCTGCACGTGCTGCTTGAGCGCGGGGCCTTCCCAGGTATTGGGGAAGCCCAACGCTGCCCGGTTCGCGTCGGGCAAAGCATGCAAGATGGCCGAGTAGAGCGTGTCGCGCCCATGCAGTTCGTGCCCTTCGCCATCGTAGGTCTGGTAGCCATCGGCGTGTTGAGTCAGCACTTTACGAACAAGCCCGTCTGGCGCGCCTACCTGATCGATCAAGGGGCCGGTGAACCTGCTTTGGCGGACCTCGATGCAGATATCGTCAGCCCAGCCAGGCAAACGCGCCACACTGTGCAAAACAAGCCTGTCGGTGTCCGGGTTGTTCACATTGTCGAGGTAGAGCCCCTCGTAGGCACGTGCCAGGCGTACCTGCTGTTGGTAGGTATGGGTTTCTTGAGCCAGACGCAACGGCACCTTGCCCGCCAGCAACTGCTCCAGCTCCGCTGGGCTGGCATGGCGCGCCAACTCGTCCGCGATACCAACGGGCAGCGCGGGGTAGCGGCGAGTAATGGTCTGGGTGCTGGGGGCCTGATCGACGGGCGGTGTCTGGTAGCGCGTTTGAAAGGCAGTGATACGTGTGTTCGCGTCTGTGCCGGCCAAGTCCTGTGACACCTCATGGTCCAGCCTGAAGCGGCGCAGGGTGTCTTCCAGCAAAGCTGGCGGGCGCTGGTTTTCGGTCAGGACCTGGCGCAGGACGGTTTCATGGGTATCGCTGACGGCGAGGATGCGTCGGGCGGTTTCTTCAGAGAACCCGCTGGCCGAAGGCCCCAGGCGTCGGAACAGCGTGTGGCCCTGCCATTGGCGCGGGCGCTCGAACTCATGCTGCCAGGCACCGGCTTCGTTATGGCGCAGCAAGGGCTCGTAGCTGATGGCTTTGGTCGGGTGCTCGATGCGCTGTTGGGGTGGATTGCCTGGCGAGGTCTTGACTGAATAGACGCGGTCTTCCAGCGCCAGCCAAGTCTTGCCCTGGTAGTGATAGAGGCCGAACGCGTCAGGTTTCAAGCCGGCAGGCAACAGGATGTCATGGGCAAAGGGCGTGATATCAGGCTTGATCAGGCGTGTCTTGCCATTGGCCAAGGTAACGCTTTGCAGCTCTTCGATGAACGATGGGGTTTCGACCGGTATCCGCTCGAGGGCGGGCGTGGTGCCAGCACCGGCGCCGGCGGCGCCGAGTGCGGCGAACAAGGCGACGTTCTCGACCACGTCCATGAGGTAACCAAAGGCCTGCTCGCGCTCGCCCCGGCTCCAGCTTTCGATACCCTCGTAACTTTCATAGGCCAGCTGAAAGGTGGTGACAACCATCATCACCTGGCCCAGCACGGGTACGAAGAAGGCGCCGATGTTCAGTGCCTGCAGCACCCCGCCAGCGAAATACGCGAGGCGCGCTTCCAGTGCCTTTTCGTCCATCACCGCGGTGGGCACGCCATGGTAAAGCGCATCCGTTTGCAGTTTTCGAACCTTGCGCAGGGTGAACTCGGTCAGGAATGACTGGCTGTAGTCGTGCATGCGCACGTGCAGCTTGGCCTGCCGATCCGGGCGGCGAATCTTCAGTTGCCCGCCCTCGGCCCACACCAGCGGATAGAGGCGATCGGTAAGGGTGGCGAACAGGGCGTCGGCTTGCTCATCGGCCACCAGGCCACGGAAGAAGTCCAGGTAGCCTGGGCTGAACATTCGGTGCCGCAAGTCGCTGACGAAGTCGAGCGTGGAGGCGTACTCCTTGAGAGGGCACACTGGGTCTTCGGGAATGTAGACCGTGAAGGGCCCGTGCAGGCCGCCCTGGTCGTCCGACGGGCCGATGGCCACCACGCCGGTCAGGTCGACATCCCGCAGTTGCAGGTTACGGCTCAGCAGCGGGCTGGCGTTTTGCACAACGCGCTTGTTATCCGCAAAGTCCAGCAGCAAACCGTACGTGCGTTCACTGATGTGCTTTTTCATGTACGCCACGCAGGCATGCAGCTTCAGCGTCGAGCTTTCGCACCGTTTGAGCAGGCCGAGCTGATTGAAGGCGGCTGCCCCCGGTGCTTGGTCGGCCGAAGAGGTGGGGTTGAACACGGCTTCGAGGGTTTTCTGGTACTGCCCGCCCAGGTCCAGTTCCCGGCACAGTGCAGCGAATTCATGGGGGGCGATCGCCAGCGTGGGGTCCTCATTGGCGGGGTCGTAGATGGCTGGTTTCATGCGCCTCAGGTCCATCCCCCCAGCCTGAGTGTCGCCAGCCACGAAGTTTTGCAGCGCGGCGGTCAGCAAGGGCTGGGTGGCTCGGCGCACGGCGGCGGCGGCCTCCACTGCGGGGTCTTTCGACAGGTTCGCGAAAGACCAGGGCGTGTCCGCAAGCTGGGGGTGGAACAGGACGGCCCGACGAACGTCCACCTCCAGCCCAAAACGCTGTGTGATGGCTGCTTTGAGCAGGGGTTCGGCGAAGGTTTCAAGTGTGGTCAATTGCCCCAAGGCGTGTTGCTTCTGGGATTCGAGCCAGCGGAAGTGGGCATGCTCGGCGTGAAAGGTCGCGACGGTCTCCGGCATTTGCAGGCATGCCTGTTCATACCAGTCCAACGGCTGCTGGGTAGCACTGCGCAAGGCCGCGTACTGGTGCGCCGGCAGTGCCTTGAACCAATCGGGGACGAGCCCTGTGATCAGTGAGTAGGCGGGGTTAATGGCGTCGTCGCCGACGATTCCGGCAGGGGCAGTGATGGCAGGCATGAGAGACTCCGATTGATTGGTCAGTGTCGGAGTCTGTCTGGGGGGGCTTATCGCCAAGTGGTAGTTAGTTACCTGCGGCGGTTACCGGGTGGGGCTACTCAGTCGAGGAACGTGGCCTGCGGTCTGGGTTGGCGAACGAGGTGAGTTCGCGAATCAGGCGTGCCTCGCGGGCTTGTTTGATCCGTTCCAACGCCTCGAATGCTTCTGTAAGCGTGTCGAGGGGCCTGTCGGGGTACTGATCCGGAAGGTCCGCAACCTGAGCCTGGTAGCTTTGCTCGATCTCCGCAAAACGACCGGCGTAGGCCTGGCGCAAATGTTGGACCCACCGAGCGTTGGCGGCCGCAAAATTCAGGAAATCCTCGCCAAGCTCGCCGCGCTGGACCTGCAGCTCGGCATGCGCCAACTCATCGATGCTGGCACTGATCGCGTAACGCAGGGTGTCTTCGGGTTGGCCCAGGTCAAGCGGGGTGTTCAGCTCGCGTCGGTAGGTGAGGCGCACCTCTGCTTCATCCCGGCGGGCAGTCTCGCTTTTGGCGATCTCATCCAGTGCCTGCAGGCGATACAAACGGCGCAGTTCCCGGTAGAGGTTGCCTTCGGTATCTGCCGCATCGAACTGCAAACGCTGGTTGGCGATATACAGCTCGATATTCTGGAACACCAGCAAGGCGCCGTCGTGGCAGGTCTGGTCGCCGTTTTCCTGCAGCAGTGCCTCACTGGCCTGATGGTTGAACAGCGCAAGGTCGTCCGGGTTGACCACCGCACTCACCAGCACCTTGCGCACCCGTGCGCAGAACGCCACACGGCTTTTGCCATTCTGGTAAGGGGCGGCATTGCGCAGGCGGCCTACCAGCGCCAGAAGGTTCCCGGCATTGCCCGATGCCTGGAGGGCGTTCCAGCAATCCTTCAGGGCCTCGTTTTCGACGTCCGAGGCGAGCAGCCAGTCATGCAGGTTGGGCGCATCGGCAGCGGGGTCCAGGAAGGGTAAGTGGAAGTGGCCGGCCATCGCGCCTTCTGTCGAGGATTCGCTCATGCTGTCCGAGAGGTCGATGCCAAAGGTAAAGCTGTGCTGGCTATCCGAGGACGCGCGAGCGCGCATGACGGCTTCGTCGCTGAGCGGGTTGCTGAACAGCAAGATCGAGCTGATGGGGAAGTTGTTGTCGAGGTTGGCCAGGATGTGCGCAGGCAATTCGGTGAGGCGGTTTTCACTGAGGTCTAGCAGCTCTAGCGGCAGTAGGCTGTCCACCCAGCTCGGCCACTGTTCCAGGGCCATGGCGTTCAGGTCGAGGCGGCGCAGCGTTTGCAGCGCTTCAGGCGCCTGTGTGATCAGCCCCATGCGGTTGCCAGTGAGGTCCAACGAATTGAGCGTGGGCAGGCGACCCAGCGTATTGATCACCTGCTGGTCGATCACCAGGCCAGCGTTGCGCAAGGCAATGTCAGTCAGCCCGGGCAGGCGCAGCAGGGCCGAAGGCAGTGTCTGCTCTGCCTGCTGATAAGCATCGACAGACAGGCGCGTCACCTGCGGGAACTGGCGGAACAGCCCGTCGAGCTGGGCGGTAGAGCCGCTTACCCGCTCAAGTGCAAGGTTATGCACCTGATCGGTGAAAAATGCCGGCAACAGCCTGGGGAAATGCTCGAGCGCAATGTCGTTCAGGCGCAGGGCTGCACGCGTCAGCCCGATCTCCTGGTAATGCCAGAATTCGTTCAATGCTGTTGCCACACGGGTCCTGGTGGCCATCACGGCCTGGCTGACCGGCGTGCTGGAGCTGGAGGCGTTCACGTAGTCGTCGATGACATTGCGTAACTGCTGGCGACGTTGCAGTTGCAGGGCGAGGCGGGCGCTGAAGGCTTCGCTGCGGTCCACCTCGAAGCGGGAGGCGCGGCCATCTTCGCTCATCATCACGCGCAGCAGGTCGTCCTCGAACAGGTGATTGCCCTGCAGTGAGAGCACGGCGTGATCGGCGAGGTGGATTCGGTTGTCCAGCAGGAAGCGTGGCAGCATCGTGATCTGATTATTGCGCAGCCCAATGCGACGTATTTGGGTCACGGCATTGAACCCCACCCCCTCTGGCCAGTGGTCCAACGCCAGGTTGTCCAGGCCCAGGTAGTCGAGTGACAGTTCGTTGAAACGCGGCGGGTATTGCTCGGACAAGCGGTTGCCGCTCAGGTCCAGCCGGCGCAAGTGAGTGAGCCCGGCCAGGCTGTCGATGTCGGTCGACGACAGCGAGAGGTTTTGATGGGTCAGGCTCAGCGACTCCAGCGCGGGCAAGTGCTGGGCAATCACCGGCAGGCTGAACTGAAACGGCGAAGGCAAGGCCTCAGGCCGGTAGGCGCGGCTGATCTCCAGCGACCGCAGGTTTGCGAACTGTCGCAGCAGGCCATTGAGGTGGGGGGCGTGGTGGCTCCAGCCGGCAAAGTGTTCGGGGGCTGTTTCGACCAGTTGTAGGTCAGTGACGTTGGCCGTGAAGAATTCCGGCAGGTTGAGCGGGAAATCGTCCAGCGACAGGCGTTCCAGGCGAAGGGGCGGCGCGATGTCGTTGGGTGTGAGGAAGGCGCGTTCGTACCAATGCTGAGCGACTGCATTCAACACCCGCTCTAAATCATCCGGGGCCTGACGAGGCGTCAGCGCCGCTATCCGCCGCCAGTCGTCCAGCCGGCTGTGCAGTTCATCACGTTGTTCCAGCAAGGTGCTGAGCCTTTCTTCGATGTCAGCGCGGGTGAGGGCCCTGTGCTCCAGCGCGGTGAGAATCTGCTCGGCAGGCCGGGGGTTGGGGGCGTGTTGGCCTATCTGCCGAATCGAGCTGAGCAAGGTGTGCCGTGAAATGCTTGCGGCGCGGTGGCGCATGCCGCCAAGGGGATAGCCAAGGCGGCCATCGGCCAAGCGCAGTGGCGAGCGAAAGCCTGGGCGCACGGGTTGCATGCCGAGCACCTTGCGCAGGGCCGAACGCGGCATCGGCGGCGCCTGTTGAACCAACTGCCTGAGGCCTTGCTCATCGACGATACCCAGCGCTTCGCGTTGAGTGGCAGTCAGTACCTCGAACAGCGCGCCATACAGGGAATTGTGCGCGACAACCTGTGCATCCGGTTGGTCATTGCCCAGCACGATATAGCCTGCTCTGGCACTGACGATCGTGGTGCGGCCTGGCCCGTCCGGCGGCCCGAGACGCGTGAGCTGGATAGGTGAGTGCTGGCGCTGTTCAAGCACGAGGGTGGTATCGGCTGGCCAGGCGGGCAGTTGCCCGAGCGTCTGCACGACCAGTTGATCGGTGTCCCAGTTGCGTAGGCTCTGCAGATACACCCCTTCATACGCACGCGTTAGCCGGACGTTCGCCTGATAAAGGTGGATCTCTTGTCCAATGCGCAGGGGGACTCGCCCAGCTACTAACTGTTGCAGCTCAAGCGGGTTGGCGTTGCGCAACAACTCCTGGGTGATGGCGTCGGGAAGCTGTGGATAAACGTGCTGGATCACACTGGCGCCAGGGGCCTGGGTGGCAGGTAGCTGGCGATAGCGGGCCTCGAACTCGGCACCTGGCAGGCCAGGCTCAGCGTCTGCAGGCAATTGCCCGATCTGCTGGTCCAGGTTGAAGCGGGTCAAGGTATCTTCCAGCAGCGCGGGCAGGCGCTGGCTGTCAGCGACCGACCGGCGCAACACCGCTTCGTCAATGCCGCAGGCCTGCAGGATGCGTGTTGCTGTGGCTTCATCGAACGCCCCAGAAAGGTGCCCGGCCCGCCGGAACAGCGCCATGCCTTGCCACGCCAGGGGCCTGTCCAGCTCATGCAACCAGGCGCCGGCGCCGTTGTGCTGCAAGGCAGGTGTGTAGGCCTGGGGCCTGCGCGGGTGTTCGATCCGGTAGGCATTGCCCGGCTGGGTTTGCTTCACGGCATACAGCTGGCCCTCCAGCATCAGCCAACGCTTGCCGGCATGGCTGTACAGCCCGGTTTCATCCGGCTCAAGGCCCGCTGGCAAGGGCGTATCGTGGGCGAAGGGCGCAAGGTCGGGTTTCCACAACCGGGTGTCGCCATCCGGCAAATCGACTTCTTCGAGTTCCTCGATGTAAGAAGGGGTATCCACTTCGGGGATTTCAAGCACGGGGGCCTCTGGATTACCTGCCAGCACAGCACCGATCCCTTCCTTCACGACATAGCCCGCCGCCGCCCAGGCAGCCAGGGTTGCGGTGTTTTCCATCACATCGATCAGGTAGCGGTGGGCTTGCTCCCTGTCGTCGTTGCTCCAGCTTTCGATGCCCTCATAGACTTCGTAACCCAGCTGCGCGATGCACACCGCGAGCATCGCTTCGCCAAGGCCGGGGACGAAAAAGCCCGCGATGTTCAGCGTGGTCAGTACTTTCCCGGCGATGGCCTCTCGGTGACGCTTGGCAGACAGTAGGTCGACAGCCCAGGTGGGGACGGCATGGAAGAGGGCGTCCTTTTCATGACGGGCCACCTTTTGTGTCACCAAGGTGCCTAGAAACGAGTACCTGGCCTTGTGCGGTATCGGTTCGAGCGTTGCCTGCGGGTCTGTGACCCGCTCATGCAGGCCGCGGGTGCTCCAGCCCATGGGGGTCAACCGGTCTTGCAGCTTTTGTTGGATCGACGGTTTGTCACGGGCCGCCAGGCAGTTGTCCAGGTAATGACTGTCGAGTAGGAGCGCGTCGCGCAAAGCGGCTTCCAGTGTGTCTAAAGACGCGTATTCCTTCAGCGGGGCGTGCGGGTCGTCGGGGTTGTACAGTGCGACCCTGGCGTTTTGCGAGCCACTGTCGGGCTGCAACTGCAGCACTGCCATGCCGACGATTTCGACCTCCCACAATGTCAGCAGGCTGAACGTGAGTGAGCTGCCTGTGTGCGGCAGAGGCGCGTCCAGCGGGGCGGCCAGCGCCGCGTCATAAAAGCCCTGGCTGATATGCCCCTGCAACCAGGCACTGTGCAGGCTTTGCCTGAACGCGGATTGCTCGGCACGGGCGAGTGTTTCGTACACCTGCAGGGCCGCCTCATGGGGCCCTTGGTCGCCGGTTGGGGCCGGGTAGTAAATGTCATAGACCTGCTGGTGATAGCGCCCACCGATGTCCAAGGTACGGCACAGCTCGGCGAACGCGTGTGCGGGAATCGCCACGGTATTGGTCAAGGGCACGGTGCCCATGAAGCGCCGGTGGTCCAGCACCACCGACTTTTTCAGCAAGGCCTGCGGCGCATCCATGCCATCCGCTGCGCACGCGTCAGCATCAAAATTGTGCAATGCCCATTGCAGGAGCGACCGGGTAGCCCGGTCGACGGCTTGTCGGGCATCGATTGCCTGTTCGGTCTGGATCAGCCTGGCATCGATCAGGTAGGTGTTGGACACCTCAACATCCAGGTCGAAGCGTGCCTTGATGGCTTGTGTGAGTTGCTCGCTGGCGAAGGTGTGCAGGTCTGGCAGCGAGGCGAACAGCGCCTTGACCTGCGCCGCGTGGCTGCGGTGCTGGGCATGTTCTTGAGCCAGCGCGCGTGCGATGTCTGGTTGATCCTGCAGCGCTGCTGCAAACCACGGCGGTACCTTGCCCTGCGCGTCGCGTAGCGACTGGTACACCTCGCTGGAGGCAGCCTTCAGCCATGGCGGGGTGGCGTGGCCTATCCGTGCGGCGTGCAAAGGCGTGTTGCGCGAGGGGGTAGGGGAAGACGGGTTCATACAAGAGCCTCCAAGCTTGGGTGGGCTCGCAAGTATGTTCAGCAGGCCGGGGCCACTGAGGTAGTTATGTGTTTTTGCCGGGCTGACGGGCGCCGCCATCCGCCTCGCAAGCGTGATAGGGCCAAGGATGGCAACAGGACATGCTCAAAGCGCAATTCAGGTTTATGATGCCCAACGGCAGACTTAATCCTCACACGGAGTGCGCAATGCAGACCCTCTACCCGCAGATCAAACCCTACGCCCGGCACGATCTGGCCGTGGAAGCGCCGCATGTGCTGTATGTCGACGAAAGTGGCTCGCCGGAAGGTTTGCCCGTGGTATTCATCCACGGTGGCCCGGGCGCCGGTTGTGACGCGCAGAGCCGTTGCTACTTCGACCCCAACCTGTACCGCATCATCACCTTCGACCAGCGCGGCTGTGGCCGCTCCACGCCCCACGCGAGCCTGGAGAACAACACCACCTGGCACCTGGTCGAAGACCTGGAACGCATTCGCAAGCACCTGGGCATCGACAAGTGGGTGCTGTTTGGCGGCTCGTGGGGCTCGACCCTGGCCCTGGCCTACGCCCAGACCCACCCCGAGCGTGTGCACGGCCTGATTCTGCGCGGCATCTTCCTGTGCCGCCCCCAGGAAATCCAATGGTTCTACCAGGAAGGCGCCAGCCGCCTGTTCCCCGACTACTGGCAGGACTACATTGCGCCGATCCCGCCAGAAGAGCGCGGCGACCTGGTCAAGGCCTTCCACAAGCGCCTGACCGGCAACGACCAGATCGCCCAGATGCACGCCGCCAAGGCCTGGTCCACCTGGGAAGGCCGTACGGCCACGCTGCGCCCCAACCCGCTGGTGGTCGACCGCTTCTCCGAGCCGCAGCGGGCGCTGTCGATTGCCCGCATCGAATGCCACTATTTCATGAACAATGCCTTCCTCAAGCCGGACCAGCTGATCCGCGACATGCCCAAGATCGCCCACCTGCCGGCGGTGATCGTGCACGGCCGCTACGACGTGATCTGCCCGCTGGACAACGCTTGGGCGCTGCACCAGGCCTGGCCCAACAGTGAGCTGAAAGTCATTCGCGATGCCGGCCATGCGGCCTCCGAGCCCGGCATCACCGATGCCCTGGTGCGCGCCGCCGACCAGATGGCCCGGCGTTTGCTCGACCTGCCCCTGGAAGAAGCATGAAGGGGCTGTTGCAACGCGTGCGTGGCGCGCGGGTAGAGGTGGCCGGCGAGATCGTCGGCGCCGTCGATCAGGGCCTGCTGGTGCTGGTGGCCGTCGAACCTGAAGATACCCGGGAACATGCCGATAAGCTGTTGCACAAGCTGCTTAACTATCGCGTGTTCAGCGACGAGCAGGGCAAGATGAACCTGTCGCTCAAGGATGTCGGGGGCGGTTTGCTGCTGGTGTCGCAGTTCACCTTGGCGGCGGACACGCGCAGCGGCATGCGGCCGGGCTTCTCGACGGCGGCACCGCCTGCCCTCGGTGCCGAGTTGTTCGACTATCTTTTAGCGCAAGCGAAGGGCCAGCACGCCAAGGTGGCCAGTGGGCGCTTCGGTGCGGACATGCAGGTGCACCTGGTCAATGATGGCCCCGTAACATTTATGTTACAAATATGAGGTCAAAAACCCCTTGTTTGTAGGAGAACAAGGGGTTTTGTACGATAAATAGTTAGTCCAGCCTGATGCGTTGTCACGCGACCTGCTGGATAATCGCGCGCTGCATGGACCTGCGTTCGCAGGTTCGTTTCACTCTGACTCGAGCATTGTCTGGATCCGTTTGGGGAATCATTACGCCCTCACGGGGTCCGAACAGTGCTCGCCAACCCGGCATTAGTCGCTGGCCGTTGGTTTCATGATCTGTTTTCGGCGAGGGTTGCTCGTGATTGTTAGTCCCCATAAAGCATCAAGAATCCCCGGCATTCGGCTACGTAAGGCCCTGATGGCCAGTGTGGCACTGGTCGGCCTGATGAACGCGGGCCAGCTGTGGGCATTCAATCTTGACGATGTTGCAGCCAAGGCAAAGGATCTGGCCGGCCAGAAGTACGAAGCACCGAAGAGCAATCTGCCTGCGGTGTTCCGCGACATGAAGTTCGCCGACTACCAGAAGATTCACTTCCTGCAGGAAAAGGCCGAGTGGGCCAAGGACAAGACCCCCTTCAAGCTGTCGTTCTACCACCAGGGCATGCACTTCGACACCCCGGTGAAAATCAACGAAGTCACCGCCACCAAGGTCGAAGAAATCAAGTACGACCCGAGCCGCTTCGAGTTCGGTGACGTGCCGCACGACCCGGAAACCACCAAGAACCTGGGCTATGCCGGTTTCCGCGTGCTTTACCCGATCAACAAGGCCGACAAGCAGGACGAGATCATGACCCTGCTTGGCGCCAGCTATTTCCGCGTGGTCGGCAAGGGCCATGTGTACGGCCTGTCGGCCCGTGGCCTGGCCATCGACACCGCGCTGCCGTCGGGCGAGGAGTTCCCGCGGTTCACCGAGTTCTGGGTCGAGAAGCCGAAGGCTACCGACAAGCACCTGGTGATCTACGCCCTGCTGGACTCGCCGCGCTCCACCGGTGCCTACAAACTGACCCTGCGTCCGGGCAGCGACACCGTGGTCGACGTCAAGTCGCGGGTCTACCTGCGTGACCACGTCAGCCGCCTGGGCATCGCGCCACTCACCAGCATGTACCTGTTCGGCCCTAACCAGCCTTCCCGGGTCATGAACTACCGCCCGGCCTTGCACGACTCCGAAGGCCTGTCGATCCATGCCGGCAACGGCGAGTGGCTGTGGCGCCCGCTGAACAACCCGAAACACCTGGCCGTGAGCAACTTCAGCGTCGAAAACCCGCGTGGTTTCGGCCTGATGCAGCGTCATCGCGACTTCAAGGACTATGAAGACCTCGATGACAACTACCAGAAGCGCCCAAGCGCCTGGATCGAGCCAAAAGGTGACTGGGGCAAGGGCACCGTCGACCTGGTCGAAATCCCGACTGCCGACGAGACCAACGACAACATCGTGGCCTTCTGGAGCCCAGAGACCTTGCCGGAGCCAGGCAAGCCGTTCGAGTACGACTACCGCCTGCACTGGACCATCCAGGAAGCGCAGTTCCAGGCCCAGGACCTGGCCTCGGTTACCCAGACCCTGCGTTCCACGGGCGACGTCAAACAGTCCAACCTGATCCGTCAGCCTGACGGCAGCGTGGCGTTCATCGTCGACTTCGCCGGTGCCAACCTGGCAGCCCTGCCGGAAGACGCCGCGGTACGTAGCCAGGTCAGCGTCGGCGACAACGCCGAGGTGGTCGAGAACAACCTGCGCTATAACCCAGAGAGCAAAGGCTGGCGCCTGACCCTGCGGTTGAAGGTCAAGGAAGCCAACAAATCGACGGAAATGCGCGCTGCGCTGGTGCGCGACGTGCCTGTCGAGCCTGCCAAGCCTGCTGCCAAGGACGCCAAGCAGGACAAGGCCGCTGCCAAGCATGCCAAGGCCGAGAAAGACGCCAAGGCCGAACAACCTGCCGCCGATGCGGCGTCCACCAACGGTACCCCGGCCACCACCGAAAAAGTGCTGACCGAGACCTGGACCTATCAGTTGCCTGCCGATGAGTAACTCAAGCGCAAGGCCGGTATCGCTTGGCGAATACCTGGCCCACCTCCCACTGAGCGATGAGCAGCGTGCGGAACTCGCCAGCTGCACCTCGTTCAGTGAGCTGCACCAACGCCTGGCGGCCAACCCGGCCGCCAACGCCGCCGAGGCCGTGCAGGCTTCGGTGGGCCCGCGGTTGACCGTGGGCAGCGCCGCCGAACTCGAAGACGCCGAAATGCTCGGCGTCGACGGCAGCGGCCGGTTGTGCCTGAAAATCGCACCGCCGATCAAGCGCACCCGTGTCGTGCCCGAGCCTTGGCGCACCAACGTGCTGATCCGCATGTGGCGCCGCATGACCGGGCGCACCAACGCGCCGCAGCCAGAGCAGCGCGAGCTGCCCAAGGCCCGCTGGCGCACGGTCGGCTCGATCCGCCGTTATATCCTGCTGACCCTGATGATCGGCCAGACCATCGTTGCCGGTTGGTACATGAAGGGCATCCTGCCGTACCAGGGCTGGTCGTTCGTCGACCTCGACGAGGTGGTCAACCAGCCGCTGTGGGATACCGTCGTGCAGGTCTGGCCGTATGCCTTGCAGACGTCCATCCTGATTCTGTTCGGCATCCTGTTCTGCTGGGTGTCGGCGGGCTTCTGGACCGCGTTGATGGGCTTCCTCGAGCTGCTCACCGGTCGCGACAAGTACCGCATTTCCGGCAGCAGTGCCGGCAATGAGCCGATCGCACCCGAGGCACGCACCGCGCTGGTCATGCCGATTTGCAACGAAGATGTGCCGCGCGTGTTCGCCGGCCTGCGGGCAACGTTCGAGTCGGTGGCCGCCAGCGGCAACCTCGACCGTTTCGACTTCTTCGTGCTCAGCGACACCAACGACACCGACATTGCCGTGGCCGAGCAACAGGCCTGGCTGGACGTGTGCCGCGAGACCAAAGGCTTTGGCCGCATCTTCTACCGCCGCCGTCGGCGCCGGGTGAAGCGCAAGAGCGGCAACCTCGACGACTTCTGCCGTCGCTGGGGTGGCGAGTACAAGTACATGGTCGTGCTCGACGCCGACAGCGTCATGAGCGGCGAGTGCCTGAGCAGCCTGGTGCGCCTGATGGAGGCCAACCCGGACGCCGGTATCATCCAGACCGCGCCCAAGGCGTCGGGCATGGATACCCTGTATGCGCGCATGCAGCAGTTCGCCACCCGCGTGTATGGCCCGTTGTTCACCGCCGGCCTGCACTTCTGGCAGCTGGGCGAGTCGCACTACTGGGGCCACAACGCGATTATCCGCATGAAGCCGTTCATCGAGCACTGCGCCTTGGCGCCGTTGCCGGGTAAGGGTGCGTTCGCCGGTGCGATCCTCTCCCACGACTTCGTCGAAGCCGCGCTGATGCGGCGTGCCGGCTGGGGCGTGTGGATTGCCTACGACCTGCCGGGCAGTTACGAAGAGCTGCCGCCGAACCTGCTCGACGAGCTCAAGCGCGACCGCCGCTGGTGCCACGGCAACCTGATGAACTTCCGCCTGTTCCTGGTCAAGGGTATGCACCCGGTGCACCGTGCGGTGTTCCTCACCGGCGTGATGTCGTACCTGTCGGCGCCGTTGTGGTTCTTCTTCCTGGTGCTGTCGACGGCGCTGCTGGCGACCAACACCTTGATGGAGCCGCAGTACTTCATCGAGCCCTACCAGCTTTATCCGCTGTGGCCACAATGGCACCCGGAGAAGGCCGTCGCGCTGTTCTCCACCACCATCGTGCTGCTGTTCCTGCCCAAGCTGCTCAGCATCATCCTGATCTGGGCCAAGGGCGCGGTCGAGTTTGGCGGGCGCATCAAGGTCACCCTGTCGATGCTGATGGAGATGCTGTTCTCCATGCTGCTGGCGCCGGTGCGCATGATCTTCCACACCCGCTTCGTGCTGGCCGCGTTCCTCGGCTGGGCCGCGACCTGGAACTCGCCGCAGCGTGACGACGACTCCACGCCGTGGAGCGAAGCCGTGCGCCGCCATGGCCCACAAACCCTGCTGGGCTTTGCCTGGGCAGCGCTGGTGGCCTGGCTGAACCCGAGCTTCCTGTGGTGGCTGGCGCCGATCGTGGGTTCGCTGGTGCTGTCGATCCCGGTGTCGGTGATTTCCAGCCGTACCCGCCTGGGCCTGGCGGCCAAGGACGAGAAGCTGTTCCTGATCCCTGAGGAATACGCCACGCCGCAAGAGCTGCTGGCAACCGACCAGTACACCCACGAAAACCGCTGGCATGCCCTGCATGACGGCTTCGTGCGGGCAGTGGTCGACCCACGGCAGAACGCCCTGGCCTGCGCCATGGCGACGGCTCGCCATGGCCAGGCAGCGCCGATCGAAGCGCTGCGCGCCGAGCGTGTGGCCAAGGCGCTGGAAGTGGGGCCGCAAGGGCTCGACCTCAGCACCCGCCTGGCCTTGCTCAGCGACCCGGTTGCCTTGTCGCGCCTGCATGAGCAGGTCTGGGCCGGGCAGAACGCGGCGTGGATCGATGTGTGGCGTGCGTCGATCGACAACGACCCGCACTCGCCGTTGTTGCCGTTGCATCCAGAGAATGAAGGCCAACCGGCACTCGTCGGCGCCTGATAGACCCCGGGGGCCGCACTGCGGCCCTTTCGCCGGCAAGCCGGCTCCCACCGGTACGCCACAAGCCTTGAGCTATGTGGGGCCCTGTGGGAGCCGGCTTGCCGGCGATGGGGGTTACCCAATCTTCCCGCTACCTATGGATTTTGGCCAACAAAGTCCCCCCCAGCTCTAGGTCCCCGGGCCGCCATGCGTTAGCATCCCTCTCCGATAGAACGCTTCGGCCGTACGGCCGTGCCAACAATAAGATTTGCTTCTTTTCTTGCTAGGGGACTTGGTGATGATCAAGAAATACCTTTCGCGACTGCTGGTCGGTGTCACCGCCCTGGTCGCGGTCTCGGCAGCCCAGGCTGGCGCCATCGAAGACGCGGTCAAGCGCGGCACCCTGAAAGTGGGCATGGACCCTACCTACATGCCGTTCCAGATGACCAACAAGCGTGGCGAGATCATCGGCTTCGAAGTCGATATCCTCAAGGCCATGGCCAAGTCCATGGGCGTCAAGCTGGAGACGGTCTCCACCGCCTATGACGGCATCATCCCAGCCCTGCTGACCAACAAGTTCGACATGATCGGCAGCGGCATGACCCTGACCCAGGAACGCAACCTGCGCCTGAACTTCAGCGAACCCTTCATCGTGGTCGGCCAGACCCTGCTGATCCGCAAGGAGCTGGCAGGCGAGATCAAGACCTACAAAGACCTGAACAACGAGAAGTACCGCATCACCTCCAAGCTCGGCACCACCGGCGAGATGGTTTCCAAGAAGCTGATCGGCAAAGCCAAGTACCACGGCTATGACAACGAGCAGGAAGCGGTGATGGACGTGGTCAACGGCAAGGCCGATGCCTTCGTCTACGATGCCCCGTACAACGTGGTGGCGGTGGAAAAGGCCGGCGCTGGCAAGCTGCTGTTCCTCGAAGAACCCTTCACCTACGAGCCACTGGCGTTCGGCCTGAAAAAGGGCGATTACGACAGCATCAACTTCATCAACAACTTCCTGCACCAGATCAAGCATGACGGGACCTACGATCGTATCCACGACAAGTGGTTCAAGAACAAGGACTGGCTGAAGGAAATGGAATAAGGCCCAGGCCACAAGCCCAGCCTTTGACCCCAACGCGCAGGCAAACCCTGCGCGTTCGCATTTACGGAAGTACCCCACGTGATCAAACACAAAAAAGCCCAGTGGCCCTGGCACGCGCTGACCGCGCTGGTGTTGGTGGGCCTGGCGGTCAGCCTGTACCTGGCCACCTCGATGATGTCTTACGAGTGGCGCTGGAACCGCGTCCCGCAGTACTTTGCCTACCAGGCCGAAGAAGCCCAGCGCGCGGCCGGCTACGGCACCGTGCAGGACATCGTCGTTTCCGGTGACACTGCCCGCGTAACGCTGAAAGAAGAAGGGGGCGCCGAGCAGGTGCTCGACGTCGACAGCAACAGCCTGCTGCTGAGCCGTGGCGATGATGTTGCTGAGGGCGACCAGATCGGTGTTACCCGCCACTGGGCGGCCGGCCCGTTGGCGTGGGGCCTGTGGACCACGTTGTGGCTGTCGGTGGTGTCCGGTGCCCTGGGCCTGGTGATCGGCCTGTTCGCGGGCCTGTGCCGGCTGTCGAACAACCCGACCCTGCGTGACCTGTCGACCGTTTACGTCGAACTGGTGCGCGGCACACCGCTGCTGGTACAGATTTTCATCTTCTACTTCTTCATCGGCACTGTGCTCAACCTGTCCCGCGAGTTCGCCGGGGTGGCTGCGCTGGCGCTGTTCACCGGCGCCTATGTCGCCGAGATCGTGCGTGCCGGCGTGCAGTCGATTGCCCGCGGCCAGAACGAGGCGGCCCGTTCGCTGGGCTTGAACGCCAGCCAGTCGATGCGCCACGTGATCCTGCCCCAGGCCTTCAAGCGTGTGCTGCCGCCCTTGGCTGGCCAGTTCATCAGCCTGGTCAAGGACACCTCGCTGGTGTCGGTAATTGCCATTACCGAACTGACCAAGAGCGGCCGCGAGGCCATCACCACCTCGTTCTCGACGTTCGAGATCTGGTTCTGCGTGGCAGGCTTGTACCTGCTGATCAACCTGCCGCTGTCGCATTTGGCCAGCCGGCTCGAGCGGAGGCTTGCGCAAAGTGATTGAAGTCCGTGATCTGGTAAAAGTCTTCGACACCCGCGGCCACGTCGTGCGTGCGGTGGACAACGTCACCACGCGCGTGGCCAAGGCCGAAGTGGTGGTGGTGCTTGGCCCCTCGGGGTCGGGCAAGTCGACCTTCCTGCGCTGCCTCAACGGCCTGGAGCATTTCGACGAAGGCGTTGTCGCCATCGATGGCTTGCAACTGGCCGACCCGAAGACCGACATCAACGCCTACCGCCGCGAAGTCGGCATGGTGTTCCAGCATTTCAACCTGTTCCCGCACATGACCGTGCTGGAAAACCTGTGCCTGGCGCAAAAAGTCGTGCGCAAGCGCGGCAAGGCCGAGCGCGAGGCCAAGGCCCGTGCGCTGCTGGAAAAAGTAGGTATTTCGCAGAAAGCCAACGAGTACCCGTCGCGACTCTCTGGCGGCCAGCAGCAGCGGGTGGCGATCGCCCGCGCCCTGGCGATGGAGCCGAAGGTGATGCTGTTCGACGAGCCGACCTCGGCGCTCGACCCGGAAATGGTCGGCGAGGTGCTGGACGTGATGAAGACCCTGGCCCAGGAAGGCATGACCATGGTCTGCGTCACCCACGAAATGGGCTTTGCCCGTGAAGTGGCGGACCGGGTGCTGTTCTTCGATCACGGCAAGTTGCTGGAAGATGCCTCACCGGCGCAGTTCTTCGATGCACCGAAGGACCCGCGCGCGCAGGCGTTTCTGCGTCAGGTACTGTAACGACAGCCCTGTAGGAGCAGCCTTGTGCTGCGAAGAGGCCGGTAAGCGCTGCGAAGATCACGGGTAGTCTACCGGCCTCTTCGCAGCACAAGGCTGCTCCTACAGGGAGGCGCATGAACACAAGCAGTATTAAAGGCTGAACCGCCCCACCATCCCCCGCAACTGCCGCCCCAACTGCTCCAGCTCCCCGCTCGACGCCGCCGTCTGTTCACTGGCCGCGCTAGTCTGGTCCGACACATCGCGCACATTCAGCACACTGCGGTTGATCTGTTCGGCCACCACGCTTTGCTCTTCACTGGCCGTGGCGATCTGCTGGTTCATGCCCTGAATACTCGACACCGTGTCGGTGATCTGCCCCAGCGCATGCCCGGCCTTGCGGCTCAGCTCTACGCTCTGCTCGGTCAGGCTCTTGCTGCTGTCCAGTAAACGGTTCACTTCGTCAGTACCGCTGTGCAGGCTGTCGATCAGCTGCCCAATCTCTTCGGTTGCCGTAGAGGTACGCTGGGCCAAACCCCGCACCTCATCGGCCACCACGGCAAAGCCACGCCCGGCTTCACCAGCCCGTGCCGCTTCGATCGCCGCGTTCAAGGCAAGCAGGTTGGTCTGTTCGGACACCGACTTGATCACATCTAGGATGCTGCCAATGCGTTGGCTCTCGCCCGCCAGGTGCTGCATGGCCGCCAGGCAATGGTCCATCTGCCCGGCCAGTTGCTCAATGCGGCCGATGGCTTCGGCCACCACCTGATCGCCCATCTGCGCCTGCTGGTCGGCGTTGGTCGCGGCCATGGAGGCCTGCTCGGCATTTTGCGCGACTTCCTGCACGGTCGCGCTCATCTGGTTCATGGCGGTGGCCACCTGGTCAGTTTCTTCGCGTTGCTGGCTGATGCGCAGCTTGGTGTCTTCGCTGCTGGCCGCCAGCTGTGAGGCCGCCTGCGACAGGTGGCCGACACCCTGGTCGATGCCGCCGATCAGCTCGCGCAGGCTCACGGTCATGTCGCGCATGCTGGACTGCAACTGGCCCATCTCGTCGCGGCGCAGCACCGGCTCGACCTGGCTCAGGTCGCCCTTGGCGATACGGGCGGCCAAGGTCAGCGTCTGGCGCAGCGGTTGGGTGATCTGCAAGGTGATCAGCCAGGCGGCGAGCACGCCGACCAGCAGCGCCAGTACGGCCACGCTGGTCAGCAACGAGCGGGCGGCCAGGGCTTCGCTGTCGCGTTGTTCGACTTTGCGCTCGCCCAGCTCCACGCTCACGGCGCTGAGTTCATCGCCCATCTTTTCCATGTTGCCTTGCAACTGCTCGACCCGTATGGCGACGCTGCGGTACTGGTCCAGGCTGGCGCGGTAGTTGGCCAGTTCGGTGCCGGGTTGTTCGGTCAATGTGCGCGACAGGCCCAAGGGCGCAAGGTCCTTGAGCAACTGCCCCAGGCTGCTGTCGGCGGCATTCAAGGCAGCATCACCGACCTTGGCGAAGTCTTCGACGGGCGAGAAGGTATACGCCGGCACCAGGCTCTGCTGGTTGGCAACGTCGACGTGACGGCTAAGGGTGTCCATCAGGCCCAATAGGCCGCTTTGCCGGCTATCGTCGGGCATCTTCAGCAAAGCCTGGGTCTGCAGCTCATCGATGACGTCGTTGAGTTTCTGTTCTTGTGCCTGCATCGCGTCGCGCCGCGCTTGGCGTTGGCCGACCAGGCGTTGCAGTTCAGCGAAGTCGTCGCGCACACGCTGCAGCAGCTGCAGTTTCTGGGTGAGCATCTGGCGTGAGTCATCGACGTTGCTGCGCTGCTGCAGGGTGCTCAGCATGCCTTCCAGCTGATCGAGGATGCGCACGATACGCGATTTGCTGGCGTCATCACTGAGCACGCGGTAGGTGATGCGCTCTGCGCGAAGGTCTTTGACCAGGTCGTTGATCAGGCCGATTTCGCTGAGTTGTTCCGAACGGCTGATGGCGCCATCCAGCGCGCGCCAACCGCTGAGGGTGGTGGCCAGGGTAAGCAGCAAGACCACGGCGAAGCCGAGGGCGAGCTTGGCGCCGACACCGATGTTGCCGAGCCTGCGGTTAAGGTAACCGAGCATGGTGAGTCTCCGTCCATTTGAGAGAGGTCGTGCGGGCACAATGCCGGCATGACACTCCTGCCCATCGGCAGCGGAGGTGTAGGACTTGACCTGAAAAGCAGGTAGGAAATTTCGCTGTAACTGGTAGGAAGGCTCTGCCTGTACCGGCCTCTTCGCGGGTGAACCCGCTCCCACAGGGGTAGCGCTTTACCTGTAGGAGCGGGTTTACCCGCGAAGAGGCGAGCACACGCGCCGAAAATCGCTGATCAGAGCCGGAACCGTCCGACCAACCCCTGGAGGTGCGTACCCAACCGCGCCAACTCGACACTGGAACTGGCCGTCTCTTCACTGGCCGCCGACGTCTGGTCAGAGATGTCCCGCACATTCATCACGCTGCGGTTGATCTCCTCGGCCACGGCCGTCTGTTCCTCTGCCGCCGTGGCAATTTGCTGGTTCATCGCCTGGATCGACGACACGGTCCGGGTGATGGTCTCCAGCGAGCCGCCCGCGCGGCGGGTCAGTTCGACGCTGCTGTCGGTCAGTTGGCGGCTGTTGTCCATCACGCTGGCCACGCGCTGGGTGCCGCTTTGCAGGCCGGCGATCAACTCTTCGATTTCTTCGGTCGACTGTTGCGTGCGCTGGGCCAGGCTGCGCACTTCGTCCGCCACCACGGCAAAGCCGCGCCCGGCTTCACCTGCGCGTGCCGCTTCGATTGCCGCGTTAAGGGCCAGCAGGTTGGTCTGCTGGGCCACCGACTTGATCACATCAAGGACGCTGCCGATCTTGTCGCTCTCGGCCTTGAGCTGGTTCATCGCTTCGCTGGAGTTGGCCACTTCGCAGGCCAGGCGTTCGATCTGCGCCACCGCTTCACCCACCACCCGGTCGCCCTCGCGGGCCTGCTGATCGGCCATCAGAGCCGCTTCCGAGGCCTGCTCGGCGCTACGCGCCACCTCGTGCACGGTGGCGGTCATCTGGTTCATGGCCGTCGCCACCTGGTCGGTCTCGACCTTCTGGTTGTTGACCCCGGCGCTGGTCTGCTCGGTGACCGCCGACAGCTCTTCGGCAGCGCTGGCGATTTGCGTGACGCCGTCGCCGATGCCGCCGATCAATTCGCGCAAGCCTTGGGTCATGCGCTGCATGCTGGCCTGCAGTTGGCCCAGCTCGTCGCGGCGCTGCACCTGCAGGTCATGGCTTAGGTCGCCATTGGCCACGCGCTCTGCAGCGCTGAGGGTCTGGCGCAGCGGGATGATGATCTGCCGGGTAATCGCCCAGGCCGCCAGCAGGCCCAGGACTAAGGCCAAGGCGGTGGCGGCGGCGAGTAAGGTTTTGGCCTGGGTGGCGCCAGCGTCGCGCACTGCGGTTTGCGACGTGGTCATCGCCTGGCTGGCTTGCAGCAACACCGTGCCTTGGTCAGCCATGTGTTGCAGCGCTTGCTCGCTGGCCGTCTGCGCGTTGCTGAACTGGTTGACCGCATCACGGTAGCCGGCCATGGCGGTGGCGGCATCGTCAAGGCTGGCGGCATGCTCTGCCGGCACCTTGGCGGGCAGTGCCTTGAGTTCGGCCAGGGCTGCGTCGATGGCCTTCAGTGCGGTCTGTTGGAACTCGGCGTTGCCGCTGTAGGTATAACCGCGGACCTGGAAGCGCGCCTGTTGCAGCAGCGCACTTACCTCGACCGCATACTGGTATTGCGCGATGTCGCCCCCTTTCAGCAGGCCCCGCTGCACGCGGCCGACCAGCTCGACGGCCTTGTCGGCACTGTCGCCGAGCACACTACGGCTGGCCTCGCGGCGCTGGCCGGCCTGCTTCAGGTCGTTGAACGCTTGCTGGTAAATGCGCACCGCCTCGCGTTGTTGTTCGAGGCGCTGACGGTCGGCGGGGTGGCCGATCTGGCCCAGCATCAACGTCACTTGGCGATCGAGGTTGGCCAGGGCCTTTTCCAGCTCGGCGACGGCGGCGTCATCGCGGTTGCGCTGGTAATGCTGGCGGGCGATGCGCAGTTCTTGGGTGTACTGCTGGATCACCGAAATATTGCCCAGCTTGTCACCGCGGTCGATGACGCTGTCCAGGCCGTGCCAGCCGGTCAGGGTAATGGCCAGGGTCAGGAGCAATACCAGGCCAAAGCCTAGCCCTAGCTTGCGATTGACGCTTACGTTCCCCAGCGAGTGGGCTAACCATCGGTACATGTTCGACTCTCCGGTAACTTGGCAGCACGGATAATTATTGTGTTGCCAAGGCATCGGCCTGGGAGAGAGAAACTTGATGGGGGAAAAGACTGACTGATGCGTCAGAAAATGCGCGACAGCAGCGCGGTCACGGCAGTCTCCACGCGCAGGATGCGCTCGCCCAGTTGCACCGGTGCCAGGCCAGCCTTGCCCAGCAGCTCGACCTCGTAGGGGATCCAGCCGCCCTCGGGGCCAATGGCCAGGGTGACCGTTTGTTCGACGGCGCGCGGGCAGGCGGGGTAGGGGCCCGGGTGGCCCACCAGGCCCAGCGTGCCTTCGGCAATGGCGGGCAGGCGGTCTTCGACGAAGGGCTTGAAGCGCTTCTCGATGATCACCTCGGGCAGCACGGTGTCGCGTGCCTGCTCCAGGCCCAGGATGAGGTTTTCACGAATGCTGTCGGGGTTGAGGAACGGCGTTTGCCAGAAGCTCTTCTCGACCTTGTAGCTGTTCACCAGGATCAGGCGCGGTACACCCAGCGTGGCAATGGTCTGGAACAGCCGGCGCAGCATTTTTGGCCGCGGCACGGCCAGCACCAGGGTCAGCGGCAGCTTGGCGGGCGGTGGCTGGTCGAAGCCGACGTGCAGTTCTGCCTCATGGCCTTCCAGGCGCACCACGGTGGCGCGGCCCATCAAGCCGTTGACCTGGCCGACGCGCAGGCTATCGCCCACCGCGACCTTGTGGATCTCCTGCATGTGGGTGAAACGCCGGTCGGCCAGCACCACGCGGTCGGCCGCGATGAAATCGGCTTCTTCAAGTAGCAGCAGGTTCACGGTTGCGTCGCTGGCGGCTGATCGTTGTGATCGTTGGCCGCTTCATCGTGCGCGCCGCGCTTGCGGATCAGGCTGCCACACAGCACGCCGACCTCAAACAACAGCCACATGGGCACGGCCAGCAGGGTCTGCGAGAAGATGTCTGGCGGGGTCAGGACCATGCCGACCACGAAGCAGCCGATGATCACGTAGGGGCGAACCTTCTTCAGGTACTTCACGTCGACCACGCCGATCCACACCAGCAGCACCACGGCGACCGGGATCTCGAAGGCGACGCCAAAGGCGAAGAACAGGGTCATGACGAAATCGAGGTAGCTGGCGATGTCGGTCATCATCGACACACCCTCGGGCGTGGCGCTGGCGAAGAAGCCGAAAATCAGCGGGAACACCAGGAAATAGGCGAAGGCCATGCCGGCGTAGAACAGGAAGATGCTCGACACCAGCAGTGGTATGGCAATGCGTTTTTCGTGGCGATACAGGCCAGGTGCGATAAAGCCCCAGATCTGCTGAAGGATGAACGGGATCGCCAGGAACAGCGAAACGATCATGGTCAGCTTGAACGGCGTGAGGAACGGCGAGGCCACGTCGGTGGCGATCATCGTTGCATTGGCCGGCAGGTGGTCGCGCAGCGGCGCGGACACCAAGGTGTAGATCTGCTGGGCGAAGGAGAACAACCCGGCAAAGATCAGGAAGATGACGGCGACACAGCGCAACAGGCGGGTGCGCAGTTCAGTCAGGTGCGAGACCAGCGGCATGGGCTGGTCGTGTTCCGGATTTTCGCTCATGGGGCTCGCGGCGGTTGTGGCGGTTCAGAGGGGGCGGCCGGCGCTGTCGGGGCGGCCGGCGTAGCGTCTGGCGTGGCTTCGAGCCCAGCGGGCGGCTGCACCGTGGCCGTGGTGACAGGGGGCTGCACCGGCGGCGTCTGGGGGTTGAGGATGCGCCGGGCTTGCTCTTCCATTTGCAGGATGTGCTCGTTGTGCAGCTGGCGACGGATATCGTCGGCACCGATCTCGCGCTCGACTTCCATCTTGATGCTGTTGAAGCTGCGCTTGAGGCGGCCGATCCACAGCCCTGCCGTGCGCGCGGCGCCGGGCAAGCGCTCGGGGCCGAGCACCAGCAAGGCGACGAGGCCTACCAGCAGCAACTCACTGAAACTGATGCCGAACATGGGTCAGTCTTTCCGCTGCGGCTCTTGGACCGGCTGGGCCTGGCCTTCGATGGTGTGGCCCTGGGGCTGTTGTGCAGTGTTCTGCACCGGTGGCACAGGCTGGGCAGGCGGCGGGGTCTGCTCGGCCGGCTTGTTTTCTTCGTCGTTCATGGCCTTGCGGAAGCCTTTGATCGACTCGCCGAGGTCGCTGCCAAAGTTTTTCAGCTTCTTGGTGCCGAACACCAAAACGACGACGACCAGCAGGACAATCCAATGTTTCCAGTCAAAGATACCCATGTTGCTCTCCTAGAATTCTATACAGTCAGGCGGAAGGTTGACGCGCAGCCTTCTCGTCATGCCCGGAAAGCCCGAAACGGCGCTCCAGTTCATCGAGCACGGCCTGTGGGTGTTGCCCCAACGCGCTGAGCATGACCAAGCTATGAAACCACAGGTCGGCGGTTTCATAGATGACATCGCTGTAATCCTTGCTGACAGCGGCGTCCTTGGCGGCGATGATCGTTTCGATAGACTCTTCGCCGAGCTTTTCGAGGATCTTGTTCAAGCCCTTGTGATGCAGGCTTGCCACGTAGGAGCTGTCGGGTGCCGCGTGCTTGCGTTGTTCCAGCACGTCGGCCAGGCGGTTGAGGGTGTCGCTCATGTCAGTGTCCTGCGCTATAAATGGCGTCCGGGTCCTTCAGGACCGGGTCGACGGTTTTCCACTGGCCGTCTTCGAAGACGCGGTAGAAGCAGCTTTCGCGGCCGGTATGGCAGGCGATATGGCCCAGTTGCTCGACCATCAGGATGATCACGTCGGCATCACAGTCCAGGCGCATTTCGTGCAGTTTTTGCACATGGCCAGATTCCTCGCCCTTGCGCCACAGCTTGCCACGCGAGCGCGACCAGTAGATGGCGCGTTGCTCGGCGGCGGTCAGGGCCAGGGACTCGCGGTTCATCCAGGCCATCATCAGCACGCGTCCGGTCTTGTGGTCCTGGGCAATGGCCGGTACCAGGCCGTCGCTGTTCCACTTGATCTCGTCCAGCCAGTCTTTCATCGTCCACTCCAAAACGGGCCCGCTCCTGTGCCGGGCCCTTTGCGCTAGTGTGCCAGCCAGCGGGCCGGCTGGCTATTGGCGCACGATCAGGTAAAGGCCGGCGGCCAGCATCAGCCAGGCTGGCCAAGCGGCCGGGGCGGCCAGGCTGGCGGCCTCGGCGGCGCCTGCGGCCAGCACCGCGCCCCCCCCGAGCAAGCCTGCGCCCAGCAGGCGCAGCGCCCAGCGGTCACCTTGGCGGCGGCGCTCGGGCAACTGCGGGTCGTGCAGGTGCGGTTGCGACAGGCGCTCAAGCAGGTCGCGGGTCATGCCGGCCAGGTGCGGCAGCTGCTCGGCCTGGCTGTACAGATTGCCGACCATGGCCTTGGGGCTGTAGCGCTCGCGCATCCAGCGTTCCAGGAACGGCTTGGCGGTGCTCCACAGGTCCAGGTCCGGGTAGAGCTGACGGCCCAGGCCTTCGATGTTGAGCAAGGTCTTCTGCAACAGCACCAGCTGAGGCTGGACTTCCATGTTGAAGCGCCGGGCGGTCTGGAACAGGCGCATCAGCACCTGGCCGAAGGAAATATCTTTCAACGGTTTTTCGAAGATCGGCTCGCACACCGTACGGATCGCCGCCTCGAATTCGTTGACCTTGGTGTGCGCCGGCACCCAACCCGAATCGATGTGCAGTTGCGCAACGCGGCGGTAGTCACGCTTGAAGAAGGCAAACAGGTTGCGCGCCAGGTAGTCCTGGTCTTCTGACGTGAGGCTGCCGACGATGCCGCAGTCGATGGCGATGTACTGCGGGCTCCACGGCTTGACCGTGCTGACGAAGATGTTGCCGGGGTGCATGTCGGCATGGAAGAAGCTGTCGCGGAACACCTGGGTGAAGAACACCTCCACACCCCGTTCGGCCAGCAGCTTCATGTCGGTGCGCTGGTCGGCCAGGGTCGCCATGTCGGTGACCGGCACGCCGTAGATACGCTCCATCACCAGCACCTTGGGCCGGCACAGGTCCCAGTACACCTGGGGCACGTACATCAGCTCGGAGCCTTCGAAGTTGCGCCGCAGCTGGCTGGCGTTGGCCGCCTCGCGAAGCAGGTCGAGTTCGTCGTAGATGGTCTTTTCGTAATCGTTGACCACCTCCACCGGGTGCAGGCGGCGGGCGTCGGCAGACACCCGCTCGGCGCCCTTGGCGATCAGGAACAACCAGGCCAGGTCTTGAGCGATGACCGGCTTGAGGCCCGGGCGGACCACCTTGACCACGACTTCTTCGCCGCTTTTCAGGCGGGCGGCGTGTACCTGGGCCACCGAGGCCGAGGCCAGTGGCTCGACGTCGAAACGGCTGAAAACCTCGCCAACCTTGGCGCCGAGCTGTTCTTCGATCAACGCCACGGCCTGTTTCGGGTCGAACGGCGGCACGCGGTCTTGCAGCCCCATCAGTTCGTCGGCGATGTCGGTGGGCAGCAGGTCGCGGCGGGTGGACAGCAGTTGACCGAACTTGATGAAAATCGGCCCCAGGTCCTGCAGCGCCAGGCGCAGGCGCGCACCGCGGCTGAGCGCGGAGGGCTTGCGCGGCAGCCAGCGCCAAGGCATCAGCAGGCGCAGGCTCATCAGCCACCAGGGCAGGGGCAGGTCGAACAACAGGTCATCGAGACGGTAGCGGATCACCACACGCTGGATGCGAAAGAGACGGCGGACGGCGAGCAGCTTCATGCGTTATCGCTGGTATCAAGGGATCGGGAGAGGCGCTGCAGGCGCGCCTCGAGGCGTTCTATATCGACCTTCAGGGTATCGAGCTCGCTGAAGGCGGCTTCGGCTTCGCGTTTGCCCACCAGGGTGCGCGACTCTTCGGCCAGGTACTCGGAGAGGTTTTGGCTGAAGCGCGTCAGGCCTTGACGGGTCCAGCGCGCGCGCAGGCGAATGTGGCCGGCCAGCAACGCCGTGGCCACCGGGCCGAGCCAGCGCTGCAGCTCGTGCTCCCAGTCCAGTTCGAGGTCTTGCAGCACGCCGAACAGGTCGAGCAACACAGCGCTGTCGCCATGCAGTTCGACCTGTGGGCTGTGCAGCACGGCGGTCTTGTCCTTGGCCAGGGCCAGTTGCGCCAGGCTGCCGGCAGGGGCGCGCAGGCTGCAGTCGACCTCGCCCTCCCAGTGCGCGGCCAGCATCAGGCCGTCTTCATCGGGCAGGATGAACACCTGCAGGGCCGGCTGACGGCAATCGATCTCGATGACCTTGCCTTCGAGCGCGGCCAGCCGCGGCAGCGCCGTGCTGTCCATGCGCAGGACGCGGTTCAGGCCATGTTCGACGCTGGCGAGCAGCCCGGCCAGCAGCATCAGGGCTTGATTCCCCGGTGCACGGCGACGATACCGCTGGTCATGTTGTGGTAGGTGACGCGGTCGAAGCCGGCGTCGACCATCATGGCCTTGAGGGTTTCCTGGTCGGGGTGCATGCGGATCGATTCGGCCAGGTAGCGGTAGCTTTCCGAGTCGTTGGTGATCAGCTTGCCGGCCAGTGGCATGAAGGCGAACGAGTAGGCGTCATAGGCCTTGGACATCAGCTTGTTGGTCGGCTTGGAGAACTCCAGGATCAACAGGCGGCCGCCGGGCTTGAGCACGCGCAGCATCGAGCGAATGGCTTCGTCTTTGTGGGTGACGTTGCGCAGGCCGAAGGCGATGGTCACGCAGTCGAAGTGGTTGTCCGGGAACGGCAGCTTCTCGGCGTCGGCCTGGACGAACTCGATGTTGCCGGCCACGCCACGGTCGAGCAGGCGGTCACGGCCGACCTTGAGCATCGAATCGTTGATGTCGGCGAGCACTACTTGCCCGGTCGGGCCTACAAGGCGCGAGAACTTGGCGGCCAGGTCACCGGTACCGCCGGCGATGTCCAGCACGCGGTTGCCGCTGCGCACGCCCGACAGCTCGATGGTGAAGCGCTTCCACAGGCGGTGCATGCCGCCGGAAAGCACGTCGTTCATCAGGTCGTACTTGGCGGCCACGGAGTGGAACACCTCGGCGACTTTCTTCGCCTTTTGGCTCTCCGGGACGTCCTGGTAGCCAAAATGGGTGGTGGGTTCGGCGTGTTCGCCTTTGCGCTGGTCGTTCATATCGCTTCACCGGAAAAAATTACCGCCATTCTAGGGCGAATGGGCGGATTTGTCTTGGCGGGGTGTGCCAGGGGGCAGGGGCGGGCATAATGCTGATTATGTCTTCATACCCAGGATCACCCGCATGACCCAGATCAGCGTCGAACGCAAACATTCCCTCGGCCGCGAGGCTGCCCGCGCCAAGGCCGAGGCGCTGGTAGAAAAGCTCAGCCGCGAATATGACCTCAAGGCCACCTGGAACGGCGACCGCGTCGACGTCGCGCGCAGCGGCGCCAACGGCAGCGTGCAGATTGGCGAAGACACCATCCGCGTCGAGCTCAAGCTCGGCATGATGCTGTCGATCATGGGCGCTAGCATCAAGAGCGAGATCGAGCGGGCGCTGGACAAAGCCCTGGCCTAACACCAGGGCTGTGCCGTTGGCCGGCCCGTCAGTGGGTCGGAAAGGGGATGATGCCCTCTATCTGGTCCAGGCGCAGGTCGCCGCGGTAGATGTCGATCCGTTCAGCCGCTGTATGGGCGTGCTCAAGCCTGACCTCGCGCGCCTTTTCGGCCCTGCTGGCACGCGCGGGGCGCGGCTCCCAGTGCTTCAGGTGGCCTTTGACGAAGGTGCGGGGCGCCGCGTCGGCGCTGCGGTAGTGGAAGTGAGCTTCCCACAGCACCGCATTGGGCACCTGCACGTCCTTGATCTGGTAGACGTCCAGGTAGTCGTTGGCGGTGCGCAGCGGCTTTCGCGATGTGCTCAGGGCGATCTCGATCCGCTGTTGCTGATACAGGTAACGTAACGCACTGCTGTCCGGGTGGCGGGTGTTGAGGTAGGCGTCGGTGAGCAGTCGGCGTTTTTCGGTGTTCAGCGAGGCGATGGCATCGCGCAGTTGGCTGGCCAGGCCTTCGGACGCCCGGTCATCGGCGGCGCTTACGTGCTGCTCGACCTTGCGCATGTCCTCGATCTGCCAATCCATGAGATCGGCCAGGCTGTTCGGCTCGTTCGCGTAGCGCGCTGCCAGCGCGACCCGGTCACTCACTTGCGCCAGCAGGTGTTGCGCGCGACTGCGCAGCTGGGCGGAGTCTTGCGCGGCGGGGCGCTCCTCGCCTGGGACTTCGAACCACTGGCCATTGCGCCGCTCATAGGCGCCCCCAGGTTGCTCGGTGGCCGGGTTGCGCTGAACGGCATGATCGCCTTCCTGGTCTCGCTCGACCAGCACCGAGCGCCCTCGGGAGGTTCGGATCAGGGTGCGTTTGCCGGCCCTGACGCGGTGGGTCAGCTGTCGCGCAGGGGACGATGTGCCCTGTTCGGCATTCATCAAGGCGGTGCTCAAGTCGGTTTCTGCCAGGCGCTCCAGGCCCGTCATCGCCTCGATGTAGGCCTGCAGCATCGTGGTGTCCACGGCAGGTGCGGTGAACGATTGCATGTACCGGGCCCTGCCGATGACGGCTCGGTAAACGCGCAGGGCGTTGCCCAGCACCTCCGCTTGTTGGTCGGCAGGCAGGCTGGCAGAGGCAACGCCATCGTGGCTCCACAGCGCTGCTGACAGGTCCGTGTCGCTCAGGCTGTTTTGCAAGGGCAGCAGGTCAATGGCCGCTTCGGCAGTGAGCAGGGTCTTGTCCAGTGTCAGGTAAGCCAGGTCGCTGACAATCTGTGCGCGGACGATCAACGACGAGTAAGGGCGCAGTTTGATGGCGCGTTCGATCTTGGCTTTCTTGTCTGGGTAGGCGACCCGGGTATCGCTGAGCACGTCGGAAAGCGTTTTATCCAGCCGCTCGCTGACCACGAGCAGGCGGCGACTGACCTTCAGCGCGTCTCGGGTCGATTCGCGAAATACGGCGTGTCGGCCCCTCTGCTCGTCACTGTCAGGCACCCCACGCAAGCCCACGGATTGCTCCTGCAAGTGTTCGTGGTCGACCAGTTCGAGCAGGCGCCGCACCAGCAGCATGTCATTGTCGATGGCGGCTTCTGTCCAGTTGCTGAGCCGGCGTGCAGTGGCGCCCGAACGGTCGTACTTCAGGTAGCGAGGCTCGAGCATCTGCCGGTAGAGGTCGGCGTTGGCATGCAGCAAGCTGGCCTGCTTCTCCAGGTACAGCGACCCCGCGGCGATCTGCGGTAGGTGCTGCCTGCGCATTTCCAGCACTGCCTGGCGCTGCACTCGGAGCGCCGGTGGAAGTGCCTTGACGTCGGGTTTGGGCAACGCATTGAACGCCAGGCTGAACGCGGCCGCCTCGTCGTCAAACGCTTCAAGCTCGATGCGGTTGCGCTCCATGAAGGGCTCGAGCTGGGTCAGTTTGTCCTGGTTGGCTTGACCGGTCGCTTGCAGTGCATCGTAGTGCTGGCGATTCTGCGCGGTGACGGCTTCGCGGGTTTTTGGCATGCCGCCGGCCAAGTGCAGGTCCAGGACCCATTCGTCATTCCAGCGCCGCAGCCAAGGGCCTTTGCTGCGTTCGCGCCCGACAATGTAGTAGCCGTCGGGCGCGCCGCCCCAACGTGTGTGCCATTCGCCCTGGCTGGTGTCCGGGCCGATGATCTGGATTCCGCCCCAGGTTTCCTGCACCTCGTAGGCCACGTCCTGCAGGTTCACGTAGAGCCGCTCTTGCACCGTGTACAACCCGCGTAGGCGGCCTTGTGTTTCAGCGGCATGGCCTTGCAGGGAAACGCCTGCGCGCAGTTCACCCAGGCGCTGGCGGGCGTGGGAGGGCAAATTGCCCACCCGCTGGCTGTTGTGCCAACGGCTCACACTGACGTGGCCGGGGCGTTGCGCCTGGTGGGGCTCGACCCAGTCCGCTGTCTTGGGTGCCTCAACGGTTACCGGCGTGGAGGGTGCTCTGCGGGCGGGGCCCTCCAGGGCCATGGCGTCCACCGCTGCCGAGCTGACCCCCGCATGCGTTGGGGCTGTGGGGCCCTGCATCAACAACAGGGCCAGGTTGGTCAGCACATCTGCCGCTGCCAAGGCCTTTTCCTCCGCGCTGCCATCGGACAGGGCGGGTAGGTCATCCTTGAGCGTTGCCACGGCGGCGACCAACCAGGCCAGCATGGCCGCAGGGCCACGCAGCAGCGGCGTGACCGTGTTGAACAGAACCCAGCCGCACTGCACGATCAAGGCCCAGCGCTGTTGCGCATTCGAGCGGCTCTGCCGGGAGGCCAGCAGTAGCATTGTCTGAATGCGTGCGTTGTAGAGGTGGTT
Source organism: Pseudomonas sp. LAIL14HWK12:I7 (assembly GCF_000483465.1). Lineage (NCBI taxonomy): Bacteria > Pseudomonadati > Pseudomonadota > Gammaproteobacteria > Pseudomonadales > Pseudomonadaceae > Pseudomonas > Pseudomonas sp. LAIL14HWK12:I7. The sequence goes on from NZ_AXYZ01000001.1 coordinate 583,033, forward strand.
GTCCAAATCTTCCAGCCAAGGTGTGTGAACGGCTGTAACAGGGACCCTGAGGCGTTCCACCAGGGTGTCTACCAACGCCGACTGCGTGCCAATCAAGTGCGCCAGGGCCGACAGGCGGCTATGCAGGTGCGGACGTTCGAATCCGCCGTGCTGGTAGATGCCCCTGGCGTCGTCATCCATCCAGGCCAGCAGCTGTTGCTGCAACGCCTGATCAGCCCGTATCTGCGCCATCAGGCTGTCCAGGCTGGCAAACTCTGCCACGGCGTCATCCGCGAACAGGGGGCGATACAGGACCCAACGCTGGTTGGCCTTTACCTTGATCAGGAACATGCCGTGCACCGTGTTGCCTTCGGAGGCACCCGGTGCAGGCAGAAACGCGAGTGGCGCAATGCTGAGCGCATCAGGTGACGCTTGATTGGCACGGCAGAAATCGACGATTGCCTGGCAGGCCTGTGCGCTGAGCTTGGCTTCGATCCTGGCCCTGAGCGCGGCGAACTGCAGGGTGCTGCGCCATTCCGTGGCATGGCGCTGGAGGCGGCTGACCTTGAGCGTGGCGTCTTGCAGTTGGTGGGCGACATAAGCGGGGTAAAGCCCGCCGACATCCACGGTCGAGATCAAGCGGTTGACGTAATCCAGGTTCAGCCAGCTGCCCAGAGGCCGTGCGTGGGTGTCGAGCAGGCCGGACGCCACTTCGTCGCTGCCCGTGTGCAGGCGTGCAATGGCCAGTTCCGTCAGGGTCATGCTTTTCAGGTAGTTCAATTGCGCGGGGCCGGACGACGACAGCGGTACCACCACCGAGATCTGCACGAGCAGCTGGTCGGGGTCTTGCGGTGTTTCGGCTGGGAAGTCCGCATGCATCTGTTCGCGCAGCCGGCGAGCGGCATAGCGGCCCAGGGGTTCTATCGCGTCGAGCGACGTCCTGCCCTGGGCGTGCGCCTGGCTGGCGGCGAGCTCAAGCAGGGCTTCGGCGTACAGCAGGTGGCCGGTGCTGTCTGCTTGATTCAGCCAGGTGGGCAGGCTTAGCAGTGGCTGCTCGGTGCTTGGCAGGGGCAGGTCGAAGAAATGGGACGAAGGGTCGCTCAAGGTGCTGAAGGCCTCCTCAAGCGCGGGGACGCTGGTGAGCGTGGACAACCGCAGGCGGCCGACCCTGTCGAGGATGCCATTGAGTAGTTCAGTGGACTGGAACGCGAACGGGTCTGTGTTCAGTGGTTGCTGTGCCCAGCGCAGCGTGTCGAATTGATACTGCTGCGCCAGTGCGTCGCGAAGGGCCTCGGCGAAGGCCGCAAGGTCAACGTAGCTGCGCACCGTGCCTGAAGGTTTGCACCACAGCACCATCCCGGCTTCGGCGATGATCAACAGGTCCGGTAAGGCCTGGGGTGGATGCTCATCGAGGGTGACCTGCAGCCGGTTGATCGCCAGTGCGCTGGCCGTGCCGTTGACCACGCCATACAGCACGGCTTTCACCGGTTCGGACAAGCCCTGCCGTTCCACGCCTAGCAGCAGGGCGGCTTTCAAGGTCTGCGCCAAACTGTGCACATGGGACAGGCCCGATGTGGCGTCGCTTGCAGCCCAGAAACCAATCTGTGCCTGCTGAAAGGCTTCGGTCAGGGCCGCCAGCAGTTCGTCGAAGTCGCGGTTGAGGTTGTCCATGTTCAGGCTGACTTCGGGCTGGGCGTTTGGGCCGACACCTGCCGCCTGCGGCAGAAAGGGCAGGGGCGGCGCGATGCTGAGCACGTCTGTGCGCGTGAGGGCCATGCCTTTGCCCGACAGAAAATGGTCGAGCAGCGTGTTTACCAGGGAGACCTGTGCCGGTTGCTTGCCTGCGCCGTGGATGAGCGTGAAGGGCTCGAGGGACTGCAACTGCGGGTGGTTGCGCGTGATCCAGGGGTAGCGATTGGCCAAGATCGTCAAACCGGCCTTGGCAACCACCTCGCGCAGTGTGGGGCGTTGGGCGAATTGGCTGGCTACCCGTTGCTTGAGCGTGGTGGGTTGCAGGGGCGGGGACGCAGGCATGAGGTGTGAGCTCCGGTGGCGGGAATGCTCGCACGCTAGCGCCCATGCCTGTGGCGGCGGCGGTACATGTTTGGCCCCCTATGCCGCGTGAGCTTAGGGTGAGGTTTCTAATTTTCTTCCCTACCTTATGCTCAAGCCCAACCTCCATGGGCAGTTCCTCTCCACTCATGAGCATGAGGTACAGAGCATGGCCAAAGTGAATGTGAAGAAAAAGGACGACGCTCCAGGCACCCTGGGCGAAGTGCGCGGTTATGCGCGCAAGATCTGGCTGGCAGGTATCGGCGCCTATGCCCGCGTCGGCCAGGAAGGTTCCGAGTATTTCAACGAGCTGGTCAAAGCCGGCGAAGGCGTTGAAAAACGTGGCAAGAAGCGCATCGACAAAGAGCTCGATGCGGCCAACAACCAGCTGGATGAAGCGACCCAGGAAGTCAGCCGCGTACGCGGCAAGGTCGAAGTTCAACTCGACAAGATCGAAAAAGCTTTCGACGCACGGGTTGGTCGCGCCTTGAATCGCCTTGGCATTCCGTCTAAACATGACGTTGAGGCGTTGTCCATCAAGCTTGAACAGCTGCACGAGCTGCTTGAGCGCGTCGCGCACAAACCATAAGGAGAGCAGGATGGCTGGCAAGAAGAATTCCGACAAAGAAAGCAGCTCCTGGGTCGGCGGGATCGAGAAGTACTCCCGCAAGATCTGGCTGGCGGGCCTGGGGATCTATTCGAAGATCGACCAGGACGGCCCGAAGCTGTTCGATACGCTGGTGAAGGACGGCGAGAAGGCCGAGAAGCAGGCGAAGAAGACCGCCGAAGACGTGGCTGATAGCGCCAAGGCGTCGACCACGTCGCGCGTGTCCGGCGTGAAAGATCGCGCGCTGGGCAAGTGGAGCGAGCTTGAAGAAGCCTTCGACAAGCGCCTGAACAGCGCCATCTCGCGCCTGGGCGTACCAAGCCGCAATGAGATCAAGGCGCTGCACCAGCAAGTGGACAGCCTGACCAAGCAGATCGAGAAACTGACCGGTGCCTCGGTCACACCGATCTCCAAGGCGGCTGCGAGCAAAGCCTCTGCCAAACCACTGGCCAAGGCGCCTGCCAAACCTGCTGCGAAAACCGCAGCAGCCAAGCCGGCGGCCAAAGCGGCTGCGGCAAAACCAGCGGCTAAACCTGCTGCGAAAACCGCTGCTGCCAAGCCTGCGGCCAAACCTGCTGCCAAACCCGCTGCCAAGCCTGTTGCGGCCAAGCCTGCAGCGGCGAAGAAACCGGCAGTGAAGAAGGCCCCGGCCAAACCGGCCGCACCTGCGGCCAGTGCGGCACCGGCTCCGACTGCTACAGCTGCAGCGCCAGCGCCAAGCGCGGCACCGGCCAGCAGCACACCGTCGGCACCGACCGGTACCGGTACCCTGATCTAACCGCGTCGCCTTCTTCGCGGGGCAAGCCCGCTCCCACAGATTCAGCTCAGCTTGCAAACCCTGAGCTGGGTCTCTGTGGGAGCGGGCTTGCCCCGCGAAGAGGGCACCGCCGATGCGGCACTACCCCTCCAGATACCGCACCGCCAACTGCTCTGCCGCCGCCCGGGCCTGGGCCTGCAGATGCGGCGCCACCAGCATCATCACCTGGTATACCACGATCCCCACATCCCCCTCCCGCCCCAGCACGCGCTGGTAATCCAGCGAGAACATCAGTGTCAGGGTGATCTGCTCCACCAACTGCCCCAGCGCCTGGGTTTCGCTCACCACTTGTCCCTGGCCCTTGAGGCTGGCCAGCAACGCGGCAAGGGTTCGCTTCAGTGCGTTGATCAGGCTGCGCATGCCGCGGGCCAGCTTCGGCAGGCGCCCGGTCAGGTTGGACAGGTCCTGGAACAGGAAGCGGTACTGGGCCATGCGCTCGACGATCAAGTGCAGGAACAACCAGTAGTCCTCGGCCTCCAGGCGCACTTCAAGCGGTGGGTCGAGCAGCGGCATCAGCGCTTCTTCGAAACGCTCGAAAAGCCCCAGCACAACCGGTTCCTTGCCATGGAAGTGGTAGTACAGGTTGCCAGGGCTGATGCCCAGTTCGTTGGCGATCTCCAAGGTCGAGACATTCGGTTCGCCTTGCTGGTTGAACAGTTGCAGGGCGCATTCAAGGATACGGTCGCGGGTCTTCATCCGGGCGGTGTGCTCATCGGGTCAGGACATAGGTGCCTGGCGCAGGGCCCAGCGGCGGATAGGTGGTATTGCCAAGCGTGGTGCGTGGCGCTTTCAGCGGGCCGGAGCGCGGGGTGACCCACTCCAGCCACAATGGCCACCAACTGCCTTCGCTGCGCTGCGCGTCGTGGAACCAGGCACGCGGGTCGCTGGACAGCTTCGGGTTGGCCAGGTAGTAGGCCTTGGGGTTGCCAGGTGGGTTGATGATGCTCTGGATATGCCCGCTGTTGGCCAGCACGAAGCGTCGGTCGCCGCCTAGCAGCATGGCTGAGCGGTACACGGCATCCCACGGGGTGATGTGGTCGTTGCTGCCGGCCACGGTGAAACTGTCGAGGTCGACCTGCTTTAGGTCGATGGGCGTGCCACACACCTCAAGGCCTGCCGGGTGGGTCAGCGGGTTGTGCTTGAAGAAGTCCAGCAGGTCGCCATGCAGCGCCGCCGGCAGGCGTGTGCTGTCGGCGTTCCAGTAGAGGATGTCGAAGGCGGGCGGGGTCTTGCCGAGCAGGTAGTTGTTGACCCAGTAGTTCCAGATCAAGTCATTGGGCCGCATCCAGGCGAAGATCCGCGCCACCTCGGCGCCGTCCAGCACACCGCGCTGGTACGAGCGGCGCTTGGCCGCCTCGATCGTCTGCTCGTCGGCGAACAGGCTCGCGGGGCTTTCGAACTTGCTGTCCAGCAAGCTGACCAGGTAGGTGGCGCTGCGCACTCGGCGCAACTGGTGCTTGGCTTGCAGGTGGCCTTGCAGCGCTGCCATGGTCAGGCCGCCAGCGCAGGCGCCCATCAGGTTGGGGTCGCGGTTGCCACTGATGCTGCGGCACGCGTTAAGCGCCTCTTCCAGGGCCTGAACGTAGCTCGACAGCCCCCACTCGCGGTGCCGTGGGTCGGGGTTGCGCCAACTGACCATGAACACCTGCAGGCCGTTCTTGAGCATGTACTGGACAAAGCTGTTGGTCGAGCTGAGGTCGAAGATATAGAACTTGTTGATCTGCGGCGGCACCACCAGCAGTGGGCGGGCGTGCTGTTTTTCGCTCATCGGCTGGTACTGGATCAACTCCAGCAATTCGTTGCGAAACACCACGGCGCCGGGGGTTGCCGCGACGTTGCCACCCACCTCGAAGGCGCGTTCGTCTACCTGGCGAGGCAAGCCATCGTTGTGGCGCAAGTCGTCAAGCAAGTGCGCCACGCCACGCACCAGGCTTTGCCCGCCGGTGTTGAGCAGCTCCTTCACGGCCAGTGGGTTGAGCAGCGAATTGCTGGGCGCCAGGGCATCGTTGATCAGCGTGAACAGAAACTGCGCGCGGGCGCGGTCATCGTCGTCCAGGTGGCTTTCATCGATCCACAGGCGGGTCTGCTTTTGCCAGGCCAGGTAGGCTTGCAGGCCGCGCCGGTAGAACGGGTTCTGGCTCCAGGTCGGGTCGCTGAAGCGGGTGTCTCGCGGGCTCGGCTGGTAAGGGGTATCGCCGAGCATCACGCGGCCCAGCTGGCCGCTCAGGGCCAGCAGGTGGCGGGCGGTATGCAGCGGGTTGCGCAAGCCATGACGGCCGACACTGCGCAACGTGGAAATCAGGTCGCGACCGCGCAGGCCGAGGATGGCGTTCTGCACGTTCATGCTGGTGGCGGGAAGCGTTGGCGTTCCTTTGGCCGGTTTGTCTTTCATGGCAACACTCCCTCGTCTTGACCCTTGGCGCCTGCTGGCCCCGTCGCGGGCGAACCCGCCCCTACACGCCCGAAGCCGGGCGCGGATGCATGACCGCGCGCTGACGCTCTTGCTGGAGGAACTTCATGATGATCGGGGCGACGGCCTCGGCCCGGGTGATCAGAAACAGATGGCCGTCGTCGATAATGTGTAGCTGGGCATTGGGAATCCGCCAGGCCAGCAGGCGCATGTTGATCAGCGGGATCAACGGGTCGTCGTCGCCAGCCAGTATCAGGGTGGGCTGCTGGATCTTGTGCAGCCAGTGAATGCTGGTCCAGCCAAGCCCGGCGAACAGTTGCCAGTAATAGCCCAGCTTGCCGCCGGAGCGCACCTTGGCTGCGTGTCGCATGGCCAGGTCTGGGTCGCGGCGAAAGCCACCGCCGTAGATCAGCGGGGCGATGCGGATTACATGCGAAGGCTGGATGTAGCGCCGGGGGCTGGCCATCATCCACAGCACCTTGGGTTTGCCCGGCACCATCACCGCGCCGGCAGCCGTGGCGGCCAGTACCAGCTTCTTGCAGCGCTCGGGGTAGTCGTGGGCAAACTGCTGCGCCAGGGCGCCGCCCCACGACACGCCGATCACATTCACCTGGCCGTAGTCGAGGTAATCGAGCATGCGTGCCGTGAGCTTGGCCAGCCCCGGAAAGCGATAGGGCTGGCGTGGCGTCGACGAGCCGCCTACGCCCGGTACGTCGAAGGCGATGACTTCCAGGTCTGGGTCCAGCGCTTCGATGAACGGAAACACCAGCTCCAGGTTGGCGCCGATGCCGTTGAAGATCAGCAGCGGCGTCAGGTGCGGCTTGCCCGGGCGCACGGCAGTGCGGATGGACTGGTTGTCCAGTTCGACGGTCCTGAAGATATAGGGTGACGGCATGCGCGTGGCTCTGTGGTGAAGTGAACACCGTGGCCCACCCGCAGGTGGCCACGGCGCTGCAACTCAACGTTCGTGAACGTAAGTGCCCGGAGATGCCTCGCCAGCGGCATAGGCGCGGTTGCCCAGCCGGGTTGGCGCTTTTTTCAGGTCGCCGGCACGTTCGCCCAGCCAGTTTTGCCAATGCAGCCACCAGGAGTCGGCATGCTTGGTCGCGTTCTCCTGCCAGGCCACGGGGTCGCCCGGGCGATCGGCGCCGGTCATGAAGCGCGCCTTGGGGTTGCCCGGTGGGTTGAGGATGCTCTGGATGTGGCCGCTGTTGGACAGCACGAACTCGATCTTGCCGCCAAACAGGTGTGCCGAACGGTAGCAGGACGGCCACGGGGTGATGTGGTCGTTGGTGCCGGCGAGGCTGTAGATGTCGCAGGTGACCTGCTTCAGGTCGATCGGCGTGCCGCACACTTCCAGTGCACCGGGGCGGGTGAGTGGGTTGCTTTTGAACATCTCGATCAGGTCGCCGTGGAAGGCGGCCGGCAGGCGCGTGGTGTCGTTGTTCCAGAACAGGATGTCGAACACCGGCGGCTCGTTGCCGAGCAGGTAGTTGTTGACCCAGTAGTTCCAGATCAGGTCATTGGGGCGCATCCAGGCGAACACCTTGGCCATCTCGCTGCCTTCGAGCACGCCGGCCTGGTAGGAGTGGCGCTTGGCGGCTTCGAGGGTCTGTTCATCGACGAACAGCGCGACCTGGGTGTCCATGGTGGTGTCCAGCACGCTGACCAGCAGGGTCAGGGCATTGACCTTGTTTTCGCCCAGGGCGGCGTAATGGCCCACCAGCGCGGTGCAGGTGATGCCGCCAGAGCAGGCGCCGAGCATGTTCAGGTCTTTGCTGCCGGTAATCGCCAGCACGGCATCGACCGCTTCCTTGAGCGCATCGATGTAGGTCGACAGGCCCCACTCGCGCTGGGCCTTGGTCGGGTTGCGCCAGCTGATGATGAAGGTCTGCTGTTGTGAGCGCAGGCAGAAGCGCGCCAGGCTTTTTTCCGGGCTCAGGTCGAACACGTAGAACTTGTTGATCTGCGGCGGCACCACCAGCAGTGGCCGCGCATGCACCTGTTCGGTGATGGGGCTGTACTGGATCAGCTCCAGCACGTCGTTGCGGAACACCACGGCGCCGTCGCTGGTGCCCAGGTTCTTGCCCACTTCGAAGGCGTCCATGTTCACCTGGCTGGGCATGCCACCGTTGTTGACCACGTCCTTGGCCAGGTTGGACAGGCCATCGAGCAGGCTTTTGCCACCGGTTTCGAAGAAGCGCTTGACCGCGGCCGGGTTGGACAAGGTGTTGGTCGGCGCCATGGCCTCGGTCATCAGGTTGATGACGAACTGCCCGCGGCTGATGTCCTGGGGTGAAAGGTCGCTATTGCCGATCCACTCCTGCAGCTCCTTGCGCCAGGCCAGGTAGGTTTGCAGGTAGCGGCGGTAAAGGGGGTTGTTGCTCCAGGCCGGGTCGTTGAAGCGGCGGTCGTCGCTTTCGGGGGTGAGGCTGGATTTGCCCAGCAGCACGTTCTTCAGCTCCAGGCCGAAGTGCGCCACGTGCTTGGCGCTGTGCAAAGGTTGGCGCACGGCCTGGCGCAGCACGGTGCGTGCCGAGCTCAACAGGTCCTTGCGGCGGATGCCGATGACCGGGTTCAGCCCCAGGGTGTTCTCCGAGGCCTGCCGCTGCAACTCATCGTTGTTCTTGTTACTCATCTGCGACGCTCCGTTGTCCAGAGACGAGTACCGGTTGCCTGTGGCGCTTGCACAGTCCAGAGCCCGGTACTGCTACTCGGGTGACCAGTGATAAGGAACAGCGGTGCTGCGGGCCGGATGCATTCGGCGATGAGCTGCGGGGAATTCTGCGTGTGAAGACAGCCTGCTTTCGCTCGCGACCTCTACATACCGGCCAGGCCCTGATTGCCTTCAAGACGATGCAGGGAACTTGCCAGCTCCATTGGTTACCCGACTTTCATGTAATGCGCAAGACAGCCCGTCACTGAGCTGCCTGTAGGGGCATTCAAGCAGATGAGATTAGAAAATGCGCTCTAAACGTTCGAGGGCTTGCGCTAGAGCATGAGTTTCACGACCGATTCGGCCGGATCGCGGGATTTTCCGGCCTTGTGCAGCGCGTCGAGGTACTCGGCCCACAGCTGTTCCTGGCGCAGGCACAGTTGCTCGAGGTACTCCCACGTGAATAGGCCGCTGTCATGGCCGTCGTCGAAGGTCAATTTCAGTGCATATTGGCCGGCGGGTTCGAGGCCAGCGAGGCCGACGTTGACCTTGCCAACTTGCAGGATGGGGTTGCCGTGGCCCTGGACCTCGGCGGAAGGGGAGTGCACGCGCAGGAATTCGGCGGGCAGGTGGTAGACCTCGTTGGGGCCGTAGGTAAGGCTCAAGGTCTTGGAGGCTTTGTGCAGGTTGATGGCGGTGGGCAGACGGGCCATGGGCTGAATCTCTGGGGAGCTGATGCTGCAAGCTTCCAGCTTCTGAGGGAGGGATTCAAGCTTGATTGGGGCTGCTTTGCAGCCCATCGCCGGCAAGCCAGCTCCCACCGGGATAGCACAGTGCTTGAATACTGTGGGGTACCTGTGGGAGCCGGCTTGCCGGCGATGGGCCGCAAAGCGGCCCCATCCGGTCTTACAGGATATAGCGCGACAGGTCTTCGTTCTGCGCCAGCTCACCCAGGTGGCTGTTCACATAGCCCGCATCGATCTGGATCGGCGTTTCATCGTGAGTGCTGGCCAGGTCACCGGCACTGAACGACACCTCTTCGAGCAGGCGCTCGAGCAGGGTGTGCAGGCGGCGGGCACCGATGTTCTCGGTTTTCTCGTTGACCTGGTAGGCGATCTCGGCCAGGCGCTTGATACCGTCGGTGAGGAACTCGATGTTCAGCCCTTCGGTTTTCAGCAGTGCCTGGTACTGCTCGGTCAGCGAAGCGTGCGGCTCCCGTAGGATGCGCTCGAAGTCTTCTGGGGTCAGTGCCTTGAGTTCGACACGGATCGGCAGGCGGCCCTGCAGCTCAGGCACCAGGTCGCTTGGCTTGCTCAGGTGGAACGCACCCGAGGCAATGAACAGGATGTGGTCGGTTTTGACCATGCCCAGCTTGGTGTTGACGGTGCAGCCTTCGATCAACGGCAGCAGGTCGCGCTGGACACCTTCGCGGGACACATCGGCGCCGCCGACATTGCCACGCTTGGCCACTTTGTCGATTTCGTCGATGAACACGATACCGTGCTGTTCAACGGCTTCCAGGGCCTTGGCCTTGAGTTCTTCTTCGTTGACCAGGCGGCCCGCTTCTTCTTCACGGACCATCTTCAGCGCTTCCTTGACCTTGAGCTTGCGCGCCTTGCGCTTGCCCTTGCCCATGTTGGCGAACAGGCTCTGCAGCTGGTTGGTCATCTCTTCCATGCCAGGCGGCGCGGCGATTTCGACACCTACGGCGTCAGCCACTTCGATCTCGATTTCCTTGTCGTCCAGTTGGCCTTCGCGCAGGCGCTTGCGGAACAGCTGGCGGGTGTTGGAATCGCTGCTGGTCTGCGCGGCTTCTTCGCTGAAGCTGGTGACCCGCGCCTGCGGCAGCAGGGCATCGAGGATGCGGTCTTCAGCGGCGTCTTCGGCGCGGTGGCGCACGCGGATGATTTCTTGCTCGCGGAGCATCTTCAGCGCGGCATCGGCCAGGTCACGGATGATCGATTCGACATCACGGCCGACGTAGCCGACTTCGGTGAACTTGGTCGCTTCGACCTTGATGAACGGCGCGTTGGCCAGCTTGGCCAGGCGACGAGCGATTTCGGTCTTGCCGACACCGGTCGGGCCGATCATCAGGATGTTTTTCGGGGTCACCTCGGCGCGCAGCTCGGTCGGCAGTTGCATGCGCCGCCAGCGGTTGCGCAGGGCGATGGCCACGGCGCGCTTGGCGTCGTCCTGGCCGATGATGTGGCGGTTGAGTTCGTGAACGATTTCGCGGGGGGTCATGGACATGATGAAAATGGTCCTCGAGCAGAGCAATCAGTGTGGAAAAGTCCCGCCCTGGGCGGGACGCCAAAACAACTGATCAGTCGGCCAGGTCCTGCTCCTCGATGGTCAGGTTGTGGTTGGTGAATACGCAGATGTCACCGGCGATGTTCAGCGCGGTCTCGGCAATTTCGCGGGCCGAGAGGTCGGTCTTGTTCAGCAGGGCGCGGGCGGCGGCCTGGGCGTAGGCGCCACCGGAACCCATGGCGATCAGGCCGTCTTCGGGTTCGACCACATCGCCGTTACCGGTAATGATCAAGGATGCATCCTTGTTGGCCACGGCCAGCATGGCCTCCAGGCGGCTCAGGGAGCGGTCGGTACGCCATTCCTTGGCCAGCTCGACGGCGGCACGGACCAGGTGGCCCTGGTGTTTCTCCAGTTGGCCTTCAAAGCGTTCGAACAGGGTGAAGGCATCGGCGGTGGCACCGGCGAAGCCAGCAATGACCTGGCCGTGGTACAGGCGACGGACTTTTTTAGCGTTGCCTTTCATCACAGTGTTGCCGAGGGAAACCTGGCCGTCGCCGCCCATGACGACTTTGCCGTTACGGCGGACAGAAACGATGGTGGTCAAGGGGAGAGTCTCCACGCAGCGGGGCGAAAGTGCCTGATGCAGACTCATATGGGGGTGGGGGGAAGGATTTCAACCTGGGGGGATGAATGGTTGCGACAGGTTCAAGGTTGAATGCGATCCATGTGGGAGCGGCCTTGTGTCGCGAAAGGGCTGCGTAGCAGCCCCAGGATCTCGGCACCATGCATGGATTGCCGGGGCCGCTTTGCGGCCCTTTCGCGACGCAAGGCCGCTCCCACAGGGTTGGTCAGGCCTCGTGGCAGACGTGCCCATCGACCAAGGTATAACGCACAGCGCCAGGCAGGCAGTGGCCGATGAACGGGCAGTTCTCGCCACGGGACAGCCACTGTTCGCCGGCAACGGTCGAGGCTTTCGGATCGAACAGCACCAGGTCCGCCGCGCCACCTACCTTCAGTTCACCCGCCGGCAGGCGCATGGCGGCAGCCGGGCCGCTGGTCAAGCGTGCCAGCAAGGTCGGCAGGTCGAGCAGGCCGTCTTCGACCAAGGTCATGGCCAGTGGCAGCAGCACTTCGACACTGCTGATACCCGGCTCCGTGGCACCGAACGGCGCCAGCTTGGCATCGCGCTCGTGCGGCTGGTGATGGCTGGAGATCGCCTGGATCACCCCCGACTTGACGGCTGCGCGCAGGCCGTCGCGGTCGGCGGCGGTGCGTAGCGGTGGCTGCACGTGGTACAGGCTGGAAAACTCGCGCAGCGACTCATCGGTGAGAATCAGCTGGTACAGCGCCACGTCGGCGGTCACCGGCAGGCCCAGTTCCTGGGCCTGGGCGATCAAGCGCGCGCCGCGGGCGCTGGTGATCTGGGTGAAGTGCGCCCGCACGCCGCTCTGTTCGACCAGCAGCAGGTTGCGCGCCAAGGCCACGGTCTCGGCAGTCTCCGGGATGCCCGGCAGGCCGAGGAAGCTGGCCATGGCGCCTTCATGGGCCAGGCCACCTTGGGACAGGTCGCGGTCCTGGGAGTGGAACACCACGGTCAGGTCGAAGGTGGCGGCGTACTCCAGGGCACGGGCCAGGGTACGGTTGTTGGGGATTTGCTGCAGGCCATTGCCGAAGGCCACGCAACCGGTGTCGCGCAGGGCCACCAGCTCGGCCAGTTGCTCGCCTTCCAGGCCCTTGGTCAGGGCGCCGATCGGGTAGACCTTGCTGTTGCCGGCTTCGCGGGCACGGTCGAGGATCAGCTCGGCCACGGCCGAGGTGTCCAGCACCGGTTTGGTCTGCGGCGGGCAGCACAGGCTGGTCACACCGCCGGCCACGGCGGCGCGGGTTTCGCTGGCGATGTTGCCTTTGCGGCTGTAGCCCGGCTCGCGCAGAGAGACGTCGAGGTCGACCAGGCCAGGCGCTGCAATCAGGCCATCGGCCTGGATCGTGCGGCTGGCGCTGAAGCCGGCCGGTGCTGCGCCGATGGCGGCAATGCGGCCGCCGTCCAGGTGCAGGTCGGTGATCTGGTCCAGGCCGCTGTTGGGGTCGATAACCCGGGCGCCAAGAATACTGATGCTCACAGGGCGTTCTCCTGGTCGAGTTGGCGTTGCGCGTTTTGCCCGCTCATGGCCATGGACAGCACGGCCATGCGCACGGCGATGCCGTACGTCACCTGGTTGAGGATCACCGAGTGCTTGCCGTCGGCCACTGCCGATTCGATCTCTACACCGCGGTTGATCGGGCCAGGGTGCATGACGATGGCATCGGGCTTGGCACCGGCCAGGCGTGCGGTGGTCAGGCCGAACAGGCGGTAGAACTCGCCCTCGCTCGGCAGCAGGCCACCGGCCATGCGCTCACGCTGCAGGCGCAGCATGATTACCACGTCGACGTCTTTCAGGCCTTCGGCGAGGTCGGTGTAGACCTTTACGCCGTATTGCTCGATGCCGATCGGGATCAGGGTTTTCGGGCCGATCACGCGGATGTCCGGGCAGCCCAGCGCCTTGAGCGCGAGCATGTCGGAACGCGCCACGCGCGAATGCAGGATATCGCCGACGATGGCAACAGACAGGTTTTCGAAGCTGCCCTTGTGCCGACGGATGGTCAGCATGTCGAGCATGCCTTGGGTCGGGTGCGCATGGCGGCCATCGCCACCGTTGATCACGGCCACATCGGGGCACACGTGTTCAGCGATGAAGTGCGCGGCGCCCGAATCGGAGTGGCGCACGACGAACATGTCGGCAGCCATGGCTTCCAGGTTGCGCAGGGTGTCGAACAGGGTTTCGCCCTTGCTGGTCGAGGAAGTCGACACGTTCAGGCTGATCACGTCGGCAGACAGGCGCTGCGCGGCCAGTTCGAACGTGGTGCGGGTACGGGTCGAGTTCTCGAAGAACACGTTGCAGACGGTCTTGCCGCGCAGCAACGGGACTTTTTTCACGGCCCGGGCACCGACTTCCAGGAAGGAGTCGGCGGTGTCGAGGATCTCGGTCAGCAGTTCGCGGGGCAAACCGTCGAGCGAGAGAAAGTGGCGCAGCTGGCCCTGATCATTGAGCTGCAGCGGGCGCTTGGCGTCGATTGGCGTCATCGCGGGGGACTCTTAAAGGGCGGAAGCGGAGGCGAGGTCCTGGCGCTCGAGGGCGAGCGGTGCGGGTCCGGTCAATTTTACCCGTTCATGGGCTGCCAGCGACAGGGTGGCACCCAGCACATTGGGGCGAATCGGCAGCTCGCCGGCATCCAGGTCGAGCAGGCAGACCAGGGTGACGCTGGCCGGGCGGCCGTAATCGAACAGCTCGTTGAGCGCGGCACGGATGGTGCGACCGCTCATCAGGACGTCGTCGATCAGGACCAGGTGCTGGCCTTCGATTTCGAACGGCAGCTCGGACGGGCGTACTTGCGGGTGCAGGCCGTTCTGGCTGAAGTCATCACGGTAGAACGACACGTCCAGGGTGCCCATGGGGCTGGTATCGCCCATTTCTTCCTGCAGGGCCTGGGCGACCCAGACGCCGCCCGTGCGGATGCCGATGAAGCGCGGCTCGGTGATAGCACGGCGGGCCAGGTGGGCGCGAAGGTCGACAGCCATCTGCCGGATCAGATCGGCGGGATTGGGTAGGCTCATTGCGTGCTCCTCGGGGGCCGCCGGCTCTGCCCGGCGGCAAAGATGATCAGGTATTGGCCTCCAGCCAGCCTTGCAGCAGCAGGGCGGCGGCAATGGCGTCGACCGGGTTGTCGCGGTAGCTGCCGCGCTGGCCACCGCGGGTCAGGCGTTCGCCTTTAGCCTCGAAGGTGGTCAGGCGTTCGTCGTGGGTGTGCACGGGCAGGTTGAAGCGGCCGTTCAGGCGCCGGGCGAATTTCTCGGCGCGCGCGCTCATCTCGCTGGGGGTGCCGTCCATGTTCAGCGGCAGGCCGACGACGATGGCGTCGGGTTTCCATTCAGCGACCAGTTTTTCCACCTGGGCCCAGTCCGGCACGCCGTTCTGCGCTTTCAGGGTGCACAGCTCGCGGGCCTGGCCAGTGATGACCTGGCCAACCGCCACCCCGATCTGTTTGGTGCCGTAGTCAAAGCCCAGCAGCAGGCGTAGCTCGGCCATCAGGCGTGGCCCGCCTGGCTGGTCAGCAGGCTGAGGTTGATGCCCAGGCTGGCGGCGGCGGCGTTCAGGCGCTGGTCGCTGGCGAGGCCGAAGATGATCTCGGGGTCGAACGGGCAGTTGAGCCAGGCATTGTCGGCCAGCTCGGCTTCCAGCTGGCCGGCTTCCCAGCCCGCGTAGCCCAGGGTAATCAGGCTGTTTTGCGGCCCCACGCCCTCGGCAATGGCAAACAGCACGTCCTGCGAGGTGGACAGCGACAGGCCCTGCAGTTCGACGGTGGCCTGGTAGGTGCACTCGCTGGAGTGCAGCACGAAGCCGCGATCGGTTTGCACCGGGCCGCCCTGGTAGATCGGCACGTGCAGCGTGCTGGCCGGGGGTTCATCGTCCGGGCGCAACTGTTCGAGGATGTCAGCCAGGCTGAGCTCCTGCGGTCGGTTGACCACCAGGCCCATGGCGCCATTGGCGTTGTGCTCGACGATGTACGTGAGGGTCTGGGCAAAGTTCGGATCGGCCATGTGCGGCATGGCGATCAGGAACTGATGCTTGAGGTAGCTCGGGGCGAGGGTTTTCATGGGGGATAGTGTGGCGCCAGGTGGCGAGGCTGACAAGGTGCTCTGCAGGGCTTACTTGATCCCTGTGGGAGCGGGTTTACCCGCGAATGCGTCAGATCAGGCAATTATGTTGCCTTGTCGAACGCTTTCGCGGGTAAACCCGCTCCCACAGAGGCCAGTACAGCCAGCAAATCAGTTACTGGACAACCGGTCCCCACGGGCAAAGCGCCAGGTCCGGATGATCTCCAACCGGTCGAATTCCGCCAAGTCCCCGGTAAACGGCGCAAACGGCGCCGCCAGCCTGACAATACGTTGCGCCGCCTGGTCCAGCACCGGTTGCCCGGACGATTCCAGCACCAGCACTTCGTACAGCGAGCCATCGCGGTTGATCGAGACCATCATGCGCAAGTTGCCGTAGATCTGCTGGCGCCGCGCTTCGTCAGGGTAATTGAGGTTGCCCACCCGCTCGACCTTCTTGCGCCATTCTTCCTTGTACCAGGCGCCCTTGTCGCGCATGGTCGAGGCGGCGTTGAGGCGGTGGATGCGCGGGCGTTTGGCGTACAGCTGCTGTTCATTGGACAGCTCTGCCTCAAGGCTGGCGATCTGGCTGGACAGCTGCGAGCTGTCAAAATCAGGCGTGGGCGTTGCAGGCTTTGGCTGCGCCTTGCTTTCCTTGGGCTTGGGCTCGACTTTGTGAGGCTTGGCGGCCTTGGTCACCACGGCCGACTTCTCAGGCGTGGGCGGCGGTGCGACCTCGGGCTTGGCCGCAGGCGGGGGCGTGACCTTGTTGATCTTGCTGTCCTGGAAGGGGGCGAGTTCGGTGGTCTTGGGCACCGCCTTCTTCTCCAGTGTGCCGCTGCCTTGCTGGTTGTCCTGAGCCTGGAAATCGGCCTTCTCGGGCGCTTTCTCGCTTTTGAAAGTGGCGAGGGTGATGTCCATGGTATGGCGGATTTCAGCCGGCTTGACCACGGTAAAACCGACGCCAAGGATCAGCGCCAGGTGCACCAGGGCAGCCAGGAACAGGGTAAAGCCGAGCCGGTCCACCGGGCGAACGCGCGGTGGCAGCAGGTCGGAGGGGATGTCAGCGGGCAGCGTCATCAGGTATCCAGCAACCGCGGGGCGGGGCAGCAGGCCAAGTAAAAAGGACCCGTATCATACCCCACTCCGCGATTGTGCCGCGCGTTGCCGGTCAGCGCGCCTTCAGCTGGCGATCAATGGCGTCCATCAATTGCCCGCCGATGTCGGTGTTGAAGGCGTTGTCGATCTCGCGAATACAGGTCGGGCTGGTGACGTTGATTTCGGTGAGGTGCTCGCCAATCACGTCCAGGCCAACGAACAGCAGCCCTTTCGCGCGCAGGGTCGGGCCGACCTGGGCGGCGATCCAGCGGTCACGTTCGGTCAGCGGGCGCGCTTCGCCACGGCCACCGGCGGCCAGGTTGCCACGGGTTTCGCCACTGGCCGGGATGCGCGCCAGGCAGTAGTCGACCGGCTCGCCGTCGATCATCAGGATGCGCTTGTCGCCGTCCTTGATCGCTGGCAGGTAGGCCTGCGCCATGATCTGCTGCGCGCCCAGGGCGGTCAGGGTTTCGAGGATCACCGACAGGTTGGGGTCGCCGACCCGGTGGCGGAAGATCGAAGTGCCGCCCATGCCGTCCAGCGGCTTGAGGATCACGTCACCATGCTTGGCCGCGAATTCGCGAATGATGTCCGGGCGGCGGCTGACCAGGGTCGGTGGCGTGCACTGCGGGAACAACGTGGCGAACAGTTTTTCGTTGCAGTCGCGCAGGCTCTGCGGGCGGTTGACCACCAGCACGCCTTCGGCCTCGGCCTGCTCCAGCAGGTAGGTGCTGTAGACGAACTCCATGTCGAACGGCGGGTCCTTGCGCATCAGGATCACGTCCAGCTCGGCCAGGGGGCTGTCCTGCTCGTCGCCCAGCTCGAACCAGCGCGCTGGGTCGGCGAACACGTTTAGCGGGCGCATGCGTGCACGGGCCTTGCCTTCGCCCTGGTACAGGTCGCGCTGTTCCATGTAGAACAGGCTCCAGCCGCGTGCCTGGGCGGCCAGCAGCATGGCCAGCGAGCTGTCCTTCTTGTAGGAGATGGACGCGATGGGGTCCATGACAATGCCGAGGCGAACGCTCATGGGGTGGTTCCTCTTGGCGGCGCGCAGCCGCGATGGATCGAAAGAAAAGTGGCTCAGGGTGGCGCCGGGAGCGCCGATGGTCAAGGGGCGCAGCAGATGGAATGGCTACCCGGAGTGTGCTAAAAATGCGAGGCACAATGCTGCGCAAACCTGTAGGAGCGGCCTTGTGTCGCGAAAGGGTCGCAACGCGGCCCCAGCAATTCTGGCCTGAGCAGCGACGGTAGCCCAAGTGATGGAACAACCCCTGAAGGTCATGGTGATCGACGACTCACGCACGATCCGCCGTACCGCGCAGATGTTGCTCGGCGAAGCGGGTTGCGAGGTGATTACCGCCAGCGATGGTTTCGATGCCCTGGCCAAGATCGTCGATCACCAGCCACGCATCATCTTCGTCGATGTGCTGATGCCGCGCCTGGACGGTTACCAGACCTGCGCCGTGATCAAGCACAACAGCGCTTTCAAGGACATACCGGTGATCCTCCTGTCGTCGCGCGACGGCCTGTTCGACAAGGCCCGCGGGCGGGTGGTGGGCTCCGACCAGTTCCTCACCAAGCCGTTCAGCAAAGAAGAACTGCTCGAAGCGATCCGGGCCCATGTGCCTGGTTTTGCCGAACACCAACAACACGCACCCTGACCGCGTCCGCCATGGCGCGGTCTTACTTTCCTGATGGGGAAACAGCATGGCCCGAGTTCTGATTGTCGACGACTCGCCGACAGAGATGTACAGATTGACCGAATGGCTGGAAAAGCACGGCTACGAGGTGCTCAAGGCCAACAACGGTGGCGATGGCGTGGCCCTGGCCCGTCAGGAAAAGCCCGACGCGGTGCTGATGGACATCGTCATGCCCGGCATGAACGGCTTCCAGGCCACTCGCCAGCTGAGCAAGGACAAGGAAACCAGCGCCATTCCGGTGATCGTGGTAACCACCAAGGACCAGGAAACCGACCGTATCTGGGCGACGCGCCAGGGCGCCCGCGACTTCCTGACCAAACCGGTCGAAGAAGACGCACTGATCGCCAAGCTCAAAGAAGTGCTGGGGACTTGACCACCCGCCCTCATGGCGCGTCGCTGACCGCCTTCGAGTTGCTGTTGGACATCGACCGGCGCTGCCGCCTGCTGGTGGCGGACCAGCCCCCGCAGGACACCCGCCTGCAACAGTGGAGCGGGATCGGCTTTCGGATCGCCGGGCAATGGTTCGTCGCGCCCATGGGCGAGGTGGCCGAAGTGCTGCGCGAACCGCGCAGCAGCCGTGTTCCTGGGGTTCAGCCCTGGGTCTGCGGGGTTGCCAACTTGCGCGGGCGGTTGCTGCCGGTAATGGACCTGAGCAGCTTCTTCGGGCTTGGCCCGGCCGCCCCCGGCAAGCAGCGGCGGGTGCTGGTGCTGGACCATGAGGACCTGTTCGTCGGCCTGCTGGTGGACGAAGTACTGGGGCTGCAGCACTTTGCCCTGAGCAGCCTGGAGCTGTCGCCCCCGCAGCCCTTGATCCGCGCGGCCGCCCGCTTCGTGCAGGGGCACTTCCCGCGTGAACGCAATTGGGCAATCTTCAGCCCCTTCGCCTTGGCCCAGGCGCCGGGCTTTCTTGATGTGGCGTTATAGGACCTGCGAACGTGAACAAGCCTGCCACCAGCGCTACCGCAACGCCCATGGCTCCGCGTACGCGCAGCATCGCGCAGATCACCGTGCTGTTTTTGGTGCTGATCCTGTCGATCATCCTGTTGTTCGCCAATTTCGCCTACCTGAGCACCCAGTCCAACTACGACAAACAGTACATCGGCCATGCCGGTGAGCTTCGCGTGCTGTCCCAGCGGATTGCCAAGAACGCCACCGAGGCGGCGACGGGCAAGGCCTTGGCGTTCAAGCTGCTGTCGGATGCGCGCAACGATTTCGAGCGGCGCTGGAGCTACCTGCGCGAAGGTGACACGTCCACCGGCCTGCCAGCGGCACCGGCCACGGTGCGCGATGAGATGGAAGCCGTTCGCCAGGACTGGGAGAACCTGCGCAAGAACACCGATACCATCCTGGCCAGCGAGCAGACGGTGTTGTCGCTGCACCAGGTGGCGGCAACGCTTGCCGAGACCGTGCCGCAGTTGCAGGTCGAATACGAAAAAGTGGTCGAAATCCTGCTGCAGAGCGGTGCCCCGGCCAACCAGGTGGTCGTCGCCCAGCGCCAGTTGCTGCTGGCTGAGCGCATCCTCGGTTCGGTCAACACGGTGCTGGCCGGTGACGACACCGCGGCCCAGGCCGCCGATGCCTTCGGCCGCGATGCCGGGCGTTTTGGCCAGGTGCTGGAGGGCATGCTCAACGGCAACCCCGCGCTGCAGGTGACCCGCGTCGAGGACGCCGATGCCCGGGCGCGGTTGGCTGAAATCGCCGAGCTGTTCCAGTTCGTGGCCGGCTCGGTGGACGAAATCCTCGAAACATCGCCCGAACTGTTCCGCGTGCGTGAAGCCGCAGGCAACATCTTCAGCCTGTCGCAAACCCTGCTCGACGAGGCCTCGCACCTGGCCAACGGCTTCGAGAACCTGGCCGGCGGGCGTACCCTGGACACGGTCGGCGGCTACGTCCTGGGCCTGCTGGCGCTGGCCTCGATCATCCTCATCGGCCTGGTCATGGTGCGCACCACCAACCGGCAACTGCGCGAGACCGCAGAGAAGAACGAACGCAACCAGCAGGCGATCATGCGCCTGCTCGACGAGATCGAAGAGCTGGCCGATGGCGACCTGACCGTCACCGTGTCGGTCACCGAAGACTTTACCGGCGCCATCGCCGACTCGATCAACTACTCCGTCGACCAACTGCGCGACCTGGTCGCTACCATCAACCACAGCGCTGTGCAGGTGGCCGCTGCCGTGCAGGACACGCAGAACACCGCGCGTCAGCTGGCCAAAGCGTCCGAGCACCAGGCCGCGCAAATCAGCGAGGCGTCCGAGGCGGTGGGCGACATGGTCGAATCGATCGACCGGGTGTCGGCGCATGCCTATGAGTCGGCCAAGGTGGCCGAGCGCTCGGTGGCGATCGCCAACAAGGGCAACGAGGTGGTGCACAACACCATCAACGGCATGGACAACATTCGCGAACAGATCCAGGACACCGCCAAGCGCATCAAGCGCCTGGGTGAGTCGTCCCAGGAGATCGGCGACATCGTTAGCCTGATCGACGACATTGCCGACCAGACCAACATCCTGGCCCTCAACGCCGCGATCCAGGCCTCGCTGGCCGGTGAAGCCGGGCGGGGCTTTGCGGTGGTTGCCGACGAAGTGCAGCGCCTGGCCGAGCGTTCGTCGTCGGCCACGCGGCAGATCGAGGCGCTGGTGCGCACCATTCAGGCAGATACCAACGAGGCGGTGATCTCCATGGAGCAGACCACCGCCGAAGTGGTACGTGGCGCGCGCCTGGCCCAGGATGCCGGGGTAGCGCTGGCGGAGATCGAAGGGGTGTCGCAAAACCTGGCCGAGCTGATCCACAGTATTTCCGACGCGGCCCAGTTGCAGACGTCTTCTGCCGGGCAGATCTCCCACACCATGGCCGTTATCCAGCAGATCACCGCGCAGACGTCTGCCGGGTCCGGCGCCACTGCCGACAGCATCCGCCACCTGGCACGCATGGCCAGCGAGATGCGCCGGTCTGTTTCTGGTTTCACCCTGCCGGCACCTGCCGAGCCGCGCTGAGGAATGCCCATGGCTTCTGCCGCTGTAAGCCCCGAGCGCCACGAAACGGTAGCGCTGGCCTGGACCAAGGCTGCCATCCTCGACTGCCTGGGCCAGGCGCGACAGGCCCTGGAGCGCTTTGCTGGCGAGCCGGGCGATCTGTCCATGCTGGCCTTCGTGGTCGACAACCTGCACCAGGTACACGGTTGCCTGCGCATGCTCGAGTTGCGCGGTGCGACGCGCCTGGCTGAAGAGCTGGAGCTGTTCGCCCGGGCCTTGGCCGAGGGCCAGGTCAGCCCACGCGGCGACTGCCTGGGGGCGCTGTTCCGTGGCCTGGAGCAACTGCCGTCGTACCTGGAACGCCTGCGCGGCGCGCGCCACGACCTGCCCTTGGTGATGCTGCCGTTGCTCAACCAGCTGCGCGCCTGCCGCGGCGTGGAGCCCCTGGCCCAGGCCAGCCTCATCAGTGGCACTGCCCAGCGCTTTGCCGGCTCCGATGACCTGGCCAACCTTGACCTGTCGCTGGGCAACTGGCGGGAACAGATGCAGGCCGGGCCCGGCCGCGATGCCCTGCGCTCGGTGGTGAGCGCGCTGTGCGACGACCTGATGCGCATCAAGGAACGCCTGGACCAGTTCGTGCGCGGCGACCGCCAGCACAGCGAACAGTCCGAAGCCCTGCTCGCACCGTTGCGCCATGTCGCCGACACCCTGGCAGTGCTGGGCTTCCAGCAGCCGCGGCGGGTGATCATCGACCAGGTGCTGGCGCTGCAGGCCTTGGCCCCCGGCGAGGGCTCGGTGGATGACGCGGTCTTGATGGATGTGGCGGGCGCCCTGTTGTATGTGGAGGCGACCCTCAATGGCATGGTCGGCCCGCTGGAAGAAAGCGGGCAGGGCGGGATGCCGGGCTCAGACCTCACCGAGATCCGCCAGTTGGTGCTGAGCGAGTCGCTGGCCGTACTGCAGCAGGCCAAGGACTTGATTGGTGATTGCCTGGAGTCCGACTGGCCCCGGCAGCGCCTGCAGCCGCTGCCGGGGCTGCTGCAGCAAGTGCGCGGGGCGCTGGCAATGCTGATGCTGCCGGGCCCTGCCGACGTGTTTGCCGGCTGCGCCAGCTACGTGCAACGCTGGTTGCAGCACCTAGACGTCGAGCCGCCAGCCGATGAGCTGGCGCACCTGGCCGATGCCTTGAGCGCAGCCGAATGCTACCTGCAATGGCGGGTGGCCGACCCGCTTGCCGATGCTCAGCCCTTCATCGAAATGGCGCGCGCCAGCCTGGCGGCACTGGGCGTGGCCTGCGCGGTCAGCGAAACCGGCTTCGGCCAACAAGACTACGGCGATGGCATCGACGATGAGCTGCGCGATGTGTTCCTCGACGAGGCCGGTGAACTGCTGCCGGAAATCGAGCGCCACTGGCTGCGCTGGCGAGCCGACAACCAGCAGCGCGAGGCACTGCTGGAAGTGCGCCGTGCGCTGCATACGCTCAAAGGCAGCGGGCGCATGGTGCATGCCGAGGCGGTGGCCGAGCTGGCCTGGGGCGCGGAGCATCTGCTGAATCGAATGCTCGAAGGCCGAAGCGTGCTCACCCCGGAAGGGGTGGTCGCCTTGCAGCAAGTGTTCGTCCACCTGCCTGACCTGTTGGCCGACTTTGCCGCCGGGCAGTTACCGCAGCTGACCGAAATCGAGCAACTGGCCGGGCATCTGCATGCCCTGGCCGAAAACGATGCGCCACCCGCTGCTGAGGTGGATGGCCTCGATCCGCACCTGCTGGACATCTTCCGCAGCGAGGCACACGGCCACCTGGCCAGCCTCGAGGCATTCTTGCAGGGCGCCGACGGCCACGACACCCCGGTCAGCGACAGCTTGCAACGCGCCTTGCACACGCTCAAGGGCAGCGCCGCCATGGCAGGCGTGATGCCCGTCGCCGAGCTGGCCACCGCCTTCGACCGCCTGGCGCGTGAGTACAAGGGCCACCAGTTGCCCCTGCAAGTGGCGGAGATCGAATGGCTGGAGGCCGGGCGTTCATTGTTCCACCTGGGCCTGGCACAGCTGGACAGCACGCCGCTGGCGGCCATCCCGGGTGCCGCCGAATTGATCGAACAAGTGGGCCAGGCGGTGGATGTGCGCCTGGCCACCCTGCATGAAGACCCGCAGCATGCGCGCCGCAACAAGCGCGACCCGCAATTGACCGCCAGCTTCCTGGCCCAGGCCATGGACATTCTGCTCGACGCCGAGTCGTTGCTGTCGCGCTGGCAAGAGCAGCCGGGGCAGCGCCAGGCGCTGGACACCCTGCTCGATGAGCTGACCAGCCTGGGCCACGCGGCGCACCTGGCTGACCTGTGGCAGATGGACGATGTCTGCGAGGCCCTGCTCGACGTCTATGGTGCCGTGGAAGAGGGCAGCCTGGCCGCCGACGCACGCTTTTTCGCCCAGGCACAGGCAGGCCATGAGGCGCTGCTGGACATGCTCGACGAGGTGGCCGCCGGGCAGGAGATTTCGCCCAGGCCGGCGCTGATCGACAGCTTGCGCAGCCTCTTGGCGCAGGCCTTGGCACCTGAGGCCACGGGCCTTGTGGGCATTGATACGGTCACCCCGTTGCACCCCGACATGGACCTTGGCCTGGGGCCGTCGCGCAACCTGGCGCTGCCGCCAGCGGGCGAGCCGTTGACTGAAGAGCCTGAGAGCCCAGGCGACAAGGAGCTGCTGGAAGTCTTCCTGGAAGAAAGCTCGGACATCGTCGAAAGCGCCGCTGCGGCCCTGGCGCGCTGGCAGGCCGACCCACGCAGCAGTGTCGAGGTGGATAACCTGCTGCGTGACCTGCATACCCTCAAAGGCGGTGCCCGCATGGTCGAGATCGCCGCCATCGGCGACCTGGCCCACGAGCTGGAATTTCTTTACGAACTGCTCGCTGCCGGCCGCCTGCCGCCGAGCCCGCCGTTGTTCGCTTTGTTGCAAAATTGCCATGACCGCCTGGCACACATGCTCGATGCGGTGCGCCTGGGGCAGCCGCTGCATGCCGCCACGGCGCTGATCGACTACATCCGCAACTTCAGCAGTGCGGCCCTGACCGACAGCGCGGCGGGCCAAGGTGCTGTCGAGGCTTCGGCCCTCGAAGTGCCTGCTGCCGCGCCGGAGCGGGCAGCCGGCGACATGGTCAAGGTCGATGCCGAACTGCTCGACGACCTGGGCAACCTGGCCGGTGAGCATTCGGTGATCCGTGGCCGCATCGAGCAGCAGGTCAACGACGCCCAGTTCACCCTCAACGAAATGGAAACCACCCTGGAGCGCATGCGTGACCAGCTGCTGCGCCTGGATGTCGAGACCCAAGGGCGGATCTCGAGCCGGCAGCCGTTCGAGAGCGATGCCTACGACGATTTCGACCCCCTCGAAATGGACCGCCACTCGCAGCTGCAGCAGCTGTCGCGGGCCCTGTTCGAGTCTGCCTCCGACCTGCTCGACCTGAAGGAAACCCTGGCCCAGCGTGCCCAGGAAGCCTACGGCCTGTTGCAGCAGCAGGCGCGGGTGAACAGCCAGTTGCAGGAAGGCCTGACCGCGACCCTGATGGTGCCCTTCGAACGCTTGGTGCCGCGCTTGCAACGCGTGGTGCGGCAGGTGGCCAGCGAGCTGGGCAAGCAGGTTGAACTGGTGGTGGGCAATGCCGAAGGTGAGCTGGACCGCAGCGTGCTCGAACGCATGGTGGCGCCCCTGGAGCACATGCTGCGCAATGCCGTCGACCATGGCCTGGAAAGCCGCGAAGCGCGCCTGGCTGCCGGCAAGCCGGAGCACGGCACGATTCACCTGAACCTGTTGCACGAAGGCGCCGACATCGTCATCGAGATGACCGACGATGGCGCCGGCGTACCCTTGGAGGCCGTGCGGCGCAAGGCGATCAAGCGTGGCCTGCTGGACCCGCAGGCGCACTTGAGCGATCACGAGGTCTTGCAGTTCATCCTGCGCCCCGGTTTCTCCACCGCCGAGAAGATCACCCAGATTTCCGGGCGTGGGCTGGGCATGGACGTGGTGCACGAAGAGGTCAAGCAGTTGGGGGGCTCGATGACCATCGAGTCGGCCCAGGGCAAGGGCGCACGCTTTCTGATCCGCCTGCCGTTCACGGTGTCGATCAACCGCGCGCTGATGGTGCACCTGGGCGAGGACCAGTACGCGATCCCGCTCAATACCATCGAAGGCATTGTCCGCGTGCCGCCTGCGGAGCTGGCGGCGTGCTACCAACTGGATGCCCCGCGTTACGTCTACGCAGGCCACACCTACGACCTGCGCTACCTGGGTGAATTGCTGCAAGGCCAGCCACGGCCCAGCCTGCTTGGGCAAAGCGTGCCGCTGCCGGTGCTGCTGGTGCACTCCCAGGAGCAGTCGTTCGCCATCCAGGCTGACAGCCTGTCACCCAGCCGGGAGATCGTGGTGAAGAGCCTCGGCCCGCAATTCGCTGCGGTCGCTGGGTTGTCTGGCGCGACCTTGTTGGGCGACGGCCGGGTCGTGTTGATTCTCGACCTGCTGGGCCAGTTGCGTGGCCAGCAACGGCGCCTGGCACGCTTGCCGGGCGGCGGCGATGCCCAGCGGCAATTGTTCGGCCCGGCGCCGCGCCGGTCACTGCTGGTGATGGTGGTGGACGATTCGGTCACCGTACGCAAGGTCACCAGCCGGCTGCTGGAGCGTCATGGCATGAGCGTGCTCACTGCCAAGGACGGGGTCGATGCCATGGCGCAGTTGGAAGAGCATCGGCCGGATGTGTTGCTGCTGGACATCGAGATGCCCCGCATGGACGGTTTCGAGGTGGCCACGCGCATTCGACGCGACGAGCGCCTGAAGGATTTGCCAATCATCATGATCACCTCGCGCACCGGGCAGAAGCACCGCGACCGGGCCATGGCCATTGGTGTCAATGAATACCTGGGCAAGCCTTACCAGGAGTCTGTGTTGCTGCAGAGCATCGCCCACTGGAGCCAAGCCCATGCTTGAACTGATCTCGGGCCAGCGCAGCAGCCTTACCGGCCTGTTGTTGCCCTTGGGCGACCGTACCTTGGTCTTGCCCAATGTCGCCGTGGCCGAACTGTTTGGCCAGCGCAACCTGGTGTGCCAGCGTGGCGAGCCCGCCTGGCACCTGGGCTGGATCGACTGGCGCAAGCAGCGTTTGCCACTGATCGGCTTCGAGGCCGCATGCGGCGGCGAAACCCCGTGTGGCGAGCGCGCGCGCATCGTGGTGCTCAATGCCCTGGGCGATACCGGGCTGCGCTACCTGGCGGTGCTGCTGCAGGACATTCCACGCTCGTGCAAGCTCGACAGCCAGCTCAATTATGTGGATGTGGCGCTGGGCAGCCTGGAGCTGGCGGCGGTGCAGGTGGGCGAGCAGGTGGCGCGGGTGCCGGACCTGGTGGCCTTGGAACGGCTGGTGCGTGACGCGGATCTGCAACCTCTCGCAGGATAGGCTGCGGATAGCGCGGTCCCTGTAGGAGCAGCCTTGCGCTGCGAAGAGGCCGCAAAACGCTGCGCAGATCTACTGTGTAATCACTGGCCTCTTCGCAGCACAAGGCCGCTCCTACAAAGGGTTGGATTACCAGAGGACCGCGCAGGTTTTTGGAACCCAGCCCCTCACAGGAGGTCTGTGTTTGCATGTATTACGGTGAACGCTTCAACGCCTGGACCCACTTGGTCGGCGCCATTCTGGCCTGCATCGGTGCCATCTGGCTGATCGTCGTCGCGGGCCTGCAAGGCGACCCCTGGAAGATCGTCAGTTTCTCCATCTACGGCGGCACGCTGTTGCTGCTCTACAGCATTTCCACCCTCTACCACAGCACGCGTGGGCGGGCGAAGGTGATCATGCGCAAGCTCGATCACCTGTCGATCTACCTGCTGATCGCCGGCAGCTACACCCCGTTCTGCCTGGTCAGCTTGCGCGGGCCTTGGGGTTGGAGTTTGTTCGGGGTGGTCTGGGGGCTGGCGGTGATCGGCATGCTGCAGGAGATCAAGCCCCGCTCCGAGGCGCGGGTGCTGTCGATCATCATCTATGCGGTGATGGGCTGGATTGTCCTGGTGGCGGTCAACCCGCTGCTGCGCAGCCTCGGTACCGCCGGTTTCGCCTGGTTGGCGGCCGGCGGGGTGTTCTACACGGTGGGCATCATCTTCTTTGCCTTCGACAGCCGCTTTCGCCACTGGCACGGCATCTGGCACCTGTTCGTGATCGCCGGCAGCCTGCTGCACTTCATCGCCGTGTCGTTCTACGTACTTTAGGCGCCGGGTTAAAAATCGCCCCACAACTGCTGTGCCACCGACAGTGCCACCACTGGCGCGGTTTCGGTGCGCAGCACGCGTGGGCCGAGGCGCGCGGCGTGGAAGCCGGCGGCCTTGGCCTGGTCGACTTCAGCGTCGTTCAGGCCGCCTTCGGGGCCGATCAGGAAGGCCAGGCGTGACGGTGTTTCGTGGCTGGTCAATGGTTCGGCCACCGGGTGCAGGACCAGTTTCAGGTCGGCTTCGGTGGTTTTGATCCATTCGGCCAGCGTCACCGGCGGGTGGATCACGGGCAGGCTCGACCGGCCGCACTGTTCACAGGCACTGATAGCCACCTGGCGCCAGTGGGCCAGGCGCTTGTCGGCGCGTTCGTCCTTGAGGCGCACTTCACAGCGCTCGCTGACGATCGGGGTGATTTCATTGGCGCCCAGTTCGGTGGCCTTTTGAATGGCCCAATCCATGCGCTCGCCACGGGACAGGCCCTGGCCAAGGTGGATGTGCAGCGCCGATTCGGCTTGGCCAGCCAGGGCCTGGTCCAGCGTCACGCGCACGGTTTTCTTGCCGACTTCGAGCAACTGGCCACGGTATTCCTGGCCGCTGCCGTCGAACAGTTGCACGGCGTCACCTGGGGCCATGCGCAGCACGCGGCCGATGTAATGGGCCTGGGCTTCGGGCAGGTCATGCTCGCCAAGGCTCAGGGGGGCGTCGATGAAGAAGCGGGACAGTCTCATGGTTCTGCTCGGACGAAAAGGGATCATGTGAGCCTGTGGGAGCGGGTTCATCCGCGAATGCGAAGGTGGGGGCAACATCGCATTCGCGGGTGAACCCGCTCCCACAGGGTCGGCAGTGGGCTTTCGGGCCTAGCCCGGGTCGCGGAAGTCGGGGTGGAAGTTGGCCGGTACGGCAACGCTGACGCTGTCGCGGGTGGCGATGTCGATGCCTTCGCTGGCCACCTCGGCGAGGAAGTCGATCTGCTCGGGCGTGATCACATACGGCGGCAGGAAGTACACCACGCTGCCCAGCGGGCGCAGCAGCGCGCCGCGGGTCAGGGCGTGCTCGAAGACCTTCAGGCCTCGGCGCTCCTGCCAGGGGTAGGCAACCTTGCCGGCCTTGTCCTGGACCATCTCGATGGCCAGGGCCATGCCGGTCTGGCGGATTTCGGCGACATGCGCATGGTCGGCCAGGTGCGCGGTGGCCGTGGCCATGCGCACGGACAAGGCCTTGTTGGCCTCGATCACGTTGTCCTGTTCGAAGATATCCAGGGTCGCCAGCGCTGCGGCGCAGGCCAGCGGGTTGCCGGTGTAGCTGTGCGAGTGGAGGAACGCGCGCAGGGTCGGGTAGTCGTCGTAGAAGGCCTGGTACACGGTATCGGTGGTCAGGCACGCGGCCAGCGGCAGGTAGCCCCCGGTCAGTGCCTTGGACAGGCACAGGAAGTCTGGGCGGATGCCGGCCTGTTCGCAGGCGAACATCGTCCCGGTGCGGCCGAAGCCCACGGCGATTTCGTCGTGGATCAGGTGCACGCCGTAGCGGTCACACGCTTCGCGCAGCAGTTTGAGGTAAACCGGGTGGTACATGCGCATGCCGCCTGCGCCCTGGATCAGCGGCTCGATGATCACCGCGCTGATGGTGGCGTGGTGCTCGGCCAGGGTTTGCTCCATGGCCTGGAACAGGTTGCGCGAGTGTTCTTCCCAGCCCATACCTTCAGGGCGCAGGTAGCAATCGGGGCTGGGCACCTTGATGGTGTCGAGCAGCAGCGCCTTGTAGGTTTCGGTGAACAGCGGCACGTCGCCTACCGACATCGCGGCAATGGTTTCGCCGTGGTAGCTGTTGGTCAGGGTAACGAAACGCTTCTTCTCGGGTTTGCCGATGTTCTGCCAGTAATGGAAGCTCATCTTCAACGCGACTTCGATGCAGGATGAGCCGTTGTCGGCGTAGAACACCCGGTCCAGCCCGGCCGGGGTCATGGCGACGAGGCGCTCGGACAGCTCGATCACCGGCTGGTGGCTGAAACCGGCCAGGATCACGTGCTCCAGTTGGTCGACCTGGTCCTTGATGCGCTGGTTGATGCGCGGGTTGGCATGGCCGAACACGTTGACCCACCAACTGCTCACGGCGTCCAGGTAGCGCTTGCCTTCGAAGTCCTCCAGCCACACGCCTTCACCACGCTTGATCGGGATCAGCGGCAGTTGCTCGTGGTCTTTCATCTGGGTGCAGGGGTGCCACAGGACCTTGAGGTCACGTTGCATCCACTGATCGTTGAGGCCCATGGGTACTTCTCCTGGCTTTGCTGCTGGCTTGGACCGCGTAAGCCTAAGCAAAGCTGGAGGGCACCACAACCGCTGGCAGTCATTGTCGTCGGGTACCGGTCCATTCGAGCTTGCGAATGTGCACCGTGCCGGCCTGCGAGGTGGAGATGGTCAGGCGGCGGAAGGGGCCGTCGATCACTTGTTCACAAGGTTGGGTGACAATAGGGCCGGGCCTAAGGCCCGGGTAGTCGCTGCCTTCGACGGTGAGCCAATAGAAGTTGCGAGGTGCCGGAACGAGCATGTCGTAGTAATGGTTCTGAGCATCAAAGAGCATGTGCACGTTATCGTAGGGAAAATCTCTCACCACGTAGTACTCCAGCCACAAGCTTTCGACTTCCTCTGTAAAAGCAATCTGGACTTCAGAGTGTTCGCCTATGACCAACTCAGTGCCATCCTCGCCCTTGAACGCCTCGAAGCCCGACCAGGAGGTGCTGTTGGAGTGAATGGTGAGGCCTGATGGCATATCCAGTGGCTGTTGGTACCTGAGAAACTGTGGCACGACACCGGTGAAATGCTCCTCGAAGATCATGCGCAGGCCCTCCTGATGGGCTTTTGGCGATTGTCGCCAGCATCGCCTGCATGCGTGTGACACGGCTACTGGCAAAAATGTCAGTTGCCAAAAGGACTTGATGTCGCCGTGCTGGCAGGGTTGGCAGAGCTGACGTATTCTTAACGCATCGCCTCGGGGCATTCCTGCCTCCCTATTTTTCTGTAACGTCTGACTCGGAGTTCGCCGACATGGCTGCTGCTTGGGTGCGCCTGTGCGCGTTGGTATTGATTGGTGTGTCCAGCGGTGCCGCGCTGGCAAAGGACAAAACACCTACGGCTATCGTGGTGGGTGGGGGCCTTGCGGGCCTCACTGCAGCCTATGAACTGCAGAGCAAGGGCTGGCAGGTGACGCTGCTGGAGGCCAAGTCGGGTATGGGCGGTCGCTCGGGCCTGGCCACCAGTGAGTGGATCGGCAACGCCAAGGCACAGCCGGTACTCAACCAGTACCTCGACCGTTTCAAACTTGAAACACTGCCGGCGCCAGAGTTCGTGCGTACGCCGGGCTACCTGATCGACGGTGAGTACTTCAGTGCGACGGACCTTGCCACCAAGCAGCCCGCCACTGCCGAGGCGCTCAAGCGCTACGAGAAAACCCTCGACGACCTGGCCCGTTCGATCGACGACCCGCTGAACCCGCAGGCGACCAGCACGCTGTTCGCCCTCGATCAGATCAACGTGTCTTCCTGGCTCGACAAGCTGCAACTGCCAGCCACCGCGCGTCAGCTGGTCAACCAGCAGATCCGTAGCCGTTACGATGAGCCGTCGCGCCTGTCGCTGCTGTATTTCGCTCAGCAGAACCGCGTTTACCGTGGTGTCAGCGACCGCGATCTGCGTGCCGCGCGCCTGCCCGGTGGCAGCCCGGTGTTAGCCCAGGCGTTCGTCAAGCAGCTGAAAACCATCAAGACCAGCTCGCCGGTCACTGCCATCGTGCAGGACAAGGACGGCGTCACCGTCAAGGTTGGCAGCGTGGGCTACCAGGCCGATTACCTGGTCATGGCCGTGCCGCTGCGCGCCCTGGCCAAGATCCAGATGACCCCGGGCCTGGACAGCCAGCACCTGGCCGCGCTCAAGGGCACCAACTATGGCTGGCGCGACCAGCTGATGCTCAAGTTCAACAAGCCGGTGTGGGAAAGCCGGGCCCGTATGTCCGGCGAAATCTTCAGTAACGCAGGCCTGGGCATGCTGTGGATCGAGCCGGCGCTGAAGGGCGGGGCCAACGTGGTGATCAACCTGTCCGGCGACAACGCCCGCCTGCTGCAGGCATTTGGCGACAAGCAGATGGTCGACCAGGTGCTTATCCGCCTGCATGCGTTTTATCCACAGGCCCGCGGTTCGTTCACCGGCTACGAAGTGAAACGCTACAGCACTGACGCTGGCACCGGTGGCGCCTACCTGGCCTACGGCCCAGGGCAGATCAGCAAGTACTGGCGCCTGTGGGAGCGCCCGGTGCAGCGCATCAGCTTCGCCGGTGAGCACACTGACGCCCTCTACCCAGGCACCTTGGAAGGCGCCTTGCGCAGCGGTCAACGCGCGGCGGGCCAGGTGCAGGACCTGCTGGCCGGCAAGTCGTTCGACCCGGCCAAGGCAGTGCCTGTGGCGGCAGCCGCAGCAGGCGCCGCAGCGGCCAAAGACAAGGGCGGGTTCTTCTCCAACCTGTTCGGTGGTGCTTCCGACAAGGCTGAAAAGAGCGACAAGGTGGAAAAAGCCCCTGCCAAGGTCGAGCCGGTGAAAGAGGAGGCCAAGCAGGACAAGCCAGGTTTCTTCAAGCGCCTGTTTGGTGGGGCTGACAAGCCTGAGGTGAAAGCCCAGCCGATTGCCAAGGCCGACGAAGTGGCCCCGGCACCGGCGCCACAGGCCGCTCCAGAGCCGGTTGCACCGGCGCCTGTGGCCAATGAAACCGCGGTAAAACCTGCTGCTGCCAAGCCTGCCGCGACCAAAACCGCGCCTGCCAAGCATGCCCCGGCACACAAGCCGGCGGCTAAACAGGCGCACAAGCCTGTTGAAGCAAAAAAGGCCACGGTCAAATCAGAGCCCGCGAAGAAGCCAGTGGCCAATACCCAGGCCAAGGCGGGTTGATTGATCGACAGTGCCAGCCTCTTCCTCCTGTAGGAGCAGCCTTGTGCTGCGAAGAGGCCGGCACTGGCAACCCTGAACTCACCGACTATCGTTAATGTTTCCTTAATAGGAAGCTTTCACAATATCCATCGGATTTCTCGATAATCCGAAGCAATTTTTTCCGCTTTTATTCGATACGTTACGCGTTAGTCTGTGCACAGCTTTCACGGGGAAACACGCCAACATGCAACTGCGCAATTCACCTTCTCGCTACGGCGTGGTCAGCATCATCCTGCACTGGGGTGTCGCGCTGGCAGTCTTCGGCCTGTTTGGCCTGGGGCTGTGGATGGTCGGCCTGGATTACTACGACCCTTGGCGCAAGTCGGGCCCTGACCTGCACAAGAGCATCGGCCTGGTGCTGCTGGCAGTGATGCTGCTGCGCGTACTCTGGCGTTTCATCAGCCCGCCACCGCCGGCACCGGCCAACCACGGGGCACTCACCCGCGTGGCCGCCAAGCTGGGCCATCTGGCACTGTATGTGGGGCTGTTCGCGGTGATGATCGCCGGTTACTTGATCTCCACTGCCGACGGCGTCGGTATTCCGGTATTCGGCTTGTTCGAAATACCGGCTCTGGTCAGCGACCTGCCTGATCAGGCGGACCTGGCTGGGGTGATCCACCTCTGGCTAGCCTGGGGCCTGGTGATTTTTGCCGTGCTGCATGGCCTGGCAGCACTGAAACACCACTTCATAGACCGTGACGCGACCCTGATCCGTATGCTGGGCCGCAAAGCTTGACTCTCAACCTCAATTGCAAGGAATAGAAAGGATGTTGAAAAAGACTTTTGCCGCTCTGGCGCTCGGTACTGCACTGTTCTCCGCTGGCCAGGCCATGGCCGCTGACTACAAGATCGACAAGGAAGGCCAGCACGCGTTCGTCGACTGGAAGATCAGCCACCTGGGCTACAGCTTCATTCACGGTACCTTCAAGGACTTCGACGGCAACTTCAGCTGGGACAGCGCCAAGCCTGAAGCGAGCAAGATCAACGTCGACCTGAAGACTGCCAGCCTGTGGTCGAATCACGCCGAGCGTGACAAGCACATCGCCAGCAAAGACTTCCTGGACGTGAAGAAGTACCCGGACGCCAAGTTCGTGTCGACCGCCGTCAAATCGACCGGTGAGAAGACTGCCGACGTGACCGGTGACCTGACCCTGCACGGCGTGACCAAGCCGGTCACCTTCAAGGCCACCTTCAACGGTGAGGGCAAAGACCCATGGGGCGGCGAACGTGCTGGCTTCAATGCCACCACCACGCTGAACCTGAACGACTTCGGCATCAAAGGCCCAGGCGCGACTTCGCAGACTCTGGACCTGGATATCAGCCTTGAAGGCGTGAAGCAGAAGTAATTCGCTTCATTTCAATAAAAACGCCGGGGATGAGCGATTGACGCTCATCCCCGGCGTTTTGCTTTGCAGTGTCAGAGATACGGGACCAAGTCAGTCAACCCCGCCGCAGGCGCTGGAAGGCCCAAGGCCTGCAGGGCGTGCCATGTGGCATCGTTTACCGTGATGACGCCCCAATCCGCCAAATAATCAGCGAGGTTGCACTTTGCGACCAGGGACAGGGAAGTGGCGAACCCAGTCAAGTCGCCCGGGCATTGCGGATTGTCGCGAATGTAGCGATCCCAGGCGGGCAGGTAGTGGTCGCCGAAGCCCTTCCTGAGTTGTTCAAAAATGGCGAGGGAGTCTGGGGACTCCATGTATCGCTTCTGGTCGCGGGGCTTGGCCAGCCACGCTTTCAGCGCCGGCCAGCGAGTAGGGAGAATGTCGGTGTATTCGTGTGTGTGAACGCGCCCGACTGCAAGCGCGTAGATGTTTACCGAGTTCTCGCGGAACATGGGTGCGACGGCATTGACGACGTTCTGAAAGTGATGGCCGTACTCATGCAGCGTCACCCAGCGTTTGTGGGCTTCACCTGCAAGCAATGCGCACATGTATTCGTTGCCAGGGTCACGCCTATGCGGCAGAAGGATTAATCCCGTCGTTGCGCTTGGGTTGATCGTCGACGCTGCCTCCACAGCGTGTATCCACATATCGCTACGCCTATGCCTTGGCGATGAGCCGTCGAGGCCGCAGGCCTGGGCTTGGATGCTCAGCACTTCTTGATGGGAGCGGACAATTTCGGCGACATCGTCAATCGCAAACCGATTGAAGGTGTCGGTGTAGGCAGAAATGGCAACGCGGTCACCGACAAGCTGTACCTCGGACACTGCGTCACAGTGCAATAGCATTGCTAGAAAGTCCGAAGGCGGCGTCTGGTCGAGGACGTAGTACGGAATGGGTTGAAACGCCTCGTCGAAAATCACTCGGCAGCCCGAACTGCCGTTATTGCGGATATGTACCACGCCGCCCAGTGGGTCGAGGGGCAGTATGTTTTCCCCTCGCTGCAGACGATGCTCGCGCATGTTCTGGGTTTGCTGGCTGCGGTCCGCTTGCTGCGCCAGGCCCTGAATGCCGATCGTCAGGGTAACGTTGCAATCATCACCCTCCAGAAAGACCGAGGCGCGGGTGTTCGCCGGAAGCTTGTAGCCGGTGGGTTTGTAATCGGCCCATTGAAGTAGCCATCGATAGGCTTGTCGATCTGCCTGTTTAGTCGGAGTCGGAGTGACCCAGACCGAGCGTGGGTGGACGAAGTAGCTGTTGGCAAGGACAGGAATGGAGGCTTCGCCATCGACGATGCGAACCAGAATGGTGTCTTTGCTGTTGAGGTAACTCGCTGGAAGATCGCCATTATGAAACGTGCCATCGGGCTTCACACTGGCGATGCCTTTCCATCGGTTTTCTGAAAAGGCTTCGACTGCGCCCTTTCTAGCTGACGTGCTGCCACGCACATCGATGCGGGAACCCGCTCTCAACGAAAGTGTTTCTATCAGCGGTCTTGAAACTGCGATTTGTTCAAGGGCGTCGGCGTCGATGCAGTCGACGAGTGCACGTTGCGCGTTGCTGTGCTGCTGGGTTTCTGTATTACGCACTTCTATTACTCAGTGGGGATTGAGCAATTACGATGAGCGCAATGAAACGATGACAAAACTCGCAGGACTGATAGGTTGCGGGAGGGGGAGCATTCGGATAAAGCTATCCGGTGGGCTGTTCAGCAGCCCACCGCATAGATCACTTCAATGTCAGCGATTGCGCGTCAGCAGCGCTGGTCGCTCGCCGCGTGGGCGGCTTGGCAGATCGTCCAGTTGCTCAGGCGTTGGGTAACGATCGAGCTTGGATTCCTTGCGGATGATCACTGGCTGGTTCTGCGGCTCACGCGAGCTGCGGACTGCAGGTTCCTGGCGCGCAGCATCATCGCGCGCCGGGCGACCGCGACCACCACCGTTGTTGTCACGGCGTGCACCGCCGCCCGCGTTGTTGCGCGGTGGGCGTTTCTCGCCGCTGGCGCTGCGTGGCTGGCCACCCGTGCGAGGTTGGCCGCCGTTGTTGCTGCGCGGAGCCGCCGCACCTTGGCCCTGGTTTTGACCTGCGCCAGTGCCACCGCCAGGACGGCGGTTACGCCCCTGGTTCTTGCCCTGGTACGGGCTGACGTAGTCAGCGCGGTTGCCAAAGTTGTCGACTTCGTCATCCAGGAACTCGTCCGGGGCACGGTCGGCCGGTGCTTTCGGTGTGCTGTTCTGGCTGGCTTGCTGCTGGCGTGGCTTGTTGTCACGCGGCTTGCGCTGTTGCGGCTTGTCGCCCGCCTTTTCCTTCTCGGCAGGCTTCTCGGCAGCGTGCTGCCGGGTCTTGCCCTTGTCCTTGCCTTTGTCTTTGCGGCCGCCGTTGGCGTCTTTGCCGCCTTCGCCGCGTGGCTGGTTGCGACCGCCACGGCCGGCGTTTTGCGGGCGTTCGCGCACTTCCGGCTTCTCGGCCTCGACCTGGCTTGCGTCGAAGCCCATCAGGTCGCCGTCAGCAATCTTCTGCTTGGTGACCCGCTCGATGCTCTTGAGCAGCTTCTCTTCATCAGGCGCGACCAAGGAAATGGCCTCACCCGAACGGCCGGCACGGCCCGTACGGCCGATACGGTGGACGTAGTCCTCCTCGACATTGGGCAGCTCGAAGTTGACCACGTGGGGCAACTGGTCGATGTCCAGGCCGCGGGCGGCGATGTCGGTGGCAACCAGTACCCGTACCGCGTTGGCCTTGAAGTCGGCCAGGGCTTTGGTGCGGGCGTTCTGGCTCTTGTTGCCGTGGATCGCGGCGGCGGTCAGGCCGTGCTTTTCCAGGTATTCGGCCAGGCGGTTGGCGCCATGCTTGGTACGGGTGAAGACCAGCACCTGTTCCCAGGCACCCTGGGTGATCAGGTGTGCCAGCAGCGCACGCTTGTGGCTGGCGGGCAGGCGGTAGATGCGCTGCTCGATGCGCTCGACCGTGGTGTTCGGTGGGGTGACCTCGATGCGCTCCGGGTTATGCAGGAGCTTGTCTGCCAGGTCGGTGATGTCCTTGGAGAAGGTGGCCGAGAACAGCAGGTTCTGGCGTTTGGCCGGCAGGCGGGCAAGGACCTTCTTCACGTCATGGATGAAGCCCATGTCGAGCATGCGGTCGGCTTCGTCGAGGACCAGGATTTCGACGTGGGCCAGGTCGACCTTGCCTTGGCCAGCCAGGTCGAGCAGGCGGCCAGGGCACGCGACCAGAACATCGACACCTTTGGCGATGGCCTGGATTTGTGGGTTCATGCCGACACCGCCGAAGATACAGGCGCTGACCAGCGGCAGATCACGGGCATAGACCTTGAAGCTGTCATGCACCTGGGCGGCCAGCTCGCGGGTCGGAGTCAGGACCAGTACGCGAGGCTGGCGTGGGCCATGGCGCTGCGACTTGTCAGGGTGGCCACCCGGGAACAGGCGCTCGAGGATCGGCAAGGCGAAACCGCCGGTTTTACCAGTACCTGTCTGGGCGGCGACCATCAGATCACGGCCTTGCAACACGGCGGGAACAGCCCGCTGTTGCACCGGAGTCGGCTGGGTATAGCCCGCAGCCTCGATAGCGCGGACAAGAGCCTCGGAGAGACCGAGGGAAGCAAAGGACATGGGCAATCCTGTTCTCGTGTGGGCTGGGCCCGTTGGGATGTTCTGCCTGGCGCGACGGGCATCGGTGAGATGCGATCGCGTCCGGTCCAGCTTGGCTTTCACTGCACATCCAGGAAGCGGAGGGCTGACGCTATGGTGCGTCGTTGCCGATCGGGATGCCTGTTGCTAGGCCGAGCGTCCGGGCGTAAGCCTGGCGGGAAGGCCCGAGTATAACAGAGCTATCGCGACGTGCTGCTTTCCTGCTGCTCAACGGCGTTGAGAATGTTTCCGATGTCGCCTATGTAGCGGTGGCTGATGGCGGCGTAGGCGGGTTCCTGCTTGAAGCGTTGCAACTCTTCGGAGAACGCCTGGGCCAGTGCCTCGCGCCCGGGTTTGCGGGTCAGCCCCAGGTATTGCGTCTGTCGGCTGACCACCCAGGGCAGCTCTTCGATGCGTTGTTCAAGGCCCAGCTGGCGCATCAGGTAGCGCCCAACCCTGCGGTCGGTAATCAGCAAATCGATACGGCCCAGCAGCAGTTTGCCGAAGTTGGCTTCATGGGTAGGGGCTGCTTCGCGGCGAAAACGCGGCGAATCGTTGAATGCGGCGCCGTAGGTGTAGCCGGGCGATGTGCCGACGGACAGGCCCGCAAGATCGTCCAGGCCGGTGACGGCATGACGGCGGCTGCGGGCCTGGAACAGCACGAACTCGACATCCGACATGGGCTCCGTTGGGTAGACCAGGTAGGGCCTGCGCGTGTCGAGCTGGAAGACATCCACAATACCGTCGGCCAGCCCTTGCTCGATCATTGCCAGGCAGCGCTTCCAGGGCAGGAACTGCCATTCCACCTCTACCCCCAGGCGCTTGAATACCTGGGTGGTCACTTCGTAGTCGATGCCCCGAGGTTGGCCATCTTGCTGGTACACATACGGTGCCCAGTCGTCGGACACCAGGCGCAGGCGTTCGGCCAGAGCCAACGGGCTCAGGCAGGCGAGCAGCAGGATCCAGATCAATCGGGTGGTGGCGAACATGGCCCGCAGATTACGCGCTCGGCCTGCTCAAGGCCAGTGAAGCGGCGGCTGTTCAGGCCTGCGCCGACTTGAGCAGGTGCGCTTCGATAGCCTTGCGCTGTGCCCCGAGTGACAGGCGCAGGCCCGGGTGACGCAGGCACTGGCGCAGCTGTTCGGGCTGGATGCGGCCGTTGCGCGCATTGAAGTTCTCCAGGGCTTTGTCCCACCAGGCCGATGCACAGGCCCGGTCGAACTCGTTGGGGTAGGGGTAGCTGCCATACAGCAATTCGCGGGCAAATTGCCGCTCGTGGCTGGGCAGGGTCAGGCTCAACGCCTTGTAGCCCAGCCGATGCAGGGTCGGCGGCCGCGGCAGTTGATCGTTGACCCGTGCGACATCGGCCAGTGCAGCTTCGCTCAACGGAGTGTCGCCGTGTTTGCGCAGCCAGGCCTGGATCTTGGCGCGGAACTGGGCCTTGCGGCTCCAGTAGTGGTGGATGACGTCGGTGCACTCGGCCAGCTGCAGTTTGCGGTAGGCCGCCACGGCCAGGCAGAACTCTTCGAGGGTGTAGGCCTCGCGGGCCAGTGGGTAGAACTGGTCCATCATGGCGATGGAGTGGTCCAGTGCCTGCGCGTCTTCGGCGGTGAGCCCGATCACGCCCGAGTTGATCAAGGGCATCTGGCAATCGGCCAGGCCCTGGGCCTGGAGGACGGACAGCAGGTTCTTGTACAGCAGGCATTTCTGGTTGGCGCCGTAGCGCCCGCCGATGGCGTTGCACAGCAGGTGGCCAGGCGCGACCCGCTGGAACAGCCGCATCGGTGACTGACGGAAGAAGGTGTCGGTATCGATCAGCACCGCCATTGCATGCTGCGTCAACACCTGACGCAGCAGCACATGCTTGCTGCGAAAGTGATAACCATGCGGGGCATTCCACGCCGCGCGCGTGGCGGCGTCGAGCAGGTGCAGCGTGACCGGCAGCTTGGCATAGGGCGCCGGGTTGTCGGTGTAGACCTGAATATCCAGCGCCTCGCCTGCCGATACGTCCAGGTGGGCAAGGGCACTGACGATGCTGAAGCAGGCTTCCTGGTGGTAGGTGGCCGGGCCGAAAGCCAGGTAGACGAGCTGAGGGCGCGATGGCTGAGGATGCTGCATGTCAGGCAAGACCTGTTTAACCCGAAAATAAATAAGGCCTTAGTCTATGACCAAAGCCTTAATCATTTCTTAATCAGATATTGCCAAAAAGTTTCAGCGAGGCAGCTTCAGGTTGTTCCAGATCGCTAGGCTCGCTTCGGCCTGGTTCAGCGTATAGAAGTGCAAGCCCGGTGCGCCGCCTTGCAGCAGTTGTTCACACATGCGGGTGATCACTTCTTCGCCGAAGGCCTGGATGCTGGCGGTGTCGTCGCCATAGGCTTCCAGCTGCTTGCGGATCCAGCGCGGGATCTCGGCGCCGCAGGCGTCGGAGAACCGGGCCAGCTTGCTGTAGTTGGTGATTGGCATGATGCCGGGCACCACCGGGATATCGACGCCCAGTTTCTGCGCACGCTCGACAAAATAGAAATAGCTGTCGGCGTTGAAGAAGTATTGGGTGATGGCGCTGTCGGCACCGGCCTTGACCTTGTGCACGAAGTTGGCCAGGTCGATCTCGAAGTTGCGGGCCTGGGGGTGCATCTCGGGGTAGGCCGCCACTTCCAGGTGGAAGTGATCACCGGTTTCCTGGCGGATGAATTCGACCAGGTCGCTGGCGTAGCGCAGCTCGCCGCTGGCCATGCCCATGCCGGAAGGCAGGTCGCCGCGCAGGGCGACGATGCGCTTGATGCCAGCAGCCTTGTACTCGGCAAGCAGGGCGCGCAGCTCTTCTTTGGTGTCGCCGACGCACGACAGGTGCGGTGCGGCAGGTACTTTCACTTCGCTCTCCAGCTGCAGCACGGTGTTCAGTGTGCGGTCGCGGGTAGAGCCGCCGGCACCGTAGGTGCAGGAGAAGAAATCGGGGTTGTAGGTGGCCAGCTGGCGGGCAACGCCCATCAGCTTTTCGTGACCGGCATCGGTCTTGGTCGGGAAGAATTCGAAACTGTAGCGGCGTTCTTGTGACATCTCTGTTTCCTCAGCTGCAGGCCATGAGCCGCACGCTGCAAGTAAAAGCCAGGGCGGTGGGGGCCGGCCTGGCTTGGGCATCGATCAAGATTAAACGACTACAAGCGCCCGCCGGCATGCCGCCGGGCGCTTGCCGCTTAGTAGCGGTACGCGTGTGGCTTGAACGGGCCTTCGACAGTCACGCCGATGTAGTCGGCTTGCTGCTGGGTCAGCTGGGTGACCACGCCGCCGAAGCCGCGGACCATTTCCAGGGCCACTTCTTCGTCGAGCTTCTTGGGCAGCACTTCAACGGTCAGGCGTTCGGCTTTCTTCTCGGCCGACAGGTCGGCGTACTTCTGCTCGAACAGGAAGATCTGTGCCAGCACCTGGTTGGCGAACGAACCGTCCATGATGCGGCTTGGGTGACCGGTGGCGTTACCCAGATTCACCAGGCGGCCTTCAGCCAGCAGGATCAGGTAGTCGTCGTTTTGCGGGTCGAAGCTGCCAGCGCCGGTGCGGTGGATCTTGTGCACCTGCGGCTTGACCTCTTCCCAGGCCCAGTTCTTGCGCATGAAGGCGGTGTCGATCTCGTTGTCGAAGTGGCCGATGTTGCAGACCACGGCACGCTTCTTCAGGGCCTTGAGCATGTTGGCGTCGCAGACGTTGACGTTACCGGTGGTGGTGACGATCAGGTCGATCTTGCCCAGCAGCGCTTTGTCGATGCTGGCCTCGGTGCCGTTGTTGATGCCGTCGATGAACGGCGAGACCAGCTCGAAGCCGTCCATGCAGGCTTGCATGGCGCAGATCGGGTCAACTTCGGTGACCTTGACGATCATGCCTTCCTGACGCAGGGACTGGGCCGAGCCCTTGCCCACGTCACCGTAGCCGATCACCAGGGCTTGCTTGCCCGACAGCAGGTGGTCGGTGCCACGCTTGATGGCGTCGTTCAGGCTGTGACGGCAGCCGTACTTGTTGTCGTTCTTGCTCTTGGTGACCGAGTCGTTGACGTTGATCGCCGGGACTTTCAGCTCGCCCTTGGCCAGCATGTCCAGCAGGCGGTGCACGCCGGTGGTGGTCTCTTCGGTGACACCGTGGACGCGGTCCAGAACGGCTGGGTACTTCTTGTGCAGCAGTTCGGTCAGGTCGCCGCCGTCGTCGAGGATCATGTTGGCGTCCCATGGCTGGCCATCCTTGAGGATGGTCTGCTCCAGGCACCACTCGTACTCTTCCTCGGTTTCGCCTTTCCAGGCGAACACCGGGATACCGGCGGCAGCGATGGAGGCAGCGGCCTGGTCCTGGGTGGAGAAGATGTTGCAGGACGACCAGCGCACTTCGGCACCCAGGGCAACCAGGGTTTCGATCAGCACGGCAGTCTGAATGGTCATGTGGATGCAGCCCAGAATCTTCGCACCCTTGAGCGGTTGCTCGGCGAGGTACTTGCGACGCAGGCCCATCAGTGCAGGCATTTCCGATTCGGCGATGATGGTTTCGCGACGGCCCCAGGCAGCCAGGGAGATGTCAGCGACTTTGAAATCGGTAAAACCAGCAGGCGTGTTTACAGCGCTCATGAGAGCCTCCATTCGTAGTGTGCGAATGGGCGCCGTTGTGCGTTGAGCGTCCGCAGGAGCGGACAACGCCCCATCCGAGCCTGACAGGCCTAGCCTGCTGCAGCGCCCCTCGGACAGGTGGCGGGCATGGCCGCCGCTGCGGGTGGCCAAGTGAAGCGGCAGGATTATAGCCGCGACAGGGACCTTCGCCCAAGGTTTTCTGTCGATTAATCGAGACGATAGTCGATGTTCAATGGAGCGGCGACGGCCGCTCTGCCATCATGAATGCACGTTAGCCAAGCAGGTTAGGAGTACCGATGAACTTTCACACCCGCAAATGGGTAAAACCCGAAGACCTCAACCCCAATGGCACCCTGTTCGGTGGCAGCCTGTTGCGCTGGATCGACGAAGAAGCGGCGATTTACGCCATCGTCCAGCTGGGCAACCAGCGTGTGGTGACCAAGTACATGTCGGAGATCAACTTCGTCAGTGCCTCACGCCAGGGCGACATCATCGAACTGGGCATCACCGCCACTGAATTCGGCCGCACCTCGATCACCCTCAAGTGCGAAGTGCGCAACAAGATCACCCGCAAGAGCATCCTGACCGTCGACAAGATGGTGTTCGTCAACCTCGGCGAAGATGGCATGCCGGCGGCTCACGGGCGCACCGAGATCAAATACGTCCAGGACCAGTTCCCGGACAGCGCCGTGGAGTAGATTGCTGGGGGCTGCGCAGCAGCCCCATCGCCGGCAAGCCGGCTCCCACAGGTTAGGCGCATTGCAGCCACAAGGCCTTCGCAAAGCCCTGTGGGGGTCGGCTTGCCGGCGAAAGGGCCGCAAAGCGGCCCCTTGTTTTCAGGGCTGGGCGCTAACCTTGCGCACCACCCGCCCGATGCTCAGCCCCTGCACCAGGATCGACGACAACACCACGATGTAGGTGATCGACAGCAGCAGGTCACGTTCCTCACCCAGCGGCAGCGACAGTGCCAGCGCTACCGACACGCCGCCGCGCAGGCCGCCCCAGGTCAGTACCCGCACGGTGCCTTTCGGCACACTCCGCCAGCGGCGCAGCAGCAAGATTGCCGGGGCCACGGTAAGCAGCCGCGACAGCAGGACCGCCAGTGCCAGCACCCCGCCGGCCGCCAGGTGCATCCAGTTGAACGGCAGCAGCAGAAGCTCAAGGCCGATCAGCGCGAACAGCAGGGCGTTGAGCATGTCATCGATCAACTCCCAGAAACCGTCCATGTAGCGCCGGGTCATGTCGTTCATCGCCAGGTTGCGCCCCATGTTGCCGATGATCAGGCCGGCGACCACCATGGCGATCGGTGCAGAAACGTGCAGTTCGTAGCACATTGCCGAGCCACCGATGACCAGCGCCAAGGTCAGCATGACCTCGACCTGGTACTGCTCGACGCTCTTGATCATGCGGTAGGTGGCGTAGCCGATCACGCCGCCGAACACCACGCCGCCAATGGCCTCGCGGGCGAACAGGACCGCCGTGTCATAGGCACTGGGGGTTTCGCCGAGCTGGATGATGCCCAGCAGCACGGTGAACACCACGACCGCGGTGCCGTCGTTGAACAGCGATTCGCCGACGATGGTGGTTTTCAGCGGCTTGGAGGCATTGGCGGTCCGCAATGCGCCGAGCACGGCAATCGGGTCGGTGGGCGAGATCAGCGCGCCGAACAGCAGGCAGTAGATCAGCGGAACCTGCCAGCCAAACATCGCGAACACCCAGTGCGACAGGTAGCCGATCACCACGGTGGCGATCAGTACGCCGATGGTCGCCAGCAGGCCGATCGGCCAGCGATAGCTACGCAGGTCTGAGAGGTTGACGTGCAAGGCGCCGGCGAACAGCAGGAATGCCAGCATCCAGTGCATCAGCAAATCGTTGAAGTCGATCTGGTTCATCAGGCCTTCGACGCGCTCTTCGAGGCCAGGGAAGCCAATCAGGCTAAGCCCTTGCAGCATCAACGAGAACAGCAGTGCCGTGACCATCACGCCAATGGCGGGTGGCAGGCCGATGAAGCGGTAGTTGACGTAGGTGAGAAGGGTGGTGAGGCAGATAAACGCGGCAACTAATTCAAGCATCCCAAATCCTGTAACAGTGGCTTCCAAGTCGTACCCGAATGACTCGGGCAGTTCTTTGATGACCTGGCGAGGGCTTCGGGGCACACCTTTGACCAGAATTGTTGGAATCGTTCATATGTAGGGCTTGAGTTGTGCGATGGTTTTGAGAT
Source organism: Pseudomonas sp. LAIL14HWK12:I7 (assembly GCF_000483465.1). Lineage (NCBI taxonomy): Bacteria > Pseudomonadati > Pseudomonadota > Gammaproteobacteria > Pseudomonadales > Pseudomonadaceae > Pseudomonas > Pseudomonas sp. LAIL14HWK12:I7. The sequence goes on from NZ_AXYZ01000001.1 coordinate 627,328, forward strand.
GCGCCGCCCGCGCGGCGCCCGATTTCGTAAGCGCTGAAAATCTTCCGACATACGCACACCAGACTGAAGACGATATATTCGTGCCTCAATAACGTCACAAGGACTTGAAGGCGTGTTGGCAACTTCCCTGGTATTGGTCGCCGCCCTCCTGCATGCGACCTGGAACACCCTGATCAAATTCAGCGGCGAGCGCTTGTTGGTGATTGCCAGCATGGATACGGTCGCGCTGGCTTTTGCCGTGCTGGCCGTGGCCTTTGTCGAGGTGCCTCCTGCTGAAATCTGGCCCTGGTTGGTCGCCTCGGCGCTGGCCGAACAGTTGTACCGCTATCTGCTGATCCAGGCCTATCGGGTTGGCGACCTGGGGCTGGTCTATCCTCTGATGCGCGGGCTGTCGCCGCTGGTGGTGCTGGGCTTGACCCTGGCCTTTGCCGGGGAATCGCTGAGCCAGCAGCAGATCATCGGCATCCTGCTCATTCCGTGTGGCATGGCGTGCCTGCTGTGGCAGGGGGGCGGTGGTGATCGGCTGCCTTGGTCGATGTTGCCCGTGGTGGCGCTGATTGGCCTGTGCATCGGTTGCTACACCTGGTTCGACGGCCAGGCGGTGCGGCTGTGGGGCAAGCCTTGGGACTACCTGGTATGGCTGACCTTGCTCAGTGCCTGGCCCTTCCCGCTGCTGGCCAGTGTGGCGCGCCGGGCACCGTTTGTGCTGTTTTGGCGAACCCAATGGCGGCTGGGGTTGGCCGTAGGGCTTTGCGTGCTGTTCAGTTATGCCCTGGTGCTGTGGGCCATGCACCTGGGGTCGGTGGCCGAGGCGGCGGCGCTGCGGGAATTGAGCGTGATCCTGGTGGTGCTGTTGGGTATGCGCTACCTCAAAGAACCTTTTGGCGGGCCAAGACTCCTAGCTTGCGGGCTGGTGCTGGCAGGCATGCTGGTAATGAAGCTCTAACCTTTCGATTGAACAAGGAGTGCTGTCCATGACCGTTGCCCTGTGGTGCATCCTGATTGCCCTGGTATTGCCGCCGCTTTGTGCATTGATCGCCAAAGTGAGCAGTGGCCGCTTCGGCCTCAAGGACAATCACGATCCGCGTGCCTTCCTGGACACGCTATCGGGCCTGCCACGCCGAGCCCACGCGGCGCAGCAGAATAGCTACGAAGCGTTTCCCGCGTTTGCGGCGGCCGTGCTGGTGGCAGATATCGTCGGCAATGCCGAGCAGGTGACGCAGGACGTGCTGGGCGTGATGTACATCACCAGCCGGTTGCTCTACATCATCTGCTACCTGGCGGACTGGGCGGCATTGCGGTCAGTGGTGTGGTTTGCCGGGTTGGCGTTGATCGTGGCGTTTTTCGTGGTTTCCGCCTGAAACCGAGTTGCCCTCTTCGCGGGTAAACCCGCTCCCACAAGGTTTAGCGCAGCCTGGAAGGTTTTCACAAGCCCTGTGGGAGCGGGTTTACCCGCGAAGAAGTCAGCGCAGAATCAAAGGACTTTCGGTACTTCAGGCAGCGGTTTGCCCTTAGGCCACAGCATCCAGATCTGCCCTTGCTGCTTCATGTTCCCGGCCAGCTCACCTGCTTCTGGCCCAGTCCCCCAGAACAGGTCTGCACGTACCTCACCGGCAATGGCCCCCCCGGTATCCTGAGCGCCTACCGGCCGCACCACCGGGGTACCATCCGGGCGCGTAGTGGATAACCAGAGCAGGCTGCCCAACGGAATCACCTTGCGGTCGATCGCCACGCTGTAGCCGGCCGTCAGTGGCACGTTGAGCGAGCCACGCGGGCCTTCGTTACTGTCGGGGCGGGTGCTGAAAAACACGTAGCTGGGGTTGCTGGCCAGTAGCTCTGGTACTCGCTGCGGGTTGGCCTGGGCCCAGGCATGAATGCTGCCCATGCTCACGTCTTCCTTCTTCAGCTGGCCCTGTTCCACCAGCCAACGCCCGATCGGCCGGTAGGGGTGGCCATTTTGGTCGGCGTAGCCCAGGCGCAGCTGGCGGCCATCTTCCAGTTGTACCCGGCCCGAACCCTGTATCTGCAGGAACTGCAAGTCCATCGGGTCGGTCAGCCAGGCCAGCACCGGGGCTTTTACGCCCTCACGGTTGATGACTTCGGCTGTGTCGTAAGGCTTGAGCACCCGGCCATCGAGTCGCCCGCGCAGGCGCTTACCTTTGAGCTCTGGGTACACGCTGGCGAGGTCGACCACGATCATGTCGTCGGGCACGCCGTACACCGCTACGTGGTTGGTTTCGGTCGGTTTCAGGCTGCCGGGGTAGACCGGCTCGTAGTAGCCGGTGATCAGGCCGTTGGCGTTGTTCTCGGCCGAGCGCAGGCCATAGACCTGCAGGTTTTGCTGCAGGAAGGCGCGTATTTGCAGGGCATCGTCCGGCACGCTGGCTGCGGCCTCGCAGGTGGTGGCCCAGACGGCGTCGCGCTTGAGTTTTTCACAGCCATTGCGCCACGCGTGGAAGCCGGCCACCAGGTCGGTGTCGCTGACGCTGGGCAGGTCCTGCCAGGTGGCACTGGCATAGGTGGCAATGGCATGGGGCTCAGGTTTGGCGTTCTCGCCGCCGTTGCAGCCGGCCAGCAAAGCCAGCGCCGGGAGTGTCCAGGCCAGGTGGCGCAGGGCGAATTTCATAGGGGGATTCCTGTCAGGGCGAACATGAAGATTCGCCCTTGTGTTTTATGTGGCTATTGGTCTTTGGCCCTTGGCCAGCGATACTGGCCGCCCATTTTCGTAGGCCGTAGTGACCGTGATGTTCAAGCGATTGACCGTTGTTCTGCTCGCAGCCCTTGCCCTGAGTGCCTGTGACCGTGTGGACCCGAACTCGCCGCTGGGCCAGCGCAAGGCGATCTTCAAGGACATGCTCAAGACCAGCGAGGACCTGGGTGGCATGCTGCGCGGCCGTTTGCCGTTCGACGGGGTGAAGTTCTCCGACGGGGCCGTGAAGCTCGACAGCCTGTCGCACCAGCCGTGGCAGCACTTCCCCCAAGCGCGCGATGGTGGGGACAGCAGCGCGCGAGCGGAGGTGTGGGAGCGTCAGGCGCGGTTCCATGACCTTGCCCGGCAACTGGAGGGCGTGACCGGTGAATTGGTCGATGCTACCCGGGGCCAGCCGCTGGAGGCGGCGCAGTTGAAGGGACCGATGGACAGGGTCGAGGCTGCGTGCAAGGCTTGCCATACTGAATTCCGCAATCATTGATCGCCTGTAAGGGCCTTATCGCCGGCAAGCCAGCTCCCACAGGAAATACACAGCCCTTGAGAGCAGTGGAGTACCCGTGGGAGCCGGCTTGCCGGCGATAAGGCGCTCACGGACGCTGCACCTCAGCGGTCGAGTTCGTCGACCGCTTCCTGCAGTTCTTTGCGCGACTCGGCGAGTTTGTCTTTACGCTTGTTTATCTTTTCAGCATCGCCTTTCTTTTCGGCCTTCTTCAGGTCTTTTTCGCGTTGCGCGACCTCATGGCGCGCATCGAGCACCTTTTGTTCACGCTCTTTGCGCAGGCTGGTTTCTGTACAGTTTTTTGCACCTTCCAGTGCCTGCTCGAGCCCCGCAACCTGGTCACTGTTGCCGTGTTCGCGGGCAATCTTCAGTTGGTTCTCGATGGCGCTGCGTTTGGCCGCGCAGCCAGTCAGGCCGGCATCCGGCTCGGCAGCCTGCACGGCGCCAGCAGCCAGGCCCAGTGTTGCGAGCAAGAAAAGAGTCGAAATACGTTTCATGAAAAGCCTCCTGAACGGGGCGGGGCAGAAAAGTTGGGGGAAATCCTGCCTTGGTTTTTCCTATTTAGAAACCCTTGTTGGTTTTTTATGGCCGAAACTCAGGCTTTCCCTGCGTGGGATTTGGTAAAAAATCATTGCGCGAGCGGTTTGTTGCTGATTTGGAACGCGTTTACGCCGGCCTCGTTTAACTGCGCCGCAATGGCTTGAGTTTCGTTGGCCGTAAAAAACGCTTCAAGCTGACGCGCGCACTGTGCCGATACCCGGCATGGCGTGCCAATCATTGGCCGTGCGCGAGGACAGCTGCGCCCAGTCACCGTCGAGCTGCATGCCACCCGGCACGGGTGCGCCAAGCGCGCGCAGCCAGCGGGAGAAGGGCTGTGATCGGGCGCCTTCGAAGGCGTGCAGCAGCTGCTTGGCGGTGGCGTCGCTGATGCCCGGTACCTGGCCCAGGCGCTGAGCATCGAGTTGCAGCCAATCCGTCATCGAAGTGACCAACCCAGCCCCGACCAGGCGTTGCCACGTACCTGGCCCGGTGCGCGGCATTGCCAGCCCCTGCTTGCCACTTAGCCATGTAAGCCGCGCAATGAACTGCTCGTCGCAACCGTCGTCTGCGTGCCAGCAGCTATGGGGGTGGTAGCGCCCCGGTTGCGGCGCTGCAACCGGCTGGCGTAGGGCCGCGCGGTGCACCACGTGCTCGAAACGCGGAATGGTCAGGCCGGCCAGGCTGATTGCTACCTGATCACCCGGCGCAATGTCGAGGCGCTGCCAGCGTGCCAGTGAGCCCAGGCTGACCTGTGTGATCAGCCGGTCGTCCAGCTTGACCGGGTGCAGGCGCAGCACCGGCGTGACCCTGCCTGTGCGACCGACTCGGAAGCGTACCTCTCGCACCTGGGCCAAGGCTTGGGTGTAGGGGTATTTCCAAGCTGCCAGCCAGTAGGGCGGCTTGGCCTGCCAACGCTCGGCGGGTGGCCGACTGCTCTGGCGCAGGATGACGCCATCGGTGGCGAAGGGCAGGGGTGAGCGGTACCAGTGCTGGCGCCAGTGTGCGGCATCGGCGATGGAGTCGATGGCAATGCTGTAGCGCTGGCTGTCGGGGAAGCCCAGTTGGGCCAGCTGCGACAGGCGCTCGGCCTGGCTGCTGGGGCCCTGTGGCCAATCCCAGACGAACAGGCCGATGCTGGCGCCTTGTTCAGCGCTGAGCTGCTTGCGGGCGAGCAGCCCTGCCACGGAACCCCGTGCCTTGGCGCTGCCCGCCTGGGCTTGCACATGCTGGTCCAGGCGCAGATACAGCTCACCCTGCAACACCAGGTCAAGGGCCTGGGGCAGTTGCCGGGTAATGGCATCGAGGTGCGGGATGTGGCGGCTCCAGTCGTGCCCTTGGGCCCCGTCACCCCGGCTCAGCAACTGTACGAGTTGCCCCTGTCGGTAGAGCAAGGATACCGCCACCCCATCGACCTTCGGCTGCACCCACAGGCCAGCCTTGCCGGCCATCCAGCGGCCGACGGCCTGCTCGTCGCCCAGCTTGTCGACGCCTGTATGCGGGACGGGGTGGGTAATCGGGCCGCGCGCCGTGGCCAGTGGCGCGGGTTGCGCCTGCAGGCCGAAGCATTGCTGCCAGTGTTCCAGGCGTTGCCGGCTCTGGTCATACAGTTCATCTGCTACCTGGGTGATGCCCAGGCGATGGTAGCCGTCGTCCCATTGGGCAATCGTGCTGCGAAGGTGGGTGACCTCGGCGTGGGCTTGTTTGGCGTCCCAGTCGGGGCAGGGGCTGGCGTGCGCCAGCGAGGTATATAGCGATAGCAGCAGTGCGAACAACAGCATGAACGGCATGGCCAGCATCCTTGCATGGCGGGTGGGAACCCTCAGCCTAGGCAGGCTAGGTGCCGATTGCCGTGAACAGTTGTCAGCCGATATGTCACAAAAAAGCCCCTGCCGATTGCTCGGCAGGGGCTTTCGTCCAGCGCTGTAGGAAACTTACAGGCCGGCAGCGTCACGCAGCGACTGGGCGCGGTCGGTGCGTTCCCAGGTGAAGGTGGTGAAGGTGTCGTCGCCGACTGTCTTCTGCTGCGGGGTGCGGCCGAAGTGGCCGTAGGCCGCGGTTTCCTGGTACATCGGGTGGAGCAGGTCGAGCATCTTGGTGATCGCGTACGGACGCAGGTCGAAGCACTCGCGCACCAGTTGGACGATCTTGTCGTCGGAGACCTTGCCGGTACCGAAGGTGTTGATCGAGATGGAGGTTGGCTGAGCTACGCCAATGGCGTAGGAGACCTGGATCTCGCAACGCTCGGCCAGGCCGGCAGCGACGATGTTCTTGGCCACGTAGCGACCGGCGTAGGCGGCGGAACGGTCGACCTTGGACGGGTCCTTGCCGGAGAACGCGCCACCACCGTGGCGGGCCATGCCGCCGTAGGAGTCGACGATGATCTTGCGGCCGGTCAGGCCACAGTCACCCACCGGGCCACCGATGATGAAGTTGCCGGTCGGGTTGATGTGGTACTGGGTATCTTTGTGCAGCAGTTCGGCCGGCAGGGTGTGCTTGACGATCAGCTCCATCACCGCTTCCTGCAGGTCTTTTTGCGAGACCTCAGGGTTGTGCTGGGTCGACAGGACCACCGCGTCGATGCCGACTACCTTGCCATTTTCGTAACGGCAGGTGACCTGCGACTTGGCGTCCGGGCGCAGCCACGGCAGCAGGCGCGACTTGCGCGCTTCGGCCTGGCGCTCGACCAGACGGTGCGAGAAGCAGATCGGTGCTGGCATCAGCACGTCGGTTTCGTTGCTGGCGTAGCCGAACATCAGGCCCTGGTCGCCAGCGCCCTGGTCTTCCGGCTTGGAGCGGTCGACGCCCTGGGCGATGTCCACGGACTGCTTGCCGATGATGTTCATCACCGCGCAGGTGGCGCCGTCGAAGCCGACGTCGGAGCTGTTGTAGCCGATGTCGATGATGACTTTACGTACCAGTTCTTCGAGGTCGACCCAGGCGGACGTGGACACTTCGCCAGCGATGATGGCGACACCGGTCTTGACCAAGGTTTCGCAGGCCACGCGGGCGTATTTGTCCTGAGCGATGATGGCATCAAGGACAGCGTCCGAAATCTGGTCGGCGATCTTGTCCGGATGCCCTTCGGACACGGACTCGGAGGTGAAAAGGGAGTATTCGCTCATCTCGAAGGGTTCCTAAAATTTACCGATGGTGTATGTCGCCAGTCGCCCGCTGAAAATGGCGGACCTGTATCTGGAAACCGTTGCGCAAGCCCACATAGAGGCTGTCCCCGGGGACCAGCCCGGCACTATTGGCCCAACGGGCCAGGTCGTCCTGTTCGAAGCCCAGCCAGAGGTCGCCGCAGGCATCGCGCGCCCACCCCTGGTCATGGCTGCACAGTTCGGTGACCAGCAGGCTGCCGCCCGCTTTCACCCGTTTGGCCAGCTGGCGCAGGGCCAGGGCCGGGTCGCTGAAATGGTGCAGCACCATGTTCAGCACAACGCAGTCGGCTGCCACATCCGTTGCATTCAGTGCATCGGCCAACTGCAGGTTCACGTTGTCCAGGCGCTCACGCTGGCAGACCTGGCGGGCCAGCTCGAGCATGGTCGGGCTGTTGTCCAGGGCGGTCACCGTGGCGAAGCGCCGTGCCAGGTCCGGCAGAAAGCCGCCGTCGCCGGGGCCTACTTCCAGCGCGCTGGCGGTGGGCGCGAAGTTCAGCTTGTCGAGCAGCGCCAGCAGGCTTTCGCGGTACTGCGGCAGGCCGGCGATCAGGTCTTGCTGGGCGCGGAATTTTTCTTCCACGCGCAGGAAAAAGTCCTGGCTGGTGGCTGCGCGGCGTTGCTGTACCTGGGCGATGCGCGCCTGCACCGCAGGTGGCAAGGTCAGGTCGTCGACTTCTTCGAGCAACGCCGTGTGCAGACGCCCGCCCAGGCGTAGGCTGTCGGGCAGGGCGCGGCGGTAGAAAATCGCGTTGCCCTCGCGCCGGGTAGCCACCAGCTCGGCCTGGGCCAGCACCTTCAGGTGATGGCTCATGCCGGACTGGCCGATGTCGAAGATTTGCGCCAGTTCGAGCACGCCAAACGAATCGCTGGCCAGCGCGCGCAAAACATTCAGGCGCAGCGCATCGCCGCTGGCTTTGCACAGGGCGGCCAGGGTGTCGCTTCGCTGAGGGATCGATTGCGCACGGAGGTTCATGGGGCGGCAGTCTAGACAGGCATCGTGGCACCCGCAAGGCCAATATCAAAAAGTTTTGATATTGGCGATGAGCTGCAAGGATAGAGCGGCCCCAGCCCATGCTCGCATGCACCTTGCCGCTTAAAGCGTGCCGCTTGACGCTTAAATGTTTGCCCCCAGCCCCCCAGTGGGCGAAAATGGCCGCCTTTTTTCGTATCACAACCTTTCAGCCCCAGGAGATCAGCGATGCCCAGCCGTCGTGAACGTGCCAACGCCATTCGTGCCCTCAGCATGGATGCCGTGCAAAAGGCTAACAGCGGCCACCCAGGTGCCCCTATGGGCATGGCGGATATCGCCGAAGTGCTTTGGCGTGACTACCTGAAGCACAACCCGAGCAACCCAAGCTTCGCCGACCGTGACCGCTTCGTGCTGTCCAACGGCCACGGCTCGATGCTGATCTACTCGCTGCTGCACCTGACCGGCTACGACCTGTCGATCGACGACCTCAAGGCCTTCCGCCAGCTGCACAGCCGTACCCCGGGCCACCCGGAATACGGCTACACCCCAGGCGTAGAGACCACCACCGGCCCACTGGGCCAAGGCCTGGCCAACGCCGTGGGCTTCGCCCTGGCGGAAAAAGTCCTGGGCGCACAGTTCAACCGTGACGGCCACAACATCGTCGACCACAACACCTACGTGTTCCTCGGCGACGGCTGCATGATGGAAGGTATCTCCCACGAAGTCGCCGCTTTGGCCGGCACCCTGGGCCTGGGCAAGCTGATTGCCTTCTATGACGACAACGGCATCTCCATCGACGGCGAAGTCGAAGGCTGGTTCACCGATGACACGCCGAAGCGTTTCGAAGCTTACAACTGGCAGGTGATCCGCAACGTCGACGGCCATGACGCCGACGAGATCAAGACCGCGATCGAGACTGCACGCAAAAGCGAGCAGCCGACCCTGATCTGCTGCAAGACCATCATCGGCTTCGGTTCGCCGAACAAGCAGGGCAAGGAAGACTGCCACGGCGCACCGCTGGGCAACGACGAAATCGCCCTGGCCCGTAAAGCGCTGAACTGGAACCACGACCCGTTCGAAATCCCGGCCGACATCTATGCCGAGTGGGACGCCAAGGCCGCCGGTGCCAAGGCTGAAGCCGAGTGGAACCAGCGCTTCGACGCCTACGCCAAGGCGTACCCAGAGCTGGCTACCGAGTTCAAGCGCCGTGACAGCGGCGAGCTGCCGGCTGACTTCTCCGAGAAGGCCCAGGCCTACATCAACGAAGTCGCTGCCAAAGGCGAGACCATTGCCAGCCGCAAGGCCAGCCAGAATGCCCTGAACGCCTTCGGCCCGCTGCTGCCCGAGTTCCTCGGCGGTTCGGCTGACCTGGCCGGTTCCAACCTGACCCTGTGGAAAGGTTGCAAAGGCGTCGACGCCCATGACGCTAGCGGCAACTACGTGTACTACGGCGTGCGCGAGTTCGGCATGACCGCGATCATGAACGGCGTTGCCCTGCACGGCGGCCTGGTGCCTTACGGCGCGACCTTCCTGATGTTCATGGAATACGCCCGCAACGCAGTGCGGATGTCGGCCCTGATGAAGCAGCGCGTGATCCACGTCTACACCCACGACTCCATCGGCCTGGGCGAAGACGGCCCGACTCACCAGCCGATCGAGCAGCTGACCAGCCTGCGCAGCACGCCGAACCTGGACACCTGGCGCCCAGCTGACGCGGTCGAATCGGCCGTGTCCTGGAAAAACGCCCTGGAGCGCAAAGACGGCCCATCGGCGCTGATCTTCTCGCGTCAGAACCTGCAGCATCAGGACCGTAACGCCCAGCAGATCGCTGACATCAGCCGCGGTGGCTACATCCTCAAGGACTGCGCTGGCGAGCCAGAGCTGATCCTGATCGCCACCGGTTCCGAAGTGGGCCTGGCGGTTCAGGCCTTCGACAAGCTGAGCGAGCAAGGCCGCAAGGTCCGCGTGGTTTCCATGCCGTGCACCAGCGTGTTCGACGCCCAGGACGCTGGCTACAAGCAGTCTGTACTGCCACTGGAAGTGGGGGCGCGCATCGCCATCGAAGCTGCCCACGCCGACTTCTGGTACAAGTACGTCGGCCTGGAAGGCCGTATCATCGGCATGACCACCTACGGTGAGTCGGCCCCGGCCTCTGCACTGTTCGAAGAATTCGGCTTCACCCTGGAGAACATCCTGGGCACCGCCGAAGAGCTGCTGGAAGACTGATACAGGCAAAGCGAGGGCCTTTGGCCCTTGTTCGCGGCACAAGGCCGCTCCCACAGGATCTGCATACGCCAGTACCCTGTGGGAGCGGCCTTGTGCCGCGAATGGGCCGTATGGCGGCCCCTTTCAACCGACGGATTTCAAGAGCCACCTATGCCCCACCCGCGTCCCTACAAAGTTGCACTCAACGGTTATGGCCGCATCGGCCGCTGTGTCCTGCGCGCGTTGTTCGAGCGGGGGGCGAAGGCCGGTTTCGAGATTGTTGCGCTGAACGACCTGGCCGATCAGGCCAGCCTCGAGTACCTGACACGCTTCGACTCCACCCACGGGCGTTTCCCCGGTGAAGTGAGGGTCGACGGCGACTGTCTGCATATTAACGGCGACTGCGTGAAGGTGATGCGCAGCGCCACCCCGGAAGGCATCGACTGGGCCGCCCTGGACATCGACCTGGTGCTGGAGTGCTCCGGCGCCTACAACACCCGCGCCGATGGCCAGCGTTTTCTCGATGCCGGCGCGCCACGGGTGCTGTTCTCGCAGCCCATGGCCAGCGAGGCGGACGTGGACGCCACGGTGGTGTACGGCATCAACCAGGCATGCCTGACGGGCAGCGAGCGCCTGGTGTCCAACGCGTCCTGCACCACCAACTGCGGCGTGCCGCTGTTGCGCGTGCTGGACCAGGCGTTCGGCATCGAATACGTGCAGATCACCACCATCCACTCGGCGATGAACGACCAGCCGGTGATCGACGCTTACCACCACGAAGACCTGCGCCGTACGCGCTCTGCGTTCCAGTCGGTGATCCCGGTGTCCACGGGCCTTGCGCGCGGCATCGAGCGGCTGCTGCCGGAACTTGCCGGGCGAATTCAGGCCAAAGCGGTACGCGTGCCGACCGTCAACGTCTCATGCCTGGACATCACGCTGCAGACCGCCCGCGACACCAGCGCCGCCGAGGTCAACCGGGTGCTGCGCGAGGCAGCGCTGGAGGGCCCGCTCAAAGGATTGCTGGCCTATACCGAGCTGCCCCACGCCAGCTGTGATTTCAACCACGACCCGCATTCGGCGATCGTCGATGCCAGCCAGACCCGTGTTTCCGGCCCCCGCCTGGTAAACCTGCTGGCTTGGTTCGACAACGAATGGGGGTTCGCCAACCGTATGCTCGACGTTGCCGAACACTATCTGCACGTCGTTCAACCAACCCGCAACAAACAGCCCTGAAGGACTGCATTCATGACCGTGTTGAAGATGACCGACCTCGACCTGCAAGGTAAACGCGTACTGATCCGCGAAGACCTCAACGTGCCTGTGAAGGACGGTGTGGTAGCCAGCGACGCGCGTATCCTGGCAGCGCTGCCGACCATCAAGCTGGCCCTGGAAAAGGGCGCAGCGGTAATGGTCTGCTCGCACCTGGGCCGCCCGACCGAAGGTGAATTCTCTGCCGAGAACAGCCTCAAGCCGGTCGCCGACTACTTGAGCAAGGCCCTGGGCCGTGACGTGCCGCTGATCGCCGACTACCTGGAAGGTGTCGAGGTCAAGGCCGGTGACCTGGTGCTGTTCGAGAACGTGCGCTTCAACAAGGGCGAGAAAAAGAACGCCGACGAGCTGGCGCAGAAATACGCGGCCCTGTGCGACGTGTTCGTGATGGACGCGTTCGGCACTGCCCACCGCGCCGAAGGTTCGACCCATGGCGTGGCCAAGTTTGCCAAAGTCGCCGCTGCCGGCCCACTGCTGGCCGCCGAGCTGGATGCCCTGGGCAAGGCGCTGAAAGCCCCGGCCAAGCCAATGGCGGCCATCGTCGCTGGGTCCAAGGTGTCGACCAAACTCGACGTGCTGAACAGCCTGAGCACCGTTTGCGACCTGCTGATCGTAGGTGGTGGCATCGCCAACACCTTCCTGGCGGCTGCTGGCCACCCCGTCGGCAAGTCGCTGTACGAGCCTGACCTGGTCGACACCGCCAAGGCCATCGCTGCCAAGGTCAACGTACCGCTGCCGGTCGACGTGGTGGTTGCCAAGGAATTCGCCGAAAGCGCCGAAGCGACCGTCAAGGCCATTGCCGACGTTGCCGCTGACGACATGATCCTGGACATCGGCCCGCAGACCGCTGCCAACTTCGCCGAGCTGCTGAAGTCGTCGCAGACCATCCTGTGGAACGGCCCGGTTGGCGTGTTCGAGTTCGACCAGTTCGGCAACGGCACCAAAGTGCTGGCCAAGGCCATCGCAGAAAGCGCCGCGTTCTCCATCGCGGGCGGTGGTGACACCCTGGCGGCGATCGACAAATATGGCGTTGGCGCCGATATCTCCTACATTTCTACCGGTGGTGGCGCGTTCCTCGAGTTCGTCGAGGGCAAGGTCCTGCCGGCTGTGGCAATTCTGGAAGAGCGGGCCAAGGCCTGATGACGTTGGCGCTTGGCAAAGGGAGCGACCTGATGGTCAAGCAATTGCCTGTGATGATTCTGGCCGGGATGCTGAGCGCGTGCTCCAGCAGCCCGTCTTCGGATGAAGCCGCGTCGCGGTTGCCCAAGGGCGGCTGCTACCAGTCCGAGTGGCAAGCTGAGACCGTACCGGTCATCAACAAGCGCCTGGGTCCGGATGGCCTGGAAAAGTATGACGAAGACCACCAGCACAAGGCGCCTGGTTGCCCTTGATCGGGTTCTCGGGCACCTAAGCTGGGTTTGAAGGTCTTCAACACTGGGGCCGCTGTGCGTCCCATCGCCGGCAAGCCAGCTCCCACAGGCCTTGCACATGCCCTTAGGGTGGTGCGGTACCTGTGGGAGCCGGCTTGCCGGCGATGGGCTGCAAAGCAGCCCTTAGCGGAGTAATGAGATGAAAGCGCTTATGGCCATCGCGGCCCTGGCGACACTGGCAGGATGCTCACTGCTGCAGCCGGCGCAACCCGCCCCGGCAGACAACTGGACCCGTTGGGTCTGTGACACCCAGACCGAAGTGCTGTGGCGCTTCGCGGATGCACAACAAGATTCGGTCGACGTACGCCTTGGCGGCGGCGACCAGGTCTACCGGCTCAAATCCGAGCCGAGCGCGTCGGGCGCGATGTACAGCGATGGCGTGCTGGCCTTCCACACCAAAGGCGAAGAAGGCCTGGTGTACTGGGTGGCAACCAACGATCTGATAGGGCGGGGCTGCAAGGCACCGTGACTGGCCGGGCCGCCCAGGTGGCCCACACTACTTGAACAGCAACCGCCCCTGCGGCAGGCTTGCACGAAACAAACGACGCTTGTCGGGAGAGAGATACACAATGGCACTCATTAGCATGCGCCAGATGCTGGACCACGCCGCCGAGTTCGGTTACGGCGTTCCAGCTTTCAACGTCAACAACCTCGAGCAAATGCGCGCAATCATGGAAGCCGCCGACAAGACCGACTCTCCGGTCATCGTGCAGGCTTCGGCGGGTGCCCGCAAATACGCCGGTGCGCCCTTCCTGCGCCACCTGATCCTGGCCGCGATCGAAGAGTTCCCGCACATCCCGGTGTGCATGCACCAGGACCACGGCACCAGCCCTGACGTGTGCCAGCGCTCGATCCAGCTGGGCTTCAGCTCGGTCATGATGGACGGCTCGCTGGGTGAAGACGGCAAAACCCCAACCGACTACGAGTACAACGTCCGCGTTACTCAGCAGACCGTTGCCATGGCGCACGCCTGCGGCGTTTCGGTAGAAGGCGAGCTGGGCTGCCTGGGTTCGCTGGAAACCGGCATGGCCGGTGAAGAAGACGGTATCGGTGCTGAAGGCGTGCTGGATCACAGCCAAATGCTGACCGACCCGGAAGAAGCCGCCGACTTCGTCAAGAAGACCCAGGTCGACGCCCTGGCCATCGCCATCGGCACCAGCCACGGCGCCTACAAGTTCACCAAGCCACCGACCGGTGACGTGCTGGCGATCGACCGCATCAAGGAAATCCACAAGCGCATCCCTAACACCCACCTGGTGATGCACGGTTCCTCTTCGGTACCGCAAGAGTGGCTGGCGATCATCAACCAGTACGGCGGCGACATCAAAGAAACCTACGGCGTACCGGTTGAAGAAATCGTCGAAGGCATCAAGCACGGCGTGCGCAAGGTCAACATCGACACCGACCTGCGCCTGGCCTCTACCGGTGCCATGCGTCGCCTGATGGCCCAGAACCCAAGCGAGTTCGACCCGCGCAAGTTCTTCGGTGAAACCGTCAAGGCCATGCGTGACGTGTGCATCGCCCGTTACGAAGCCTTCGGCACCGCCGGCAATGCCTCCAAGATCAAGCCGATCTCCCTGGAAGGCATGTTCCAGCGTTACCTGAAAGGTGAATTGGCCGCCAAGGTCAATTGATTCGCTGGTAGTACTGAAAAAACCCGCAGAGATGCGGGTTTTTTTATGCCTGCGATAACCCGTATTCACGGCAGAGCAACCGTTAGTCGGCTACCGTACAGTTTATGCACTGATAGCGTTCTGATTGCATTGCGAGTTACAGGCCCGGGTCTAGAGTACATATCGGATCCAATCGTGATTTGAAGTCGGTCACACAATAGAGAAGCAGCATGGATGGCGCTCACCTTCAACCACAGCCACGGGATGGTGGCAGCTCGGTTCTTCTAGTGGTAGATGATTACCCCGAGAACCTCATCAGTATGCGGGCCTTGCTGGCCCGGCAGGATTGGCAAGTATTGACCGCAAGTTCGGGGGTGGAAGCCCTGAGTGCCTTGCTCGAACACGACGTCGACCTGGTCTTGCTGGACGTACAGATGCCAGAAATGGACGGCTTCGAAGTCGCCCGGCTGATGCGCGGCAGCCAGCGCACGCGGCTGACCCCGATCATCTTCCTTACCGCTAACGAACAGTCCGATGCCGCTGTGCTGAAGGGCTACGCCAGTGGCGCGGTGGACTACATGTTCAAGCCGTTCGACCCGCAGATTCTCAAGCCCAAGGTCCAGGCCCTGCTCGATCAGCAACGCAACCGGCGCATGTTGCAGCAACTGACCCGCGAGCTGGAAACAGCCAGGGCGTTCAACGCTTCGATTCTGGAAAACGCCGCCGAAGGGATTCTGGTGGTGAATGCCGCCGGCACCATCAGTTTCGCCAACCCAGCCATTTCACGCTTGCTGGCAGCGCCAGTGGAGCAGTTGCAGGGCGCCCAGTTGCTTGACCTGGTGCAAATGGGCAACGCCAACCTGTGGAACGAGTCGGACTTCTACCAGGCCTACTTGGGGCGGCGGATTTTCCGCGTGCACGATGCCCAGTTACGCACCCTGGGGGGCGAACTGGTACCGGTCGCGCTGTCGTGTGCACCCTTGCCGGCCGATCAGCAGGCGATGGTGGTGACAGTGCTGGACATGTCGGTGGTGCGCAACCTGCACCAACAGCTCGAGTACCAGGCGGTGACCGACCCGCTGACCGGCCTGCTCAACCGCCGTGGCTTCTACCAGGCCGCCGAGGGCGTGCTGCTGCGCAACGAGCGCTCGGACAAGGCGCAGGCGCTGATGTACATGGACCTGGATGGCTTCAAGCGGATCAACGACTCGTTGGGCCATGAAGCGGGTGATCGCGTGCTGCGCTGGGTTGCCGAGCAGATCAAGGACTGCCTGGGCAGCGAGGCGCTGCTGGCACGGATGGGCGGTGATGAGTTCACGGCGTTGTTCGACAGCTTGCCTTACCCCGAGCAGGCCGGGCGTTACGCCGAGCGCTTGCTCGAGCGCATCGCCATCAGCCAGCAGGTGGAAGGGCTGGATGTGTGCCTTGGGGTCAGCATTGGTATCGCCACCTACCCCGACTGCGGTGCCACCGTTGAGGGCCTGCTGCGAGCAGCCGATGCGGCGATGTACGCGGCCAAGCAGGCTGGCCGCCAGCAATACCGCTTCTATGACCACGAGCTCAATGGCCGCGCACGTTCGCGGCTGATGCTTGAAGACGGTGTACGGGCAGCGATCGAACAGCAGGACTTCAGCCTGGTGTATCAACCCCAGGTGGGCTTCGCCGACGGCCACTTGCGCGGTTTCGAGGCGTTGTTGCGCTGGCAGCACCCCAGCGTTGGCGATGTGCCGCCGGGGCTGTTCATACCCCTGCTGGAAGAGGCCCGGCTGATCAACCGCCTGGCCAGCTGGATCTACCGCCAGGGGGCAGCGCAGCGCCAGGCCTGGTGCGATCGTTTCCCTCGCGACCTGGTGCTGGGTATCAGCCTGAGCCGTGCCCAGTTCGTCATGCCGGGCATGGTCGAGGAGCTGCAGCGGGTGATCCTGGATTACCAGCTGGACCCCGCGCAGCTTGAAGTCGAGGTGGCGGAGACGTCGCTGATGTACAACATCGACGCGGCGGTTAAGCAGATACACCGCCTGCGTGAGCTGGGCGTGCGGGTGGCGCTGGATGATTTTGGCGCAGGTGACTGCTCGTTGCGCATGCTGCGGGATTTACCGATCGATACCCTGAAGTTGGACCGCCACCTGGTGGCACGCCTGCCGGACTCAGCCGTGGACGCCGCGCTGGTACGCAGCGTGGTGGGCCTGTGCGCCGACTACCGCATCACAGTGATCGCCGAGGGCGTGGAAACCCCGGCCCAGGCTGCGTGGCTGAAGGCAAACGGTTGCGCCTACGTGCAGGGTTTTCTGGTGGCGCACCCCATGACCGCAGCGGATGCCAGCGGCTTCCCGGCGATTTTCTCCTGGCCTCGGCCATGATTGGCTAGAATCGCCCTTCGTCACGCCGAATGCACTGCCATGACCGTATTACGTTACCTGCAAGCCTACCCGCCGCACCTGCAAGAGCAGGTGCGGCAGATGATCGACAGCGACCGCCTGGGCGAGTACCTGCAGCGCCGTTACCCGGACCGCCATGACGTGCAGAGCGACAAGGCGCTATACGGTTATGCCCAAGAGTTGCGGCAGCAGTACCTGCGCAGTGCGCCTAACCTGGACAAGGTGCTGTTCGACAACCGCCTGGACCTGACCCACCGAGCGTTGGGGCTGAACACGGCGGTATCCCGGGTGCAGGGTGGCAAGCTCAAGGCGAAGAAGGAAATCCGCATCGCCGCTTTGTTCAAGGAGGCCGCGCCGCAGTTTTTGCGCATGATCGTGGTGCACGAGTTGGCGCACCTGCGTGAGCGCGACCATAACAAGGCGTTTTACCAGCTCTGTCAGCACATGGAGCCGGACTACCATCAACTGGAATTCGACCTGCGCGTCTACCTGACCTATCGGGAGCTGCCGGGCAACTGTTAAGGACCACGCAGCATGGAAGTGAGCAAGACCAAGAGCAGC
Organism: Pseudomonas sp. LAIL14HWK12:I7; assembly: GCF_000483465.1. Taxonomy (NCBI): domain Bacteria; kingdom Pseudomonadati; phylum Pseudomonadota; class Gammaproteobacteria; order Pseudomonadales; family Pseudomonadaceae; genus Pseudomonas; species Pseudomonas sp. LAIL14HWK12:I7. The sequence continues at coordinate 644,664 of NZ_AXYZ01000001.1, forward strand.
TTCTACCGCCGCCTATACGTGGCTTGGCTGATCGACAGCCAGACCGCGACCAGCGTGCCGGCGCTGATGGAGGCCACCGGCATGCCACGCCGCACGGCCCAGGACACCATCGCTGCCCTGGCCGACCTGGACATCGTCTGTGAGTTCGAGCAGCAGGAAGGCGCGCGCAATCATGCCGGGCATTACCGCATTCATGACTGGGGCGCGATCGACAAGCAGTGGATCATTCGGCATTTGCGCCAGATCCGCGAAGTGCTGGGGTATCCGTGATGCGGGGGGCAAAGTGCCCCCTGGCTTTTTCAGCCTTTACGCATACCGATATGCGCAATGTCATCCTCAAGGTATTCCTCACCCACCGCCTTAAACCCATGCCCGGCATAAAACCCTTGCAGGTGCGCCTGCGCCGACAGGTACACCGGCGTACCCGGCCAGCAATGCTCGGCCGCCTCCAGCCCTTTGAGCAGCAACGCATGCCCCAGCTTGAGCCCGCGCGCCGCAGGTGACGTGACCACGCGGCCGATGACCACATCGCCCCCTTGGGATTGCGGGTCGAGCAGGCGCAGGTAAGCCACCAGCTTGTCGTCTTGCCAGGCCATCAGGTGCAGGGTGTCGCCGGTCAGGTCCTGGCCATCGACTTCCTGGTAGCTGCAGCGTTGTTCGACCACGAACACTTCAGTGCGCAACTGCAGGATGGCATAGAGCTGCTCCTTGCCGAGATCAGTGTGGTGCTTGCAAAGCCAGTCAATGGACATGGGCAGGAACTCCTTGAATGATCCGTCGATCATCGCAAATCCCAAGGCTACCGACGAGTGGCTGATTGCTGCAGGCGGTGTCATGCAGCCTTCGGCCAAAATAGAGGCAAAATGACACTATTGTCCGCTGCCTTCGGCCGCAGCTTTGTGTACGCTCAGCGGCAGTTGTGGTGCAGACCGCCTACACAGTGTGTGCCCTCCATTGCGAAAGGACTTGAGCATGCGGCCACTGCTTTGTGTTCTGGGGTTGCTGGCAGTGATGCTGGCCTCGCCCGCCCAGGGTTACGGCAAGCTGCGGCTTGTGGCGGACAACTGGCCACCGTTTACCGACACCAGCATGCCCGGCGGCGGTTTGGCGACCAGCATCGTCACCACGGCGCTGGCCCGGGCCGGATACACCAGTGCGTTCGAAGAAGTGCCCTGGGCACGGGCCTTGATGGGCGTCGGCGAAGGGCGTTACGACGTGTTGATCAATGCCTGGCGCAACGACGCGCGTGCGCGCATCGGCCAGTTTTCCGACGCCTACCTGACTAACCGCATCCGCTTGCTCAAGCGCAAGGGTGAGGCGTTTGACTATCAGCATGCTGCCGATTTGTACCCCTACAGCATTGCCGTGGTGCGCGACTATGCCTACTCGCCCGATTTCGACGGCGACACCCGCTTGCACAAGGTGCCTGTGCGCAACTTCTCGTCAGCCGTGCGCATGTTGGCGGCAGGCCGGGTGAACCTGGCGGTAGAAGATGAATACGTGGCCCGTTACAACCTGCAGCGCGAACCGCAGGCGGTGCGTGAGGGTGTGGAACTGATCGACCCGCCACTGGCGCAGAACAGCCTGCATATTCTGGTCAGCCTGAAACACCCGCAACACCAGCAGATTGTCGAACGGTTCGAGCAGGCGATTGCGGCGATGAAAGCTGATGGCAGTTATGCGCGCTTGTTACGCCAGCATGGCTTTTGATCTCTAATGCCCGTGCTGGCCTCTTCGCGGGTAAACCCACACAAGCGATACACCCCCCCTGTGGGAGCGGGTTCACCCGCGAAGAGGCCGCCATAGGCCACATAGCATTTAGGCCGGCGCGCTTTCCTTGACCAGGTGCGCCGCCAACGTGCGCAATGGCCCCAACTGCCTGCAAATCAGTGCCAGCTGGGTCTGCACCAACCGCTGGTGCTCATCCAGCTCTTCCGGCATCTGCTCCAGGTCGTTGGCCAGCGCTTCTTCGGCATCACTGTGGATCGCCACCGGTAGCCGCGCCGCCAGGCCATTGGCGATTTCATCCAGGCTGTTGGCCAGGCTTTGCCCCGCGCCCTCAATCAACTGCTCCTGCACCTCCGCCGGCAAGGCGGTGTCGCGGTGCGCGCCAAGCCCGGAGAGGTAGCTGAGCAGCGTGTGCGACAACACCAGGAAACGGAAGCCAACGTCCGCTTCCTTGCGGAAGTGCCCCGGCTCCATGAGCATGTTGGCCAGCGTGGTCGACAGCGCCGCATCGGCGTTGTGGGCATTGCGGCGGGCCAGGCGGTAGGCGAGGTCGTCGCGTTTGCCGTGGGCATACTGCTGCATGATCTGGCGCAGGTACACGCTGGCGCAGGCCAAAGTGTTGGCCAGCGCCTTGTTCAAGCGCCGGCCTTGCCAGTCGGGCAGGAACAGGAACACCGCCAGAATGGCGATCAGGCTGCCCACCAGGGTATCGAACAGGCGCGGTAGGAACAGGCCGTAGCCGTCGCCGATCTGGTTGAAGCAGAACAGCACCATCAAGGTGATCGCTGCGGTTGCCAAGGTGTACCGGGTGGTGCGGTTGACGAAGAACACCACCCCGGCGACCACGGCGAACATCGACTGGACGATCGGGCTGGGGAACAGGTCGAACAGGGCCCAGCCGACCGTCAAGCCGATGGCCGTGCCGAACACCCGCTGCACCAGCTTGCGCCGGGTTGCGCCATAGTTGGGCTGGCAGACGAACAGCGTAGTGAGGATGATCCAGTAGCCCTGGGTCGGGTGAATCAAATGCACCATGCCGTAGCCGATCGACAGTGCCAGCGACAGGCGCAGAGCGTGGCGGAACAGCAGCGAGGTCGGCGTGAGCTGGGTGCGCAGGCGACTCAACACATCCTTCAGCGAGCGTGGCGAACGGTCGAGCAGGCTGCTGTCACTGGCATCGGCCAGGCTGTCCGGGTTGCTGGCGGCGCCCAGCAGGCGGTCGAGGGTGGCAAGGTTGGCCGCCAGTGCCCGCAACGAGCGCAGCAGGCTACGCCAGGCCGGGTTGTTCTGGTTGCGCAAGTGCTCCAGGGAGGCGTTGAGGTCTTCCAGGGTGTCGGCAAACCGGCTGTCGAGCACGAACGGCTGGCGCAAGCGGATCGAGCGCGCCAGGTCTTGGCAGGCGGAGCCTTGATGACGCAGCAGGCGCTGGCAGCGGAACATCACGTCGCTGTGGAAGAATGCTTCGGCCAGGGCGTTGTACGGGTAATGCGAGGCGCTGACGCGCTCGTGAATATCCTGGGCCAGAAAGTACAGTTTCAGGTAACGGCTGACCTTGGAATTTGGCTGGCTGTTGCCGACCCGGTGCAGGATGATTTCCTTGGCGGCGTTGAGCGCCGCAACCACCTTGCCATTCTGCTGGGCCAGCTCCAGGCGGCGGGCCTCCAGGTCGAGGTTGCGGATGGGTTCGAACAGGTTGGCCTTGAGCTTAAGGTAGCGCCCCAGCTCGAAAAACAGTTTGGCCAGGCTTTGCTGCACCGGCTGATTGGAGAACAACGCTTGCCACAGCACCGACAGCAGGCCGTACCAGGCTGCGCCCGCCACCAGCAGCATTGGCTCGTGCCAGAAGTCATTCACCTGGCCGCCGCGTTGGTCCACGCCGATCATGGTGTACACCGACAAAATCAGCGTGGCTGAAGCGATCGCACCATAGCGCTCGCCCAGTGCACCGAGCATGGTCAGGCCGAAGGCCGCCAGGGCGAGGGCGCCGGCGAAGATCCAGGGGTAGGGGAACAGTAACTCGACCGACAGCGCGGCGATGGCAAAACACACCAGGGTTACCGCCAGCGCGCTGAGCCGGCCTTGCCAGCTGTCGTCGGTTTCGGCCAGGGCGCTGGCGATGATGCCCAGGAACAAGGGGATCAGCAGGGCCATTTCATCCTGGTACCAGCACAAGGCCATGCTGCCGGTAAGGGCGACCGTAACCCTGATGCTGTAGCTGAACTTGTCTTGGCCCCACAGGCGACGCAGTGACTGACGGAACGAGCTCGATGACATGATGGCCTTGGGCTGTGATCGAATGAATACAGTGCCGCACGGACCAGCAAGAAGCGTTCCGTGCTGCTGAATGGATTCTACTCTACACGAACTGCGCCGCAGCGTTAGCCGATGCCCATGCCCACTGGAAATTGAAACCGCCCAGGTGGCCGGTGACATCCAGCACCTCGCCAATGAAGTACAGCCCCGGGGCTTTGAGCGACTCCATGGTCTTGGACGACACCTCGCGGGTGTCCACGCCGCCCAGCGTCACTTCGGCGGTGCGATAGCCCTCGGTGCCAGCCGGTACCACTTGCCAGGCTGCCAGTTTTTCGGCGATCTGGGCCAGTTCTGCCGGGGTGTACTGCTTCATCGGCTTCGATTCGAACCACTGCTCGGCCAACAGGTTGGCCAGCTTGCGGGTGAACACCTCGCCAAGCACCGTCTTCAGTTCTGCGTTGGCGCGCTCGGCCTGCTGCTGTTGCAGCCAGGTCAGTGCATCGCGGTCCGGCAGCAGGTTGATCTCCACCGTGTCGCCGGCCTCCCAGAACGAGGAGATCTGCAGAATCGCCGGGCCGCTCAGGCCGCGGTGGGTAAACAGCAGGTTCTCGCGGAAACTGGTGCCGTTGCAGCTGGCCGTGCAGTCCAGCGAGGTGCCCGACAGTTCAGTGCACAGTGCCTTGAGTTGGGGCTCGGTGATGGTGAAGGGCACCAGCCCGGCGCGGGTCGGCAGCAGGGTATGGCCGAACTGGCGCGCCACCTGGTAGCCGAAACCGGTAGCACCCAGGGTCGGGATCGACAGGCCGCCGGTGGCGATCACCAGCGACTGGCAGGCGAACTGCCCGGCACTGGTTTGCAGCAGGTAGCCATTTTCGGTTTTCTCGATGTGCGAGATGCTGGTGTCCATGCGCAACTCGGCACCGGCCTCTTCGCACTCGGCCAGGAGCATGTTGAGGATGTCGCTGGCTTTGTTGTCGCAGAACAGCTGCCCGAGCTTCTTCTCGTGATACGGCACGCCATGCTTGGCCACCAGTTCGATGAAGTCCCACTGGGTGTAGCGGGCCAGCGCCGACTTGCAGAAGTGCGCGTTGTGCGAAAGGAAGTTGGCAGGCTCGGTGTACATGTTGGTGAAGTTGCAGCGCCCGCCGCCGGACATGAGGATTTTCTTGCCTGGCTTGTTGGCGTGGTCGAGCAGCAGTACCCGGCGGCCACGGCGGGCGCTGAGCTGGGCGCACATCAGGCCGGCGGCGCCGGCGCCGAGGATGATCACGTCGGTGGTGTGCACGGTGTTACCTCATTGGTAGCTGGGGCCGCTGGCTTGCCTGCGATGGGCTGCAGAGCAGCCCCAAAAAATCATCAGAGAATGCGGACTTTCAGGGCGCGGCCCTTGATCTTGCCGCTGTTCAGGCGCTGCATCGCCTGCTTGGCCAGTGCCCGTTCCACCGCCACGAAGGCCTGGAAATCGAAGATGGCGATCTTGCCCACCTGCTTGCCCGGGATGCCGGCATCGCCGGTCAATGCGCCGAGGATGTCACCCGGGCGCAGTTTGTCCTTGCGCCCGGCAGCGATGCACAAGGTGCTCATCACCGGCAGCAGCGGCTCGCCGCCTTTATTTTTCAGGCTGTCCAGCTGGTCCCAGCGCAGCGGGCTCTTCTGCAGCGCTTCGATGGCCTGGGCGCGGTGGCCTTCGGCCGGGGCCACCAGGCTGACCGCAACGCCCTTCTCACCGGCACGGCCGGTACGGCCGACACGGTGCACGTGGATCTCGGCGTCACGCGCCAGCTCGACGTTGAGCACCATGTCCAGGCCGTCGATGTCCAGGCCGCGCGCGGCCACGTCGGTCGCCACCAGCACCGAGCTGCTGCGGTTGGCGAACATGGCCAGCACTTGGTCGCGGTCGCGCTGTTCGAGGTCACCGTGCAGGGCCTGGGCGACGATGCCTTTGGCCGTGAGGTGGGCGACCACGTCTTCGCACTGCTGCTTGGTGAAGCAGAACGCCACGCACGATTGCGGGCGATAGTGGCCGAGCACGCGGGTCACCGCTTCGAGGCGCTGTTGCGCGTCGATTTCAATGAAGCGCTGTTCGATCTGGTTGTCGGTGTGCAGGCTTTCGACCTTGACCTGCTGCGGGTTGCGCATGAAGTCTGCGGCAAGCTGCTTGATGCCGGACGGGTAGGTGGCCGAGAACAGCAGGGTCTGGCGGCGGGCCGGAGTCTTGCCGATGATGCTGGCGATGGCGTCGAAAAAGCCCATGTCGAGCATGCGGTCAGCTTCGTCGAGGATCAGCGTGTTGAGCCCGTCGAGTACCAGGGTGCCTTTGTCCAGGTGCTGCTGGATGCGCCCCGGGGTGCCGACGATGATGTGCGCACCGTGCTCCAGCGACGCGATCTGCGGGCCGAGCGAAACGCCGCCGCAGAGGGTCAGGATCTTGATGTTGTCTTCGGCGCGGGCCAGCCGGCGCAACTCTTTGGCGACCTGGTCGGCGAGTTCGCGGGTCGGGCACAGGACCAGCGCCTGGCAACCGAAGTAGCGCGGGTTGATCGGGTTCAGCAGTCCGATGCCGAACGCAGCGGTCTTGCCGCTGCCGGTCTTGGCCTGGGCGATCAGGTCCTGGCCCTTGAGGATGACCGGCAGGCTCTGGGCCTGGATCGGCGTCATCGAGGCATAGCCGAGGGCGTCCAGGTTGGCCAGCATGGCGGCGGACAGCGGCAGGGTGGCAAAGGCGGTGGATTCGGTGGTCACGAGGCGGGCCTGTGTGGCGAAGCGAAAAATGCCGCACAGTCTACCAGCCTCATGGCCATTCGCCCTACGACTCCATGTGTTGTTCCGGACGACGGGCACGCCTTCCGTCTGTCGGCGCCAGTTGCAGGAAGATCGCTGCGGCCAGCATGGCCATGATGCCGATGGTCACGAAGGTCAGCTGGAAGGCGCCCAAGGTGCTTTCCACCCCCTCGGCGCTGCCGGCCGCCGTGAAGCCGCCCAGCAATGCACCCGCGCAAGCCACACCCAGGCTCAGCGCCAGTTGCGCGACCACCGACAGCAGGCTGTTGCCGCTGCTGGCGCTGGCATCGTCGAGGTCGATCAGGGTTACCGTGTTCATGGCCGTGAACTGCATGGAGTTCACGGCGCCGAGTAGGCCCAGCTGTATCAGCAGCACGGCGTAGGGCGTCTGCTCGTCGACCAGGCCGAGGCTGGCCAGCAGCAGGCCCAGCAGCAGGGTATTGCCGGTGAGGATGATGCGGTAGCCGAAGCGCTCGATCAGCGGCCGGGCGATGGACTTGGCCAGCATCGCCGCTGCAGCCAACGGGATCATGCTCATGCCTGCCTGGGATGGTGAATAGCCCAGTGCCACCTGCAACAGCAAGGGCACGAGGAAGGGCAGGGCGCCGCTGCCCAGGCGCGCGAACAGGTTGCCGAGGATGCCGATGGCAAAGGTGCGCACGCGGAACAGGCTGGGCGAGAACAACGGCTCGGGATCGCGCCCGGCCCGCAGCCAGTAGGCGGCCAGGCAGGCCATGCCAGCGAACAGCAGCAACATCACCCGCAAGTGCGGCAAGTGCAACTCGCCCAAGCCTTCCATGGCGATGGTGATCAGCACCATCGCCGCGCCGAACAAGAGGAAGCCCGGGCCATCGAAGCTGGTGCGCTCGGCGCCGCGCAGGTCAGGGATGAACTTCCACACGGCATAACAGCCGATGGCACCGACCGGCAGGTTGAGCAGGAAGATCCAGTGCCAGCTGAGGATTTCCACCAGCCAGCCACCGACCGTTGGGCCGAGCAGGGGGCCGAGCAGGCCGGGGATGGTGATGAAGCTCATGATCCGCACCAGCTCGGTGCGGGGGTAGGCGCGCAGTACCACCAGCCGGCCGACCGGCAGCATTAATGCGCCGCCCAGGCCTTGAACGACTCGGGCCATGATCAGAAAACCGAGGCTGTCGGCGGCGGCGCATAGCAGTGAGCCGAAGCTGAACAACAGGATCGCGCTGAAGAAGATGTGCTTGGTACCGAAGCGGTCGGCGAGCCAGCCGGAGGCGGGGATCAGCAAGGCTACGGTGAGCATGTAGGCGATGATCACGCCTTGCATGCGCAGCGGGTCCTCTTCCAGCGAGCGGGCCATGGCCGGCAGCGCGGTGTTGAGAATGGTGCCGTCCAGGGACTGCATGAAGAAAGCGATGGCCACGACCCAGGGGATCCAGCGGGCGGTGACGGGGTCCAGCGGGGTGCGTTCGGGCATGACGTCCTCGTTTGTCTGTGCCGGCCTCTTCGCGGGGCAAGCCCGCTCCCACAGGATCTCCACTGCCCTCGAATGGGGTGACATCTCTGTGGGAGCGGGCTTGCCCCGCGAAAGGGCCGCTAATGCCTATCACAATGTCAGGGTCAGGCCTTTGACCAATGCCCCCGGTAAATGACTCGACCCAGTACTGCGCTGTCCATAAGTACTGGTAGACAGGATCATCTCGCGCTCGCGCGTCAGGTCCTCTAGTTGGCTGCCCAGCAAACTGTACAGGCTGTCATCGAAGCGCATGGTACTTACCGGCCCCTGAATCTGGCCATTCTCCACCCAGAAAGTGGCAAAACGGGTCAGGCCGGTCATGCGTGCTGCTGGCCGGTCCGAGTAGTTCAGGTACCACAGGTTGCTGATATACAGCCCGGTGCCCAGCCGTTCGAGGATTGCTTCACTGGCCAGGTTGCCCGCCGCCAGGCTCAAGGCGCAGGGCGACTCGTAGCTGTCGGCGCCATTCGCCACCAGCGCGAACTCGGCCGCACTGCGTGCGCTGATCAGGCGCTGCACGGCTTGGCCTTGTTGGATCAGCGGCACATCGAGGCGGGGTGACCCCTCATCCGAAAACGCCGGGCTCAGCGAACCGCTGACCTGCTCGTCGAAGCTGACCAGCGGGCTCAGATGGGCATCGCCGTTATACAGGCGCTGCAGGGCGCTGTTGCCAGTGGCCAGGGCCTGCGCAGAAAACCCGCCCCAGCACAGCATGCCGGCGATCTCGTCCATGGCCGCTGGCGCCAGGTAGGCGCGGTAACTGCCCGGTTTCAAGGTGATGGCGGGGCGGCCCAGGAACGCCAGTTGCTCGCGGGCCTGGCGCAGGCGCGCGACGAACTCGTCAGCGCTCCAGGCCTGCCCGGCATAGTTGGCTTTCACGGCCTGGCCGTTGCTGTGGAACAGGCTCCAGTCCATGTTGAAACTGTTGGCCTGGTGCCAGCCAAAGGCCCCGAACGAGCTGGCGAAGCCGCGACAGATCGGCCCGGCGGCGTAGATGCCGACCAGGTCCAGGTCGCCGGCTTCCTGTTCGATCAAGGCCAGCACTTCATCCAGTTCCGGCAGCGTGTGGTCTTGTTGGCTGTGGCTGTTCCACGGGGTTTCGTCCAGGCGCAGGTAGGGGTCGACGGCCAGCAGGGGCAAGGTCTGGCGCAGTTGGCCCAGGGCATCGGCCAGGCGCGCGCGGTCCAGCACGGCATCATCGCCCAAGGTGATCAACTGCTCGGCCTGGCGGCCATCACAGATCAGGCGCAGTTGCACATTGGCCTGGCTCACCTCGCCGGCCTGGCGCACCTTGGCGTGGTTGAAACGCACGAACTGCGACTGCTCGGCGCTGTAGCCAAAGGTGAACTGTTCGCCCGGCTGCAGGGCATCGCGCAGGGCGCCAAGCAGGCTTTCGAAGCGGTGTTGGGGTGTGGCGCTCATCAGGCGTCGCCTCCGAAGACATCGATCTGGCTGAACACGCAGGCCGGCGAAGCATGGCCAACCCGCACCACCTGGTTGGGCTCGCCTTTGCCGCAATTGGGCGTACCGAGCACCTGGAAGGTGCTGGCGTCGCCGACGGCGGACAAGTTGCGCCAGAACTGCGCCGAGATGCCGCGGTAGTTGGGGTTCTTGACGATGCCCTTGAGCTCGCCGTTTTCGATCAGTTGGCCCCACTCGCAGCCGAACTGGAACTTGTTGCGGGCATCGTCGATGGACCAGGAGCGGTTGGTGCGCATCAGGATGCCGTGCTCGATGCCCTTGACCAGCTGCGCCAGCGAGCGGTCGCCCGGCTCGATGTTGAGGTTGGCCATGCGGTCGATCGGTGCGCGGTTCCAGCCACAGGCACGGCTGTTGGCCACGCCGTTCAGGCCGGAGCGGAACTGCGACAGGGCGCCGCCCAACGGGCGCAGTAGCACGCCATCGCGGATCAGGAACTGCTTGCTGGCCTGGGTGCCGTCATCGTCGTAGCTGTAGCTGGCGAGTTCTTCTCCGATGGTCGGGTCGAAGGTCACGTTGAGCAGCTTCGAGCCGTACTGCAGGCGGCCGAAGTCACTGGCGTTGACGAAACTGGTGCCGGCGTAGTTGCGCTCGTCGCCGAGAATGCGGTCCATCTCCAGCGGGTGGCCGATGGACTCGTGAATCTGCAGCATCATCTGGTCGGGCATCAGCAGCAGGTCACGTGGGCCGCTGGGTGTATTGGGTGCCAGCAGCAGTTGCAGCGCCTCGTCGGCGACCCGCCGGGCGGCGCCGACCAGGCCACAGCGCTCGATGACCTCGAAGCCACCCTGCTGGCCAAAGTTGTCCCGGCCCAGGCTGCGGCTCTGGCTGTCTTGGCCGTCACTGGCCGTCACGCTCAGGCCTGGGAACAGGAAGCGCTGGGCGTGGCGCAGCTCGGCGCCGGCGGAGTTGAGGTAGGTTTGTTCGACCAGGGTGATGTCCAGGCCGGCCTGCCAATCCACCAGGCGGCTGTCCTGGGGCACGCTGGCCGACTCGGCGGCGAGCAGGCCCAGGCAATCGGCGAGGTTGGGCAGTGGCTGGTCGAAGTTGGGCGAGACATGGTCGTGGCGTGCGCTGGTCACCGGTTGGTCGCGCAGGTCCAGCAGGCTATGCCTGGCGATCTGCCGGGCCAGCGCTTCGGCGCGTTCGAGCGCCTGCTGCAAGCCTTGCTGGGACAGGTCGGCGGTAGCCGCATAGGCCTCAACGCCGTTGACCCGCACGGTGAGCATGGCGCCCTCGTCCTGGCTGAAGAAGGGCGGCTCGGCCACATTGCGGCGCACAGACAATGCCTGGTACGACTGCTTCACATGACGCAGGGAAAACAACTCGGCCGTGCTGCGCAGCCCAGCAAAACGCTGGCGCAACAGGGCGCTGGAATCGAACATGCGGGAACCTCCGAGTCAGTGGTGGCTCCCCCTAGAACCACGCCACTCGCATGCCTAGGCCTGTATCGTTACGGGCCACGAGCAATGCCAGCTCATTATGGCAGCCAGGTACTTCCCTGGTCAGGAAATAACGCGGGCCGATCAACCACCGCGCTCCCAGCAATGGGGCGGCGTTGTTACGCCCACTTTCTGGATGGCGGCCTTCAACATAGCATTCAGATGCGCTGCGACATGGTGCGAGGTGTCCGTTAGCAAGTAGACGTGGTGCTTTTCGAGGTCGGGCAAGCCCAGCCCTTCCACGTACGCGAGTGAGGTATCCGTGCTATCCAGCCCTTCGACAATGCCCACGGCCAGGCCACTTCTCATGCAGGCCAGTACCGCGTGCCAGTTGGCGCTTTCCAGCAGCACACGGTAAGCAATGCCGTGGGCTTTCAGTGCCTGCAAGGCCGCCTCCCGGTACGGGCAACCCTTCAACTGCAGTGCCAGCGGCAAGGGGCGATTGGGGTCATGGCTGAATCCAGGCGCTGCGGCCCAGCGCGGCTGCGTCGAGCGAAGCCACTCGCCTTGCTGCCAGTCGTCACTGCTGACCGCTACAGCCAGGTCCAGCCGCTGTCGCGCAAACAGGTCGATGAGCTCTGCGCTGGATCGCGCTACAGCCTCCAACTCCAGCTTCGGGTTGTTGGCGACGAACACCGGTAGAAAGTCGCTCATGAGGTTGGCGGCATAACCGTCGGGTACGCCTATGCGCACTTTGCCGGTCATCTGCTGTGGCGACAGCGTGGCCAGTAGCCTGTCGTGAGCCATCAAGAAACGTGTCGCTTCGCCCATCAGCTGACGGCCCGCAGGGGTTAGCTCCACCGACTGGTTACTGCGTGTGAACAATTGTTGCCCGATCTTTCCCTCCAGCTTCTGGATCTGCGTCGTCACCGCCGATGGGCTGCGGTGGACGTAGTCGGCCGCCGCCTTGAAACGGCCTAGCCGGGCCACTGCCTGGAAGGTTCTCAGTACATCGATGTCGAGGCCTTTGCCCATGGAGCCACCTGATTTGGTCGGATCGAACCAGCGCTTCGATTTAATCAACTGTACAGCCTTTATACCCACTCTTACTGTGGGGCCGAAGCCCGCATGCCCCCTGAATTGCAATGGAATGATACGGATGACCTGAACGGGTTCACCGCAGTTTCAAGCCTCGTGTTGAACGAGTAGGAGGGGTTTGCCTCGCCAAGAGGCCCGGCCAGACACTGACGCTTGAGGGAGATTGAGCAGTGACCACAGACGACACCAAAACCACTGTCGGCAAGACCAGGTTCTACCAAGGCGAAAAGAAGACTCAGCCGCTGTTTTGCATTGAGCCCGGTATTCCTTGCCAGGATGCCCGCGAGCAGGCCTCTGAATTGATGGGTGTGGTGCGAGATTTGACCATCACCGGTGTAATGGAAGACAACCCGCAACTGATCTGGGCCTCGCATTACCTGAGCGCTTTGGCCAAGGCGCTGTTGGATGATGCCGAGCTCGGGATGCTGCGCTGATAGTTGCGGTGCGAGCCGATTACGTTCGAGGAATTACATTACACAAGGGCGTGATCATGCCAAGCAGTGCGCCGTACCTGATCCTGCTGCAAGTCATCTTTGTCCTTTCCTGGAGTTCAGGCTTTATTGGTGCCCGGCTGGGCACGGAGGACGCGGGTGCCATCAACCTGCTGTTCTGGCGGTTTCTGCTGGTCAGCATCTGCCTGCTGCCTTTTGTCGTGCATCGGCTGCGTGCGCTTACGTGGGCGCAGATACGCTACAACGCCGTCATTGGTTTCCTGGCGCAGTTTGCCTATCTGGTCAGTGTCTACATCGCCATCCGGGGCGGGCTACCGGCGGGGATTGCCGCCATCATTTGTGCGCTGCAGCCATTGATCACGGCATCGATGAGCAACAACAGCCAGCATGAGCGCAGTGGTCGGCAGGAATGGCTCGGGCTTGGGGTGGGGTTCGCCGGCGTCAGCATGATCATTTTTGCAGAGTACAGCCTGTCTGCGAGCCAGCTTAGCCTCTGGCTGTACGCCCTGCCGCTGATCGCCGCCATCACGTTGTCCATCGCCACGCTGTATCAGCGTCGGCAATCGATCATGGCGACGGACCACAGCAAGGACGGTCTGCTGATGCCGTTGTTTCTGCAATCGACTGCGACACTGCTGCTGCTCACGGCTGCAGGCTTGCCGCTGGGGTTGATCGACGTGCCTGCCAGCACACAGGTCTGGGCGGCGGTCGCATGGCTGACCCTGTTCTCCACGTTCATTGCCTACCTGAGCCTGTGGATATTGCTGACAAAGCTCTCGGCGACCCGCGTCTCGGCACTGGTCTACCTCGAGCCTCCGGTGACGCTGTTATGGGCGGCGATGATGTTCGGGGACGTGATCCATTGGACAACCTACGTGGGCATTGCGGTGGTCGCGGCAGGTATCGCCATCACCCGCCAGCCGCGCAGGTCGGCCACGCCTGCCATTGCGCTGAGCGACACGGGTGACAGATAGAGGCGCGTGAGCGCGGCACTGCGCTGGTCGCTAGAACCACCCGTCTTGCATGGTGATACAGGTGTCGTCGCGTACCTCGAGCAATGCCAGCTCATTGTGGCAGCCCGGCACTTCCCAGGTCAGGAAGTAGCGCGCGGCCTGCAGCTTGCCGAGGTAGAAGTCACGGTCGTCGGCGTTGCCTTTGAGCAGGCCGAGTTCGGCGTGGATGGCCTGTTCCAGCCAGCGCCAGCCAACCACGCAGTGGCCGAAGGCCTTGAGGTACAGGGCCGAGTTGCCCAGGGCGGTGCTGACGTTGCCCTGGGCCATGTCACCCAGCAGGGCAAGGGTGACGGCCTGCAGGCGATTGACCAACTGCTCCAGCGGCTGGCGCAGGGTGTCGAGGCCAGGGTGGTGGCTGGCGCGCTCGGCTGTGCTGGCGATCAGGCGGATCAGTTGCTTGAGCCCGGCGCCGCCGTTTTGCGCAAGCTTGCGGCCGAGCAGGTCGAGCGACTGGATGCCTTCAGTGCCCTCGTGAATCGGGTTCAGGCGGTTGTCGCGGTAATACTGCTCAACGGGGTATTCGCGGGTGTAGCCATGGCCGCCGAGGACCTGGATCGCTAACTCGTTGGCTTTGAGGCAGAAGGCCGATGGCCAGGATTTGACGATCGGGGTCAACAGGTCGAGCAGTGCCTGGGCGTGTTGCCGAGTGCTCTCGTCGTCGGCTGTCTGGGTGTCGTCGAACAGGCGTGCGGCGTACAGGCCAAGGTCGAAGGCGCCTTCAACGTAAGCCTTCTGCGTCAGCAGCATGCGCTTGACGTCGGTATGCCCGATGATCGGCACGGCAGGGCTGTGCGGGTCCTTGTTGTCCGGCAACCGCCCTTGTGGCCGCTGGCGCGCGTAGTCCAGCGAGTACAGGTAGCCGGCATATCCGAGCATCACCGCGCCCATGCCAACGCCGATGCGCGCCTCGTTCATCATCTGGAACATGCAGGCCAGGCCCTGGTGCGGCTGGCCGACCAGGTAGCCGATGCACTGGCCGTTGTCGCCGAAGTTCAACGCCGTCGAGGTAGTGCCGCGCCAACCCATCTTGTGGAACAGGCCAGCTAGCAGCACATCGTTACGCTCGCCACGGCTGCCATCCGGGTTCACCCGGTACTTGGGCACGATGAACAGCGAGATGCCCTTCACCCCGGGAGGCGCATCCGGCAGCTTGGCCAGCACCATGTGCACGATGTTTTCCGACAGCTCGTGGTCGCCGCCAGAGATGAAGATCTTGTTGCCCTTGAGCCTGTAGCTGCCATCGCCGGCGGGTTCTGCGCGGGTGCGGATATCGGCCAGGGACGAGCCCGCATGCGGCTCGGTCAACGCCATGGTGCCGAAGTAGCGGCCGTCGATCATCGGCTGCAGGAACAGGCGTTTTTGTTCGTCGGTGCCGAAGCTTTCGATCAGATTGGCCGCGCCCATGGTCAGGAATGGGTAGGCCGTGGTGCCAGCGTTGGCGGCCTGGAAGTGCGCAAAGCAGGCCTGCGAGACCAGGCTGGGCAACTGCATGCCGCCGACCTCGAAGTCGCGGTTGGCGTTGAGAAAGCCGGCTTCGAGGAAGGCGTCGACGGCGGGCTTCACTTCGGGGATCAGCTCTGCGCGGCCGTCGACGAAGCGCGGCTCGTTTTCATCGGCCTTGCGGTTGTGCGGCGCAAAGTACTTTTCGGCGATGGTACGGGCGGTGGTCAGCGCCGCGTCGAAGGTTTCGCGGCTGTGCTCGGCGAAGCGCGGGCGCTGGGTGAGGGCTTCGGCGTCGAGGACTTCGTAGAGCTCGAAGGCGAGGTTGCGAGGGCTGAGCAGGGTCTCGGGCATGGGGGCGGTCCTTGAGCGGGCATTGGCCGAGTCTAGGCGGGAGTGCGGATGTGGGAACAGGTCAATAGATGTGGGTGATATGGGCTTAAAAGGACCTGAATGCCTGCAAGGCTCGTGAGTAGGATGTAGGGCCGTCCGTAAGAAAAGGAAACGTCCTACATTATTTTAGGAGGTATCGCTGACGCACCGATGAGCAGGTTGGAGTAAGTGTAAAGACTTCAATCAAGAGGGGCAGGTGATGAGATGGTTGTCGCGTTGTGGCAGGGGCTGGAAAGAAGATTTACACAAAATCGAAGGTCCTTTTTTGGCTAAAACCATTGTTCAATTATGCCAACACCGCCAGGGATATAACTCAGAAGTGTGTACCGCTAAGTGAGGTAAGCGTGTCAGTAATCGAACCACGGCGCTGGGTTGGTTTTTTTTGGGGAAGTATGGATGCTTTTTATGTGGGGTTTGTGGTTGTCGCTGGAATAAATCGGGGTGTGACACCATTTTTTAGCGATTTCGATTCTGCGCTTTCCAATATGGAGCGGTGGGGTGGAGGACTTGAAATCCTTGTTTGGATAGGACTGATTGCTCAGCTTTCCATTGCTGTCAGCAGTGTGCTGCTTTGCTGGGGACGAAGGGCTGGCGTTTATCTGGCATTTGCTCAACTGCCTTTTCGCCTTTTTTTTGTAATTCCATCACTTTCCTTGATCTTACTACTGCCCGATATCAGCGCATGGCTTTGGTTGTGCGTTCTGGCTGCCTGCGAAGGAACAAAAGGCTGGAGTCTTTGGTGGCTTTGGCGGATAGCTCCTGCACATCAATGATCGCCCCGGTTCGCTTGGCCGTGCTGTCAAACGTCGCGAAGCGCAAGCGCAGGCAATTCAGAGACATTCCCCACAAATCAAGGAGAAATCGGACTACTGCGGATTGAGCGCGAGCTGGTCTTGAATAGGCGCTTTGGTGTTCATAAGGAAGCGTTTCTAATGAGTGATGCCCGCGACAATGAATTGCCCGATGCCAAGGGTCATGAAGTACCGTTTTATGTCGTTTCTCCCATGAAATATGGCGTGATGACGTTCTTCACTTTCGGCTTCTACTGGTTGTATTGCTTCTATCAAAGTTGGAAGCTGCATAGCGCGAAAACGGGAGAGCAGGTCAGCCCATTCTGGCGAAGCGCTTTTGCTGTGTTTTTTATCTATCCATTATTGCGAAGGGTAAATGACCAGATTCGCGACTCAGGGAGGACCTATCCGTGGTCCATCCTGGGGCTGACATTGGGCTACTACGGTATGACCATTGCTTGGCTGGTTGCCAGCGTCGCTCTGGATGATCAATGGTTGGCTGCCTATGTTGCAGGAGCTGTCATTCAGTTGGCTTGGCTGATCATCTTGGTGCCCATGCAGAAAGGCATCAATTTCAGTGCGGGTGACCCAGGGGGGGTGGGCAACAGCCGTTTCACACTGGCCAACTGGCTTTGGATGTTGCTGGGCATTGCGATTGCCGTGATGCAGTTGTTTGCCTTGGTCAGCCTTTCATCCATGGTCTGAACGTCAGTTTGCCCAGATACAAAAAAGGAGATCCGAGGCTCGCAATCCAGGTGAAAAAAATAGGTCACATAGCTTGCGCGCAATGGGCCACGCGAGGTGTTCGGCGGAGTATTCGCTTAAAGCTGTCAGGTGCCTGCCATTCCTCTTTCTGCGCCTATGAAATCGAGCGCCGCGCGGGCGGCGCTCGATCTCATAGGCGCCAAACATCTCAAGACATGCGCCCATAAAAAAGGAGAGCCGAAGCTCTCCTTTTTTATCAAAAGCCATCAACCGATGGTCATCAGGCTCGCATTACCCCCCGCAGCAGCAGTATTCACACTCACCGCCCGCTCGATCACCAAGCGCTCCAGCGCAATCTGGTGGTCGCCGCTGGACAGCCCGTGCACACCGACGATCGCCCCGGCACGCTTGGCCACTTGCTGGCACACGCTACGCAGTTGGTCCGAATCGCCATGGTGGATCACGGCGTCGAACGCCACTTCATCCTTGTTCCAATCCGCTACCAGCTTGACCTTGGCCTGCAGCTCTTTCGGCAGGCGGGCGCGCAGGGCTTTGCCCGGTTCGCTGTCAGCCCATACCGCCGAGCTGCCAACCGCCAGGACGGCAGCAAACTGCGCCAGCAGGTCGGCTTCGTTGTCCGCCAGGCACAGCACGTGCTCGCGCGGCAGGATGGTGTAGCTGTTGCGCTCGCCGGTCGGGCCTGGCAGCAGGCGGGCGATGCCGCTCTGCGACTGGCCGGCAAACTGGGTGCACAGCGCAGCCAGGTCGGCCTGCTGGTTGCTCTCGGCCCAGGCCTTGAGGCTGTGCAGCGGCTTGATCAGCTGCTCGTGCAGGGTGCGGTCAGGCTTGCCTTCGCCATCCTGCTGCTGGAAGTGACGGCCAATGGCGTCGGCCGGGCGGGTCGACAGCAGGCGGTACAGGTACAGCGGGCCGCCGGCTTTCGGGCCGGTACCGGACAGGCCTTCACCACCGAACGGCTGCACGCCGACCACCGCGCCAACGATGTTGCGGTTGACGTACATGTTGCCGGCGTTGGCGGTTTCCACCACTTTGGCGATGGTTTCGTCGATGCGGGTGTGCACGCCGAGGGTCAGGCCGTAACCGGAGTTGTTGATCTGCTCGATCAGTTGGTCGAGGTTGCGGCGGTTGTAGCGCACCACGTGCAGCACTGGGCCGAAGATCTCGCGCTTGAGTTCGTCGAAGCTGTCCAGCTCGATCAGGGTTGGCATGACGAAGGTGCCGCGTTTGACCTCGGCCGCATCGGCGATGGCAACCTGGTAGACCGAGCGGCCTTTTTCACGCATGCCCTGGATGTGCTTCTCGATGCCAGCCTTGGCTTCGGCGTCGATCACCGGGCCAATGTCCACGGCCAGGCGGTCCGGGTTGCCCAGGCGGCTCTCGGCCATGGCACCCTTGAGCATCTCGATCACACGGTCGGCGGAGTCTTCCTGCAGGCACAGCACGCGCAGAGCCGAGCAGCGCTGGCCGGCGCTGTCGAAGGCCGAGGACACCACGTCGATCACCACCTGCTCGGTCAGGGCCGAGGAGTCGACGATCATCGCGTTCTGGCCGCCGGTTTCGGCGATCAGCGGGATCGGGCGGCCCTGGTTGTCCAGGCGGCCGGCGACGTTACGTTGCAGCAGGCGGGCCACTTCGGTGGAACCGGTGAACATCACGCCTTTGACGCGCTCGTCACCGACCAGACCGGCACCGACAGTCTCGCCGCGGCCTGGCAGCAGTTGCAGGACGCCTTCCGGAATGCCTGCTTCCAGCAGCAGGCGCACGGCCTGGGCGGCAATCAGCGGGGTTTGCTCGGCGGGCTTGGCCAGTACTGGGTTGCCCGCGGCGAGTGCAGCGGCGACCTGGCCGCTGAAGATTGCCAACGGGAAGTTCCACGGGCTGATGCACACCACTGGGCCCAATGGGCGGTGGGCGTCGTTGCTGAAGTCGTTGCGGGCTTGCACCGCGTAGTAGCGCAGGAAGTCCACGGCCTCGCGCACTTCGGCGATGGCGTTGGCGAAGGTTTTACCGGCCTCGCGGATGAGCAGGCCCATCAGCGGCTGGATCTCGGCTTCCATCAGGTCGGCGGTGCGCTCAAGGATCGCAGCGCGCTCGGCGGGCGGGGTGGCCTGCCAGATCGGTGCGGCGTTGAGGGCGCACTGGATGGCGTTGTCGACGTCGGCAACCGTGGCTTCCTGGACGTGGCCGACCACATCGCGGTGGTCCGCTGGGTTCAGCACCGGCACAGCAGCCGATTCGCTGGCGGCGCAGGCCAGCAGCGGGGTGGCTTTCCAGTCGTTGTGGGCAGTGGCCAGCATGGCGCAGGACAGCGACGCCAAGCGGTGTTCGTTGGCCATGTCGATACCGGCCGAGTTGGCCCGCTCAGTGCCGTACAGGTCACGCGGCAACGGGATGCGCGGGTGTGGCAGGCCGATGCCGCCTTCCTGGGTGGCCATGCGCTCGATGCTGGCGACCGGGTCGGCAACCAGTTCCTGGATGGAGATCGAGTGGTCGGCGATGCGGTTGACGAACGAGGTGTTGGCGCCGTTTTCCAGCAGGCGACGAACCAGATACGCAAGCAGGGTCTCGTGGGTGCCGACCGGTGCATAGACACGGCACGGACGGTTCAGCTTGCCGTCGGAAATCTTGCCGACCACTTGCTCGTACAGCGGCTCACCCATGCCGTGCAGGCACTGGAACTCGTACTGGCCGGGGTAATAGTTCTGGCCGGCGATGTGGTAGATGGCCGACAGGGTGTGGGCGTTGTGGGTGGCGAACTGCGGGTAGATGGCTTCGGGCACGGCCAGCAGTTTGCGTGCGCAGGCAACGTAGGACACATCGGTGTACACCTTGCGGGTGTAGACCGGGTAGCCTTCCAGGCCTTCGACCTGGGCGCGCTTGATTTCGCTGTCCCAGTAGGCGCCTTTCACCAGGCGGATCATCAGGCGGTGGCGGCTGCGCTTGGCCAGGTCGATGACATAGTCGATCACATACGGGCAGCGCTTCTGGTAGGCCTGGATGACGAAGCCGATACCGTTCCAGCCTGCCAGCGAGGGTTCGAAGCACAGGCGCTCGAGCAGGTCGAGCGACAGCTCCAGGCGGTCGGCTTCTTCGGCGTCGATGTTCAGGCCGATATCGTATTGCTTGGCCAGCAGGGTCAGCGACAGCAGGCGCGGGTACAGCTCTTCCATCACGCGCTCATACTGGGCGCGGCTGTAGCGCGGGTGCAGGGCCGACAGCTTGATCGAGATGCCTGGGCCTTCATAGATGCCGCGGCCATGCGAGGCTTTGCCGATCGAGTGGATCGCTTGCTCGTAGGATGCCAGGTACTTCTGTGCGTCGTGCTCGGTCAGTGCGGCTTCACCGAGCATGTCGTAGGAATAACGGAAGCCCTTGGCCTCGAAACGGCTGGCGTTGGCCAGGGCTTCGGCGATGGTTTCACCGGTGACGAACTGCTCGCCCATCAGGCGCATGGCCATGTCGACGCCCTTGCGGATCATCGGCTCGCCGCTTTTGCCGATGATACGGGTAAGCGACGAGGTGAGGCCGGATTCGTTATGGGTGGACACCAGCTTGCCGGTCAGCAGCAGGCCCCAGGTGGCGGCGTTGACGAACAGCGATGGGCTGTTGCCCAGGTGCGGCTGCCAGTTGCCGGTGCTGATCTTGTCGCGGATCAGCGCATCGCGGGTGCCCTTGTCTGGGATGCGCAGCAAGGCTTCTGCCAGGCACATCAGCGCCACGCCTTCCTGGGACGACAGCGAGAACTCTTGCAGCAGGCCCTGGACGATGCCAGCGCGGCCGCCAGCGCTCTTCTGGTTGCGCAGTTTTTCGGCGATTCCGGCCGCCAGTTTGTTGGTGGCCTCTGCCAGTGGCGCGCTCAGGCGAGCCTGCTCCAGCAGCATCGGAATGACTTCCTGCTCGGGGCGGCGGTAAGCGGCGGTGATGGCCGAGCGCAGTACCGATTGCGGCAGGATGCTCTCGGCGAATTCGAGGAAGCATTGGTGAGCATGGTCTGGCTGGACTTCGCCAGCATCGTCGACCAGGTTGCTGGCATGACCGTTGAGTTCGGTCAGGGTGGCACCACCCTCGAGCTTCTCCAGGTAATTGAAGATCGCTTGCTTGATCAACCAATGCGGCGTGCGGTCGATGGACTGCGCAGCTGCTTTGAGTCGCTCACGGGTAGGGTCATCGAGTTTGACCCCAAGGGTGGTCGTCGCCATTTCTTATCCTCATTATTGCCACGACTGTGGCCTAAGCTGACGCCAAGAGTAGCTGTAGGGCAATTCAGGTGCAACCAGGTGCAACCCGATTTTTTAACGGAAAAGGTGCAACTCGTCCGGCGAACATTCCTACACTTAATTAAAGGTTGTTTCTGGGGCAATTTAGTCTGAAAAATCCCGTTTTTGCTCCAAAAAGGAGCAAGAACGAGGCTTTAACTGAAAATGCATGAGTAGGTGCAACTTGAAACGGAAAAAGGGTTGCACCCTGTTTGCGATGTTGCATAGCATTCGCCACCTGGGTGCAACCGCCACGTTGTGGTTGTGCATGAAATAACAACAAACGCCAGGGCACACGCATGGGCAATCCACTAACGATCACCTTTGTGGTCTATATCGCAGCAATGGTACTGATCGGCTTCGCCGCGTATCGCGCCACCAATAACCTTTCCGACTACATCCTGGGCGGTCGAAGCCTGGGTAGCGTGGTCACTGCGCTCTCTGCCGGTGCTTCCGACATGAGCGGCTGGCTGCTGATGGGCCTGCCGGGCGCCATCTACTTCTCCGGCCTGTCCGAAGCCTGGATCGCCATCGGCCTGACCGTCGGCGCCTACCTGAACTGGCTGTTCGTTGCGGGTCGCCTGCGGGTGCAGACCGAGCACAACGGCGATGCCTTGACGCTGCCGGACTACTTCTCCAGCCGCTTCGAAGACCAGAGCGGCCTGCTGCGGATCATCTCGGCCATCGTCATCCTGGTGTTCTTCACTATCTATTGCGCGTCTGGCATCGTCGCCGGTGCGCGTCTGTTCGAAAGCACCTTCGGCATGCCGTACGAGACGGCGCTGTGGGCTGGCGCTGCCGCCACCATCGCCTACACCTTCGTCGGTGGCTTCCTGGCGGTGAGCTGGACCGACACCGTGCAGGCTTCGCTGATGATTTTCGCGCTGATCCTCACCCCGGTGATCGTGCTGATCTCGACCGGTGGCTTCGACACCACCTTCCTGGCCATCGAAGCGCAGAACCCGGCCAACTTCGACATGTTCAAGGGTGCAACTTTCATCGGCATCATCTCGCTGATGGGTTGGGGCCTGGGCTACTTCGGCCAGCCGCACATCCTGGCGCGCTTCATGGCCGCTGACTCGGTCAAGTCGATCGCCAAGGCCCGTCGCATTTCCATGACGTGGATGATCCTGTGCCTGGCCGGTACCTGTGCCGTGGGCTTCTTCGGCATCGCCTACTTCTCGGCCAACCCTGATCTTGCGGGCCCGGTGACCGAGAACCACGAGCGTGTGTTCATCGAACTGGCGAAGATCCTGTTCAACCCATGGATCGCGGGCGTGTTGCTGTCGGCCATCCTGGCGGCGGTGATGAGCACCTTGAGCTGCCAGCTGCTGGTGTGCTCCAGTGCCCTGACCGAAGACTTCTACAAAGCCTTCCTGCGCAAGGGTGCTTCGCAGCGTGAACTGGTGTGGGTCGGCCGCCTGATGGTGCTGGCGGTTGCCCTGATTGCCATCGCCATGGCAGCCAACCCGGAAAACCGCGTGTTGGGCCTGGTGGCCTACGCCTGGGCGGGCTTCGGTGCGGCCTTTGGTCCGGTGGTGCTGATCTCGGTACTGTGGAAAGGCATGACCCGTAACGGCGCCCTTGCCGGTATCGTGGTGGGTGCGTTGACCGTGATCCTGTGGAAGCAATTCGACACCCTTGGGCTGTACGAAATCATCCCAGGCTTCCTCTTCGCCAGCATCGCCATCGTCGTGGTGAGCAAGCTGGGTAGCCCGTCGACGGCGATGGTTCAGCGCTTCGAAACGGCTGATGCGGCGTATCACGCGGACAAGTAATACCCGTTGAACAGGCGGCGCCCGCGAAGCAGGCGCCGCCGATCGACAGCCAGGCCTGACTCCGCCTGCAAGGCAAGGTAAACTTGCCACCCCCGCAGGAGTTGCCATGAACTATCGTCACGCCTTCCACGCCGGCAACCACGCCGACGTCCTCAAGCACATCGTGCTGACCCGCCTCATCGCCCTGATGTCGCGCAAGGAGCAGCCGTTCGCCTATATCGATACCCACGCAGGCCTTGGCCTGTATGACTTGCAGGGCGATCAGGCGACCCGCACCGGTGAATACCTCGAAGGCGTTGCCCGGTTGTGGAACCGCGACGACCTGCCGGCCATGGCAGGCGATTACCTGCGCATCATCAAGCGCCTCAATGCCGATGGCGAGTTGCGTTACTACCCAGGTTCGCCAGAGCTGGCTCGCCGCCTGATGCGTCAGCAAGACCGCGCCCTGCTCAACGAGAAGCACCCCGAAGACGGGCCGCTGCTCAAAGAGAACATGAAGAAAGACCCACGCGTCTTCGTTCACCTGGGCGAGGGCTGGCATGTGCCGCGCGCCCTGCTGCCGGTGCAGGAAAAGCGCGCGATCATGCTGATCGACCCGCCGTTCGAGCAGGCCGATGAGCTCAAACGCTGTACCACCTCGATGAAAGAGGCGATCGGCCGCATGCGCCAAACCGTCGCGGCCATCTGGTACCCGATCAAGGACCAGCGCTCGCTGACCCGCTTCTATCAGGACCTCACCAGCACTGGCGCGCCCAAGTTGCTGCGTGTGGAGTTGTATGTGCACCATCAGGACAGCCCGCAGGGGCTCAACGGCTCTGGCCTGGCCATTGCCAACCCGCCGTGGGGGCTGGAGGAAGAGCTGAAGGAACTGCTGCCCTGGCTCGCCAAAGAGCTGGCGCAGACGGCGGGTAGCTACCGGATGGACTGGCTGATCGCCGAGTAAAGCGGTTCCCCAGCTGGCCTTATCGCCGGCAAGCCGGCTCCCACAGGTACGGCGCTGCTCTTAGGGGCTGCGCCGAACCTGTGGGAGCCGGCTTGCCGGCGATAGGGCCAGTTGGAATTGTTTGCGTTATAATCTCGCCCTTTAGCCGCCATCCGCCCACGAGGCCGTTGGCGCATCTCTACCGAAAGAAGAGGCTAATCCCTTGGCATTGACGATTCTTGGCCTGTCCGGCGCCCTTAGCCATGACCCTTCCGCGGCCCTGTACATTGACGGCAAGCTGATTGCCGCCGCCGAAGAAGAGCGCTTCGTGCGTGACAAGCATGCGAAGAACCGCATGCCCTACGAGTCGGCGAAGTTCTGCCTGGAGCAGGCAGGCATCAAGCCATCCGACGTCGACGTGGTAGCCATTCCGTTCGCCCCGATCAGCCTGTTCGGCAAGGCCCGCTGGCACTATGCCAAGCGCTACTGGTATGCCCCGGACCGCGCCCTCGACGCGATCCTGATGGGCAACCGTCGCTACAAGCGCTACCGCAAGAAGATCGTCTGGTGCCTGGAGCAACTGGGCTTCGACCCGAAAAAGGTCAAGATCGAACCGGTCGAGCACCACCTGGCTCACGCCTCCAGCGCCTACCACTGCTCGGGTTTCAAGGAAAAGACCGCGATCCTGGGTATTGACGGTAAGGGCGAGTACGCCACGACCTTCTTCGGCTATGGCGAAAACGGCAAGATCCACAAGATCAAGGAATTCTTCGACCCGGACTCCCTGGGCGGCCTGTATGGCGCGATCACCGAGTTCCTCGGTTTCGAAATGCTCGACGGCGAGTTCAAGGTCATGGGCATGGCGCCGTACGGCGACGCCAGCAAATATGACTTCTCGCGCCTGGCCAGCTTCGAGAACGGCGAACTGGTGATCAACACCGAATACGCCAACGTCATCGGCCTGCGCCGCTATAAAGAGAAGGGCAAGGGCTTCTACTTCTCGCCGAAGCTGATCGAGTGGCTGGGCCCCAAGCGCGAAGGCGACATCGCCGACGAGCCGTACATCCACTACGCCGCCAGCATGCAGGCGCTGTTCGAGAAGCTGGCCCTGCAGATGATCGACCATTACCTGGGCGATACCTTGAAGCAGACCGGCAAGCTGGCCTTCGCCGGCGGCTGCGCGCTGAACGTCAAGCTCAACCAGAAGATCATCGCTCGCCCGGATGTGAAGGAGCTGTTCGTTCAGCCTGCTTCCGGTGATGCCGGTACTGCGGTGGGTGCCGCGGCCTATGTGTCCCATGCCCGCGGCGTGCCGGTCGAGAAGATGGAACACGTCTACCTCGGCCCGTCGTACTCCAACGAGGACGTGATCGCCGCCTGTGCCCGTCACCCGGACCAGCCGAAGTGGCGCAAGCTCGACAACATGCCCGAGCAGATCGCCAAGATCATGGTCGACGGCAACCCGGTGGCCTGGTTCCAGGGCCGCATGGAATTCGGCCCGCGCGCCCTGGGTGGTCGTTCGATCATCGGCTGCCCGAGCGTAGAAGGCGTGGCTGACCGCATCAACCACCAGATCAAGTTCCGCGAGCGCTGGAGACCTTTCTGCCCGTCGATGCTCGACACCGTCGCCCCGCAGATGATCAAGGTCGATCACCCGGCGCCGTTCATGACCTTCACCTTCGAAGTGGCTGAAGAGTGGAAAACCCGCGTACCGGAGGTGGTCCACGAGGACGGCACTTCGCGTGCCCAGGTGCTCAAGCGCGAATACAACCCGCGTTACTACGACATGATGAAGGCGCTGGAAAACCTGACCGGCAACGGCGTGTCGCTGAACACTTCCCTGAACCGTCGGGGTGAACCGATGATCTGCTCGCCGACCGATGCCCTGAACATGTTCTTCGGCTCGGACCTGCAGTACCTGATCATGGAAGACATCCTGGTAGTGAAGGACGGCGCGGCCGCGTATGACCAGCCGCTCTGAACCGCGCATCCTGCAGTTCTGCCATGGCTATGACGGGCCGTTTCTGGACTGTGCCCGTCAGTACGCCAGCCTGTTTCAGGGGCGTGGCTACCAGGTCACTACGGTGTTTCTCACCGGCGCCGCCGACCCGCAAGTCGCGGCCGGCTGCGCGTCGGACGAGGTGCTGTTCCTGGAGTTCAGCTCCAAGGCCGTGCGTGGGCTGAAGCTTGGCGCCATCCGTGCTTTGCGGCGGATTGCGGCTGAGCGCCATTTCAGTTTCTGCATCGCCCACCGGTTCAAGCCGATCTATGTCGCCTTGTTGGGCACTGGCCTGCCGGTGATCGGTGTGCACCACGCCTTTGGCGACTATCAGCGCAAAGGACGGCGGCTGTTTGCCAACCTGTTCAGCAAGCGTCTGAGCCTGCTCGGCGTTTCCGATGCGGTGCGGGACGACATGCGCCGCTGCCTGCCCGCATGGCCGGCTGAACGTATCCAGACCCTGTACAACCGTATCGACATCGAGGCCCTGCAGGCTGCATTGGTGCCTCGGGACGCAGCGCGCGAGGCACTTGGCCTCGACCCTCAGGCGTGGATCGTCGGCAACGTCGGCCGCCTGCACCCGGACAAAGACCAGGCCACGCTGTTGCGCGGTTTTGCCCAAGCGCTGCCGGGGCTGCCTGCTGGCGCGCGCCTGGCGATACTGGGCAAAGGCCGCCTGGAAGCCGAGCTCAAGGCACTGGCTGCCGAGCTGGGTATCGCCGCGCAAGTGGACTTCCTCGGCCAGGTGCCGGATGCCCGCCGTTATTTCACCGCGTTCGATGTGTTCGCCTTGAGTTCGGACCACGAGCCGTTCGGCATGGTCCTGCTTGAAGCCATGGTGGCGGGCGTACCGGTGCTGGCCACGGCCTGCGGCGGTGCCCGCGAAGTGGTCGAAGGTGTGGGTGTGCTGTTCCCGCTCGGTGACGCTGGGCAGCTGGCCCAAGGCCTGAAGCACATGGCCACGCTGGATGAGCAGCAGCGCGAAGCGTGCGCCGAGCACATGCTGCAACGCCTGCACCAGCGCTTTTCTGACCCGGTGGTGCGCGAGGCCTTCTGGCAGTTGCCGCAGGTGCGTGCCCTGGTGGCGCAGGCGTGATGCTCAATCATATCCAAGCCTTCCGCGAACGCGGCTGGCAAGTCATCGACGCCAACGCGTATGCCGAAGCCTGGGCACGTTTTGGCGGCAGCGTGGCCACGCACCCGCTGGTGGTCGAGCAGTTGGCCGAGCTGGCGCAAATTCCCGTGCGCTACTTGGGTTGGCTGCAAGGCGGCGAGCTGAAGGCAGCGATCCCGACGTGGGGGCGCCACCTGGCGCTGTCCAAGGACGTGCTCAAGCGTGCGGGCAAGAAAGGCCTGTTCGACCTCGGCAACGCCGAGATCATCCTGCCGGCCGCCGCCGATGCTGGCGCGCCACTGCGCCATGCCGCGCGTTACCTGTCCGAGCTGAACCAGGGCCGCTTCACCGGGCTCAAGGCGCAGACCGAGCAGTTGGCCATGGCCCGTGCCCACGAGGACCTGTCGAAAAAGTTTCGCTACAACCAGCGCCGCGAGTTGCGTTTGCTGGAAGAGGCGGGCGGGGTGGTGCGGCCGATCAGTGACTTTGACGCCGGCCAGATTGCCGCCATGTACCGTGACCTGTTCCAGCGTCGCTGGGGCTTCCCGGCCACCGGTGCCGAGCGCATTGACGAGGTGCTCGAGCGTTTGCGCGAGTTGTTGATTGGTTCGGTGCTGTTGCTCGACGACAAGCCCATCGCGATTCAGTTGGTGTATCGCGTCGAGGCGCCCGAGTGGATCAGCGTCGAGTACGTCAATGGCGGTGTCGACCCGGAAACCAAGGCGTTCAGCCCCGGGAGCGTGCTGAGCTTCCTGAATACCCAGGCGGCCTGGGAAGACGCCCGGGCGCGTAACAAACCCCTGCGGTTCTCGTTCGGTCGCGCCGACCGCGAGTACAAGGACCGCTGGTGCAATCCCGTGCCGGTGTTTCAGGCGTGAGCCGCAAGCAGCAGTTGCTCAAGCGCCACCGGCGCAACAAGCGCCTGGGCCTGCTTGCAGGCCTGCTCGTGCTGATCGGGCTGGGTGTATTCAGCTGGTGGTGGCTGCCGCTGTTGTTGCTGCCGCTGGTGTGGGCCGCCCACGAGGCCTGGTTCGCGGACCACCTGTTCTACGCGCCCACCGAGGACTATGCCTACAACTTCGGTGAGCAGGCCCGCGCAGCCTCGGCCAGCCTGCAAAACGGCCTGTTGAAGGCCGACGCAGCGCTGCAAGGCGACGAAACCCTGGTCTTGGAGCTGCGGGTAAAGAGCACCTGGTTGGGGCGGTTTCTCGACCCGCGGGTGGAGCTGTTGGCGGATGAGCTGACGGACCGGCAGGCGTTCGAGCGCGGTGTCGACGGGGTTCGCTTCCTCAACCTGACCGGCCTGGCCGCGCCGCTCCAGGCCGGTACGCTGCGTATGCGTGGCCGCCATTGCCGGCTGCAGGGCGAACCGCGCCTGTGGATAACCCCCAGCGTCGAGTTGCAGCGCCGTCGCGTGATGGTCATTGCGCCCCATGCCGATGACGCTGAGCTGGCAGCTTATGGCCTGTACAGCCAAGCCGACGAAACCTGGGTGGTCACCCTGACTGCCGGCGAAATCGAAGCCGAGCACTATCAACAGATGGGCTTGGGCAAAGCCGAGGCGGCGCGCCTCAAAGGCCGTTTGCGTGCCTGGGACAGCATTGCCGTGCCGCGCTGGGCGGGCGTGCCGGAATCGCGCTGTGTGCAGTTGGGCTACTTCTGCCTGCAACTGCCGGCCATGCAGGCCGCGCCGGATGTGCCGGCCGCTTCACGCGAAGCCGACATGGCCGATATCCGCCCGTTCCGCCAGTTCAACCCCTTCGCGCTGCCCGCCGACAGTGATGGTGCGCCGACCTGGCACAACCTGCTGGCTGACCTGCGCGCGTTGCTGGTCATGGCCAAGCCCGAAGTGCTGGTCATGCCGCACCCGCAACTCGACCCGCACCCTGACCATATCTGTGCCCAGGCGGCCGTGCTGGAAGCCTTGCAGGGCCTGGAGTGGCAGCCGCAAACGCTGCTGTGCTATGCCAACCACCTGCATGACAACGACCGCTGGCCAATGGGTGACAGCGGCGACGGTGTGGCCTTGCCGCCGCAACTGAGTGCCGACCAGCCGTGGGCGCCGTGCGCGCTGGTGCTGGGCCTGCCGACCCAACACGACAAGGCCATGGCCCTGGGCATGATGCACGACCTGCAGCCCCCGGCGCCGTTCAAGCGCCGCCTGCGCCGCCTGTTGCAACGCTGGCTGGCCGGGCGCCGGCCGTCGCCCTATGGCGAGAACGAATTCTTCCGCAAGGCCGTGCGCCGACATGAACTGTTCTGGCGGCGTGAGCTGTAGGCGCGCCCCCTGGTTGACCGCGATGGCGCTGAGCGCCCAAGGAACGCAATGAAAGTCTTATTTCTGGTGCAGAAGGAACAGCGGGCGATCCTCGACCGCCTGTACGATGGCGTCGCGGCCAACTGCGAATGTGACCTGCGCTGGCTGACCAGTGAAGACCAGCGTAACCTGCGCCGCTACTTCAAGCGTGAGGTGCAGGTGGAGCGTTATGACCGCATCGTGTTCTTCCTGCGCTTCAAGCAGGAGATCCGCCAGGTGGCGTTCATCCAGACGGTGCCTAACCTGGTCATCCTCGAGCACGACGCCTACCAGAACTACATCCCCTGCAAGTACACCGGCAAGTTCAGCGCGCATTACCGCAAGCTGCCGTGGGCGCGGGTGATCAGTTCGGGCTACATGGTCAGTGAGCGCCTGCGCCAGGAGGGCTTTGACGCGGTATTCGTGCCCAAAGGCTACGATGAGCACCTGCTGACCGACCAAGGCCGTGAGCGCGACATCGAACTGGCGTTCGTGGGCAGCACCAACAGCGTTGCCTACAGTGGGCGCAAGGCGCTGCTGGACGAGCTGGGGCGGGTCGAGAACCTGGTAGTGACCCGTACCAAGTCGGGCGAGGACTACTGCAACACGCTCAACCGTATTCGTTTCTTCGTCAGTGCCGACGTCGGCATGGGCGAGTACATGATCAAAAACTTCGAAGCCATGGCCTGTGGCTGTGTGTTGCTGGCGTTCGACCAGGGCGCGGAAGAAAACCGCGCCCTGGGCCTGCAAGACATGCACAACGTGGTGTTCTACGACAGCATTCCGACCCTCCAGGAAAAGCTTGGCCGTTTGCGGGCCGACCCTGCGCTGGCACAGCGGATTGCAGAAAATGGCCGCCATCTGGCGGTTTCCCGTTTCAGTTTCGGTGAAGTTGGACGTAGCATCGTCGACCACATGCGCCCTGCGCTCAGGCCTCATCCGCCGTTGTCTGCCTGGCAGCGGCTACGCCTGAAGCTGGGTATTTAAAAAGAGCTTTCGTGCCTACGGAGCGGGCGCTGGAAGTCGATTGTCGCAATGCGGAGGGAGTCCGGTGCGCTTTTCAAATGAGAGTGACGTCACGCTGGTCGTGACAAGTTGTGGGCGGTTCGATCTGCTCAAAGATACCCTTGAGAGTTTCGATCGCTACAACACCGCGCCCATTCGCGAAGTCTTCATCACCGAAGATTCAGGTGACGAGGCCGTGCATGGGGCAGTGCCGGAGCACTGGAAACCGCACTGCACGGTGTTCGTCAACCGGCCAAAACTGGGCCAGCTGCCGTCGATCGACCTGGCTTATAGCCACGTCAAGACGCCCTACATCTTCCACTGCGAGGATGACTGGCATTTCTATCGGCAGGGCTTTGTCGAAGACTCCCGGGCCATCCTGGAGGTCAGCCCCAACCTGTTGCAGGTCTGGCTGCGCAGCCATGCCCACGACCTGGCCGTGCACAGCCCCTACATCCACCTGGGCGATCGCCAGGTGATCGCGGGCGTGCCGTGCTACCCATTGCTGTCCGAGAAGGCCGACTGGCAAGCGTTTTCGCTCAACCCCGGCCTGCGTCGACTGAGCGATTATCAGCGCTGTGCGCCATTTGCCGCCTATGCTGGAGAAAAGGCGCTTTCCCGTCGCTATTCAGAGTTAAATCTGACAGCGGTCACCTTGGAGGGTGATGCAGTATTGCACACAGGATTTGGTAATCACGTGACCTTGCCGGTAGAAGTAGAGCGCAAGGCCAAACGTCGTCAACGTGACCGAATAAAGCTGGCATTGACGCTGGTGGCGGGTGCCGTAATCGGCATGGGTATCACCATTTTTGTTCAATGAAGTCGCAGTCCCACCTGACTTGAGCGGGAGAGGGGCGCTAACCCCATGAACATCGTCAATATGATGTGGGCAGGCGGTTCGCCGTACATGTCCATCCACAAGGTTCATCGACAGGTGCTGTCTCATGCGGGCCCCGATGCCAGGATCAGCAACTGGCTGCTATTAGGCAGCGGGCTTTGCTGTGGGCTCGGTTCGACCCGGGAGTGGCACATGCCACCGCGTGCGCTCAAGGGCCGGCACCTGTGGCGACTGCTGCGCCCGTGGCTGCGCATGCGGCTGCGCAAGGCGCTGGCCGAGGCTCAGGCCGAAATCGTGCTGCTCGATGGTGTCGGCGTCGCCCGGCTGGTGCTGCCGCTGTTGCAGCAGATTCCCAACGTACGCGCCAAGGTGCTGTTCCATGGCAAGACACGGCTGACGGCAAGCGACATCCGCTTGTTGCGCACGCTACCCGCCGAGCGCCTGAGCATTGCGGCGGTTTCCCATACGCTTGCCGAAGCCCTTGAACGTGATCTCGGCAGGCCCGTACAGACCCTGCGCATGGCGCTGGACCCACGGGCGTTCGTCGAGCCGCTGTTGAGCCGCGAGCAGGCCCGGCAAGCGCTGGCGTTGCAGCCTGGCAATGGGCAGGTGTTGGGTGCAGTGGGGCGGCTGGTCGAAAGCAAAGGCTTTGAAATGCTGATCGAGGCGTTTGCCAAGGCCGCTATCCACAAGCCTGATCTGCAACTCGCAATCATCGGTGAAGGCCCCTTGCATGCCGTGCTGCAAGCGCGCATCGACGCGTTGGGCCTGGCCGGGCGTGTGCACCTGTGCGGTCACCGTGAAGACCTACAGCAGCTCTACCGCGCGTTTGACTGGCTACTGGTGCCTTCGCGGTCAGAAGGCTTGGGGTTGGTCGTGCAAGAGGCGGTGATGGCCGATGTGCCGGTGGTCTGCAGCGACCTGTTGGTCTTCCGTGAGCAGTTGCTGGACACCGGTGGCTACCTGCCAATTGCTGACCAGTCAGCCTGGGCCGCGGCGATAGAGCGCTGCAGCGTGCCCGGCGCCACAGCGCTGGCTGCCCGGCAACGCCAGGCATTGGCGCCGGAGCAGGCCTGGCAGGCTTTCCAGAACGGGTCGCAAAGCCTGCTGCGCAGTTGAGTGTCAGCGGGCCAGCAGGGCGGCCTCGAAGTCGGCGAGGGGGAACCGGTCACCCAGGTTCTCCCGCTGAATGTAGTTCACCATGTGCTGCACGTTGCGCCGAATCATGCGTGCAGACAGCGGCGGGCGCAGGAAGCGCATGTCGGCCACGTCGATCAAGCCCAGGCGCTGGTCGGGGGTGACCACGACATTGCCCAGGTGCAACGAGCGGAAGTAGACACCGCTGCGGTGCAGTTGGCGGATCAACTCGATCAACCGCGGCAGGTAAGTGTCCCAGCTGAAGTCAGCGTCGCGCGACATTTGCAGCAGCGTGCGCCCAGGCAGCGGGCGGTACAGCACCGCCGTTCTACCGGGCAAGTCAAGTTTGTGCTGGCTGATCACCTCGAGGGTAGGAATGCCCAATTGCGCCAGGCGCGCGGCGTTGTCGACGAAGCGCTGGGAATAGGGGCGCAGCAGCGCAGATGAAATCAGTCGCTTACGACGAAAAACCTTGAGGAAATTACCATTCTCGAGCAGGTAGACTTTGGCGCCATGGCTGTCTGCCTCTAGCACCTGTGCGCCTAGTGTCAGCTGATCGAATTCGACCTGGGTGAGCCGGGAGCATTGCATGAATAGGGCCTTGTCGTCTGGCGAGCAAAATGACCGGCAATAATGCCGAAAATAATGCGGTAGCACCATGGATGGTGTCTTTGATTCATCGGGGGAAAGGATGTTGTATGAAAAAAACTGGGCGCGCGCCTGGTTAGGATTGGGTCTGGTCTGGTTCTTGGCGGCGATTGCGCTGGCGCCCAGCAATAAGCTGTACCAGCAAGGGCTGGTGCTGTTCTTGTGGTTGCCGACGTTGCTGTTGGCGTGGTCTGCCCGGCAGGTGCTGGCTGAGGCTTGGCGGCGCCAGCCGGCCTTGTGGGCGAGCGTGCTGCTGTTGCTGGCGTGGAGCGGGATCAGTTTGGCCTGGTCGCCGTCCGAGGAACCCGGGCGCGAAATCAAGCGGCTGATTTATATCCTGGTGTTTCTGATGGCATTCCCGCTGTTGGCGCAGCGCGGTCAGCAGCGAATTCGCCACTTGTTGGCGTTTGGCAGCGGCTTGCTGGGCCTCGCTGCGCTGATCTCGATCATCAACTTCTATGGTGTGCAGGGCAACCCGCTGCCGGTACGGCTGGGGGGGATCGGCGAGATTTCGCACCCGATCCTGGGCGCTTATGTGATTGGCGCTGCCGCGCTGCTGCTGCTTTACCAACCGCCGCGTCATCGCGGCCTGCAGTTGGCCTGGCTGGTGGCGCTGGCCTGCCTGGGGGCCTTCGCGGTGCTTAGCCAGAGCCGTGGCGCGGTGCTGGCCCTGGTCATCACTGTGGTGCTGGCGCCGCTGTGGTTCCGCGACCGCCACAGCCGGCTGTTCGCCATCCTCGCCATGATCGCCACCGCTGCGGCCTTCTACACCCTGTTCAGCCTGATCGCCGAGCGCGGCTCATCGTACCGCCCGGAGATTTTCCATGCGGTGCTGAACATGATCGCCGCCCACCCTTGGACTGGGCTGGGGCTGGGCGCGGCGTACGATGTGAACGCCGTTGGCCTGCACTTCGACCATACCCACAACATGTTCACCCACGTTGCCGTGGAAATGGGCCTGCCCGGCATGCTGCTGTGGGTGGCCGTGTGGCTGTACACCCTGGCTGAAATTGTCCGGGCACGCGGCACGCTGTTCGGCAAGATCCTGC
The DNA here is from genome assembly GCF_000483465.1 of Pseudomonas sp. LAIL14HWK12:I7. Lineage (NCBI taxonomy): Bacteria > Pseudomonadati > Pseudomonadota > Gammaproteobacteria > Pseudomonadales > Pseudomonadaceae > Pseudomonas > Pseudomonas sp. LAIL14HWK12:I7. Next base: position 678,734 of record NZ_AXYZ01000001.1, read on the forward strand.
TGTGCTTCTGGGTTTACTCGACCCTGGCCATGCAGTTCGATGCCGCCAGCCTCACTGGTACGCCGCGTGCAGAGTGGTTCATCAGCTGGCTGCCGGTCGGCCTGGCCATGATGTTGCCTTGGGGGCGTGCCGAAAATGACGCCTGTGGTAAAATTTCCGGTTCAACCTGAACAGCGAGCTCGATGATGGCCGAAACACCGCGAACCGCGGAGCATACCTCCAGCCTGAAGATCTACTTCCGGCTGCTGAGCTACGTGAAACCCTATGCCGGCATTTTCCTGCTGAGCATCGTCGGTTTCGTGATCTTCGCCTCTACCCAGCCGATGCTGGCCGGGATCCTCAAGTATTTCGTCGATGGCCTGAGCAATCCGCAAGCGGTGTTGTTCCCTACCGTGCCTTACCTGCGCGACCTGCAGCTGCTGCAGGCGGTGCCGCTGCTGATCATCCTGATCGCGGCCTGGCAGGGGTTGGGCTCGTTTCTGGGCAACTACTTCCTGGCCAAGGTTTCCTTGTGCCTGGTGCATGACCTGCGTGTCGAGTTGTTCAACAAGTTGCTGGTGTTGCCCAACCGCTACTTCGACAACCACAACTCGGGGCACCTGATTTCGCGCATCACCTTCAACGTGACCATGGTCACCGGCGCTGCGACTGACGCGATCAAGGTCGTGATCCGCGAAGGCCTGACGGTGGTCTTTCTGTTCGCCTACCTGCTGTGGATGAACTGGCACTTGACCTTGGTGATGGTTGCCATCCTGCCGGTGATTGCAGTGATGGTCAGCGTTGCCAGCAAGAAATTCCGCAAGCAGAGCAAGAAGATCCAGGTGGCCATGGGCGACGTGACCCACGTCGCCTCCGAGACCATCCAGGGCTATCGCGTGGTGCGCAGCTTCGGCGGCGAGGCTTACGAACAGCAGCGTTTTGGCCGCGCGAGCCAAAGCAATACCGACAAGCAACTGCGCATGACCAAGACCGGCTCGCTGTATACGCCGATGCTGCAGTTGGTGATCTACACCGCCATGGCGGCCTTGATGTTCCTGGTGCTGTACCTCCGTGGTGACTCGACCGCCGGTGACCTGGTGGCCTACATCACCGCGGCTGGCCTGCTGCCGAAACCGATCCGCCAGCTGTCCGAAGTCAGCTCGACCATCCAGAAGGGCCTCGCCGGCGCAGAAAGCATCTTCGAACAGCTCGACGAAGAGCCCGAGGTAGACACGGGCACCCTTGAGAAGGCGCAGGTAGAAGGCCGTCTGGAAGTGCGTAACCTCAGCTTCACCTACCCCGGCACCGACCGTGAGGTGCTGAGCGATATCAGCTTCGTCGCCGAGCCGGGGCAGATGATTGCCTTGGTAGGCCGCTCCGGCAGCGGCAAGTCGACCCTGGCGGCGTTGATTCCGCGCTTCTATCACCACGACAAAGGGCAGATTCTGCTCGATGGCGAGGAGATCGAGAACTATCGCCTGCGTAATTTGCGTCGCCATGTGTCCCAGGTCACTCAGCACGTCACCTTGTTCAACGACACGGTGGCCAACAACATCGCCTACGGCGACCTGGCCGGTGCACCGCGCGAGGACATCGAGGCGGCGGCTGCCGACGCCTATGCCAAGGAGTTCGTCGACAAGCTGCCGAAGGGCTTCGATACCGAGGTTGGCGAGAACGGCGTGTTGCTGTCCGGCGGCCAGCGCCAGCGCCTGGCGATTGCCCGCGCGTTGCTCAAGGACGCGCCACTGCTGATCCTCGACGAGGCGACCTCGGCGCTGGATACCGAGTCCGAGCGGCATATCCAGGCCGCACTGGATCACGTGATGGAAGGGCGGACCACCTTGGTCATCGCCCACCGCCTGTCGACCATCGAGAAGGCCGACCTGATTCTGGTCATGGACCAGGGCCGCTTAGTAGAGCGCGGTACCCATGCCGAGTTGCTTCAGGCGAATGGCCATTATGCCCGCCTGCATGCGATGGGCCTGGATGAGCCGGCCAAGGCCGATATCACCTGAACCTCGTTGATCGGGGCCTCGCCGGCCCCGATTGTCACCGGAATTTTCATGGGCCCGATCTGGCCATAAAGCCGTCGCTTACCCTGTGCTAATATCCTGCCCCTGTTCATTATTTTCATATGGGTTGCCCATGAAGTTGTCCATGCCGCGTTTCGATCAAGCCCCGGTACTGGTGGTCGGCGATGTCATGCTCGACCGCTACTGGCATGGCGGTACTTCGCGTATCTCGCCTGAAGCGCCAGTCCCGGTGGTCAAGGTCGATCAGATCGAGGATCGCCCCGGCGGCGCGGCCAACGTTGCCTTGAACATCGCCGCCCTGGGCGCACCGGCGTCGCTGATCGGTGTCACCGGCCAGGACGAGGCCGCCGACAGCCTGGCCAACAGCCTGCAAGCTGCGGGCGTGCGCTCGGTGTTCCAACGCATCGCGCACCAGCCGACCATCGTCAAGTTGCGGGTCATGAGCCGCCACCAGCAACTGCTGCGTATCGACTTTGAAGAACCGTTCGCCACCGACCCGCTGTCGTTGGGCGCGGAGGTCGACAGCCTGCTCGATGGCGTCAAGGTGCTGGTGTTGTCCGACTACGGCAAAGGTGCCTTGAAAAACCACCAGAGCCTGATCCAGGCCGCACGCGCCAAGGGCATTCCGGTGTTGGCCGACCCCAAGGGCAAGGATTTTTCCATCTACCGCGGTGCCAGCCTGATTACCCCGAACCTCAGCGAGTTCGAAGCCATCGTCGGCCGTTGCGCCGATGAGGCGGAGCTGGTCGCCAAGGGCCTGCAGCTGCTGCTGGACCTCGACCTGGGCGCCTTGCTGGTCACCCGTGGCGAGCATGGCATGACCCTGCTGCGTACCGGCCAACCTGCATTGCACTTGCCGGCCCGGGCGCGTGAAGTGTTCGATGTGACCGGTGCCGGCGATACCGTGATCTCTACCCTGGCGGCAGCCATCGCGGCTGGTGAAGAACTGCCACACGCGGTTGCCTTGGCCAATCTGGCTGCGGGCATCGTGGTAGGTAAACTGGGCACGGCGGCAATCAGCGCGCCTGAGCTGCGCCGGGCGATCCAGCGCGAAGAAGGTTCCGAGCGCGGTGTGCTGGGCCTGGAGCAACTGTTGCTGGCGATCGATGATGCGCGTGCGCACAACGAGAAAATCGTCTTCACCAACGGCTGCTTCGATATTCTGCATGCCGGCCACGTCACCTACCTGGAGCAGGCACGGGCCCAGGGCGATCGGCTGATCGTCGCGGTCAACGACGATGCGTCGGTCAGCCGCCTGAAGGGGCCTGGCCGCCCGATCAACAGCGTCGACCGCCGCATGGCGGTACTGGCGGGGTTAGGGGCGGTGGATTGGGTGATCAGCTTCCCGGAAGGTACGCCGGAAAACCTGCTGAGCCAGGTGAAGCCGGATGTGCTGGTCAAAGGCGGCGACTATGGTATCGACCAGGTGGTCGGCGCCGATATCGTCAAGGCCTATGGCGGGACCGTGAAAGTGCTCGGGCTGGTTGAAAACAGCTCGACCACGGCGATTGTCGAGAAGATCCGCAAGCATTGATGTACCTGCGCACTGCGCGGTCCTTGTACCTGCGCACTGCGCGGTCCTTGTACCTGCGCACTGCGCGGTCGTTGTACCTGCGCACTGCGCGGTCATTGTAGGAGCAGCCTTGTGCTGCGAAGAGGCCGGTGAAAGCACCATAGATTGAGGGTGATTTCACCGGCCTCTTCGCAGCACAAGGCTGCTCCTACAGGGCGCGCGCGTGAATTTATTTGTTCAGCGAGGTCCGCGCCCGCGCTAGCAGCGCCCGTGCCTTGTCGCCAAACCGCTGCAGGTGTGAAGCCCGCCCTGGCTTGGCCTCCACCAAGCCCTGCTGCTTCACCCAATCCCGCCAGCGAATCCGCTCATCGGTGACCACCCAGCCTTCTTGCCGGGCAAAGCTCTCTGCCAGGTAAAGCCCGCGTGTGCTCGCCGGCACCAGCTCGTCCTTTTTCAGCGTATAGAGCTCGGCCAACGGTCGGCCTTCTTCCAGTGGCATCAGGTACAGGTCTGGGCGCTTGCGATTCAGCCGGGCCACCAATTGGTCACCTTCCAGGCGTTCGTCGACATGGAACAAGCTGAGCTTTTTGGCGTCCTTGGGCACCTGCAGGCGCATGTCATAGATCAGCTGCAACGAGGCGGTCGGCAGGTGCACGTAAGCCCGTGGCCGCTCCAGCAGCATCAGCTTGCCGCAATGCACCGGCCGTGCCGCGCCAGACTCCGGCGTCAGCACAAAAGGCAGCGCTTCGCGGTAGTGCAGTGCGGCGGCGTAGGGCGCCGGTAGCCAGGTATCGTTGAAACGCCCGCCCAGCCAGCCTTCCGGCGTTTCCAGCAAACACTCCTCGGCCACTTCCTGGACGGCGGTGTGCAGCGGCAAGTTGAGCTCTTGAGCGGGGACGTAGCCTGAAATCAGCTTCAGCACCACGTCGCCACGGTCCTGGCGCCGCTGGCGCACCAGTACCCAGTAATCACGGTTTTGCCAATGCAGGGTCAGGCGTACCGAAACGCCCAGGTTGGCCAGCTCGGCCACGAAACGCTGTGTGTCGGGCAACTGGATGGCCCTGCGCCGCTGTTGGGTCTGGGCGAAGTTCAGCGGCATGCCGATGCTCTGGTAGACCAGGCCTTCGGCAGTTGCCTCGACATGCAGCGGCAGTGTCTTGAAGTTGCTCGGGTTCTTGCGGATCAGCGTACGCGGCACGAGGTTCCTCCTCCTGTCGGACGCCCGCGAGGGCGGCTCAATGCTGGCCCAGAATTCGGGCCACGGTGGCCACGTTATGGGCCAGGTGCAAGGGATTGATGGTGCCGACGATAGCACTGCTGACCCCCGGGTGGGAGAACAGCAGCTCGAAACTGGCCTGCACCGGGTCAACCCCAGGCGCTAGGCAGATGTGCCCGCTGGCCAAGGCTTTTTTAACCAGGATCGCCTTGCCGTGCTCGGCAGCGTAGTCCAGCACTGGGCGTTCTGCCTGCTCGTTCAGGTTGTAGGTGACCATGGCGCAGTCGCCCTGTTCCAGGGCTTTGAGGCCGCCAGCGACGGTCTTGCCGGACAGCCCGTAGCCGAGGATCTTGCCTTCCTGCTTGAGGGCGGCCAGTGTCTGGTAGACCTCTTGCTGTTCGAGGATGGCCAAGTCATTGCCGTCGGAATGCACCAACACCAGTTCGATGTGGTCGGTTTCCAGCAGGCGCAGGCTGCGCTCGACCGAGCGGCGGGTATGGGCGGCGCTGAAGTCGAAGTGGGAGTGGCCGTTGTCGAACTCTTCGCCGACCTTGCTGACGATCACCCACTTATCACGCTGGCCGCGCAGCAGCGGGCCAAGGCGCTCTTCGCTGCGGCCATAGGCCGGGGCGGTGTCGATCAGGTTGATCCCCAGTTCGCGCGCCTGGGCCAGCAGCATGCGGGCCTCGTCATCGCCGGGGATGGTGAAACCGGTCGGGTATTTCACGCCTTGGTCGCGGCCCAACTTGACCGTGCCCAGGCCCAGGGGCGAAACCGTGAGGCCGGTGCTGCCCAGGGGGCGATGGAAGTCGTGCAGGGTCGGCAGGCTCATGGCAGCAATTGCTCCCAAGCAGGTACGCCCAGCGCAGGGCGTGGCAGGCCAGAGAGATCGGCTTGGGCACTGGGGCGTATGCCATCGCGCTCAAGCTTGGCGATTACCCGGTCGCTGAAGTCCGGGGCCAGCGCCAACTTGGTCGGCCAGCCCACCAGCAGGCGTTGCTGGTCGGCAATAAACGCGTTGTCCGGGCGTACCAGGCCCGACTGTGCCGGTTCGGCGCGGTCGACGCGCAGGGTGGCCCAGCGAATCTGGCTTTGGTCGACCCACGGCAGCAGGTTGCCGATTTCCTTTTGCGCTGCGGCAATCTGCGCGGCAGGCTCACGCGCCACGCCATCGGCCTCGGCCAGGTCGCCGCCGAGGTACCAGACCCACTGGCCATCCGCCGCCGGGTGGGTGGTGATGGTGACCCGTGGCTTGGGCCCACCGCCCAGGCAGTGTGCATACAGTGGCTTGAGGTTCGGCCCCTTGGCCATGACCATGTGCAACGGGCGACGTTGCATGGCCGGCTGGCTCAGGCCCAAGGCGTGCAGCACGTCTTCGGTGCCGGCGCCGGCGCTGAGCACGATACGTTGCGCACGGATTTCACGGTCGTCCACGCGCAGGCCAACCAGCTCGTCGCCATCACGCAGGGGTTCGATGCGTTCGCCGGCGAGCAGGCTGTCGCCGGCCAGTTCGGCCAGGTTGGCCAGCAGGCTGGGCACGTCGATGACCAGCTCGGCCAGGCGATAGACCTTGCCCTTGAAGTCGCGGTCCTGCAGGGCAGGTGGCAGTTGCTCACCCTTGACCTGATCGACGCGGCCGCGTACGGCCTTGCTGGCAAAGAAGCTGGTGAGGTTGCCGGCCAAGGTGCCGGGGGACCAGAGGTAGTGCGCGTCGGACAGCAGGCGGGTCTTGCCCAGCGGCAGCTCGCCATCGCCCGCCAAGGCCTCGCGCCAGCGTCGCGGCATGTCGGCGATCGCTTCCGAGGCGCCGGTCAGGGCGCCGTGCAGGGCGTACTTGGTGCCGCCGTGGATGATGCCCTGGGACTTGATGGTCTGCTCGCCACCCAGGCTGGCGCGTTCCACCAGCACGGTCGAATAGCCCTGGCGGCGCAACCTGGCATTGAGCCAGAGGCCTGCGACCCCGGCGCCGACGATCAGCACGTCAGTGGAAATGGCGGTTGGCATGGCGGTACCTCGAAGACTGGGACAGCTGGCAAGTATACAGGCTATACCTGAGACGGCCCTATCGCCGGCAAGCCGGCTCCCACAGGTACGGCGTTGAGTCAGAGGCCAATGCTACCCCGGTGGGAGCCGGCTTGCCGGCGATGAGGCCAATTCAGGTTGCATCAATGCCCGGCAGTTTTCGAAAACAGCTGAATCACAACCACCCCGCCAACGATCATCGCCATGCCCAGCATTGCGGGCACATCCAGCTTCTGCCCGTAGATCACCAGCGCTGCCACGCTGATCAGCACAATCCCCAGCCCCGACCAGATGGCATAAGCGATACCCACCGGAATGCTGCGCACCACCAGGGTCAGCATCCAGAAGGCAATGCCATAACCGACCACCATCAACAGCAATGGCAACGGCGTGCTCAGGCCCTTCACTGCTTTCATGGAGGCAGTGGCGATGACTTCGGCGCAGATGGCAATAGCGAGGTAGGTGTAGGCGTTCATGGCAATTCTCCGGTGACTGGTCGGGCATTCTAGACGCCGCCTGGATGCGGTAAAGTCATTACCTATCACCATGGGAGATAGGTTGATGGCGGAACACTGGAACCTCGACCAATTGCGGACCTTCGTCCGCGTCGTCGAGCTGCGCTCGTTCTCCGCGGTTGCCCGTGAGCAGCGCAAGGCGCAGTCGGCAATCAGCACTGCAATCGCCATGCTTGAAGCCGACCTGGGCGTGACCCTGTTCGACCGCAGCAGCGGCCGCCAGCCTAAGCTGACCGAAAACGGTACCGCGCTGTTGGAGGACGCCCGCGAGCTGCTGCGCCAATGCGAGCGCCTCGACGGCCGTGCGCTGGCCCTGATGCGCGGGCAGGAAGCCCTGCTGCGTGTCGCCCAGGACGAGGCCATGCCCTATCAACCGGTGATCGACAGCCTCGATGAACTGGCCAGCCGTTACCCGTACCTGGAAGTGCAACTGGCCAGCGGCGCCCAGGGCGATGTGGCGCGCAAGCTGGTGGAGCGGCGTGCCGACCTTGGCCTGTTCTTTCATCACGAAAGCATGCCGGCATCGCTGGAGCGTCGTGCCTTGGGCAGTGTGGAAATGGTCACGGTGTGCGCGGTCGGCCATCCACTGGCGCAGCAGGCCAAGGTCAACCGCCAGCAGTTGGCGCGCCATCGCCAGCTATTGATCGCCCCGCAACAGAGTGGCTACCCCGGCGGCGAGGCGATCAGCCCGCAGATCTGGCGTGCCGACAGCTTCTACGCCATGGCCGAGCTGCTGATGCGTGGCCTGGGCTGGGCGTGGTTGCCCCGGCACGTGGTGCAGTACCCCACTTACCAGGCGCACATGGTCGAGCTCGCCAGCGAGTGGCGGCCACCGGCACTGGTCGTAGAACTGGCTTGGCGCCGTGACGAGCCATTGGGGCCTGCCGCGCAATGGCTGGCCGAGCGCTTTGCGGTGCACCTGCGCGCGATCGGGTAAACTTCGCCGCCATGAACAGAACTCTTTATACCTTGCTGTTTCACCTGGGCCTGCCGCTGGTTGCGCTGCGCCTGTTCCTGCGGGCGCGCAAGGCACCGGCCTACGGCCAGCGCATCGGCGAGCGCTTTGCCTTCGGCCTGCCGCCCATGCGCCAGGGCGGCATTTGGGTGCATGCGGTGTCGGTGGGCGAAAGCATTGCCGCCGCGCCCATGGTGCGGGCGCTGCTGAAGGCCTACCCAGGCCTGCCGATCACGCTTACCTGCATGACCCCGACCGGGTCGGAGCGCATTCGTGCGATGTTCGCCGATGAACCGCGTGTGCAGCATTGCTACCTGCCCTACGACCTGCCGTGGGCGGCCGGGCGTTTTCTCGACCATGTGCAGCCGAAGCTGGGCATCATCATGGAAACCGAACTGTGGCCTAACCACATTCACCAGTGTGCCAAGCGTGGCATCCCGGTGGCGCTGGCCAATGCGCGGTTGTCCGAGCGCTCGGCCCGTGGTTATGGGCGTTTTGCCAAGTTGACCCGGCCGATGCTCGCCGAGATGAACCTGATCGCGGTACAGACCGAAACCGAAGCGCAGCGCTTTCGCGACCTGGGCGCGCGCCCTGAATGCGTGCAGGTGACCGGTTCGATCAAGTTCGACCTGAAGGTCGATGACCAGTTGCTGCCGCGCGCCAAGGCGCTGCGCGAGCAATGGGGCGCCAGCCAGCGCCCGGTATGGATTGCCGCCAGCACCCATGAAGGTGAAGACGCGCTGATCCTGCAGGCACATCAGAAGCTGCTGCAGGTGCACGGCGATGCGCTGCTGATCCTGGTGCCACGCCACCCCGAGCGGTTCGATGCCGTGCATGCCCTGTGCAGCGAACAGTTCACCACCGTGCGCCGCTCTGCCGGCACCCCGGTCGATGACCAGGCCCGCGTGCTGCTTGGCGATACCATGGGCGAGTTGCTGTTCCTCTACGCCCTGGCCGACATCGCCTTCGTCGGCGGCAGCCTGGTCGCCACTGGCGGCCACAACCCGCTCGAGCCCGCAGCACTGGCTTTGCCGGTGATCATGGGGCCGCATGTGTTCAACTTCCTGGAGATCAGCGCGATGCTGAAGGACGCCGGGGCGTTGCAGCAGATCGAAGATGCCGACGGGCTGGCCGAGGCGGTGCGGCGGTTGATCGAGTTGCCGCAGGATCGCCAGCGCATGGGCGAGGCAGGCAGGGCGGTGATGCGGGCAAACCAGGGCGCCTTGCAGCGGTTGCTGGATGGTCTTGCTGCGATTATCCGCTGAGATAGGCGATTGCTTTTTCGCGGGTAAACCCGCTCCCACAGGGTTGGTGCTTTCCTTGCGAGCTGCACGAAACCTGTGGGAGCGGGTTTACCCGCGAATGGCGCGACATCTATCTCAAGGCCTGCGCTCGAAGTTCTTCGCCGCCGCCGCCGCCAGGTCCGGTGGCAGGAAGTCCTTGTCCGGGTTGTAGTCCGGCTTCAGGTAGCGCCCGAGGTCTTGCAGGTCTTGCGGGCTCAAGGTTCCCGCCGCCTGCTTCAGGCTCAGGTTGTCGAGAATGTAGTCATAGCGGCTGTTGTTGTAATCACGCACCGAGGTGTACAGCTGGCGCTGGGCGTCGAGCACGTCGACGATGTTGCGGGTACCGACCTGGTAGCCGATTTCGGTGGCTTCGAGCGCGCTCTGGTTGGAAATGATCGACTGTTTGCGTGCCTGCACCTGTTCCACATCGGTGTTCACCGCGCGGTGCAGGTTGCGGGTGTTTTCCACCACCTGGCGGCGCAGGCTTTCGCGCTGTTGCTCGCTCTGGCTCAGGCGCTGGTAAGCCTCGCGCACTTGCGAGCTGGTCAGGCCGCCACTGTAGATCGGGATGTTCAGTTGCAGGCCGATACTGGTCTGTTCCACATCACTGCCATAACGCACGTTTGGCTGCGCGGGTGAGTTGGTGAAGCCCAGGCTGTCGTTATCGCCTTTCTGGTATTTGGCGACCGCATCCACGGTTGGGGCATGGCCGGCCTTGCGCTGGCGCAGGGTTTCTTCGGCGGCATCGACGGCGTAGTTGGTCGCCAGCAGGTTGAGGTTCTGGCGGGCGGCGGTTTCTACCCAGGACTTGGCGTCATTGGGCGTAGGCACCTGGATCGGCAAGGTGTGGACCACACCCTGGATCGACGAGTACTCGCGGTTGGTCAACGTCACCAGCGCCTCGAAGGCATCCTGCACCTGGCGTTCGGCGATGATCCGGTTGGCCCGGGCCGTGTCGTAGCTGGCCTGGGACTGCAAGACGTCGGTCTTGTCGGAAAGGCCCACGTCGAAACGTTCGTTGGACTGATCGAGCTGGCGCTTGAAGGCGGATTCCTCGGCCTTGGTCGCGGCCAGGTTGTCCTGGGCCCGGAGCACGGCAAAGTAGTTTTGCGCGGTTTGCAGAATCAGGTTCTGCTCAGTGGCAGACAATTCCAGCGCCGCCTGTTCGTTGACCGCCTCGGCCGCCTGCAACTGGAACCAGCGGTCGGCACGGAACACCGGCTGCGCCAGGGTGGCGCTCCAGGAGTTGCCGCTGCGGTTGGCGGTGAGGGACGGCTCGTCGAGCTTGGTGCGGGTGTTCATCATCTCGGCACCGGCCGACAGGTTCGGCAGCAGGCCGGCGCGGGCCTGTGGGACGACTTCGCGGCGGGCGCCATAATCGGCGCGGGCTGCCGCAAGATCGGCGTTGTTGTCGACCGCTTCCTGGTAGACGCTGACCAGGTCGGTTTTAACCGTCATGGGCATTTCTGCTGCCCAGGCCATTCCGTTGGACGCACAAGACACGGCTATCGCCAGTGAGAGTTTGCGCAGCATAGAGGCAATCCTTGTACGAAATATAATTACTGAACTGTTGAGTATCGAGCGATGGGCCAGTGTAGTGCCATGCGCCCCCGGCAACAATCGCCCAGTGCGCCTTTCATCATCACCCGTATTTACCCGCTTGGCTTTGCCGACCACTCCAGTCTAGACTGCGCATGTTCTTGTCGGGGTGCCTTGAAGCAAAGGCTGAGATCGCAAAGTTGCGGATCCCGTTGAACCTGATCAGGTTAGCGCCTGCGTAGGGAACAAGATTGCTCGCCTTCCCGGGGAGCCTCTTGTGCCAGGTCCGGGAATGTCTCAGCTGCAAGCAGCTTACGGCACCCCCATGTATCCGGCACTGCACACCCGTAAAGGGGTGCGTCCGCGTCTTTCAGGTTCTCCCCGACATTCCATCCGCTAGGAAGCTGTCTGGAGAGCCCGTGATGAGCAAACAAGAAAAAACGATCAACCTCAGCGAATCGGCACAAGTCGATCAGCAGTCCGTGCAACCGTTCCCCCGTTCGCGCAAGGTCTATGTCGAAGGCTCCCGCCCGGACATCCGCGTGCCCATGCGCGAAATCAGCCTGCACGACACCCCTACCGATTTCGGCGGCGAGACCAACGCCCCGGTGCTGGTCTACGACACTTCCGGCCCCTACACCGACCCTAACGTCATCATCGACGTGCGCAAAGGCCTGGCCGACGTGCGTTCGGCCTGGATCGACGCGCGTGGCGACACCGAACGTTTGGGCGGCTTGAGTTCCGACTTCGGCCAACAGCGCCTGAACGATGCAGAGTTGGCCAAGCTGCGCTTCAACCACGTGCGCAACCCGCGCCGCGCCAAGGCGGGCGTCAACGTCTCGCAGATGCACTATGCCCGCCAGGGCATCATCACCGCCGAGATGGAATACGTTGCCATCCGCGAGAACATGAAACTGCAGGAAGCCCGCGCCGCCGGCCTGCTTGACCAGCAGCACGCGGGCCACAGCTTCGGCGCCAACATCCCGAAAGAAATCACCCCCGAGTTCGTCCGCGAAGAAATCGCCCGCGGCCGCGCGATCATCCCGGCCAACATCAACCACACCGAGTTGGAGCCGATGATCATCGGCCGCAACTTCCTGGTGAAGATCAACGGCAACATCGGCAACAGCGCCCTGGGCTCCTCGATCGAGGAAGAAGTGGCCAAGCTGACCTGGGGGATTCGCTGGGGTTCGGACACGGTCATGGACCTGTCCACCGGCAAGCACATTCACGAAACCCGCGAGTGGATCATCCGTAACTCGCCCGTGCCGATCGGTACCGTGCCGATCTACCAGGCCCTGGAAAAAGTCGGCGGTGTCGCTGAAGACCTGACCTGGGAGCTGTTCCGCGACACCCTGATCGAGCAGGCCGAGCAGGGCGTGGACTACTTCACCATCCACGCCGGTGTGCTGCTGCGCTATGTGCCGCTGACCGCCAAGCGCGTTACCGGCATCGTCAGCCGGGGCGGTTCGATCATGGCCAAGTGGTGCCTGGCGCATCACCAGGAAAACTTCCTGTACACCCACTTCGACGAAATCTGCGAAATCATGAAGGCCTACGACGTCAGCTTCTCGCTGGGCGACGGCCTGCGTCCGGGCTCGATTGCCGACGCCAACGATGCTGCGCAGTTCGGTGAGCTGGAAACCCTCGGCGAGCTGACCAAGATCGCCTGGAAGCACGACGTGCAGTGCATGATCGAAGGCCCGGGCCATGTGCCGATGCAGTTGATCAAGGAGAACATGGACAAGCAGCTCGAATGCTGCGACGAGGCGCCGTTCTACACCCTTGGCCCGCTGACCACCGACATTGCGCCGGGTTACGACCACATCACCTCCGGTATCGGCGCGGCGATGATCGGCTGGTTCGGGTGCGCCATGCTGTGCTACGTGACGCCCAAGGAACACCTGGGCCTGCCGAACAAGGATGACGTCAAGACCGGCATCATCACCTACAAGATCGCCGCCCATGCCGCCGACCTTGCCAAAGGCCACCCGGGCGCGCAGATTCGTGACAACGCCTTGTCCAAGGCGCGTTTCGAGTTCCGCTGGGAAGACCAGTTCAACCTTGGCCTCGACCCGGACACCGCCCGCGCGTACCACGACGAAACCTTGCCTAAGGAATCGGCCAAGGTCGCGCACTTCTGCTCGATGTGTGGGCCGAAGTTCTGCTCGATGAAAATCACCCAGGAAGTGCGTGAGTACGCCGCCAAGATCGAAGCTGTGGACGTGACGGTTGAAGAAGGCATGCGTGAGCAGGCCGAGCGGTTCCGCCAGGAAGGCAGCCAGTTGTACAAAAAAGTGTAAGGCAATCCGTCACCACCGTGGGAGCGGGCTTGCCCCGCGAAAGCGTCAGCTGGGCCAGCGCGATTGGCAGGCCAGACGCCTTCGCGGGGCAAGCCCGCTCCCACCGTTGGATGCCTGTTCATCCCAATCTTTGCGGCGATCACAACAATGACCACCCCCAGCCATTTTTCCCCGGACCACCCGGTCCCCACCAGCCAACGCATCTTCGGCTTCGGCGACCTGTTCTCACTGTGGTTCTCCCTCGGCATCGGCTTGATGGTGCTGCAGGTCGGCGCCATGCTCGCCCCAGGCATGGGCCTTGCCAGTGCGGTGCTGGCCATCGCCCTTGGCACCGGTGTGGGCGTGCTGTTACTCGGGGCGGCGGGTGTCATCGGCAGCGACACTGGCCTGTCGGCCATGGGCACCCTGCGGCTCAGCCTGGGCAGCCATGGCGCCCGCTTGCCGGCAGTGCTCAACCTGCTGCAGCTGGTGGGTTGGGGGGCGTTCGAGATCATTGTCATGCGCGACGCGGCCAGCCTGCTCGGCGCGCGTACTTTCGGTGAAGGCAGTGCGTGGAACAGCCCTATGCTCTGGACCCTGTGCTTCGGCGCCCTGGCGACCCTGCTTGCAGTCAGCGGGCCGCTGGCGTTCGTGCGCAAGGTGTTGCGCACGTGGGGCATCTGGGTGCTGTTGGGCGCGTGCCTGTGGCTGACCTGGAACCTGTTCGCCAAAGCCGACTTGGCCGACCTGTGGCAACGCGCCGGTGACGGCTCGATGTCGCTGGCCGTCGGCTTCGACATCGTTATCGCCATGCCGCTGTCGTGGTTGCCGCTGATCGCCGACTACTCGCGGTTCGCCCGCAGCGGCAAGCGTGTGTTCGGCGGTACCGTGCTGGGCTACTTCATCGGCAATACCTGGCTGATGAGCCTGGGCGTCGCCTACACCCTGGCCTTTGCCCCCAGCGGCGAAGCCAATGCCTTGCTGCTGGCCCTGGCAGGTGCTGGGCTGGGTATCCCGTTGCTGTTGATTCTGCTGGACGAGTCGGAAAAAGCCTTTGCCGACATTCATTCGGCCGCCGTTTCTACAGGCGTGCTGGTACGCCTGAAAGTCGAGCACCTGGCGCTGGCCATTGGTGTGCTGTGCACCCTGATCGCGCTGTTCGCGCCACTGGCCCAGTACGAAAACTTCTTGCTGCTGATCGGTTCGGTATTTGCGCCGCTGTTCGGCGTGGTGCTGATGGACCACTACGTGATCCGTCACCGCCGCCTGCCGTCACAGGTCGATGGCTTGCATTGGCAGGCGTTGCTGGCCTGGGCCGTGGGTGTGGCGGCTTATCACCTGATTGCCGCGCAAGCACCGGACCTGGGCGCAACCCTGCCGGCACTGGTGCTGGCAGGTGTGCTGCATGCGCTACTGAGCTTCAGCCGCGGCCGGGAAACAGCTCGGGCTTGATCACGCCGTTCAGGCGCGGGTAGGGGATCTTCAGCTCGACGTGGCCCATGGAGTAGGGCGCGATGGCATAGACCTCATACTTGACCACCACCGCGCCGTACGTCAGGGCGATGTGCGGCGACCGCTTGAAAGGCCAGGTCTTGACGAAGTCGGCGTCCTTGTCCATGCCGACGCTGATCATCCACGCGCGGTGCGACTCTTCGACGGTTTTCCAGAAGGTCTCTTCCTGGCCGGGCACCAGCATGTCCTGCAGGGTCAGTACCTTGTCTAGCTTGCGCGAATAGTTGATGAAGCCGCGCCCTGGCATGCCATGGGCGCCACCGCTGTCCAGGTAGCTGGACAGTTCGATGATCACCAGCCCGTCATGCTGTTCGCGTACCTTGGCTTGCAAGTAGCTGCTGTTGCGCTTGTCGGCACTGGCCAGGTACTGCTGCTCATACGCCTGCAGGGTGGTCGGCGCGGCGCCGTGTTGGTTGTCTTCGGTCAGCTGCAGCAGGCGCTGTTCGACGATGGCGTCGAGCTTGGGCTGGGCCGGGAAGTGAAGGGTGTCGATGTTCACCAGCGGGCAGTCGCTTTCGCTGCAGCCGGGTTTGACGTGCTCCCAGGCGTCACGCTTGACCTCGAGCGGGGCCCGGTAGTTGGGCGTGAACAGGCTCTGGCAGGCACCCAGGGCCAGTGCCAGCACAGCCACGGAAGTCAGTTTGACAAGTGTCATGATGATCCTTGCAGAACAGGGAAAAGTCGGCCTTTGACCGTCGGCGCGACCGTCAGTTCGCCACTAAGCTAACAGACAGAAGGCGCGCTGTCCCGACTGCGCGAACGGTTGCCGGAAAGGGGTGAAACGCGCCAAAGTGCGGAGTAGGATGGCGCGATGCAGTATTTGAGGCCATGAGGATTTCCATGTCAGACGCGTTGAATTCAGTGCCCAAGGGCTTCGAGATCATCGAGCGGGCCAATTGCTTCCAGGGCTTTTATAAGCTCGACAAGCTTCGCCTGCGCCATGAACTGTTCGCCGGGGGCATGGGCCGCGAGATCAGCCGCGAACTGTTCGTGCGCCACGATGCGGTTTGTGTATTGCCCTACGATCCACTGCGTGACGAGGTGGTGCTGATCGAGCAGTTTCGTGTCGGTGCGCTCGACAAGGTCGCCAACCCTTGGCTGATCGAGATGGTCGCCGGGCTGATCGACAAGGACGAGCAACCTGAAGAGGTCGCACACCGCGAGGCCGAAGAAGAGGCCGGGCTTACGTTCAGCGCTTTGTGGCCAATGACCCGCTACTTCCCATCGCCCGGTGGCAGTGACGAATTCGTCCACTTGTTCCTGGGGCGCTGCACCAGCGAGGGCGCGGGCGGCCTGCATGGCCTGGAAGAAGAGGGCGAAGACATTCGCGTGCGCGTGTGGTCGTTCGAGGATGCCTTGCAGGCCGTGCGTGATGGCCGTATCTGCAACGCCGCGACGATTATCGGCCTGCAATGGCTGGCGCTTAACAGAGACGAAGTTCGAGGTATGTGGAAGTGAACCTGCTGCGCGAGCGATATCGGGTTGACCTGGTCGGGCTGCAAGCAGCCTGCGAGGCCAATTACGCCCGGCTGATGCGTTTGTTACCAGACATGCGCACTACCCAGAGCTCGCGTCGCATCGGCATGACCCAGGGCGACCAGATGCTCGGTGTGCTGGTGCTCGATGTCGTGCTGGCCTGCCCTTATACCACCACCCTGCACGTGCGCCAGGAGCACAGCTTGCCGTGGCTGCCGGTGCCGCACCTTGAGGTGCAGGTGTACCACGATGCACGCATGGCCGAGGTGGTCAGCGCTGAGCATGCCCGGCGCTTGCGCAGCATTTACCCTTATCCGAATGCGGGTATGCACCAGCCGGACGAAAAAGCGCAGCTCAACCTGTTCCTCGGCGAATGGCTGAGCCACTGCCTGGCCTGCGGTCATGAACTGGCAAGTGTTCGCTGAAATGTGATGTGCGTCGGTTTCGGGTGTTTGCTCGCAACCGTTGCGCAGCCATAATTCGTGCTGAATCCGTTCGAGGAGACGGCCGTTGCCGCACCTAGACCCAACCCGCCCCGTGCATGTGGTGCAACTCACCGATGCCCACCTGTTCGCCGACCCGGCCGGTACCCTGCTTGGCCTGAACACCCGTGACAGCCTGCGCCATGTGGTCGCCCAAGTGCGCCGCGAGCAGCCGCCCATCGATTTGCTGCTGTGCACCGGCGATCTGTCCCAGGATGCCAGCGTGGCCTCCTATGAGGCGTTCCGTGAGCTGACCGCACCGTTTGCCGTGCCCACCCGCTGGTTGCCGGGTAACCATGACGAGGCGCAGGTAATGGCGCAGGTGGCGCCGGAGCTGGTGCAGGCGGTAACCGATATTGGCGCATGGCGCGTCGTCATGCTCAACACGGCCGTGCACGGTGCTACCCACGGTTTTCTGGAAGACGACCAACTGGCCGCGCTGGAATCAGCCTTGGAACAGGCCGGTGAGCGCCATTGCCTGGTGTGCTTCCACCATCAGCCGGTGGACATCGGCTGCGCCTGGATCGCGCCCATCGGGCTGCGCAATGCCCAGGCATTGTTCGCCATCGTTGAACGTTATCCACAGGTGCGGGCGTTGCTCTGGGGGCATATCCACCAGACGTGGGATGAACTGCGCGACGGGTTGCGCTTGATGGCCACGCCGTCGACCTGCATTCAGTTCGCGGCGCAAAGCGAGGACTTCAAGGTGAGCGAAGAGCAGCCTGGCTATCGCTGGTTGCGCTTGCATGCCGACGGGCGGTTGGAAACGGGCGTGGAGCGGGCGCGGGACTTTGAGGTGAAGCTGGACTTCGACAGCCCGGGGTATTGAGGTTCAGGCAATACATCTTCCTTGTAGGAGCAGCCTTGTGCTGCGAAGAGGCCAGCTACAAAAACGCCGATCTTGATTTCTTGCCACCGGCCTCTTCGCAGCACAAGGCTGCTCCTACACGGAAAGCGCCCCTTGAATGCCCGGAAGTGCCTGAAGAAAGTGTTGCGAAATCCCCCTCACTGCGTCAAAACCCGGCGAACGCGCTACACTGCGCGTCCCTGCGCCCGCAACAAGGGCGCGAAGCCGCAGATTCCGGGGGCAGCATGTCGGGTTCCATCCTCTATATCCATGGCTTCAACAGCTCGCCGCTGTCCAAGAAGGCGCGCCAGCTCGAGGCAGTCATGCAGCAGTTGGGCTTGTCCGACCAATTGCGTGTGCCGGCGTTGCACCATCACCCACGCCAGGCCATCGCCCAATTGCAGGGCGCCATCGCCGAACTGGGTGCGCCCTTGCTGGTCGGCAGTTCGCTCGGCGGCTACTATGCCACCTATCTGGCAGAGCGCCACGGCCTCAAGGCCTTGCTGATCAACCCAGCGGTAGCACCCCACCGGTTGTTCGATGGCTACCTGGGTACCCAGCGCAACCTCTACACCGATGAGGCCTGGGAGCTGACCCACGATCACGTGCAGGCCCTGGCCGAGCTGGAAGTGCCAGCCCCCGAGGATGCCAACCGCTACCAAGTGTGGTTGCAGACCGCTGACGAAACCTTGGATTATCGCCACGCCGAGCGCTATTACCGAGCGTGCGCATTGCGCATCCAGGCCGGTGGCGACCACAGCTTCCAGGGCTTTGTCGAGCGCCTGCCGGCACTGCTGGCCTTTGCCGGGATTGCCCCGGGCGCGTATGCGGCGCTCGACTTTTCCGTGCTCTGAGCTTTGTACCCAGCACTTTTGCATTCACCTGACTGACGACGAGACCCCATGGCCAATCCCAGCGCTAGCGCCTATAACGCAGACGCCATCGAAGTCCTCTCGGGCCTTGATCCGGTCCGCAAGCGACCGGGCATGTACACCGACACCAGCCGACCGAACCACTTGGCCCAGGAAGTCATCGACAACAGTGTCGACGAAGCCCTGGCCGGTCACGCCCGTTCGGTGCAGGTCATCCTTCACGCCGACCACTCGCTGGAAGTCAGCGACGATGGCCGCGGCATGCCGGTGGACATCCACCCCGAAGAAGGCGTGTCCGGTGTCGAGCTGATCCTGACCAAGCTGCACGCCGGCGGCAAGTTCTCCAACAAGAACTACCAGTTCTCCGGTGGCCTGCACGGCGTGGGTATTTCGGTGGTCAACGCCCTGTCGACCCAGGTGCGCGTGCGCGTCAAGCGTGACGGCAACGAGTACCAGATGACTTTCGCCGATGGCTTCAAGGCCAGCGAGCTGGAAGTGGTGGGCTCGGTCGGCAAGCGCAACACCGGCACCAGCGTGTACTTCAGCCCCGACCCGAAGTACTTCGATTCGCCAAAATTCTCCATCAGCCGCCTCAAGCACGTGCTCAAGGCCAAGGCCGTGCTGTGCCCGGGCCTGCTGGTCAGCTTCGAGGACAAAGGCAGCGGCGAGAAGGTCGAGTGGCACTACGAGGATGGCCTGCGTTCCTACCTGGTCGACTCGGTCAGCGAGTACCTGCGCCTGCCCGACGAGCCGTTCTGCGGCAGCCTGGCCGGTAACAAGGAGGCCGTGGACTGGGCCTTGCTGTGGCTGCCTGAAGGCGGCGACAGCGTTCAGGAAAGCTACGTCAACCTGATCCCCACCGCCCAGGGCGGCACCCATGTCAACGGCCTGCGCCAAGGCCTGCTGGATGCCATGCGCGAGTTCTGCGAGTTCCGCAACTTGCTGCCCCGCGGGGTCAAGCTGGCGCCTGAAGACGTCTGGGAACGCATCACTTTCGTGCTGTCGATGAAGATGCAGGAGCCACAGTTCTCCGGGCAGACCAAAGAGCGCCTGTCGTCCCGTGAGGCGGCCGCCTTCGTTTCCGGCGTGGTCAAGGACGCATTCAGCCTGTGGCTCAACGCCCACCCCGAGCTGGGCATGCAACTGGCTGAGCTGGCCATCAGCAACGCCGGCCGTCGTCTCAAGGCCAGCAAGAAGGTCGAACGCAAGCGCATCACCCAAGGCCCGGCGCTGCCGGGCAAACTGGCGGATTGCGCAGGCCAGGACCCGATGCGCGCCGAGCTGTTCCTGGTCGAGGGTGACTCTGCCGGTGGTTCGGCCAAGCAGGCGCGAGACAAAGAGTTCCAGGCGATCCTGCCGCTACGCGGGAAAATCCTCAACACCTGGGAAGTGGACGGTGGCGAAGTCCTGGCCAGCCAGGAAGTGCACAACATTGCTGTGGCCATCGGCGTCGACCCGGGGGCTGCCGACCTCTCGCAGCTGCGCTACGGCAAAATCTGCATTCTCGCCGACGCCGACTCCGACGGCTTGCACATTGCCACGTTGCTGTGCGCACTGTTCGTGCAGCATTTCCGCCCACTGGTGGAGGCCGGCCATGTCTACGTGGCCATGCCGCCGCTGTACCGCATCGACCTCGGCAAGGAAATTTACTACGCCCTGGACGAAGCCGAGCGCGACGGCATCCTCGATCGCCTGGTGGCCGAGAAGAAGCGCGGCAAGCCGCAAGTCACGCGATTCAAGGGGCTGGGTGAAATGAACCCGCCACAGCTGCGTGAAACCACCATGGACCCGAACACCCGGCGCCTGGTGCAGCTGACGCTGGACGATGTGCAGGCCACCTGCGAGCTGATGGACAAGTTGCTGGCCAAGAAGCGCGCCGGCGACCGCAAGAGCTGGCTGGAAACCAAAGGTAACCTTGCCGAGGTCATGGTTTGATTCGGCTGTTTCTCGCCGCTTGCCTTGCCCTGGTTGCCTTGCCGAGTGTGGCGGGCGACTGGCCGCAATTGAAGATGACTGCCGAATACCCCATCGAGGGTATGCGCGGCGGCAACTTGTCTGGGCTGGTGCAGTGCCGGGGTGCGTTGTGGGGTGTATCCGACCGTGACGATGACCGGGTCTATCGTTTCGATCAGCAAAACGCGGTGTGGCGTGCACAACCGCTGACCTTCACCCCGCCGCCCGTACCCGAGAGCGGCTTGCCGTGGGGGCTGAAGTCGCGCAACTGGGCGGCGTCCTATGTGCGCGGTGGCGAGCTGGATTTCGAAGGCATCACCTGTGACCAGGCCGGTAGCCTCTACCTGGTCAGCGAGGCGCATGCCGGCGTGTTGCGCATCCCGCTCAAGGGTGAGCCGGACTGGTTGAAGATCGACCCGGCCATGGTTCGGCAGGCGCGGGCCAGTGGCATGCTGCTTAACTTCAATGCCTTGTTCGAAGGCCTGGCGATCAACCCCGCGGGTGACCGCATCTGGCTGGCCGCCGAGCGCGAGCGCCGGGGGTTGGTGGCGATCGAGCGTCAGCAGTCGGTGTGGACCTGCGGGCGCAGTTGCGTGCTGCTGAGCGAAGCTGGTGTCGAGATGCAGCCGCCGCAGATGCCCAACCCCCGGGCGCTGTCGCGTGATTTTGCCGACCTGGCCTGGTTCGAAGGCAAGCTGTACACCCTTGAGCGTAACGCCTACCGCATTTGTCGCCGCGACGCAGACAGCGGCGTGGTCGAGCGTTGCTGGTCGTTCGCCGCCGATGCGTTGGTGGAATCGCGCCGGTACGATCAGCCGTACGGCCTGGCAGAAGCCCTGGTAATCGATGCCAAAGGCGCCTGGATTGGCCTGGACAACAACAATGGCGTGCGCGCCGATGGCGAGGCACGCCCGATCGTCTGGCGCTTTGACGCACCTGCCGGCGGCTGGAGCGCCAAGCCATGAGCCAGGCTCCGGGCAAGCGTGCCGGCAAGCTACTGATGATCGTCGCCTGGGCGGCGGCGTTGTTCCTTGCCACGCGTTTCTTCGGCCAATGGGAAGACAGCCAGCGCAACCCTAATGCCCAGGTGCAGTCTTCACGTGGCGAAGGCTTTATCGAGGTGCGCCTGCTGAGCAATGGCCAGGGGCACTTCGTGGTGGATGGCGCGATCAATGGCCAGGCAGTGCATTTCATGCTCGACACCGGGGCGACCGACGTGGCGATACCTGAGGCCTTGGCCCACACGCTGGCGCTTGCGCGCGGCAGCCCGGTGCTGCTCAGTACCGCAAACGGCCGCACCGAAGGCTACCGCACGCGGCTGAATACCCTGCAGCTGGGTGATATCCGCCTGCAGGACGTGCGAGCCACCGTGGTGCCAGGCCTGGACGGGCAGACCGTGCTGCTCGGCATGAGCGCCCTGAAACAACTTGAATTTACCCAGCGCGGCGGCACCATGCTGCTGCGCCAGAACCTGAAATGACGAGGCCCGCATGAGCGACTCACTGGAACTCAGCCTCGACGGCGTCGAACGCCGCTCGCTGGCGGACTTCACCGAACAGGCCTACCTCAACTACTCCATGTACGTGATCATGGACCGGGCCCTGCCGCACATCGGCGACGGCCTGAAGCCGGTGCAGCGACGCATCGTCTACGCCATGAGCGAGTTGGGGCTCGATGCCGATGCCAAGCACAAGAAGTCGGCGCGTACCGTCGGCGACGTGCTCGGCAAGTTCCACCCCCACGGCGACTCGGCCTGCTACGAAGCCATGGTGTTGATGGCGCAGCCGTTCAGCTACCGCTACACCCTGGTCGATGGCCAGGGCAACTGGGGTGCGCCGGACGACCCGAAGTCGTTCGCCGCCATGCGTTACACCGAAGCAAGGTTGTCGCGCTACGCCGAAGTGCTGCTCAACGAAGTGGGCCAAGGCACCGTGGACTGGGTGCCGAACTTCGACGGTACCCTGCAGGAGCCCGCGGTATTGCCAGCGCGCCTGCCCAACATCCTGCTCAACGGCACCACCGGTATCGCCGTGGGCATGGCCACCGACGTGCCGCCGCACAACCTGCGTGAAGTGGCCAGTGCCTGCGTCCGTTTGCTCGACGAGCCCAAGGCCACGATCGAGCAGCTGTGCGAGCACATTCAGGGCCCGGACTACCCGACCGAAGCAGAGATCATCACCCCGCGCGCCGAGATCCTGAAGATCTACGAAACCGGCCGCGGCTCGATCCGCATGCGCGCCGTTTATCGTGTCGAAGATGGCGATGTGGTGGTCACCGCACTGCCGCACCAGGTCTCCGGCGCCAAGGTACTGGAGCAGATCGCCGCCCAGATGCAGGCCAAGAAGCTGCCGATGGTGGCCGACCTGCGTGACGAGTCAGACCACGAGAACCCGTGCCGCATCGTCATCATCCCGCGCTCCAACCGGGTGGATGCCGACGAACTGATGCAGCATTTGTTCGCCACCACCGACTTGGAAAGCAGCTACCGGGTCAACGTCAACATCATCGGCCTCGACGGCCGGCCGCAGCTGAAGAACCTGCGCGCCCTGTTGCTGGAGTGGCTGGAGTTCCGTACCACTACCGTCCGTCGCCGGCTGCAACACCGTCTGGACAAGGTTGAGCGTCGCCTGCACTTGCTTGAGGGCTTGTTGACGGCCTTCCTTAACCTGGATGAAGTGATTCACATCATCCGCACCGAGGAGCATCCCAAGCAGGCGTTGATCGACCGCTTCCAACTGACCGAGATCCAGGCCGACTACATCCTAGAGACCCGCCTGCGGCAGCTGGCGCGCCTTGAAGAAATGAAGATTCGCGGCGAGCAGGACGAACTGCTCAAAGAGCAGGCCAAGCTGCTGGCCTTGCTCGGCAGCGACGCCAAGCTGCGCAAGCTGGTGCGCACCGAGCTGATCAAGGACGCCGAAACCTATGGCGATGACCGCCGTTCGCCAATCGTCGAGCGTGCCGAGGCCAAGGCGCTGTCGGAAAACGAGCTGATGCCGACCGAACCGGTCACCGTCGTGCTGTCGGAAAAGGGCTGGGTGCGTTGCGCCAAGGGCCACGACATCGATGCCACCGGCCTCTCGTACAAGGCGGGCGATGGCTTCAAGGCCGCCGCTGCCGGGCGCTCCAACCAGTTTGCCGTGCTGATCGACTCTACGGGCCGCAGCTATTCGGTGGCCGCGCATACCCTGCCGTCGGCGCGGGGGCAAGGCGAGCCGCTGACCGGCCGCCTGACACCGCCACCTGGGGCAACCTTCGAGTGTGTGCTGTTGCCTGACGATGACGCCCTGTATGTGGTGGCGTCGGACGCCGGCTACGGGTTCGTGGTCAAGGGCGAAGACCTGCAGGCCAAGAACAAGGCCGGCAAGGGCCTGCTCAGCCTGCCCAACGGGGCAAAAGTGATGACGCCACGCCCGGTGGCCAACCGCGAGCAGGATTGGCTGGCGGCGGTGACCACCGAGGGCCGGCTGCTGGTGTTCAAGGTCAGCGACTTGCCGCAACTGGGTAAAGGCAAGGGCAACAAGATCATCGGCGTGCCCGGTGATCGGGTGGCCAGCCGTGAAGAATTTGTCACCGACCTGGCGGTGATGGCCGAAGGGGCGACCCTTGTATTGCAAGCCGGCAAGCGTACGCTATCTCTGAAAGCGGACGACCTGGAGCACTACAAGGGCGAACGGGGCCGGCGCGGCAGCAAGCTGCCACGCGGCTTCCAGCGTGTCGATGGGTTGCAGGTGGAAGGTCCGGCGTAACCCGGTGAAATGTCTGGAACGGCAATTTCAGCGCCGTTCCAGGCAGAAATGCTGGAGTCGGACAGCTATTTCGCGGATGATATGGCCCCTGCGGTGCCGGCGTAGCCGTGTGCCCGATTGAATCTACATGAGTATCACTGCGGTCTGCCTGGGGCGACCGCCTGGATGGGATGATGAAACTTCTGCGCCTTCCATTTGCGCTGTTGATGACGGGCCTTTTGGGGCTGGGCGGATGCAGCATGCATCAGCCGGTTGCCTTGTACCAGCTCGACAGCGGTGATCCTGGCCAGCCGTCGCAAAGCGCGGGCATGGCCGTGGTGCTCGGCCCGGTGTCGGTTGCCGATTACCTGCAACGCGAGACGTTCCTGCAGCGTCAGGCCGATGGCAGCCTGAGTTCGGCGACCGACGGTCGTTGGGCGGGCAGCCTCTCGTCGGACATTGACCAGTTGCTGGTTCGCCAGCTGGCCTGGCGCCTGGACAGCCAGCGCGTGGTCCTGGCACCGGCAACCGCTGGTTTCAGCCCGGACGTGCAAGTCTTGCTGTCGATTACCCGCCTGGATTCTGGCAAGGACCAGCCGGCGATTCTCGATGCCCAATGGCGTCTGCTCGACCGTCGTGGCCATGTGCGCGACAACCGCATCGTTCACCTCGAGCAGCAGCACGAGGGTAGCGAGGCGTCGCAGGTGCAGGCGCAAGGGCAATTGCTGCAAAAGCTGGCTGAACAATTGAGCACGGCGGTCAAACCGTTGGCCAATCAGCCTGCCATTGCCGAAGAGGCGCCGAAAAAGCCAGCTGCACCGGTACAGGTGAAGAAGGCGCCGGAGAAATCCAAGATCCCGATGGCTTCGCCGATCCGTACCGATATGGAAGTCTATCGGTTCTGATGGTTCCGCCAGATACGAAAAAGCCCGCACATGTGCGGGCTTTTTCGTATCTGCTACGTGACCTCTGTAGGAGCAGCCTTGCGCTGCGAAGAGGCCAGGGCTGGCAATGCATCTCTGTTGCTAGGGCCGGCCTCTTCGCAGCACAAGGCTGCTCCTACAACTGGCCTCTTCGCAGCACAAGGCTGGTCCTACAACTGGCCCCTTCGCAGCACAAGGCTGCTCGTACAATCAGGCTCGGCGCTCGTGCATCCGCGCCAGTTGCCGTTCCAGCATCGACGGGTAAGGCTCCATCAGCCGCTCCACGCAGCACGCGCCTTCTGGGCTGGCAATCGGGCGGATCCGCGCGCGCTGACGAATCAGTGCGTCGTCGCTGATCTGACGCTCCACCAGCAACAGGTTGCGGCTGTGCTGCGACAGCGCCAGGGCATCCTGGGCTTTTTCAGCCATCAGCAGGTCGACCAGCTCCAGCCCGTGCAGGTCGTTACCCAGGGCCAGGCCCAGCTGCAGTTGCAGGGTAATGCCGCTGTCCGCGACTTCGATCTGCAAGGCATGGCCCAGTGCGCGCAGCAGCTCGCCACAGCAGATCGCATTGGTCAGGTAGTCCTCGCCACAGTCGCGGCTGTGGAACAGCACCAGAGTACTGCCGTCGTTGAGCGTGTGAGTTTCGCCCTCATACAGTGAGGCGGCATGCTCCAGGCAGTCGCGGTAGCGCTCCAGCAACTCGGTCAGGCGCGTGCGCGGCAGGCGGCGCAATTGCTCTTGCGAGCCGAGCTGCACGGCCAGCACTGCACTGTTTTGCGGCTCGTCAGACTCGAACGGCACCGCCTTCGGGGCGCTGTCCTCGTTGTCGAGCAACCCGGCGAAGGCTTCATCGTCCTCGTCGTCTGCCTGGGCGACAACCTTGGCGCGCGGGGCAGCCTTGGGGGCCGGTGGGGCTTCGTGCAGGTGCTCGAAAGTGTCTTCGTCGTCCTCGTCTTCTGGCTCTGGCTCTGGTGGCGGCGGCGGGGCCAGGCGAGTGTGCAACTGGCGGGCGATGTCACCGATCTCGTCCTGACGGTCGGTGGCCGGGGTGTAGGGGTGCGGGTCGCGCAGCCAGACACGCAGTTGCAGCAGCGGCAGGGTGATATGGCGGGCCTGGCGCAGGCTCAAGCTCAGTGCCAGGGCCAGCAGGATGGCGGCGAGGATGCCCATGCTCTGAAGGCTGATCAACATCGGCTGCTGGAACTGGCCCATGTCCAGGCTGATGCGCAGCTGCCCGGCGGTGACGTCCTGGAAGGTGATCTTGGTCTGGTACAGGCCTTCGGCCTCGCCCAGCAGGCTGTTGCGCGGGCGCTGGCCAGCTTCGGCGAGGATGCGGTTGTCCACGCTGTAGATCGCCGCATGGGCCACCAATGGGTTTTTCACCAGGTTACCCAGCAGCACGTTGAGGCTGAGGATGTCGTTGGACACCAACAGCTCCGTGGCCGACGTGGCCGTCTGCGTGGTCAGGCTCTGGCCGAGCGCATCCGCCTGCTCGTGCATGGCCTGCTTGAACTGCAGGCCCATCACGCAGGCATAGATGACCAGCGCCAGCGCCACCAGGAAAATGTTGGTGAAGGCGATGCGCAGCGCCAGAGGGACGCGACGTTGACTCAGGGCACGATAGATCATCAGGAAGAAGTTGTCTGGCTTGACGGGGGTGGGCCGGTTCACAGAGCTCGGCTCTTAATGGCATAAAAGTGAGGGGCAGTATAGCGACCCCGGTTTTTTCGGCAAAGTATCGTTCGCGCCCGATGGTCACGGAAAATCGGTAGAATGCGCATTTTTCATCGAAGTCGGAGTCCGGTCTTGCGCGAAATCGTCCTGATCAACATCACAGGTGAAGACCGTCCCGGTCTCACCGCGGCCATCACCGGCGTCCTGCTGCAGGGTGGTGTGAACATCCTCGACATCGGCCTGGCGGTCATGCACGGCACCTTGTCGTTCGGCATTCTGGTCGATATCCCGGACAACGAAGTGGCCACCAACCTGCTGCAAAGCGTGCAGGCCAAGGCCCATGAGCTCAATCTGCAGGCACGTTACACGCCGATTTCCGAGGCCGATTACCAGCATTGGGCCGATGGCCACGGTGAGGCGCGTCATATCGTCACCCTGCTCAGCCGCAAGATCACCCCAGAGCAGCTGCAACGGGTCAGCGCGGTCATCAGCCAGTACGGCCTGACCATCGAGCGCATCGAGCGCCTGTCTGCCCGGGTGGGCCTGGATGCCGACACCGAGAAGGGCAAGGCGGCCGTCGAGATTTCCGTGCGCGGCGAGCCGAGCGATGCCCAGGCCTTGCGTGCAGACTTCTTTGCCCTGGCCGAAGCGCTGAGCATCGACATCGCCTTCCAGAAGGACGACCTGTTCCGTCGCAACCGCCGCCTGGCGGTGTTCGACATGGACTCGACGCTGATCGAGGCCGAGGTCATCGACGAACTGGCCAAGGCTGCCGGCGTCGGCGAGCAAGTGGCTGCGATCACCGAGCGGGCCATGCGCGGCGAGCTGGACTTCCGCGCCAGCTTCAAAGAGCGCATGGCGTTGCTCAAGGGCCTGGACGTGGGCGTGCTGGATGAGATCGGTGCCTCGCTGCGCCTGACCGAAGGTGCCGAGAACCTGTTCGCCGAGCTCAAGCGCCTGGGCTACAAGACTGCGATCCTGTCGGGTGGCTTTACGTATTTCGCCCGTCAGGTGCAGGCGCGCCTGGGCATCGATTACGTGTTCGCCAACGAGCTGGAAGTGGTCGACGGCAAGGTGACTGGCGTGGCTGTCGAGCCTATCGTCGATGCGCAGCGCAAGGCTGAGCTGCTGCAGCAGTTGGCCCGCGAAGAGGGCTTGCAACTGGACCAGACCATCGCCGTGGGTGATGGCGCCAATGACCTGCCGATGCTGTCGCTGGCGGGCCTGGGCGTGGCGTTCCGTGCCAAGCCGCTGGTACGTCAATCGGCCAAGCAGGCGATTTCGACCCTGGGGCTGGACGGTGTGCTGTACCTGCTGGGGCTGCGAGACCGCGACGCGCGCGGCTGATTCGAGATTTTGGGGCTGCTTTGCAGCCCTGATCTCTGTAGGAGCAGCCTTGCGCTGCGAAGAGGCCGGTGAAGCGGCGAAGATTTAGTTGTTTTCGCTGGCCTCTTCGCAGCACAAGGCTGCGTCTACAGGGGCATGTGTACCTGCTGGCCTCAGGCTTCGGCAGGCGCTGCCAGTAGCTGCCCCATGCGCACGGCCGAACCGGCGCCCAGGCTTTCTGCCCACTTCACCTGCTCTGGCCCGAACAGCACGATGGCGGTCGAACCCAGTTTGAAGCGGCCCAGTTCGGCGCCTTTTTCCAAGTGGATCGGCGCGCGGCTGCCTTCGTCGTAACGGAAGGTCTTCAGCTCACGCTTGGGCGGGGTTACCAAGCCGGCCCAGACCGTCTCGATCGAGGCGACGATCATCGCACCCACCAGCACCACGGCCATCGGCCCACGCTCGGTGTCGAACAGGCACACCACACGCTCGTTACGGGCAAACAGCTCGGGGACGTTTTCTGCAGTGGTCTGGTTCACCGAGAACAGGCGGCCCGGCACATACACCATCTCGCGCAGGGTGCCGGCCAGCGGCATGTGCACACGGTGGTAGTCCTTCGGCGACAGGTAGATGGTGGCAAACTCACCGCCCATGAACGGCGCAGCCATGGCTGGATCGCCGCCCAGCAGCTCTTGCGCGCTGAAGCTGTGGCCCTTGGCCTGGAAGATGCGGCCGTGTTCGATCGGGCCAAGCTGGCTGACCGCGCCGTCGGCCGGGCACAGGATGGCACCGGGCGTTTCGTCCAGCGGACGGGCGCCGGGCTTCAGGGCACGGGTAAAGAAGGCGTTGAAGTGTTCGTAAGCGCTCAGGTCTTCGACCAGGGCCTCGGACATGTTCACCTGGTAGCGCTTGGCAAACCAGGCGGTGAAGGCATTTTTGAACCAGCGTGCACGGCACTCGGCAATGCAGCCGGCCAGCCGCGACAGCAGGTGGTGCGGCAGCAGGTACTGGCTGATGATGAACAAACGGGATTTCATGCAGGTTCCTTAGACTTCTACAGGCGTGTCCGGGTGGTTGCCCCATTCGCTCCACGAGCCGGCGTAGGCCTTGACGCGTGGGTAGCCGAGGGATTTGGCCACCAGGTAGGTGAAACCGGAGCGGCGGTGGGTCTGGCAGTGGGTGATCACTTCCTTGTCGGGGGTGATGCCCAGCTTTTCGAGGACGTCGGCGATGTCCTGGCGGATGCGCAGGTGGTCATTGAGGTCCATGCCGGCAGTCCACTCGAAGTTGATCGCGCCGGGAATATGACCGCCTTTGGCCGCCAGAACCTTCTCGCCGCTGTATTCCTGCGGGCCGCGGGCGTCCCAGATGACCAGGTCATCGGCGCCCAGGCGGCTTTGCAGGTATTCGCGGGTGGCGGTTGGCTCGCCATGCACGTGCAAGCGTACGGGCGTGTTGGCCGGCGCCGGTACGTCGGTCACCAGCGTGTCTGCCGGCCAGGCCTGGATACCACCATTGAGGTAGTGGTAAGCCTTGTGGCCGATCACGTCGAGCAACCAGATGAAGCGCCCGGCCCAGCCGCCGCCTTCATCGTCATACACCACATAGACGGCGTCGTCGCGGTGGCCGAGTTCGCTGAACAGTTTTTCCAGATCGCCCAAGGCCGGCAGCAGGCCGGGTGCAGGAGGCTGGCCCAGCTGGGTGCGCTTGCCTTCGACAAAGCGTGCGCCGGGGATATGGCCGCTGACATAGCGGTTGGCGCTGCTCAGGTCGACCAGGATCAGCTGTGGCGAATCCAGGCGCGGCAGCAGGTCTGCGGCTTCGATCACCAGGGGCAGGCCGGAAAAGTCAGTCATCCACGGTCTCCAGTGTGGAAAGAGGGGCGATTGTAGCGCAAGGCTCAGCCCTTGCGGTTGGCAAACACCGACAGCGCGCGCTCGATGCATTGCGCGGTTTTACCAAAGGCTTGCACGCTGATATCGGCCAATGGCCGGCAGCCCTGGTCGGCCACCATCAGCATCAGCACCTGATCGTTTACCGCCAGCGAGCGCAGCAGCACGTGCTCGCTGCGGAACAGGGCACGCAGCGGGGCGGGCAGCAGGGCCGAGAACTGGCTGTGGTTTTCCGGGGTGATGCGCAACTGTCCGGCCTGGGCCATCAGCTTTTGCAGCAGTTTGTTTTGCGACACCTGCAGGGCCAGGGCTCCGGCCTCTTTGGGCAAGCCGGCGGCCTGTTGCACGCGCAGGTAGTCGCTGGCCTTGTCCAGGCTCAGCAGCAGGATGCGTTGCATGCCGCAGGCCAGCAGGGCTTCGCGGGCCTGGGTGGCCAGGTGCACGGTATTGGTGAACGGGCTGGGCTGGGCCAACAGGTCCTGGCACAGCTTGCGCCAGCGCGCCAGGTCGTCGCTATTGGGCGGTGGTGGGGCCAGCATGTCCGGGTGCGGGCGGCGCTGGTGCCAGGGCCAGATCAGTGCTTCCGCCGGGTGGAACAGGGCATGCCTGGCGTGGCGGCGGGCGCTGGCCGCGGCCTGCTGGTGCACTTGCTGCTGCACGTCTTCCAGTGAGGTTTGCAGGTAGAGCGCAGTCAGCAGTTGCCAACGCAGCAGGTGCGGGTTGTCCCAGCCCACCTGCGCCGCCAGCGCAAGGTTGTTGGCCAGCAGCACGGTGTTGGCCGGCTGGTTGAACCAGCGGCGCAGGCCCGGCTCGGCATCCAGGCGGTGTTGCTGGCTGAGCAGGTCTTCGTCGCGGGCGATGCTCAGCACCTGGGCCAGTTGTTCGCGTTCTTCCAGCAGTAAGCGGTAACCCTGGGTTACCCACTGCGGCAGGCGCCAGTACTCCGCCATGGTCCGGCACAGCGCCATGATGCGCACGCCAAACAGCTCTTCTTCTACTTGGGCGGCGTCCTCGCCCTTGTGGATAACCCGCAGCTCCCAGGTGTCGAGCAGCTTGGGGTAGGCCAGTGCCAGCGGCCACAGGGGTGACAGGAACAGCAGGCTGCCCCAGTGAATTTCCTGCCACAGCCGTGCCAGGCGGCTGGCGAACAGGCCGCTGGCCTGCTGCGAAGCGTGCTGGCTGATCAGCTGGAACTGGCTGAGCACTGGCGGGATGTCTTCGACGGGCACGGAGGGCAGGCGCTTGAGCAACTGCTCGGTGCGGGCCAGGCCCAGCCGGTTAAGGGCGATTTCCAGGCTCTCGGCAGGCTCGGCCTGGCTGGCGTTGGTCGGGTGATTGGCCTCACGCAGCACGGAAAGCACCAATGCCGGGCTGTCCTGCATCAGTTCGGCGATGTCGCGCAGCGAGCGGCGGCTGTCATTGATGGCAGCGATTACCCGGTCGTGACTGTGCTTCGGCACGGGGATGCGGACACTCTCCAGCAGCTTTACCCAAGCCTCTAACGTACGCGGCGGCTGAGCGGGCACCTTGGTTTCAATTGGCATTTTGACATCAGTCCGAACTGGCTTTTCGCTTTGAGTGGCTATAGTCTGGCGCAGTTCTGCCGATAAGTAGAAGAAGAGTTTTAAAGCTCCCAGTCTCATACCCCGACCACGACAGCAAGTGCTTTGAACCTATGGCTAAAATTATCGGCATCATCGTCGTATTCGCGAGCGTGCTCGGCGGATACGTGCTCTCCCACGGCAAGATTGCGGCGCTGATCCAGCCGTTCGAAGTACTGATCATCGGCGGTGCGGCCTTCGGTGCATTCTTGCAGGCCAACCCTGGCCACATGACCATGCACGTCATCAAGAAGTCGATGAAGATGTTCGGCTCGCGCTTCTCCCATGCCTTCTACCTGGAAGTGCTGGGCCTGGTGTACGAGATCCTCAACAAGAGCCGTCGTGAAGGCATGATGGCCATCGAGAGTGATATCGAGGACGCCGCAGCCAGCCCGATCTTCGCCAAGTACCCCACCGTGCTGGCGGATGAGCGCATGACGGCGTTCGTCTGTGACTACTTGCGCATCATGTCCACCGGCAATATGGCCCCGCACGAGCTCGAAGGCTTGTTCGACATGGAGCTGCTGAGCATGAAGGAAGAGCTCGAACACCCCTCCCATGCGGTGACCGGCATTGCCGACGGCATGCCCGGCTTCGGTATCGTTGCGGCGGTACTGGGTATCGTGGTGACCATGGCTTCGCTCGGCGACGGCGACCAGGCGGCCATCGGCATGCACGTCGGTGCAGCGTTGGTCGGTACGTTCTTCGGTATCTTGGCGGCCTATGGCTTCTTCGGCCCCTTGGCCAAGTGCCTGGAGCACGATGCCAAGGAAGAGCTCAACCTTTATGAGTCGATCAAGGCCTCGCTGGTCGCGTCGGCCTCGGGCATGCCGCCGTCCCTGGCTGTGGAATTCGGGCGCAAGGTGCTCTACCCGAAACACCGCCCAAGTTTTGCCGAGCTGGAACAAGCGGTTCGCGGTCGCTGAGTCATGGAAAACAATCAGCCGATCATCATCAAGCGCGTCAAGCGCTTCGGCGGCGGCCATCATGGTGGCGCCTGGAAAATCGCCTTTGCCGACTTCGCCACGGCGATGATGGCGTTTTTCCTGGTGCTGTGGCTGTTATCCACAGCCACCCCCGAGCAGAAAATCGCCATTGCCGGTTACTTCCAGGACCCGATCGGCTTCTCCGAGAGTGGCACGCCCTACGTGATCGACCTGGGCGGCTCGCCCGAGATGGCGCCGGAAAAGACCATCAACCCTGAGGTGAAGACCGAGCCGACGCAGGAGTCCACGGTTCAGCTGAACAAGGACCAGGTCGAGACCATGGCCGAACAGGTCGAGCGCGAGCGCCTTGAGCTGTTGCTGCAGGAACTGCAGAACAAGGTCGAAGAAAACCCGCAACTGCAGAAGTTCAAGGACCAGATCCTGTTCGAGATCACCCAGGACGGTTTGCGTATCCAGATCATGGATGCCGAGAACCGGCCGATGTTCGACCTCGGCAGTGCGCGTTTGCAGCCGTATTTCGAAGACATCCTGCTGGCCATGGCCGACACCATCAAGGCGGTGCCGAACAAGATCAGCGTCAGCGGCCACACCGATGCCAAGCCGTTCGCCGGCACTGGTGAGTTCGGCAATTGGGAGTTGTCGGCCAACCGTGCCAACGCGGCGCGGCGTGCGTTGGTTGCCGGGGGCTATCCGGATGGGCAAGTGGCCCGGGTGGTGGGTTATGCGTCGTCGTCGTTGTTCGACCGCAAGAACCCGTTCAACCCGGTCAACCGGCGTATCGACATCATCGTGCTGACCAAGAAGGCCCAGCGTGATATCGAAGGTGAGCAGGCCGCGCCCGAAACGCCGCCGGCCCAGCCAGCACCGCCTGCCGGCGCCGCGCCGGGGGCTTCTTCGGCCCCTGCTGTACCGGGTGCTGAGCAAGCGCCGATGCAGCCACGCGAGCTGCGCCAGAAGCTGAACATCTTCGAGGATGGCACGCTGAAGATGGACGAAGCCAAGGAGCAGTAAGTGACTGGGTCCGCTCTGCGGCCCATCGCTGGCAAGCCAGCCCCCACCCGAACTATGTAGCCTCCAAGTCAAGCGCCGCACCTGTAGGCGCTGGCTTGCCAGCGATGAGGCCGGAACAAGCACCACAAGACAGTTGCTCCCACGGGGGTTGTGCGAGGCTCAGGCCCACACCCTATCTGTGGGAGCCGGCTTGCCGGCGATGGGGCGCGTAGCGGCCCCAATGCATTCAGAACCCCCGGCGGATCTTGGCCTTGAGGTCGGCATGGAAGTAGTCGGCATTATCCCGGTCAGCCCCTAACCCTCGCCCTGGCGGCAATGACATGGCCCGCTCGAAGGTGCGTTCATCGTGATACGCACGCACGAACAGGTCGATGTGCGGGCGCTCGCGCATGATCGGCCATCTGCCCAGGCACTCAGGCAGTGTGCCTGGCCCTTTGCAATAGAAACTCACCCGGCGGCAGCCCATTGCCGCAGCCCCCAGCAGCCAGGCAGTCCACCATTGTTCACCGACGCTGGCCGGCAACACGCCGACCCAATGGGTGGCATCGCTCATCTGCTGGCAGAAACTGCCATAGAGGTCATCGCGGGTCTGACCATCGCTGTCGTATTGCACCAGCTGGGTGGGGATGCCTTCGAGCAGCAGGCGCTCATTGAGGATGAACGCGTCGAGCCGCTCTTCGTGGCGGTAGCTGATAAGAACCGGCATGGCGGTTGCCCTCCCTGATAGAAGCCATGACCATCAGCGAAAGCAGGAGAAGGGGCAATAGATGACGCTAAAACCGGAGCGGTCTTACGCGCTCCGGTAATATTTCCTACAAATCAGGCGGGTTAGTAGCTGTCTTCCGGCAGGCTGGCGATGATCGAGCGGTAGCTGTTCATGCGTTGCTGCTTGATCCGGCCTTCGTCCAGCGCCTTGAGCAGCGCACAGCCCGGCTCGCGGTCATGCTTGCAGTCGCGGAAGCGGCAGGTGCCGAACAGGTCGCGGAACTCGATGAAGCCCCCTTCCACGTCATCGCGGCTGACATGGCCCAGGCCGAACTCGCGAATACCCGGCGAGTCGATCAGGTCACCGCCATTGGGGAAGTGGTACAGGCGCGCGGTGGTGGTGGTGTGCGTGCCTTGGCCCGACCATTCGGACAGGTCGCCGACGCGGGTGTCGGCAGCGGGCAGCAGGCTGTTGACCAGCGACGACTTGCCCACGCCTGACTGGCCGACGAACACACTGATGTGCCCGTCCAGCATCTGCTGCAGGCGTTGCATGCCGTCACCCTGGTGGGCCGAAACCTCCAGCAGCGGGTAGCCGAGGTCGCGGTAGACCTCGAGTAGCGCCTGCAACGCCGGGGCGTTCTCGTCGTTGATCAGGTCGGCCTTGTTCAGCAGCAGCAACGGACGGATGCCGGCGTGTTCGGCGGCTACCAGGTAGCGGTCGATCAGGTTTGGGTGGGGCTCGGGGGCTGGCGCGAAGACGATCACGATCAGATCGACGTTGGCCGCCACCGGCTTGAGCTGGCCGTGGTTGTTTGGCCGGCACAGCTCGGTGCTGCGCGGCATCTGCGCGACGATAACGCCGATGCCCTGGTTGCCCGCCCGCCAGACCACGCGGTCGCCGGTGACCAGCGCAGGCAGGTTGGCCCGCAGGTGGCAGCGGAAGATCTGCCCAGCTACGTCGCCGTCCTGGGCTTCGACCTCGACCTGCACGCCAAAGTGCGCGATCACCAGGCCCAGTTGCTCTGGCCCCAGGTCGCCGCCTTCCAGCTCTTGCAGCGTGTGCTGCTCGCGTTTGGCGGCGCGAGCGGCGCGCTCGTTCTGGATTTTTTCGATACGCCAGTTTTGGCGACGATTGAGCTGGCGTTTGGCCATGAAGATTCCGTGCTGGGACAGATTGAAAACGGCAGGCAGTTTAGCACGCCGGGCGCTCGACCATTCTGCTTACCTTTGCACCGCGCGCCGCACATGCGCCCGCCGCACTCGCTAGGCTACTATGACGGCCTATACGAGGAGCCCCTGCATGCAAAACCCACAGAACCTGATCTGGATCGACCTGGAAATGACCGGCCTGGATCCGGACAGCGACGTCATCATCGAGATGGCCACGATTGTCACCGACAGCGATCTGAACACCCTCGCCGAAGGCCCGGTGATCGCCATTCACCACAGTGACGAAGTGCTGGCGCGCATGGACGAATGGAATACCCGTACCCACGGCGGCTCGGGCCTGACCCAGCGCGTGCGCGAGAGCAAGGTCAGCATGGCCGAGGCCGAGGCCCAGACCATCGCCTTCCTCGAGCAATGGGTGCCCAAGGGCAAATCGCCGATCTGCGGCAACAGCATCTGCCAGGACCGCCGGTTCCTGTATCGCCACATGCGCAACCTGGAAAACTACTTCCACTACCGCAACCTCGACGTCTCGACCCTTAAAGAGCTGGTCGCACGCTGGGCGCCGAATGTGCGCGACAGTTTCAAGAAGGGCGGCACCCACCTGGCGCTGGACGATATCCGCGAGTCGATTGCCGAACTGCGCCATTACCGCGAGCACTTCATCAAGGTGTGAAGCGTGAGGGCGCAGATATTGTGTCTGTGCCCTCTTTTGGTGCCCTGGGCAACTGGTTAGACTGCGCGCCTTTCTCGCACGGACTCGCACCATGTTGTTGATGCTCTACCTCATTGCCATCACCGCTGAAGCCATGACCGGCGCGTTGTCTGCCGGCCGCCGCGGCATGGACTGGTTCGGCGTGGTGCTGATTGCCTGTGTCACGGCCCTGGGTGGCGGCTCGGTGCGCGACGTGCTGCTCGGGCATTACCCGCTGACCTGGGTCAAGCACCCTGAGTACCTGGTGCTGACCAGTTGCGCGGCACTGCTGACGATTTTCATCGCCCCCATGATGCGCCGCTTGCGCTCGATGTTCCTGGTGCTAGACGCCCTGGGGTTGGTGGCCTTTACCTTGATCGGTTGCATGACGGCACTGGAGATGGGGCAGGGCATGCTGGTAGCGTCGATCAGCGGCGTGATCACCGGGGTATTTGGGGGCATCTTGCGCGATATCTTCTGTAACGACATCCCGCTGGTGTTCCGTCGCGAGCTGTATGCCAGTGTGTCGTTCGCGGCGGCGTGGTTCTATCTGGGGTGTGTGCACTTCCAGTTGCCAGCGGAGCAGGCCATGTTGCTGACCTTGTTCGGCGGGTTTCTGCTGCGCTTGCTGGCGATCCGGTTCCACTGGGAAATGCCCAAGTTCCACTACAACGACCAGCAATAGAGCCGCCTTCAGGTGCGACGCGGTCACTGTGGGAGCGGGTTTACCCGCGAAGCAGGCACCGCGGTGTAGGGCACCGGCTCCGCCGGTGTTCGCGGGTGAACCCGCTCCCACAGGGATGGCGTGGCTACTGGATACCGTGCCGTTCCAGCGCCCACTCCACATGCTCGCGCACCAGTGCCGAGGCATCCTCGCGCCGTGCCTTCAGGGCCTCGATCACCGGGATCGTCGAAGGCGCATTGCCCAACCCCACGGCCAGGTTGCGCAACCAGCGCTCATACCCCGCGCGCCGCAATGGCCCGCCTTCGGTCTTGCGCAGGAAGGTCTTTTCGTCCCACAAGAACATCTCGGCCAGCTCGGCATTTTCCAACCCATGGCGCGGCTGGAAGTCCTGCTCCTGCGTGGGCCGGGCAAAGCGGTTCCATGGGCAGACGATCTGGCAGTCGTCGCAACCAAACACCCGGTTGCCCATCATCGAGCGCAACTCGACGGGGATCGCCCCCTTGAGCTCGATGGTCAGGTAGGAAATGCAGCGTCGGGCATCCAGCACATAGGGCCCGACAAAGGCCTTGGTCGGGCAGATGTCCAGGCACGCCTCGCAACGCCCGCAGTGCTCGCTGGTGTGCGCGTCGTCCACCGGCAACGGCAGGTCGACGAACAGCTCGGCCAAAAAGAAGTAGCTGCCGGCCTTGCGGTTGAGCAGCAGGGTGTTCTTGCCGATCCAGCCCAACCCGGCTTGCTCGGCAATCGCCTTTTCCAGCACCGGGGCGCTGTCGACGAAGGCCCGGTAGCCAAACGGGCCGATGGCCTCCTGGATGCGATCTGCCAGGTGCTGCACGCGCTTGCGCACCAGCTTGTGGTAGTCGCGGCCAAGGGCGTAGCGCGATACGTAGGCCTTTTCCGGCTGGGCCAGGCGTTGCGCCATCTGCGTGTCGCCGGGCAAGTAATCCATGCGCAGCGAGACCACCCTTACCGTGCCGGGGATCAACTGGTCGGGGTGTGCGCGTTTGCCATCGTGAGCGGCCAGGTATTCCATCTCGCCCTGATAGCCGGCTTCTAGCCAGCGCTGCAGGTGCTTTTCGTGCTCGCCAAGGTCCACCCCGGCGATGCCGACATGGGCAAAACCGAGTTCTTGGCCCCAGATCTTGATGGATTGGGCCAGGGCGGGGAGGTCAAGTGTGCAAGCGGACATGGATGGGCAGGCAATACGGGCTCAGGTGCGTATAATTCTGCCAGACATTGGAGCCTTTGACCCCATGCCCCAGACCAAACAACCCGCGCATGCCCCGCAACTGCTCAGCAGCGTGACCGTCGCGCACCTGCCGGCGAGGCCTGCGCATGCCCATAAAAGTGACTTCGGCCATGTGCTGGTGGTTGGCGGCGACCTCGGTACGGGCGGTGCGGTGCTACTGAGTGCCGAAGCCGCGCTGCGCTGTGGTGCCGGGTTGGTCAGCGTGGCGACGCGTCCTGAACATGTTGGCGCATGCCTGGCCCGCCTGCCGGAAGCCATGTGCCTGGGCGTGAGTTCGGCCAATCAGCTGATGGGCGTGCTGGAGCGTGCCTCGGTGCTGGTGGTCGGCCCGGGGTTGGGGCAGGCGGCGTGGGGCCGTAGCCTGTTGTCGGCAGTGGCCAACGCTGAGCAACCGCAGGTCTGGGATGCTGATGCCTTGAACCTGCTGGCGCGCACGCCCCTGGCCCTGCCCAGCGGCAGCATCCTCACCCCGCACCCGGGGGAGGCGGCGCGGTTGCTGGGGATTTCCACCGAGGCCGTGCAAGCCGACCGCCCAGGGGCTGCGCGCAAGCTTGCCCGCCGCTATGCCAGCGTCTGCGTGCTGAAGGGTGCCGGTACCCTGGTGGCCGACCCGAGCGGGCAGTTGGCGCGGTGTGACCGTGGGCACCCGGCCATGGCCGGCGCCGGCCTGGGCGATGTGTTGACCGGCGTGCTGGCGGCGCTGCTGGCTCAAGGCTTGGGGGCCTGGGAGGCCGCCTGCTTGGGGGCGTGGCTGCATGCCTGTGCGGGCGAGCGCCTGGGCGTCAAAGGTAGAGGCCTGGCAGCCAGTGATCTGGCGCCGGTCATTCGTGAGTTGTTGGAGGAGCATTCTGCGTGTCTGGCTTAACCCTGTTTCTGGCCGATGAAGCGGCCATGGTCGCGTTTGGTGCGCGGCTTGCCGAAGTGACCGGCGGTCATGGCGTGATTTTTCTCGAAGGTGACCTGGGGGCGGGCAAGACCACGCTCTCACGTGGCCTGATCCGTGGCTTGGGCCATACTGGTGCAGTCAAGAGCCCGACCTTTACCGTGGTCGAACCGTACGAGATGGGTGAGGTGCGTGCGTTCCATTTCGACCT
Organism: Pseudomonas sp. LAIL14HWK12:I7; assembly: GCF_000483465.1. Classification (NCBI taxonomy): domain Bacteria; kingdom Pseudomonadati; phylum Pseudomonadota; class Gammaproteobacteria; order Pseudomonadales; family Pseudomonadaceae; genus Pseudomonas; species Pseudomonas sp. LAIL14HWK12:I7. Next base: position 717,915 of record NZ_AXYZ01000001.1, read on the forward strand.
GTATCGCCTGGTCGATCCGGAGGAGCTGGAGTACATGGGCATACGTGACTACTTCGAGGGCGATGCGCTGTGCCTGTTCGAGTGGCCACAAAAGGGTGCGGGCGTTTTGCCAAAGCCTGACCTGACCATTACCATAAGCCCCCAAGCGAGCGGACGCTCGCTGAACCTTTCGCCGCAGGGGGCTCGCGGCGAGGCTTGGTGCGTTGCACTGGGCAAACACTAAAACTGTAAGTGGGGTAGGTATGCGCATACGCGCACTGGTCGCCATCGTTGGGCTGCTGCTGACAACGGTGACCGTTGACGCTCTGGCCGTCACTCAAGTCAAGAGCATGCGCCTGTGGCGCGCGCCGGACAACACGCGGCTGGTCTTCGACCTGTCTGGCCCCGTGCAGCACAGCGTCTTCACCCTCAGCGCGCCAGACCGCCTGGTCATCGACATCAATGGTGCGACCCTGGCCGCGCCGTTGAACGTAGCGACGTCCAACACGCCGATCAGCAGCGTGCGTTCGGCCCAGCGCACGCCTACCGACCTGCGCGTGGTGGTCGACCTGAAAAAGTCGGTCACGCCCAAGAGCTTCACCTTGGCGCCCAATGCCCAGTACGGCAACCGCCTGGTGGTCGACCTGTACGACCAGGAAGCCGACGCCGTCGCTGCCAGTACACCGCCCCCGCCGCCGACGCCCGTGCAAACGCCGGTGACCACGCCTGCGGTGCCGGTGAGCCCGGCCCAGCCGGCCATCAAGCTGCCACCGGTGCCCAGCGGCAAACGTGACATCGTGGTCGCCATCGACGCCGGCCACGGCGGCGAAGACCCGGGCGCTTCCGGCTCGCGCGGCCAGCATGAAAAAGACATCGTCCTGCAGATCGCTCAGGAGCTGCAGCGCCAGATCAACAGCGAGAAAGGCTTCCGCGCCGAGCTGACCCGCACCGGTGACTACTTCATCCCGCTGCGCAAACGCACCGAAATCGCCCGTAAGAAGGGTGCCGACCTGTTCGTCTCGATCCACGCCGATGCCGCGCCGTCCAAGGCCGCCTTCGGTGCCTCGGTCTTTGCATTGTCCGACCGTGGCGCCACGTCCGAGACCGCACGCTGGCTGGCCGACACGGAAAACCGCTCCGACCTGATCGGCGGTGCGGGCAACGTCAGCCTCGACGACAAGGACCGCATGCTCGCGGGCGTGTTGCTCGACCTGTCGATGACCGCCACGCTCAGCTCCAGCCTCAATGTGGGCCAAAAGGTGCTGGGCAACATGGGCCGCATCACCTCGCTGCACAAGCAGCGTGTTGAGCAGGCAGGCTTCATGGTGCTCAAGTCGCCGGATATCCCGTCGATCCTCGTTGAAACCGGGTTTATCTCCAACGCCAACGAAGCCGCGAAGCTGGCTACCCGTAGCCATCAGCAGGCCCTGGCCCGCTCGATCCATACCGGCGTGCGCCAGTTCTTCCAGCAAAATCCACCGCCGGGCACTTACATTGCCTGGCTGCGCGACACCGGCAAGATCGCGGCCGGCCCACGTGAACACACCGTGCGCCCAGGTGAGACCCTGGCCATGCTCGCGGTGCGCTATCAGGTCAGCGTGGCCAGCCTGCGCAGCACTAACAGCCTCAAGACCGATGAGCTGAAAGTCGGCCAGCGTCTGGACGTGCCGGCCACTACCCTGGCTTCGCAGCAATGAGTGGTGGTTCACGCATCCAGCTGCTCAGCCCGCGGCTGGCTAACCAGATTGCCGCGGGGGAGGTGGTCGAGCGCCCGGCCTCCGTGGCCAAGGAGTTGCTGGAAAACAGCCTCGACTCCGGTGCCCGGCGCATCGATGTCGAAGTCGAGCAGGGTGGCGTCAAGCTGCTGCGGGTACGCGACGATGGCGGCGGGATTTCTGCCGATGACCTGCCACTGGCGCTGGCCCGTCACGCCACCAGCAAGATCCGTGAACTGGAAGACCTCGAAGGCGTGCTGAGCCTGGGTTTCCGCGGCGAGGCCCTGGCCTCGATCAGCTCGGTGGCGCGCCTGACCCTGACGTCGCGCACGGCCAATGCCAGCGAAGCCTGGCAGGTCGAGACCGAAGGCCGCGACATGACCCCGCGCGTGCAACCGGCTGCGCACCCGGTGGGTACCTCGGTCGAAGTGCGTGACCTGTTCTTCAATACCCCGGCCCGGCGCAAGTTCCTCAAGGCCGAGAAAACCGAATTCGATCACCTGCAGGAAGTCATCCGTCGCCTGGCCCTGGCTCGCTTCGATGTCGGCTTCCACCTGCGCCATAACGGCAAGAGCATCCTCAGCCTGCATGAGGCCCACGATGAAACCGCACGTGCGCGGCGCGTCGGCGCCATCTGCGGGCCGGGCTTCATGGAGCAGGCGCTGCCCATCGATGTCGAGCGCAACGGCCTGCGTTTGTGGGGCTGGGTGGGGCTGCCGACCTTCTCGCGGAGCCAGGCCGACCTGCAGTACTTCTTCGTCAACGGCCGGGCAGTGCGCGACAAGCTGGTCGCTCACGCTGTGCGCCAGGCGTACCGGGACGTGCTGTTCAATGGCCGGCACCCGACCTTTGTGCTGTTCCTCGAACTCGAGCCCAACGGCGTGGACGTCAACGTGCACCCGACCAAGCACGAAGTGCGCTTCCGTGAGGGGCGTTCGGTGCATGACTTCCTTTATGGCACCTTGCACCGCGCCCTGGCCGACGTGCGCCCCGAGGACCAGCTGGCTGCGCCCGCTGCGGCTGCCGACATCGTCCGCCCCAGTGGCCAGCAGGCCGGTGAGTTTGGCCCTCAAGGCGAGATGCGCCTGGCCTCGCCGGTGCTTGAGCAGCCTCGTGCGCCGCAGTTTTCGATTTCCAATGGTGGCAGTGGCTCGGGCTATCAGTCCCAGTACAGCCCGCGTCCGTCGCAGCCACTGCCGGCCGCCGAGTCGCAGGCGGTGTATCGCGAGTTCTACAAGCCGCTGAGCGATGGCGCGGCTGCACCTTCGTCGCTGCCGGAAAGCCAGGGCGACATTCCACCGCTGGGTTATGCCTTGGCTCAGCTCAAGGGCATCTACATCTTGGCCGAGAATGCTGTCGGCCTGGTGTTGGTGGACATGCACGCCGCGCATGAGCGGATCATGTACGAGCGGCTCAAGGTGGCCATGGCCAGCGAAGGCCTGAGCGGTCAGCCGCTGCTGGTGCCTGAGTCGTTGGCCTTGAGCCAGCGCGAAGCCGACTGCGCCGAAGAGCACGCCCAATGGTTTCAGCGCCTGGGCTTCGAGTTGCAGCGGCTGGGCCCCGAGACCCTGGCGATCCGGCAGATCCCGGCGTTGCTCAAGCAAGCCGAGGCCAACCGCCTGGTGCAGGATGTGCTCGCCGACCTGATGGAATACGGCACCAGCGACCGCATACAGGCGCACCTCAACGAACTGCTCGGCACCATGGCCTGCCACGGCGCTGTGCGCGCCAACCGGCGCCTGGCCATCCCCGAAATGAACGCACTGCTGCGCGACATGGAAAACACCGAGCGCAGCGGCCAGTGCAACCACGGCCGACCGACCTGGACCCAAATGGGCCTGGACGACCTGGACAAACTTTTCCTGCGCGGTCGATGACATGAGCGGCAAGCCCCCAGCAATATTTCTCATGGGCCCGACGGCGGCCGGCAAGACTGACCTTGCCATCGAGCTGACCAAGGTCCTGCCCTGCGAGTTGATCAGTGTCGACTCGGCGCTGGTCTACCGTGGCATGGACATCGGTACCGCCAAGCCTTCCAAGGAACTGCTGGCAGCGCACCCGCACCGGCTGATCGACATTCTCGACCCGGCCGAAAGCTACTCTGCCGCGCACTTTTGCACCGATGCCTTGCAAGCCATGGCGGAAATCACCGCACGGGGCAAGATACCGCTGCTGGTGGGTGGCACCATGCTGTATTACAAGGCCTTGATCGATGGCTTGGCTGACATGCCGCCGGCCGACGCCAGCGTGCGTGCCGAACTCGAAGCGCAGGCCCGGGAGCTAGGCCTGGTCGAGCTGCACCGCCAGTTGGCCGAAGTGGACCCTGAGTCGGCGGCGCGCATCCATCCGAATGACCCCCAGCGGCTGATCCGTGCGCTTGAGGTTTACCGAGTGAGCGGCGAGAGCATGACGGCCCATCGCCAGCGTCAATTCGCGGAAAGTCGCGGCGCAGACGCAGGCGCTGGCGGACATTTGCCCTATACTGTCGCGAGTTTGGCCACCGCTCCTACAGATCGTCACATTTTGCATCAGCGAATTGCGTTACGATTTTCGCAGATGTTGGAACAGGGCTTCATCGACGAGGTCCGATCGCTGCGAGCCAGAAGTGACTTGCACGCCGGGTTGCCGTCTATACGGGCAGTGGGGTACAGGCAAGTCTGGGACTACCTCGACGGCAGGCTTAGTGAGAATGAGATGCGAGAACGCGGTATCATTGCCACTCGCCAGCTGGCCAAGCGGCAGTTCACCTGGTTGCGCGGTTGGTCTGACGTGCACTGGCTTGACAGCCTCGCCTGCGACAATCTGTCCCGCACCTTGAAATACCTGGGAAGCGTCTCCATATTGAGCTGAGTCCCTGCTAATTGCCGTCTATTCTTGCGAAGGGGCGGCCTAATTTATCGATTTTCTTGATTTTCTATTATTTATCCTTACAGGAGTGCGGCATATGTCAAAAGGGCATTCGCTACAAGACCCTTACTTGAACACTTTGAGAAAAGAAAAGGTTCCGGTTTCCATCTACCTGGTCAACGGGATCAAGCTGCAGGGCTCGATCGAATCTTTCGACCAGTTCGTTGTGCTGCTGAAGAACACTGTCAGCCAGATGGTCTACAAGCACGCTATTTCGACCGTGGTTCCTGCGCGTCCGGTTCGCCTGCCAAGCCCGTCCGATTCCGAACACGGTGACAGCGAGCCAGGCAACGCCTGATAGGAGCCTGCATTGTTCTTTGAGCGCCACGGTGGTGGTGAACGGGCGTTGCTCGTTCACTTGGAAGGTCAGAACCCTGAGGCGCGCGAAGACCCGCAGGAGTTTCAGGAGTTGGCATTGTCGGCCGGGGCGGACATCGTCTCGCTGGTGACCATTACACGGCATCAGCCTACGGCCAAATACCTGATTGGCAGCGGCAAGGTCGAAGAACTACGCGACCAAGTCAAAGCCGATGAGGTCGATCTGGTGATTTTCAATCACACCCTCACGCCCAGCCAGGAGCGTAACCTCGAACGTGTCTTCGAGTGTCGCGTGCTTGATCGCACCGGGCTGATTCTCGATATCTTCGCCCAGCGGGCGCGTACCCATGAAGGCAAGCTGCAGGTCGAACTGGCCCAGCTCGAGCACATGAGCACGCGACTGGTACGCGGCTGGACTCACCTTGAGCGGCAAAAAGGCGGTATCGGCCTGCGTGGCCCGGGTGAAACCCAGCTTGAAACCGACCGCCGCCTGCTGCGGGTACGCCTGCGTCAGATCAAGGCACGCCTGGAGAAGGTGCGCAGCCAGCGCGAGCAGGCCCGTCGCGGCCGGCGCCGCGCCGATATCCCGTCGGTTTCGCTGGTGGGTTACACCAACGCCGGCAAGTCCACCCTGTTCAACGCCCTGACCCAATCCGAGGTCTACGCCGCCGACCAGCTCTTCGCCACCCTCGACCCGACCTTGCGCCGGCTCGAGTTGAACGACCTTGGGCCGATCGTGCTGGCCGACACCGTCGGCTTCATTCGTCACCTGCCGCACAAGCTGGTCGAGGCTTTTCGGGCTACGCTCGAAGAGTCGAGCAACTCTGACCTGCTGCTGCATGTGATCGACGCGCATGAGCCCGACCGCATGGAGCAGATTGAGCAGGTGTTGGCGGTATTGGGCGAGATCGGTGCCGAAGGCTTGCCGATCCTTGAGGTCTATAACAAACTCGACCTGCTCGAAGATGTCGAGCCGCAGATCCAGCGCGATGCCGATGGCAAGCCGGAGCGGGTCTGGGTATCGGCACGCGATGGGCGTGGCCTGGAGCTGGTTGGCCAGGCGATTGCCGAGTTGCTGGGGGATGATCTGTTTGTCGGTACCCTGTGCCTGGAGCAGCGTTTTGCCCGCTTGCGCGCGCAATTCTTTGCCCTGGGTGCCGTGCAGAGTGAAGAGCATGATGAAGAAGGGCGCAGCCTGCTGAGCGTGCGACTGCCCAAGGTCGAGTTGAATCGTCTGGTCAGCCGCGAAGGCATGGAGCCGCAAATGTTTGTCGAGCAACACACTTTGCAATAAATGCTCGACGAGGTCGCCGGGCAGCAGTGACAGGCATTCTGTAGCATTGGACGGCGCGCCGTGGGCGCGTCTTTGCTTTATCAGATGGAGAGCGCTATGGCTTGGAACGAGCCGGGTGGCAACTCGAACAATCAGGATCCCTGGGGCGGTCGCCGTGGTGGCGGCGGCGGTGGTGGCGATAAAAAAGGCCCGCCGGATCTGGACGAGGCCTTCCGCAAACTGCAGGACAGCCTGAACGGCATGTTCGGCAGCGGCAAGAAACGTGGCGGCGGTGACCGCAATGTCGGCAAGGGTGGCGGCTACGGCCTGCTGGGCATCGGCCTGGCGGTGTTGGCTGCCATCTGGCTGTACAGCGCCGTGTACGTGGTCGACGAGCAGGAGCAGGCCGTAGTGCTGCGCTTCGGCAAGTACTATGAGACGGTCGGTCCCGGCCTGAACATCTACTTCCCGCCCATCGATCGCAAGTACATGGAAAACGTCACGCGTGAGCGTGCCTACACCAAGCAGGGGCAGATGCTGACCGAAGACGAGAACATCGTCGAGGTCCCGCTGACCGTCCAGTACAAGATCACCAACCTGCAGGACTTCGTGCTCAACGTCGACCAGCCAGAGGTGAGCCTGCAGCATGCGACCGACAGTGCCCTGCGCCATGTGGTGGGTTCCACCTCCATGGACCAGGTGCTGACCGAAGGCCGTGAGCAGATGGCCGTGGATATCCGCGAACGCCTGCAGCGCTTCCTCGACAACTACCGTACCGGTATCACCGTCACCCAGGTCAACGTACAGAGCGCGGCAGCCCCGCGTGAAGTGCAGGAAGCCTTCGACGACGTGATCCGTGCGCGCGAAGATGAACAGCGTGCCCGCAACCAGGCCGAGTCCTACGCCAATGGCGTGGTGCCAGAAGCCCGTGGTCAGGCTCAGCGCATCATCGAGGACGCCAACGGTTACCGCGATGAAGTGATCGCTCGCGCCAAGGGTGAAGCCGACCGCTTCAGCAAGCTGGTGACCGAGTATCACAAGGCGCCGGACATCACCCGTCAGCGTCTGTACCTGGAAACCATGCAAGAGGTCTACAGCAACTCGAGCAAGGTCATGGTGGCCACCAAGGACGGGCAGAACAACCTGCTCTACCTGCCACTGGACAAGATGGTCGAAGGCAGCCGCAACACGTCCGCACCGGCCAGCGGTGTATCTGCGTCGGCCAACGACGCGGCCGCGCGTGCGGCGCAGGACCTGCAACAGCAACAACAGCCGCCGCGCACTAGGGAGAGCCGCTGATGAGCAATAGATCGCTGATCGCCCTGATCGCCGCTGTGGTGCTGGCCGTCGTGGCCTGGAACTGCTTCTACATCGTGTCGCAGACCGAACGTGCCGTACTGCTGCAATTCGGCCGTGTGGTCCAGGCTGATGTTCAGCCGGGCCTGCATGTGAAGGTTCCTTACGTGAACCAGGTGCGCAAGTTCGACGCCCGCCTGATGACCCTTGATGCGCCAACCCAGCGGTTCCTGACCCTGGAGAAGAAAGCGGTCATGGTCGACGCCTACGCCAAGTGGCGCGTCAAGGATGCCGAGCGCTTCTACACCGCCACTTCCGGCCTCAAGCAGATCGCCGATGAGCGTCTGTCGCGTCGTCTGGAAAGCGGCCTGCGTGACCAGTTCGGTAAGCGTACCCTGCACGAGGTGGTTTCCGGTGAACGTGACGCGCTGATGGCTGACATCACCGCTTCGCTGAACCGCATGGCTAACAAAGAGCTGGGTATCGAGGTCATCGATGTGCGCGTCAAGGCCATCGACCTGCCGAAGGAAGTCAACCGCAGCGTGTTCGATCGTATGAGCACCGAGCGTGAGCGTGAAGCCCGCGAGCATCGCGCCAAAGGTAACGAGTTGGCCGAAGGTATCCGTGCGGATGCCGATCGTCAGCGCCGTGTACTGCTGGCCGAAGCCTATCGTGAAGCTGAAGAAACCCGCGGTGACGGCGACGCCCAGGCGGCTGCCATCTACGCCAAGGCCTACAGCCAGGACGCTGATTTCTATGCGTTCAACCGTAGCCTGCAGGCGTACCGCGAGAGCTTCTCGAACAAGAGCGACGTGCTGGTCCTGGACCCGAAGAACGAGTTCTTCCGCTTCCTGGACAAGAGCAAGCCTTGATGCTCTAAGCCCGTTTTCATTGGGGCCACGCCCCGCCTGGCAGCTAAAACACCAGGCGGGGTGCATCCTGAATGAAAAGGGGTGTATGATGAGGCAGCCGGGAAATTTCCCGGCTTTTTTGCGTCTGCAAGGTTGATTGGCAAACCGCCAGTTGACGGTTTGGTCAGCGCGCAAGGCAATTCGAGGGTATTGGGTACGGTGGCTGCGCTGGGATCAGTGCTGCCCGCTGCTGTGCGCGATACCTGCTTTACTGACGGCTCGCCACAGGCAGGCCGCCCGGACCAGAGGGGAAATGGCGTAATGGCAACGGTAGACCGCTGGCTGCTGCCAGATGGCATCGAGGAAGTACTGCCACCTGAGGCTGCGCGCATCGAGATCGCGCGTCGCCAGGTGTTGGACCTGTTCCAGAGTTGGGGCTACGAACTGGTCGTCACCCCGCATATCGAGTACCTGGAGTCGCTGTTGACCGGCGCCGGCCAGGACCTGGATCAGCGCACCTTCAAGGTGGTCGACCCGCAGTCCGGTCGCCTGATGGGCTTCCGTGCCGACTTCACCCCGCAGGTGGCGCGTATCGACGCCCACACCTTGCGCCGTGAAGGCCCGAGCCGCCTGTGCTATGCCGGCAGCGTGCTGCATGCCCAGCCGCGTGCTCTGTCCACCTCGCGCAGCCCGATCCAGCTCGGTGCCGAGTTGTACGGCGATGCCAGCCCCACCAGCGATGTCGAAGTCATCAGCCTGATGCTCGCTACGCTGCAACTGACGGATGTCGCGGACGTGCACATGGACCTCGGCCATGTCGGCATCTACCGCGGCCTGGCGCGTGCCGCTGGCCTGTCGGGCGCGGTCGAGCAACAGCTGTTCGACGCCCTGCAGCGCAAGTCGGTCGACGAAGTACAGGCACTGACCGCCGACCTGCCGAAAGACCTGGGCAACATGCTGCGCGCCCTGGTCGAGCTGTGCGGTGGCCGTGAAGTGCTGGCCGAAGCCCGCGTGCGCCTGGGCCGTGCCCCGGCCAGCGTGCTGGCGGCGCTGGACGACCTGCTGGCGATCGCCGATCGCCTGGCGTCGCGCTACCCAGACCTGCCGTTGTACTTCGACCTCGGCGAGCTGCGTGGCTACCACTACCACACCGGCGTGGTGTTCGCCGTGTTCGTGCCGGGCGAAGGTCAATCGATCGCCCAGGGCGGCCGTTATGACGATATCGGCGCTGATTTCGGCCGGGCACGCCCGGCCACTGGATTCTCCACGGATTTGAAGACCCTGGTCACACTGGGGCGAGCGGAGGTCGTATTGCCAACTGGCGGCATCTGGATGCCCGACAGTGGTGACGCGGCCCTCTGGCAGCAGGTCTGCCAGTTGCGCAGCGAGGGCCAGCGTGTGGTTCAGGCTTTGCCTGGCCAGCCGTTGAGTGCTGCTCTCGAGGCGGATTGTGATCGGCAATTGATTCAGCAAGACGGGCGCTGGCAGGTACTGCCGCTGACCCATTGAGTTTCTGCGTCGGCAAAAGGCCGGCAACCAAGTTTGCGTGAATGAGGACCAATGTAATGGGTAAGAATGTCGTCGTCCTGGGCACCCAATGGGGTGATGAGGGCAAAGGCAAGATCGTCGATCTGCTGACCGAACATGCTGCCGCCGTAGTGCGCTACCAGGGTGGCCACAACGCGGGCCACACCCTGGTGATCAACGGTGAAAAAACCGTTCTGCACCTGATTCCGTCCGGCATCCTGCGTGAAGGCGTTCAGTGCCTGATCGGCAACGGCGTGGTCGTTGCTCCAGATGCCCTGATGCGTGAAATCACCAAGCTGGAAGAGAAGGGCGTACCGGTGCGTGAGCGCCTGCGCATCAGCCCGGCTGCTCCGCTGATCCTGTCGTACCACGTGGCCCTGGACCAGGCCCGCGAGAAAGCCCGTGGCGAAGCCAAGATCGGCACCACCGGCCGTGGTATCGGCCCAGCGTACGAAGACAAAGTCGCACGCCGCGGCCTGCGCGTTGGCGACCTGTTCCACCGTGAGCGTTTCGCTGCCAAGCTCGGTGAGCTGCTGGACTACCACAACTTCCAGCTGGTGAACTATTACAAAGAGCCGGCCATCGACTTCCAGCAGACCCTGGACGAGTGCATGGCCTACGCCGAGCAGCTCAAGCCGATGATGCTCGACGTCACCGCCGAGCTGCATAACCTGCGTCGCGCCGGCAAGGACATCATGTTCGAAGGTGCCCAGGGCTCGCTGCTGGACATCGACCACGGTACCTACCCGTACGTCACCAGCTCCAACACCACTGCCGGCGGTATCTCCACCGGTTCCGGCGTGGGCCCGATGTACCTGGACTACATCCTGGGTATCACCAAGGCCTACACCACGCGCGTAGGTTCCGGCCCGTTCCCGACCGAACTGTTCGATGAAACCGGCGCTACCCTGGCCAAGCGTGGCCACGAGTTCGGTTCGACCACCGGCCGTGCCCGTCGTTGCGGCTGGTTCGATGCCGTCATCCTGCGTCGCGCCATCGACGTCAACAGCATCTCGGGCATCTGCCTGACCAAGCTGGACGTACTGGACGGCCTGGAAACCATCAACATCTGCGTTGGCTACAAGAACGAGAACGGTGCTGTCATCGACGCCCCTTCCGACGCCGACAGCTACATCGGCCTGGAGCCGGTGTACGAAGAGATGCCAGGCTGGAGCGAGTCGACCCTGGGTGCCAAGACCCTGGAAGCGCTGCCAGAAGCTGCTCGCGCTTACATCAAGCGCATCGAGGAGCTGGTCGGCGCGCCGATCGACATCATCTCCACCGGCCCGGACCGCAACGAGACCATCGTGCTGCGTCATCCGTTCGCCTGATCCGCTTTTACGGCTGATCTGACGCCGCGGCCCTGAAAGGGGCCGCGGCGTTTTCATTTGTAGGCCTGCACCGGCCTCTTCGCGGGTAAACCCGCTCCCACCGGATCTCTACTGCCTTCAGGTTCAGTGCCGCCCTGTGGGAGCGGGTTTACCCGCGAAGAGGCCGGCACAAGCAAACACTCTGCTAGACCTTGGCACATATCCCTGCTGTTCCCGGCATAACCCTTGCTGTAAGAAGTTTCTGTAGATGCCATCAAAATAGTGGCGCCAGAAAACACGAGGGTTACACCGTGTCTGCCATCCTCTCACTGTTACGAAGCCGCCTTTTGCGGCCTGTGTTTGTTGCCCTTGGTATCGCTCTTTTAGTGCAGGTGCTGGTTGCTGTTGCGCTGACCCGAAGCACGGTCACCGCCTTGGAGGCCGACCTGGGCGAGCGCTTGGGCAATGACAGCCGCAAGCTGGCCAGCGAGCTGGAGCAAGCTGGGCAGGACGTGCGTTCGGGGCTCGACAGCCTGTCCAGCAGCACCCGTCAGCGCCTGAGCGCAGGGTTGTCGACACGCCTGCAAAACGAGCAGCAGCAACTGCGCACCACGCTGGAAAAGAACCTCAAGGATTCTGCCAACGACATGGCCGAACTGCTGGCCTCGGTCGCCCCGCGGGCTATCTGGGACAACGATGTGCCGGTGCTCTCCGACTTCGCCCGCCGCGCCCAGCGCAACCCCAATGTGCTGTTCGTGGTCTACGACGACGCCCAGGGTCAGCACCTGACCCGCTACCTCAACCGGCAAAACCCGATCAACCAGGCGTTGATGGAAAAGGGGCAGGGCGAGCGGGCGCTGGACAAGGTGATCGATGCGGCTCGCCGCGACCCGGCGGTGTATTTCGTCGAAGCGTCGATCAACCCCAATGGTGCGGAGATCGGCAAGGTGTTGATGGGCGTTTCCACGGCTGGCGTCGATCAGGAGCTCGCGGCCCTTGACCAGCGCTTCGCCGCCTTGATCGCCAGTGGTGAGCAGCTGGTGGGTGACAGTCTCGGGGCCGCCGCCGCTGACAGCGGCAAGACCCTGCGCCAACGCCTGGAGACTGCCCAGGGCAGTGCCACCGCGATGCAGGCCAATACCGCGCAGACGGTGCGTGAAGCTGCTGCCGAGCTGCGCTGGCGTATTGGCCTGGGCCTGGTGTTGGTGGGCTTTGGCGTGTTGCTGGTAGTTGCGGTGGTGCTTGGTAGACGGGTGCTCAGCAAGCTGCGCCTGTTGATCACCGCCCTGAACGACCTGGCTGCCGGTGAGGGTGACCTGACCAAACGCGTGACCCTCGACAGTCGCGACGAGATTGGTGACATGGCCTCGGCGGTTAACCGTTTCGTCGACAAGTTGCAGCCCATCGTCCGCGAGGCCGGTGAGGTGGCGCAGCGTACGGGTGTCGAGATTGGCGCCATGGCCCAGCGCAATGCCGGTGCCGACGCCGCTGCTGCGCTGCAGCGCGATGAAGTGGCCGCCAGCCTGCGTGACCTGTCGAGCATGGCCGACGAAGCCCAAGCCGAGAGCCATGCCATGCAGTCCGCCTTGCAGCAGGTGGTGGATATTCGCCAGGCCACTGATGAGAACAGCCGGACTTCGACCCAGCTCGCCGGCCTGATCGAAAGCTTGGCAGGGCAGGTGGAGACCGGCTCGCATGTAATCGAACGGCTGGCCAAGCAGAGTGAGCAGATCGAGGTGGTGCTGACAGTGATCCACGGCATTGCCGAACAGACCAACCTGTTGGCATTGAATGCGGCCATCGAGGCGGCGCGTGCTGGCGAGACGGGGCGCGGCTTTGCCGTGGTGGCTGATGAAGTGCGCGCGTTGGCGAGCAAGACGCAAAGCTCGACCGGGGATATCCAGGCGCATATTGCTGCGCTGCAGAAAGGCGCCAAAGAAGCTGTGGCCACCATCAGCCAGGCAGGGCTCAAGGCCAGCGAAGGGTTGTTGGTGTTGCGCGAGAACGAGCGCCGTCAGCAGTCGGTGCAGGCGGCGGTCGAGCAAGTGCATGCGGCGATCGGGCTGGCTACCCGCGCGGCCGAGCAGCAAGCGCACGGTGCGCAAGCGGTGCGCGGCCGGGTGGAGACCATTCACGCCCAGGCCGAACGCTCGGCTGAAGTGGTGATGCAGACCACGGCCAGCAGCAAGGTACTGGATGACCTGGCAGCGCAGCTGCGGGCCAGCCTGGGGCAGTTCAGGGCGTAACGCCCCCCTTTGAGGGGGCGCTCCTACAAAACTTACGCCTTGTTGAGGTACATCCGTGTGGTCAGCAGGTACACCGGCAACCCCGATACCACGATCAGCAGTGCCGCGTACGGCGCTGCCGCCGCGAACTCGACGTTGGCGGTATGCGCCCAGACCTCAGTGGCCAGGGTGGTCATGCCGGTCGGGCTCAGCAGCAGTGTGGCGGTCAGCTCTTTCATGGCATCGAGGAACACCAGGGCGAAGGCTGCGGCCAGGGCCGGGAAGATGATCGGCAAGGTCACCCGGCAGAACGCTGTGAAGCTGCTCGCGCCCAGGGTGCGGGCAGCCTCTTCGAGCGTCGGCGAAGCCTTGTTCAAGGCGGTGCGTACCGGCGCCTGGGCCAGCGGCAGGAACAGCAGTGCGTAGGCCAGCAGCAACAGCGCAGTGGTCTGGTACATCGCAGGCACGTAGTGCAGCGCGAAGAACACCAGCGTCAGCGCGATCACCAGGCCCGGCAGGGCATGCAGCAGGTACGGCAGGCGTTCAGCCCAGATCGCCAGGCGGCCCTTGTAGCGCACCACCAGGAAGCTGATCGGCAATGCCAGCAACACACAGAACCCTGCGCCGCCAAGCGACACCGACAACGAGGTGAGCAGCGCCTTGGAGATTTCGGCGACCGGGAACGCCGCCGACGAGCCAACACTCAGCCAGTAACCGAGCATGGCCAGCGGAATGCCGCTGCCCAGTACCGCCAGGCCCACGCAGAACAGCTGCGCCAAGGGCGCCCAGCCGCGCAAGCGCACAGGCTGTGCCCGGCGTGCCACGCCTTGGCCGATGCGTACGTGGCGGGCCTTGCCACGCACGCGCAGTTCCAGCCACAACATGATCATGCACAGTGCCAGCAGCACAGCCGAGAGCATGGCCGCATTGGCGTTGCTGAATTCCAGCTCGAACTGCTGGTAGATCGCCGTGGTGAAGGTTTGCAGGCCGAGGATCGACAGTGCGCCAAATTCCACCAGCATGTGCAGGGCAATCAGCAGCGCGCCGCCCAGCATCGAGGGCCACAGCAACGGCAGGGTCACCTTGATGAACACGCCCCAACGGCTGCATCCCAGCGTACGCGCCGACTCTTCAAGCGAGGTGTCGACGTTGCGCAGGGTGGCTGCCACCGGCAGGAATACCAGCGGATACTTGGACAAGGCCATGACCAGAATGGCCCCGCCGAGGCCTTCGAAGTCCGAGCTCAGCGACACCCAGGTGAAGCTGCTGACGAATGACGGCACCGCAAACGGCAGGCACAGCACCACGCCCCACAGGCGACGCCCCGCCAGGTTGCTGCGTTCGAGCAGCCAGGCCAGGGCCAGGCCGACCACCATGCACACCAGCGTCACCCCGAACATCAGCATCAGGGTGTTGCGCATCAGGCCCCAGACGAATGGGCGCCACAGCAGGTGCAGGGCTTCTCGCCAGCCTGCTTCCCAGGCTTTGAGGGCGACATACGCCAGTGGCAGCAAACTCATCGCCACCAGGAACAGCACAGGCAGCACCACCCAGATCGAGGGGCGCTTGCGGCGCGGCACGAAACGTACCGGCGCCGGCTCGGACAGGGCGGCAGTCATCAGAGCAGGCCGACCTCACGTTCAAGTTCCAGGGCTTCTTCGGCATTGCCAAGGTCGGCCGGGGAGATCTTCGGTGGGCGCAGGTCTTCAAAAGGCTTCAGGCCACGGTCAGAAACCATGCCCTTGTGCAGTGGATACTCGGCGGTGGTCTGAGTGATCACACGCTGGCCTTCTTCGCTGGCCATCCAGTTGAGCAGGGCCTGAGCTTCTTTCGGGTGCTTGCTGGCCTTGACCGCAGCGGCGCCGGAGATGGTCACCAGGCCACCGGCATCGCCGTCGGCCAGGTAATACAGCTTGGAGTCCAGCTTGCCGCGCTCACGCTCCAGGGCGTACCAGTAGTAGTTGTTCACCAGCACGGCGGCGACTTCGCCTTTTTCCACAGCCTTCAGGGCGACCATGTTGTTGGTGTAGGTCTTGCCGAAAGCCTTCAGGCCGGTCAGCCACTCTTCGGCCTCATCACGCCCGTGCATCTTGAGGATGGCTACAGCCTGTTCCTGGAAGGCACCGCTGGTCGGCACGAAACCGACACGGCCATCCCATTCAGGGTTGGCGAAGTCCATGACCGATTGCGGCAGGTCTTTCTCATCGATCTTTTTCGGGTTGAACACCACCACCCGGGTGCGCGCGGTGACGCCCATCCACGTGCCGTTGGCGGCTACGTATTCCTTGGGCAGCATGTTCAAAGTGGCGTCGTCGATTTTCGCCAGCAAGCCCAGCTCACCCAGGTTGTTCAGGGGTGGCGACTCTTCGGTATAGATGATGTCGGCCGGCGAGCGCTCGCCTTCTTCGATGATCTGGCTGGCCAGCTGGTTGCTGCTGCCCTTGCGGATATTGATGTGAATGCCGGTCTTGGCCTCGTAGGCCTTGGCGATGGCCTCGCCGATTTCCTTATGCTGGCCGTTGTACATGGTCAGTGTGACCGGGGCGTCTGCCATGGCGGCCGGGGCGCCGATCACCAGGCTCAATACAGCGGCGGCCAGGGTGCGCATCAGCGGTTGCGGACGGATCGTCATGCGGGTACTTCCTCGCTTACGGCTACATATTTGGAAACAATGGTAAACGAAATCGTTTCTCAAGTGGCCGTGTGACAAGAAATTCATGGGCAGACGATCGTCGAGCAGCTGAATTTTTGGCCGGAGGGGAGGGCGTAGCGGGTGGAACAAAAAACGCAGGCAAGAAAAAACCCACTAGCAAGCTAGTGGGTTTTTATATGGTGCCCAGGAGAAGACTCGAACTTCCACGACCGTTAAGTCACTGATACCTGAAACCAGCGCGTCTACCAATTCCGCCACCTGGGCAAAGCTTTACATCAGCTGGTGAAGGCGACTATCGTTCGCTTTCACACAGTAGTAATAGATCCTTGGTCATCTATTACTTGATAATACTTGGTGCCCAGGAGAAGACTCGAACTTCCACGACCGTTAAGTCACTGATACCTGAAACCAGCGCGTCTACCAATTCCGCCACCTGGGCACACATTTCGTCGAGGTCACATGATGCTTTACATCGCGTTTCATCTCAACTACAACGTCGTCTGTCCGTCGTTGTGGTGCGCACTATACGGACGGTCCTGAGGGCTGTAAACCCCCTGATCAAAAAAAATTTCAAAATTTTCAACTTGTTGATTCTTCAGCCCTATTACACCTTCCTCGGCTCATCGCCGGGGGGCTGTCCAAGGCTGTCATTTCCGGTTTCAATACGCCTATGCCAGAATTCCTATCTATATACCCCAAGGTGAACCCCTTCTGATGGCCGATTGGCAATCCCTCGATCCCGAGGCCGCTCGCGAAGCGGAAAAATACGACAACCCTATCCCCAGCCGTGAGCTGATCCTCCAGCGTCTTGCCGATCGTGGCGAGCCGGCCGCCCGCGAGGAGCTGGCGGCAGAATTCGGTCTGTACGAGGAAGACCAGATTGAAGCCCTGCGCCGCCGCCTGCGTGCCATGGAGCGCGACGGCCAGCTTATCTATACCCGGCGTGGCACCTATGCCCCGGTAGATAAGCTAGACCTTATCTGTGGCCGCATTTCCGGCCACCGCGACGGTTTTGGCTTCCTCATCCCTGATGACAAGAGCGACGACCTGTTCCTCAGCCCTTCGCAGATGCGCCTGGTATTCGATGGCGACCGCGCCCTGGCGCGTGTGTCCGGCACCGACCGCCGTGGCCGCCGTGAAGGTGTATTGGTAGAAGTCATCTCCCGCGCGCACGAAAGCGTGGTCGGGCGTTACTTCGAAGAGGGCGGTATCGGCTACGTGACGCCGGACAACCCGAAGATCCAGCAAGAAGTGCTGGTGACCGCCGGTCGCAATGGCGGCGCCAAGATCGGCCAGTTCGTCGAGATCAAGATCACGCACTGGCCCACCCCGCGCTTCCAGCCGCAAGGCGATGTGATCGAAGTGATCGGCAACTACATGGCGCCGGGCATGGAAATCGACGTTGCCCTGCGCAGCTACGACATCCCGCACGTCTGGCCCGATGACGTGGTCAAGGAGGCGCGCAAGTTCCGCTCCGAAGTGGAAGAGAAGGACAAGGAAAAGCGCATCGACCTGCGCCACCTGCCTTTCGTCACCATCGACGGCGAAGATGCCCGCGACTTCGACGATGCGGTGTATTGCGAGCCGCTGGGCAAGCTGCGCCTGTTCTCCGGTGGCTGGCGCCTGTACGTGGCGATTGCCGACGTTTCCAGCTACGTGCGCCTGGGTTCTGCCCTGGACGTCGAAGCCCAGCAGCGTGGCAACTCGGTGTACTTCCCCGAGCGCGTGGTGCCGATGCTCCCCGAAGAGCTGTCCAACGGCCTGTGCTCGCTGAACCCGCACGTCGATCGCCTGGCCATGGTCTGCGAAATGACCATCAACAAAGCCGGCCAGATGGTCGACTACCAGTTCTACGAAGGCGTGATCCACTCCCATGCCCGCCTGACCTACAACAAGGTCAGCAGCATGCTCGAGCATGCCCGCACCCGTGAAGGGAAGGCGCTGCGCGAGGAGTACAAGGAAGTCCTGCCGGACCTGAAGAGCCTCTACGCGCTCTACAAGGTGCTGCTGGACGCGCGCCACACCCGCGGCGCGATCGACTTCGAGACCCAAGAAACCCGCATCATCTTTGGCGATCAACGCAAGATCGCCGAGATCCGCCCGACCGTGCGCAACGATGCCCACAAGCTGATCGAGGAATGCATGCTGGCGGCCAACGTGGCCACCGCCGAGTTCCTGCAAAAGCACGGCGTGCCGGCCCTGTACCGCGTGCACGATGGCCCGCCGCCGGAGCGCCTGGAAAAACTGCGCGCCTTCCTCGGTGAGCTGGGCTTGTCGCTGCACAAGGGCAAGGACCCGTCGCCGAAGGATTACCAGGCCCTGCTGGCGAGCATTTCCGAGCGCCCAGACTTCCACCTGATCCAGACCGTGATGCTGCGCTCGCTGAGCCAGGCGGTGTACAGCACCGACAACAACGGCCACTTCGGCCTGAATTACGAGGCTTACACCCACTTCACCTCGCCGATCCGTCGTTACCCGGACCTGCTGGTGCACCGCGCCATCCGTAGCATCATCCGCTCCAAGGTGGATACCCCGCACGTCAAGCGTGCTGGCGCCATGAGCATTCCCAAGGCGCGTATCTACCCGTACGACGAGAACACCCTCGAGCAACTCGGCGAGCAGTGCTCGATGACCGAACGCCGTGCCGACGAGGCGACGCGCGATGTGGTCAACTGGCTCAAGTGCGAGTTCATGAAGGACCGTGTGGGCGAGACCTTCCCGGGTGTGATTACCGCGGTGACCGGTTTCGGCTTGTTCGTCGAGCTGACGGACATCTACGTAGAAGGCCTGGTGCACGTCAGTGCGCTGCCGGGCGACTACTACCACTTCGACCCGGTTCATCATCGCCTGTCCGGCGAGCGTACCGGGCGCAGCTTCCGCTTGGGCGACACGATCGAAGTCAAGGTCATGCGCGTTGACCTGGACGAGCGCAAGATCGACTTCGAAGTCTCCGAGAAGACCCTCAGCGGGCCGATCGGTCGCAAGCAGCGTGGCACCGCAGCGTCCGCAGACGGCAAGCCCGAGCAGCCGCAGCCGGTCACCGAGGCGAAAGCCACGCCCAAGCCGCGCAGCCGCAAAAGCGAGGCGTCCGAGGCCTACTTCCCTAAAGATGCCGTGCAGCGCAACGCTGAAGTGCGCAAGAGCCGCGAGATGAAGAAGGCGTTGATGACCGACGCTCGCAGCAGTGCCGGCAGCAAGTCGGAGAAGGGTGGCAAGCCATCCGGCAAACCGACCAAGCATCGCAAAGGCCCGCCGAAGTCCGGTGCGCCCCGCAAGAGCAAGAGCAAGTCATGAGTCAGCTGGAAAAGATCTACGGCGTACACGCCGTGCAGGCGTTGTTGCAGCACCACCCCAAGCGGGTCAAGCAGGTCTGGCTGTCGGAAGGGCGCAGTGAGCCGCGCCTGCAGAAGCTGCTGGAGCTGGCCGCAGAAAACCGCGTAGCGGTCGGCCAGGCCGAGCGCCGCGAGCTGGATGCCTGGGTCGAAGGTGTGCACCAGGGTGTGGTCGCCGAGGTCAGCCCGAGCCAGGTGTGGGGTGAGTTGATGCTTGAGGAGTTGCTCGAGCGCACCGAAACGCCACCGCTGATTCTGGTCCTGGACGGCGTCACCGACCCGCACAACCTCGGCGCCTGCCTGCGCACCGCCGATGCCGCCGGTGCCACGGCGGTGGTGGTGCCCAAGGACAAGTCAGCGACCCTGACGCCGGTGGTGCGCAAGGTGGCCTGCGGCGCTGCGGAAGTGATTCCGTTGGTGGCCGTGACCAACCTGGCGCGCACGCTTGAAAAGCTTCAGCAGCGTGGCCTTTGGGTGGTCGGCACGGCCGGTGAGGCCGAGCAGGAAATCTACCAACAGGACCTGACCGGGCCGCTGGTGATGATCATGGGGGCAGAAGGCAAAGGCATGCGCCGCCTGACCCGTGAGCATTGCGATTTCCTGGTCAAGTTGCCGATGGGCGGTAGCGTCAGCAGCCTGAACGTTTCGGTGGCGACCGGCGTTTGCTTGTTCGAGGCTGTGCGCCAGCGTCAAGCCAAGCGCTGACTCATACCTGTGCGGGCCTCTTCGCGGGGCAAGCCCGCTCCCACAGGGTTCGCTGAGATCCCTGTAGGAGCGGGTTTACCCGCGAAGCGGCCAGTGCAGGCTAAAGTGTTTCGGGCTGTTCAAATAATCGCCAATTACCTTGCTTGTCCGCCCCGCCTTCTCTACAATTGCGCCCCTTGCC
This sequence comes from Pseudomonas sp. LAIL14HWK12:I7, assembly GCF_000483465.1. Classification (NCBI taxonomy): domain Bacteria; kingdom Pseudomonadati; phylum Pseudomonadota; class Gammaproteobacteria; order Pseudomonadales; family Pseudomonadaceae; genus Pseudomonas; species Pseudomonas sp. LAIL14HWK12:I7. The sequence goes on from NZ_AXYZ01000001.1 coordinate 738,187, forward strand.
GAGCTGGCAGGCGCTCATGTGCCTCCCCTCCATGGCAAGACATACAGTGTCATTCACTCCTTGTCTGACCAGCGTTCTGGCAGACTACTAACCCGTAAGGAGCATTCATGCGTCATTACGAAATCATCTTTCTGGTTCACCCGGACCAGAGCGAGCAAGTCGGCGGCATGGTTGAGCGTTACACCAAGCTGATCGAAGAAGATGGTGGCAAAATCCACCGCCTGGAAGACTGGGGCCGTCGTCAACTGGCCTACGCAATCAACAATGTTCACAAGGCTCACTACGTGATGCTGAACGTTGAGTGCACCGGCAAGGCCCTGGCCGAGCTGGAAGACAACTTCCGCTACAACGATGCCGTGATCCGTAACCTGGTCATCCGTCGCGACGAAGCCGTAACCGGTCAGTCCGAGATGCTGAAGGCAGAAGAGAACCGCAGCGAGCGCCGTGAGCGTCGTGAGCGTCCTGAGCATGCTGACTCCGCCGAAGGCGATGACAGCAATGACAGCGACTCCAGCGATAACGCTGACGAGTAATCCACGGACCTTTTGAGGAGCCTATTACATGGCACGTTTCTTCCGTCGTCGTAAATTCTGCCGCTTCACTGCTGAAGACGTGAAAGAGATCGACTTCAAAGATCTCAACACCCTGAAAGCTTACGTATCCGAAACCGGCAAGATCGTTCCAAGCCGTATCACCGGTACCAAAGCTCGTTATCAGCGTCAGCTGGCTACCGCTATCAAGCGCGCCCGCTTCCTGGCCCTGCTGCCCTACACCGACAGCCACGGCCGCTGAGACCGGGTCGTCGACAAGCAGTAAGGGATAAGCATGCGAGCGTTAGCTGATTTCATCATGCGCGGTCGTGTGCAGGCCACCCTGGTGGTGGTCATCAGTGCAGTGTTACCGCTGTTGTTCTGGTTGAGTGCCGCTGCCGGAAGCCTCGTGCTTCTGCGGCGCGGGTTCAAGGATGCTTCAACGGTCATCGCGTTTGGGCTTTTGCCCGCGGTGGCCATCTGGGCCTTTGGCGACCCCAGTACCTTGCTGGTGCTGTTGGGGACGCTGGGGCTGGCCGCCTTGTTGCGTGCCGGGCATTCCTGGAGCCGGGTGTTGATGTTCAGTGTTGTGTTGGGGCTGGTTTACAGCCTCATCCTGGACACGGTACTGCGTGAAACCTTCGAGGTGTTGGCCAAGGCGCTTGTACAAGCCCTGCCACAAATCGAAGGCAAGCCGGTGATCCCCGGTGAGCTGATCGGCCCTGTGCTGGTCGCTTCAACGGCGGTGATGCTGCAGCTGTTCAGCGTGCTGGCTTTGATGCTGGCGCGTTATTGGCAGGCTGCGTTGTACAACCCTGGAGGCTTCGGTCGCGAGTTTCGCGCCTTGAAGTTGCCGCGGGTAGCCATGCTGGCTCTGGTGGCCATGATGGTGCTGGGTCCGTTCATCGGGCCGCAGTTCATCGTCCTGGCCTCTGCGTCCAGCCTGGTGCTCGTCCTGGCCGGCATCGCCTTGATGCATGGGCTGGTGGCACAGGGCCGATTGGCCGGTTTCTGGCTGGTGGGCATGTACGTGACGCTGCCGCTGATCATGCAGCTGATTTATCCGTTGCTCGTGGTTTTGGCCATTGTCGACAGCCTGATTGATTTTCGCGGTCGCAAGTCCCCTGAGGGGAATGACTCCGCGAACGGTGAAGGTTAAAAGTTAAGAGGTTTTACCAAATGGAACTGATCCTGCTGGAAAAAGTCGCTAACCTGGGCAACCTGGGCGACAAAGTAAAAGTTAAGGCTGGTTACGGCCGTAACTTCCTGCTGCCATTCGGCAAGGCCACCGTTGCCAACGCCGCCAACCTGGCTGCGTTCGAAGAGCGTCGCGCCGAGCTGGAAAAAGCAGCTGCTGACCGTAAATCGTCGGCTGAAAGCCGCGCTGCCCAACTGGCTGAGCTGGAAGTGACCATCACTGCCACCGCTGGCGACGAAGGCAAGCTGTTCGGTTCGATCGGCACCCACGACATCGCTGACGCCCTGACCGCCTCCGGCGTTGAAGTGGCCAAAGCTGAAGTTCGTCTGCCGAACGGCACCATCCGTCAGGTTGGCGAATACGACGTAGCCGTGCACCTGCACAGCGACGTTGAAGCCACCGTACGTGTGGTCGTCGTAGCTGCCTAAGCTGCGCTGACTGGCTGGCCGCACGCGGCCCAGCCGGTTAACATCGGGCACGGTCCTGTCTTTCACAGGCCGTGCCCTTTGTCTTTTTCGTCCCCCAGAATTTATTCGTGGCCATGAACGAGATCACCACCTCCGAACAGCTTGACCTGCAAACCGCATCCCTGAAGGTGCCGCCGCATTCCATCGAGGCCGAACAGGCTGTGCTCGGTGGCCTGATGCTGGACAACAACGCCTGGGAGCGGGTACTGGATCAGGTGTCGGATGGCGATTTCTATCGGCATGACCACCGCCTGATCTTCCGCGCCATCCACAAGCTGGTCGACCTGAACCATCCGTTCGATGTGGTCACGTTGCACGAGCAGTTGGACAAGGAGGGCGTGTCGTCGCAAGTCGGCGGCCTGGCCTACCTGGCGGAGCTGGCCAAGAACACCCCGTCGGTGGCCAACATCAAGGCCTACGCCGCGATCATTCGCGAGCGGGCCACGTTGCGTCAGCTGATCAGCATCAGCACCGACATCGCCGACAACGCGTTCAACCCGCAAGGGCGCAACGCCGAAGAGATCCTTGACGACGCCGAACGGCAGATCTTCCAGATCGCCGAGGCCCGGCCGAAGACCGGTGGCCCGGTAGGGGTCAACGAGCTGTTGACCAAGGCCATCGACCGGATCGACACGCTGTTCAACTCCGACAGCGATATCACGGGTATCTCCACCGGGTATACCGACCTGGACGAGAAGACCAGTGGCTTGCAGGCAGCCGACCTGATCATCGTCGCCGGCCGTCCATCGATGGGTAAGACCACCTTCGCCATGAACCTGGTGGAAAACGCCGTGCTGCGCAGCGACAAGGCGGTGCTGGTGTTCTCCCTCGAGATGCCAGGCGAATCGCTGATCATGCGTATGCTCTCGTCCCTCGGCCGCATCGACCAGACCAAAGTCCGTTCCGGCCAGCTGGACGACGACGACTGGCCGCGCCTGACCTCGGCGGTCAACCTGCTCAACGACCGCAAGCTGTTCATCGACGATACCGCCGGCATCAGCCCGTCGGAAATGCGTGCGCGCACCCGCCGCCTGGCGCGTGAGCACGGTGAAATTGGCATGATCATGGTCGACTACCTGCAGCTGATGCAGATCCCGGGTTCTGCCGGCGACAACCGGACCAACGAGATTTCTGAGATCTCCCGCTCGCTCAAGGCCCTGGCCAAGGAATTCAACTGCCCGGTCATCGCCCTGTCGCAGCTGAACCGCTCCCTGGAACAGCGGCCGAACAAGCGCCCGGTGAACTCCGACTTGCGTGAATCGGGTGCAATCGAGCAGGACGCCGACGTGATCATGTTCGTCTACCGCGACGAGGTGTATCACCCGGAAACCGAGCACAAGGGCATTGCCGAGATCATCATCGGTAAACAGCGTAACGGCCCCATCGGCTTCATCCGCCTGGCCTTCATCGGCAAGTACACCCGCTTCGAGAACCTCGCGCCGGGTATGTACAACTTTGATGACGACGAGTAAACAAAGGCCTCCGAGCGATAGGGGAGATGGCAAGGATGATGTTTGAGTCTCGCGTTAGGCTTTTTTGAATCAGGCGTTGTAGAAATCTGCCTCGGCGTTTCTGGGATTCAATTTGTGGGGATTACGTAAAACACCTGCTCTGGTCTTAACCGATGTCATGCCATGGTATGGCAACACTCGGTGTTTCAGGGCAGTAACAGTGTCCCCATCTCGCCAATGGCTTACCGATACTGTGGCGTCATAGCCTGACGATTGGGCCCCTGTGAGGCTGGATAGGTCAGAGATAAACGAGGTGCCGGTTGTGGGGTTCGTTAGACTGGTGTCGCAAGCGAAAATATGGGTTTGCCTGTGGCGCATGTTGACGCCTTTTTGGATGCTCAGGTAATCATAAACTCTCTGGGCGTTATACATATTCTTATTGTCCCCACTGATCAAACCTTCAGTCCCGTGGGCTACCAAATACAATGTTGAAAGGTTTCCATCGCGGCGCTCGGCTCCAGTGAACGCCACGATTCCATCAAACGCCGCAACGAATTCACCTTGGTAGGTTTTTGATGTTGTTAGTCGGTTGAAAAAGGACCTGAAGAATTCTACGAAACGTCCCGTGGGGTCACTGCCGTTGATCGGGTCATCCATCACAAATGCGTACGCATTGAGCCCCCCCTTTTTGAATGGGCTTTCCTGGTCGGGACTGTTGAAACGCATGAGCGCTGGATCGTACATGCGATGGCCTCCTCCCAGTACGAAACGATGAGCAACTGGCTCCAAGTGTTCGCCTTTAAAACCTACCGTCAGGGGGTGTGCCTTGCTCCAGCCGTACGGTGTGAATGCGATCTGTAAAAATTTTCCGCCCTCGGTGAAGCCCACCGGGGATTGCGAGTCATCACTGGCCACAATGGTGGTGCGCTTCATGGTTATGCTCCTGTGGAAAGTTTGGAGCTACAGCACATCTAGGAGGAAGGATAACTGTGCCGTATGGGTAGGCAACTGGTAATTCTGACAGGTCTAAGGGCGTGATCTGGAGGTAGTAGAAACCGATCAATAACGTCGGATTTGATCAAAATTTGTGCTATATTCCGCGCCCGCGATTTCCCTGAACACCAGAACCGGTCACTGACATGCAAGCAGCCAAACCACTCTACGACTATCCCAAGTACTGGGCCGAATGCTTCGGGCCAGCACCGTTCCTGCCCATGAGCAGGGAGGAGATGGATCAGCTCGGCTGGGATTCCTGCGACATCATCATCGTGACCGGGGACGCCTACGTCGACCACGCGTCGTTCGGCATGGCCATCATCGGCCGTCTGCTGGAAGCCCAGGGCTTCCGCGTGGGCATCATCGCCCAGCCAAACTGGCAGTCCAAAGACGACTTCATGAAGCTGGGCGAGCCGAACCTGTTCTTCGGCGTCGCGGCCGGCAACATGGATTCGATGATCAACCGCTACACCGCGGACAAGAAGATCCGTTCCGACGACGCCTACACCCCTGGCGGCATGGCCGGCAAGCGTCCGGACCGCGCCAGCCTGGTGTACAGCCAGCGTTGCAAGGAAGCCTACAAGCACGTGCCGATCGTGCTCGGTGGCATCGAGGCTTCGCTGCGCCGCATCGCCCATTATGACTACTGGCAGGACAAGGTCCGCCATTCGATCCTGATCGACGCCAGCGCCGACATCCTGCTGTACGGCAACGCCGAGCGGGCCATTGTCGAAGTCGCCCAGCGCCTGTCCCAGGGTGAGAGCATCGAACACATCACCGACGTGCGCGGCACCGCGTTCGTGCGCCGTGACACGCCGCAGGGCTGGTTCGAGATCGACTCCACCCGCATCGACCGCCCTGGCCGCGTCGACAAGATCATCAACCCCTACGTCAACACCCAAGACACCCAGGCGTGTGCCATCGAGCAAGCCAAAGGTGACGTGGAAGACCCGAACGAAGCCAAGGTGGTGCAGATTCTCGACAGCCCGGGCATGACCCGCGACAAGTCGGTGATCCGCCTGCCGTCGTTCGAGAAGGTGCGTAACGACCCGGTGCTGTATGCCCACGCCAACCGCGTGCTGCACCTGGAAACCAACCCAGGCAACGCCCGCGCCCTGGTGCAGAAGCATGGCGAAGTGGACGTGTGGTTCAACCCGCCACCCATCCCCATGACCACCGAAGAAATGGACTACGTGTTTGGCATGCCTTACGCACGTGTTCCGCACCCGGCCTATGGCAAAGAGCGCATCCCGGCGTACGAGATGATCCGCTTCTCAGTGAACATCATGCGTGGCTGCTTCGGTGGCTGCACCTTCTGCTCGATCACCGAGCACGAAGGTCGCATCATCCAGAACCGCTCCCACGAATCGATCCTGCACGAGATCGAGGAGATGCGTGACAAGGTGCCGGGCTTCACCGGCGTGGTTTCCGACCTTGGCGGCCCGACCGCCAACATGTACCGCATCGCCTGCAAGAGCCACGAGATCGAGAAGCACTGCCGCAAGCCGTCGTGCGTGTTCCCGGGTATCTGTGAAAACCTCAACACCGACCACAGCTCGTTGATCGAGCTGTACCGCAAGGCGCGTGCCTTGCCGGGTGTGAAGAAGATCCTGATCGCCTCGGGCCTGCGTTACGACCTGGCGGTCGAGTCGCCGGAGTACGTCAAGGAGCTGGTCACCCACCACGTGGGCGGCTACCTGAAGATTGCCCCGGAGCACACCGAGCGTGGCCCGCTGGACAAGATGATGAAGCCGGGCATCGGCACTTATGACCGCTTCAAGCGCATGTTCGAGAAGTTTTCGAAAGAGGCGGGCAAGGAGCAGTACCTGATCCCGTACTTCATCGCCGCGCACCCAGGCACCACCGACGAAGACATGATGAACCTGGCCCTGTGGCTCAAGGGCAACGGCTTCCGCGCCGACCAGGTGCAGGCCTTCTACCCGTCGCCCATGGCGTCGGCCACGGCCATGTACCACTCGGGCAAGAACCCGCTGCGCAAGGTGACCTACAAGAGCGAAGGCGTTGAGATCGTCAAGAGCGAGGAGCAGCGCCGTCTGCACAAGGCGTTTTTGCGTTATCACGATCCGAAGGGCTGGCCGATGCTGCGTGAGGCGCTGGAGCGCATGGGCCGTGCCGATTTGATCGGGCCAGGCAAGCACCAGCTGATTCCGCTGCATCAGCCGCAGTCCGACAGCTACCAGAGCGCCCGCCGCAAGAACTCGACGCCGGCTGGCAGCCACAAGGTAGGCAAGGAGCAGAAGATCCTGACCCAGCACACCGGCCTGCCACCGCGTGGCAGCGATGGCAGCAAGCCGTGGGACAAGCGTGAGAAGGCCAAGGCCGAGGCATTTGCCCGCAACCAGCAGGCGGCCAAGGAGCGCAAGGAAGCGGCCAAGGGTGGCGGCAAGGGTAAGAAGCCGCGTCAGCCCGTTATTCCGCGCTGAGGCTTGAAGGGGGCCGCTTTGCGGCCCATCGCAGGCAAGCCAGCTCCTACAGGTACAGCGCAGGCCTTGAATGCTGCATTGTATCTGTAGGAGCTGGCTTGCCTGCGATGGGCTGCAAAGCAGCCCCTTTCAGTTCAATCCGGCTGCTTGTCGACCCACTTCGGCGCTACCGGCGCGACGAATTCATTCATCCCATCCAGCAATGCATCCGCCTGCTGCCCCAGCAGCAACATCGCCCGATGCTGCGGCCGCACGAAACCTTCCTCGACGATATGGTCAAGGAGCCCGCCCAGCTTTTCATAAAAGCCATTCACATCGAGCAGGCCCAGCGGCTTGGCGTGATAGCCCAGTTGCCCCCAGGTCCACACCTCGAACAACTCCTCCAGCGTACCCAGCCCACCCGGCAGCGCAATGAAGGCATCGCTGAGTTCGGCCATGCGCGCCTTGCGCGCGTGCATGCCATCGACCACCTCCAGGCGGCTCAGGCCCTTGTGGCCCACCTCGGCGTCCAGCAGGCTTTGCGGGATGATCCCGACCACTTCGCCGCCCGCAGCCATGGCAGCATCGGCCACGACGCCCATCAAGCCGACAGCGCCGCCACCATAAACCAGGGTCAGGCCGCGCCGGGCAATGGCCTGGCCCAGGGCGACGGCCGCTTCACGGTAAGCAGGGTTGGCGCCGATGCTGGCGCCGCAGAAGACACACACGGAACGTACAAGCATTGCTCATCTCCAATCATTCAGAATGACAGGGTACGGCGCATGCCTGGCCGTTCCAAGGCCGGTGTCATTCCGGCCGGGAGAATTCGCAGACAGCACCCGTGGCACCCTGGGCATAGGCGGCAAGCAGGCTGTTCATGAAGCTGGAAATGCGCATTTGGTATTGCTCCTAAATGAGAGGTTGTCCCATCCTCCAATAAAAGGGCATGATGTGCCCTTAGATTGGTTGTATACAATCCATTGAACAATTCTACTGGCTGGCCACTTGACACCCCCTTGACCCATATCAGAAAGGGGCTGAACGGTTTCAGGCAGTCTCGCAATTGATAAAACCCTGCCAAGGAGATTCATGATGTTTGCGAAAGCTGTAGCGGTATCCCTGCTGACCCTCGCCAGCGCCTCTGTCTTCGCAGCCGAATGCTCGGTGACTGTCGAATCGACGGACCAGATGTCCTATACCACCAAGGAATTCACCGTCGACAAGAGCTGCAAGGAGTTCACCGTCAAACTGACCCACTCCGGCAACCTGCCGAAGAACGTCATGGGCCATAACCTGGTGATTAGCAAGACTGCTGACATGCAGGCGATTGCCACTGAAGGCATGAGCCAGGGCATCGAGAAGGGCTACCTGAAAGAAGACAACGCCAACATCATCGCCCACACCGCGATGATCGGTGCGCCGGAGAAAGAAACCGAAGTGAAGTTCGACACGTCCAAGCTTGAAGCCGGTGGCGACTACAGCTTCTTCTGCACCTTCCCGGGCCACATCTCGATGATGAAGGGCAAGGTTGTCGTCAAGTAATTGAGTAAGGGGAGGGCTTTGCCCTCCATTCGCAGCACAAGGCTGCTCCTACAGGGGAATGCAAGCGTCTGTAGGAGCAGCCTTGTGCTGCGAATGGGCCGCAAAGCGGCCCCAGGCCCTCAAGGCGCGAACGGCAGTTCGCGCTTGTGCTGGGTCTTGCGGTAGGTCGCGACGATGATGTCGAACGCTGCCTGATCAACCGGCTGCCCCTGCAGGAACGCATCAATCTGCTCATACGTCACGCCATGTGACGCCTCGTCCGGCTTGCCCGGCTCAAGGTCTTCCAGGTCCGCTGTCGGCACCTTCTCCACCAGCGATTCCGGCGCACCAAAGCGGCGCGCAATGGCCCGTACCTGGTTTTTCACCAGCCCGCTCAGCGGGGCCAGGTCGCAGGCACCATCACCAAACTTGGTAAAGAAGCCCATCACCGCTTCGGCGGCATGGTCAGTGCCGATCACCAGGCCTGCACGGGCGCCGGCGATGGTGTATTGGGCGACCATGCGGGTACGCGCCTTGACGTTGCCGACAACGAAGTCCACCAGCGTCGGCGAGCCGTTTTTCAGTTCCACCACCTCAGCTGCCAACGCTTTCACTGCCGGTGCAATGTCGACGGTGTGCACTTCATCGGCCTTGATCACGTCAAGGCACGCTTGGGCGTCATGCTCGTCATGCTGCACCTGATAGGGCAAGCGCACGGCAATGAAGGTGTAGGCCTTATCGCCGGTTTCGGCACGCAGCTCGTTGATCGCGCGCTGGGCAAGCAGGGCAGCGGTCAGTGAGTCGACACCGCCACTGATGCCCAGTACCAGCGTTTTGAGCCGGGCATTGGCCAGGCACTCCTTGATGAACGCCACGCGCCGAGCCACTTCGTTGTCGAGCGCGGCGGCATCGGCGAACGGTGGCTGCACCTTGAGCGCTTGGGCAATCTCTCGCTGAACGGCTTGCATGGGTTACTCCTTGCTGGGGATTTTGAAAACGTGGCGCATGTAGGCAACGAAGTTCTCGTCGCGGCACTGGGTCTTGGCCGCCTCGTCAGAGATTTTCGCCACCGGCGAGCCATTGCAGTCGGTCATTTTAAGCACGATGTTCATCGGCGCCACACCCGGTATGTCGCAGGTCAGGTTGGTGCCGATGCCGAAACTGACGTTGATGCGGCCGCGCAGGGCACGGAAGATTTCCAGCGAACGGGTCAGGTTGAGGCCGTCGGAAAACACCAGGGTCTTGGTCATCGGGTCGATACCCAGCTTCTGGTAATGGACAATGGCCTTTTCCGCCCAGGCCACTGGCTCGCCCGAATCGTGGCGCAGGCCGTCGAACAGCTTGGCGAAGTACAAATCGAAATCGCCGAGGAAGGCGTCCATGGTGATGCAGTCGGTCAGGGCGATGCCCAGCAGGCCGCGGTACTCGCGTACCCAGCAGTCCAGCGCGGCGCTCTGGCTGTCGATCAAGCGCGGGCCGAGCTGTTGGTGCGCCATGATCCATTCGTGGGCCATGGTGCCCAGCGGCTTGATATCCAGTTTCCATGCCAGGTCGACGTTGCTGGTGCCCACGAAACGGGCCGGGAAGTCATCACGCAGCACCCGTACCACCTCTTCCTGAACACGGCTGGAAAACCGCCGGCGGGTGCCGAAATCGGCCACTTGCAGGTCGGCCAGCTCGTCGTCACTGGCATGCGCGCGCAGCCAGTCGAACTTGCGGTACAGCTGGTCGCGGGCTTCGGCCAGGCGCATGTGCGGGTGCAGGTGGCGGTTGCGCACTTCGCTGATGATGGCCAATAAGGGCACTTCAAACAGGATCACGTGCAGCCAGGGGCCACGCAGGCGTAGGAACAGTTGATCGTTTTCGATGCCGAGGCGCACGTAACGCAGGTTGAAGCGGAACAGGCGCAGAAACCGCAGGAAGTCTGGCTTGAGAAAGCTGATACGTTCCAGAAAGCCCAGTTGGCCTTCATCCAGGGTCAGGTCGCTGAGCAGTTCGAGCTGGTTGCGGATCTCGCCGAGGTAAGGGCGCAGGTCTTCGCCGTTGCGGCAGCGAAACTCCCATTCCACGTCGGCGTCCGGGTAGTTGTGCAGCACACCCTGCATCATGGTGAGTTTGTAGAAGTCGGTGTCGAGCAGGTTGTGCACGATGCGCTCGGCGAATGCGCTCTCGCTCATCAAGGGTGGCTCCGGAAGCGGCGAATGGCGGCCATTGTGCCAGCCTTTTGCATTTTCATGTTTCTGCTGCGGCCCATTCGCGGGCAAGCCCGCTCCCATCTGGCCGGCATAACGGCCAAAACAGAGGTGTTTTTCCGTGCACCCGCTAGCCTTGAAACAGTGCTGCCTGTAGCAGTCGCGCACCAGCGGTGTGCACTTCGGTGACGTCGGCTGTTACAGGGCGGTTGCACGTAAACACTTGCCAGGGTTGCAATGATGGCACTCCACGGTTGCTCCTTGTCTGTACGTGTGGTGGCGCCTGCCGCGCGGCAGACGGTTGCACGCTCAATAAAGAAAAGGCCGTCGGTCGCCTGCCAGCCACCCTGGCTGTGTGATTTCCCGGAATACAAAACCAATGGCACGGCCCTTGCTCTGAGCACAGGGTTGAGAAGTTGTAGTGCCAACCAAAAAAACTCTAGGAGCACCACCTCATGTCGCAGACGTTTTACAAGAAAGGTTTCCTGGCTCTGGCCGTCGCTACGGCACTGGGTATTTCTTCGTATGTTCAGGCCGACATCAAGATCGGCGTCGCAGGCCCGATGACCGGTGCCAACGCAGCGTTTGGCGAGCAGTACATGAAAGGTGCCCAGGCGGCAGCCGACAAGATCAACGCCGAAGGTGGGGTCAACGGCGAGAAGATCGTCCTGGTGAAGGGCGATGATGCCTGCGAACCGAAGCAAGCCGTGGCCGTGGCCAACCGCCTGGTCGACCAGGACAAAGTGGCAGGCGTGGTCGGCCACTTCTGCTCCTCCAACACCATCCCTGCTTCCGAGGTGTACGACGAAGCCGGTGTGATCGCCATCACCCCAGGCTCGACCAACCCGCAGGTGACCGAGCGCGGCCTTTCCGCCATGTTCCGCATGTGTGGCCGTGACGACCAGCAGGGCATCGTTGCCGGTGACTACATCGTCGATGTGCTCAAAGGCAAGAAGGTGGCCGTGCTGCACGACAAGGACACCTACGGCCAAGGCCTGGCCGATGCCACCAAGGCGCAGCTCGAGAAGCGTGGCGTGAAGCCTGTGCTGTACGAAGGCCTGACCCGCGGCGAGAAAGACTTCAGCGCCGTGGTCACCAAGATCCGCTCCACCGGCGCCGACGTGGTCTATTTCGGTGGCCTGCACCCAGAGGCCGGCCCACTGGTACGCCAACTGCGTGAGCAAGGCCTGAAGGACGTCAAGTTCATGTCCGATGATGGCATCGTCACCGACGAACTGGTGTCCACGGCGGGTGGTGCACAGTACGTCGATGGCGTGTACATGACCTTCGGCGCCGACCCGCGCCTGCTGCCGGACAGCAAGGCCGTGGTGGAAGAGTTCCGCAAGAACGGTACCGAGCCTGAAGGCTACACCCTGTACGCCTATGCCTCGTTGCAGGCGCTTGCCGCCGCGTTCAACGGTGCCAAGTCGAACAAAGGCGAAGACGCCGCCAAATGGCTCAAGGCCAACCCGGTCAAGACCGTCATGGGCGAGAAGAAGTGGGACAGCAAGGGCGACCTGACCGTCTCCGACTACGTGGTCTACCAGTGGGACAAAGACGGTAAATACCACCAGCTGGAAAAACAAAAATAATAACGGCTACCGGCCCGGGTGCTTACTGCCCCGGGCTGCAGCCCCGCGGTACCTGTCTTTATCCGTAGATCTGCACAGTTCTGCGCTGCGAGGGCCGCTGCATTCAGGGCCCGCCGTGGTAGGCGCTCGTGCAATCTCAATCAGGTGAGATTGCGTTATGGATGGTATTTTTCTGCAGCAACTGGTCAATGGCCTGACCCTCGGGTCGGTCTATGGCCTGATCGCCATCGGCTACACAATGGTCTATGGCATCATCGGCATGATCAACTTCGCGCACGGCGAGGTGTATATGATTTCCGCGTACCTCGCGGCGATCAGCCTGGCATTGCTGGCCTATTTCGGCGTCGAATCGTTCCCGCTTCTGATGCTGGGCACGCTGTTGTTCACCGTCGTCGTCACGGGCGTCTATGGCTTCACCATCGAACGCATCGCCTACAAACCCCTGCGCAACTCCACCCGTCTGGCACCGCTGATCAGTGCCATCGGCATCTCGCTGATCCTGCAAAACTATGCACAGATCAGCCAGGGCGCCCGCCAGCAGGGCGTGCCAACCCTGCTTGAAGGCGCCTTGCGGGTAGAAGTCGGCACCGGCTTCGTGCAATTGACCTACACCAAGATCTTCATCCTGATTGCCGCATTCGTCGGCATGGGCCTGCTGACCTATGTGATCAAGTACACCAAGCTCGGCCGCATGTGCCGCGCCACGCAGCAAGATCGCAAGATGGCTTCGATCCTGGGCATCAACACCGATCGGGTGATTTCCTACGTATTCGTCATCGGTGCAGTCATGGCCGCACTGGCGGGTGTGCTGATCACCATGAACTACGGCACCTTCGACTTCTATGCCGGCTTCATCATTGGCATCAAGGCGTTCACGGCGGCGGTATTGGGCGGCATCGGTTCGCTACCGGGGGCCATGCTCGGCGGCATCATTCTCGGCATCTCCGAGTCGCTGTTCTCTGGCCTGATCAACTCCGACTACAAGGACGTATTCAGCTTCTCGCTGCTGGTGATGATCCTCATCTTCCGTCCCCAAGGCCTGCTGGGTCGCCCGCTCGTGGCTAAGGTGTGAACATGTCCACTGCCAAAACTGCCCCTGTTTCCGAAACCCATGGTTTCGACCTCAAACGCAGCCTGCTGGAGACCTTCGTCGCCGGCCTGCTGGCGCTCATTGTCTTTGGCCCGGTCGTCGGCGTGGTGCTCGACGGCTACAGCTTCAACGCCGAACCCCGCCGCGTGGCGTGGCTGGTTGGCGGGGTGATGGTCGGGCGCTTCCTGCTCAGCCTGTACCTGCAGACAGGCGCCGGGCGGCGCATGCTCCAAGGCTTCGACAACGGTGGCTCGGGCGTGCATGTGAACGCGCCGGACTACAAGTCGCGGCTGCGCTACATCATCCCGGCGCTGGTGGTGATTGCCATCGTCTTCCCAATCTTTGCCAACAAGTACCTGCTGACCGTGGTCATCCTCGGCCTGATCTACGTGTTGCTGGGCCTTGGCCTGAACATCGTGGTCGGCCTGGCGGGCCTGCTCGACCTGGGTTACGTGGCGTTCTACGCCATCGGCGCCTACGGCCTGGCGTTAGGCTACCAGTACCTGGGCCTGGGCTTCTGGAGCGTGCTGCCGCTGGCGGCGATCGCGGCGGCGCTGGCGGGGTGCATACTCGGCTTCCCGGTGTTACGCATGCACGGTGACTACCTGGCGATCGTGACCCTGGGCTTTGGCGAGATCATCCGCCTGGTGCTGAACAACTGGCTGTCGTTCACCGGTGGCCCGAACGGCATGCCGGCACCGTCGCCGACCTTCTTTGGCCTGGAATTCGGCCGCCGGGCCAAGGACGGTGGGGTGCCGATCCATGAGTTTCTTGGCATCGATTACAACGCCAACCTGAAGTTCGTGTTCATCTACGCCGTGCTGTTCCTGGTGGTGCTGGCAGTGCTGTACATCAAGCACCGGTTGACCCGCATGCCGGTCGGCCGCGCCTGGGAAGCCCTGCGTGAAGACGAGATCGCCTGCCGCTCGATGGGCCTGAACCACGTGCTGGTCAAGCTTTCGGCGTTCACCCTGGGGGCTTCCACCGCGGGCCTGGCGGGCGTGTTCTTCGCCACGTACCAGGGCTTCGTCAACCCGTCGTCGTTCACTTTCTTCGAGTCGGCCTTGATCCTCGCCATCGTCGTGTTGGGTGGCATGGGCTCGACCGTCGGTGTGGTGATCGCAGCGTTCGTGCTGACCGTGGCGCCAGAGCTGCTGCGCAGCTTCTCCGAGTACCGCGTGCTGCTGTTTGGCGTATTGATGGTGTTGATGATGATCTGGCGACCGCGTGGGCTGATCCGCATCAGTCGTACCGGTGTGGTCCCGCGTAAAGGAGTGGCGCCATGAACGACGATATCATTCTGTCGGTCGACAACCTGATGATGCAGTTTGGCGGCATCAAGGCGCTGAGTGACGTGAGCCTCAAGGTCCGGCGCAACCAGATCTTCGCGCTGATCGGCCCCAACGGTGCGGGCAAGACCACGGTGTTCAACTGCCTGACCGGCTTCTACAAAGCCAGCGGCGGGCGTATCGAACTGAACGTGCGCGGCAGCCAGACCAACGTCATCCAGTTGCTCGGCGAGCGCTTCCAGGCGACGGACTTCGTTTCGCCCGCTCGCTTTGCCAACCGCCTGTACTACAAGATGTTCGGCGGCACCCACCTGGTGAACCGCGCCGGCCTCGCCCGGACCTTCCAGAACATTCGCCTGTTCAAGGAAATGTCGGTGGTGGAGAACCTGTTGGTGGCCCAGCACATGTGGGTCAACCGCAACCTGCTGGCCGGGGTGCTCAACACCAAGGCCTACCGCAAGGCCGAGAGCGATGCCCTCGACCATGCGTTCTATTGGCTGGAGGTGGTCGACCTGGTCGATTGCGCCAACCGCTTGGCCGGTGAGTTGTCTTATGGCCAGCAGCGTCGCCTGGAAATCGCCCGGGCCATGTGCACGCGGCCGAAGATCATCTGCCTGGACGAACCGGCTGCCGGCCTCAACCCGCAGGAAACCGAGGCGCTCAGTGGCATGATCCGCGTGCTGCGTGACGAGCACGACATCACCGTGGTGCTGATCGAGCACGACATGGGCATGGTCATGAGCATTTCCGACCATATCGTCGTGCTTGACCATGGCAACGTGATCGCCGAAGGCGCGCCACAGGAAATCCGCAACAACCCGACGGTGATTGCCGCCTACCTGGGTGCAGACGAAGAGGAACTGGTATGAGTGCACCCATTCTCGAGCTGAAGGAGCTGGATGTGTTCTACGGGCCGATCCAGGCCCTGAAGAAGGTGTCGATGCACATCAACGAAGGCGAGACGGTGAGCCTGATCGGTGCCAACGGTGCCGGCAAATCGACCTTGCTGATGTCGATTTTCGGCCAGCCGCGCGCGTCTTCGGGGCACATCGTTTACCGGGGCACAGACATCACCCGCAAGTCGTCGCATTACATCGCTTCCAACGGTATTGCGCAGTCACCTGAGGGGCGGCGGGTGTTCCCCGACATGACCGTCGAGGAAAACCTGATGATGGGCACCATCCCGATTGGCGACAAATACGCCAAGGAGGACATGGAGCGGATGTACGAGCTGTTCCCGCGGTTGAAGGAGCGGCGCACCCAGCGGGCCATGACCATGTCGGGGGGCGAGCAGCAGATGCTCGCCATCGCCCGCGCGTTGATGAGCCGGCCGAAGCTGTTGCTGCTCGATGAGCCCTCGCTGGGGCTGGCGCCGATCGTGGTCAAGCAGATCTTCGCCACCTTGCGTGAGTTGGCCAAGACGGGGATGACCATCTTCCTCGTTGAGCAGAACGCCAACCATGCGCTGAAGTTGTCGGACCGGGCGTATGTGATGGTCAACGGGCAGATCCGCATGACGGGCACCGGCCAGGAGTTGTTGGTGAACGAAGAAGTGCGCAGCGCCTATTTGGGCGGGCACTGAGTGGTAACACTGGGGCCGCTTAGCGGCCCCAGTGCTTCAAGCCGAATGTGGACAACTTGTCGCACACCCTTCTTCAGCCTCTCCAAAAACCCTTCTCAAGCCATTGTTTCCACAGCCTTGTTTTACCCACGGATAATGTGGAACCGCCTGTGGAAAACATGGGTGCACCTCGCTACAGCCCTTTGTTATCAAGCCTTGTAGGGTGTTGATCGTTTTTTGATCGCTTTGCCCTTGTGGATGATTTTTCACGGTTTTTTACTCACAGGCTGCTGCGTTCGAGGCCTGGTAAAACCTGTGGGTAAGTCTGTGCAAAAACCTTGGACAGACCGCTGCAAGCGGCATGGTTGAAAGCCTTGCGCCATCACCTCAGAGATATCCACCGGCCGTGGATCGCTGAAAGGGTTCCGCGAACTCGATAAGTTGCCCCCAATCCGTGGGGAAAGCCTTGTGGATAACGTGCGCATAGCTGGCGCGAAGCCCTCTGCTACGCGGCTTTGGCAGGTATGATCATTTTTTGACCAATGGCTTCAATGGCTTGCTGCCTGCGTGGTACGAAGGCATGCTGCAAACCCTGCCGAAAATAATCCACAGCGAGGAACACAGCATGACGTCCACCGTATTCATCACTGGCGCGACTTCCGGTTTCGGCGAGGCCACCGCCCGACGTTTTGCACAGGCCGGCTGGAAGCTGATCCTCACCGGTCGCCGCAAGGAGCGCCTGGATGCGCTGTGCGCAGAACTGTCAGCCCAGACCGAGGTGCACGGGCTGGTGCTCGATGTGCGCGACCGCAACGCCATGGAGGCGGCCATCGGTAACCTGCCGCCTGGGTTCGATAAACTGCGTGGCCTGGTCAACAACGCTGGCCTGGCCCTGGGCGTGGATGCGGCGCAGAACTGCAGCCTGGACGACTGGGAAACCATGGTCGACACCAACATCAAGGGCCTGATGTACACCACGCGCCTGCTGCTGCCCCGGTTGATCGCCCACGGGCGTGGTGCGTCGATCCTCAACGTCGGGTCGGTGGCGGGCAATTACCCGTACCCGGGCAGCAACGTGTATGGCGGCACCAAGGCGTTTGTTGGGCAGTTCTCGCTGAGCCTGCGTTGCGACCTGCGCGGCACGGGCGTGCGCGTCAGTAACATCGAGCCGGGGCTGTGCGAGAGCGAGTTCTCGCTGGTGCGTTTCGGTGGCGACCAGGCCAAGTACGACGCCACCTACGCAGGTGCCGAGCCGATCCAGCCGCAGGATATTGCCGAGACCATCTTCTGGATTCTCAACCAGCCGGCGCACATCAACATCAACAGCCTGGAGCTGATGCCGGTGAGCCAGGACTGGGCAGGGTTCTCGATCGATCGGTCGGTCAAGGGCTGATCAGCAGCATGGGCGGGTAAAAAGCCTGCCCATGCTGCTTCACGGCTTTCAGTGGTCGCGGAAGGTTTTGTCTGAATCGAGAAGGTGCAAGGCTTGCAGCATATCGTTGACGACATCAGCGAGCATGGCATCTTCTCTGGTTGGGTGCCCCTCGGCATACCTCAGCAGGCTTGAAAGCAGGCGCAGCTTTTGCTCGTGGAGCAGCTTGTTCTTCTCAAGCTTCGAGGTCGTGACATCCTTTTCGGTAGCAGCAATTTGCTTTTCAAAGTGAGCCTTCAGCGTTTCATTGCTCATGGCCGAACTCCTATCAATGGAGTCCTTACGCTATCAACGCGTCACGAGAACGGAAACTGGTAAAAATGTCAGGTCATTGCAAGCGCTGAAGCCCTTCCAGGCAAGTCGCCAAGTGATAAGGCGTAGTCGAAGGCATGTCATGTCGGCTAACCGCACCCTCGCCATCCCGGCACTCATACCAGCCGCCTTCATGCAGGAATCGCTGCTCCATCGCCTGCAACTGCGCAGCCAGTTTCGCCTCATTCCCCGACCGCAACGCCAGCGCCCGCAGGTACTCCGCCTGGGCCCAGATCCGTTGGGTGGCGTCGAGCACCTTGCCGTCCACCGCGAGCATCGACAGCACCGCGGAATCTTTAACCCCGTACTGCTCGGCGTATTCGAAGGCGCGGGCAATGGAGCCATGCAGTGGCGTGCCACGTAGCAGGGGCGAGGTATCGAGCAGGTAAAACCACTCGAACTGATGACCCGGTTCGAACCAGTTATCCACAGCGCCGTTTGGCTTTTCCAGCATCAGGCCATGCTGCGGTTCGATGAACTGCGCCTGCAGGGCCTCGCACAGGTGCAGCAGGGCCTGCTGCACGCCTTCATCCTCACGCACGGCAAGCACCTGCAGGAACGCTTCGGCCAGGTGCATCTGCGGATTCTGCAGCGGGCCGCTGCCCAGGTCGGACCAGTCTTCACCCAGGCTGGCCTCGTACAGGCCGTCGTCGCGGGCGAACTGCTCGCTGATGATTTCCAGGGCAGCGTTCAGTGCAGACTCCACCAGGCTCTCGCGAACCTTGCCCCAGTAATGGGCGCAGGCAAACACGATGAACGCATGGGTGTAGAGGTCTTTGCGGCGGTCCAGCGGCTTGCCTTCGGCATCGATGCTGTAGAACCAGCCACCGTGCTCGGCATCGTGAAAATGCCGCTGCAACGAACGGAACAACGCCGCCGCTCGCGCTGCCGCGCCGGGTTGCTCGATGCGGCTGCTGAACAGGTACAGTTGGCGAGCCCAGGCCATCGCCCGGTAGCGTTGCACGGGCAATGGCCGGTGCTGGGCGTCCAGGGCTTCGAAGGGCAGGGCCATTTCGTCGTTCCAGCCCGGGCCTTGCCACAGCGGCACGATACGCTCGGCGAAGTGCTGGTTGAAGCGGGCCAGTTCGGGCGGAGTGGGGCGGGGGTCGGACATGAAAGCGCTCGTCACAATCGGGCAGTGCGCCATGGTAGCAGAACTGGGGTTTTGGGTTGTTTACACGGGCCTCTTCGCGGGCAAGCCCGCTCCCACAGGTGCCCGCGAAGAAGCCCGTGTAGCCAACAGATCAGCTCGGGTTACCCAAGCCCTGCCAATGGCGTGCGCCGACGAAGATGAAGCGCAGCTGCTGGGTGATCTTTTCCTGCGCGGTCAGGGCCTGTGGATAACCCGCGTCGGGGCTGTCGATCAGCTCCGGCAGGGTAGCAAACACGGTCTTCACCACCAGGTCGGCCATCACCGCCAGTGCCGCAGCGTCCAGGTGCTGCCAGCGCTTCATGCGCGCCAGGTCGGTGGCCAGGTCGTCGCTGATGTCCTGGCGCAGGCGGGCAATCGCCTGGCGGACCGCCTGCGAGCCCCCGTATTGCTCACGGGCCAGGAACAGGAACTGGGCGCGGTGGGCGGCGACCACGTCGAGGAAGATGCGTACCGAGGCGTCGGTAATGCCACCAAACTCGAATTCGTTCTGGCGCACCAGGCGGATGGTCTGGCGGAAGGTGGTATCGACCTCGGCCACCAAGGCCAGGCCCAGTGCGTCCATGTCGGGGAAGTGCCGGTAGAAACCGGTCGGTACGATACCCGCCGTTTTCGCCACTTCGCGCAGGCTGATGCTGCCGAAACCACGGCCACTCTCCATGAGCTGGCAGGCGGCATCGAGCAGGGCCTGGCGGGTCTGTAGCTTCTGTTCGGCGCGCGGCAGCATGGGGGCAGGATTCTGTGTCGGTCGAGGCTGGGCACTCTAGTTAAAAAAACGAAGCCCGGTCAATGGACCGGGCTTGGAGGTGAGCAGGCAATGTGCTGCAGGTTGTTCTTTTCGGCCATGGCGATCAGCTCACACGGCTGAGTTCAACCAGGCGATCCGAGCCACCTTCAGCTACGCGGCCACTGCGTTCGATCAAGCGGTCGGCACCGCCTTCGGCGACTTGGCCAGCACGCTCGATCAGGCGATCGGAACCACCTTCGGCAACCCGGCCAGTGCGTTCGATCAGGCGGTCGGAACCACCTTCGGCTACGCGGCCAGTGCGTTCGATCAGGCGATCGGAGCCACCTTCGGCTACGCGGCCAGTGCGTTCGATCAAGCGATCCGAACCGCCTTCGGCAACGGTTTTCAGCGGCTGGGCGATTTCTGCGGCGCTGGAACGTGATTCGGCGGTCAGGTGCTGTTCAGCGGCCGGCAGGGCAAAAGCGTTGGCAGCAAGCAGGGACAGGGTCAGGGTCAGCAGGTGGCGTTTCATGATTTCGGTGCTCCTCTGGGGGGCTGGAAAGTGGGTACGGAGCCAATGCTACGCCCGGGATCGCCAGAGAAAAGTTCATAAGGATAATGGTAACAATCGACAGCATTGATAGAGGCTGGTGAAG
Organism: Pseudomonas sp. LAIL14HWK12:I7; assembly: GCF_000483465.1. Lineage (NCBI taxonomy): Bacteria > Pseudomonadati > Pseudomonadota > Gammaproteobacteria > Pseudomonadales > Pseudomonadaceae > Pseudomonas > Pseudomonas sp. LAIL14HWK12:I7. The sequence continues at coordinate 758,774 of NZ_AXYZ01000001.1, forward strand.
GCTCTAGTGCAAGTGTCTTGAGGTGGGTGGTGGCTTTTTGACTTCACGCTTTAGGGCTAGGGTAACGCCCTTGCCCAGCGCAAATGCTGAACAAGAAGCCAGGAAAAACTTCGCTATCATGGCGCCACGGATAAAACCCAGCGGGTTTTCATCAGTCCGAGTTAATGAGTGCCATCGGCGCCCGCTTTGTGCCATGCCGTCAGGAGAATCACGCAATGACGCGACCCGCCAGAATGCTCGTCTGGACCCTTGCCACCCTGTTGACCCTCGTGGCGATACTAGTGGTGGTAATCGCCACCTTCGACTGGAACCGCGTCAAGCCGTTGCTCAACGAGAAGGTATCCGAAGCCCTGCACCGGCCGTTCGCGATCAATGGCAACCTTGCCGTGCAGTGGCGCACCGAACCTGACGAAGGTGGTTGGCGCGCCTGGGTGCCCTGGCCGCACTTCATTGCCGAGGACCTGACCTTGGGCAACCCCGATTGGCTCAAGGAGCCGAAAATGGTTGGCCTCGAGCGGGTGGAGTTCCGCCTGGCGCCGCTGCCGCTGGTGTTCCAGCAGATTGTCATCCCCCGCATCAACCTGACCAAACCGACGGCCAGCCTCACTCGCCTGGCCGACGGACGCGCTAACTGGACCTTTGACTTAGGCCCCAAAGACGAAAACGCGGAACCCTCGAAATGGCAGTTGGACATCGGGGCGATCGGTTTTGACCAAGGCAACGTCAGCCTCGATGACCAGACCCTGAAGACCAGCATGAAGGTGCAGGTCGACCCGCTGGGCAAGCCGATCCCGTTCAGCGACATCGTCGGCAAGGCGCGTGCCGAAAAAACCGGCGGCGCCCAGGACTACGCGTTCGGCTTCAAGGCCCAAGGCCGCTACAAGGGCCAGCCAGTGTCCGGCACCGGCAAGATCGGTGGCCTGCTGGCGCTGCAGGACGCCAGCCAACCGTTCCCGTTGCAGGCCGATGTGCGCATTGCGGATACCCACGTGGTGCTCGCCGGTACCCTGACCGACCCGCGCAACCTCGGCGCGCTCGACCTGCGCCTGCGCCTGTCCGGCAATAGCCTGGGCAACCTTTACCCGTTGACCGGCGTGACCCTGCCGGACACTCCGGCTTATGCCACCGACGGCCACCTCAGCGCCAACCTGCATGCCGAGCAAGGCGCCACGTTCAATTACCAAGGGTTCAATGGCAAGATCGGCGACAGCGACATCCACGGCGACTTGGCCTTCGTGGCCAGCCAGCCACGGCCCAAACTCTCTGGCAAGCTGGTTTCCAACCAGCTGTTGTTCAAGGACCTGGCGCCGCTGATCGGTGCCGACTCCAACGCCGAGCAGAAGGCCCGCGGCGGGGCCAGCAAGCAGCCGACGGGCAAAGTGCTGCCGGTGGAGGAATTTCGCACCGACCGTTGGCGCGCCATGGACGCCGATGTCGAATTTGCCGGCAAGCGCATCGTCCACAGTGAGCAATTGCCGTTCAACGACCTGTCTGCCCACGTGATTCTCGAAGACGGCCTGCTGCGCATGGCACCGCTGCGCTTTGGCGTGGCCGGCGGCAACCTGGCTTCCAGGATCCGCCTGGATGGCCGCAGCGTACCCTTGCAAGGCCGTGCACAGCTGACTGCGCGGGGCTTCAAGCTCAAGCAACTGTTCCCCACCTTCGCACCGATGCAGACCAGTTTTGGCGAGCTGAACGGCGATGCCGACATCACCGGCCGCGGCAACTCGGTGGCGGCACTGCTGGGCACGGCCAATGGCGACTTGCGTATGTTGATCAACGATGGTGCGGTCAGCCGCAGCCTGATGGAAATCGCCGGGCTGAACGTGGGCAACTACGTGATTGGCAAGTTGTTCGGTGACGAGGACGTGCAGATCAACTGCGCGGCGGCCGATGTCGGCATCAAGGATGGGCTGGCGACGACACGCCTGTTCATCTTCGATACCGAGAACGCGATCATCTACATCAACGGCACGGCGAACTTTGCCAGCGAGCAGCTTGACCTGAAAATCACCCCAGAGTCGAAAGGGCTGCGGCTGTTCTCGCTGCGTTCGCCTTTGTACGTGCGCGGGCCCTTTGCCAAGCCCAGTGCCGGGGTGCAGGCAGTGCCATTGGCGTTGCGTGGCGCGGGGATGGTGGCGTTAGGGGTGGTTGCGGGGCCGGCGGCGGGGTTGCTGGCATTGATCGCGCCGAGCAGTGGGGATGAGCCTAATCAGTGCACGCCGTTGTTGCAGCAGATGAGGGCGGGCAAGGCGCCGACTGAGGTGAAAGGCAAGAAATGAGTGAAGGGGGCCGCTTTGCGGCCCATTCGCGGCACAAGGCCGCTCCTACAGGAGATCGCATTCCCCTGTAGGAGCGGCCTTGTGCCGCGAATGGGCTGCAACGCAGCCCCGTGCGATTACAGCCCTTGCAGCAAATCGGACATATCGTCCGCGTGCTCTTCTTCCTGCGCCAGGATGTCTTCAAAAATACGGCGCGTGGTCGGGTCGCTATCACCAATGTACTGAATGATCTCGCGGTAGCTGTCGATCGCAATGCGCTCGGCCACCAGGTCTTCAAGCACCATTTCTTTCAAGTTGCTACCTGCCACGTATTGGGCATGGGAGTTCTTGGTCAGGTTGTCCGGGTTGAAGTCCGGCTCGCCACCTAGCTGGACAATCCGCTCGGCCAACTTGTCGGCATGCTCGGCTTCCTGGTTGGCATGCTCCAGAAACTCTTCGGCTGCCACGCTGGCCTTGATACCGCTGGCCATGAAGTAGTGACGCTTGTAACGCAGCACGCAGACCAATTCGGTGGCCAGCGACTCGTTGAGCAGGCGCAGGATCTCGGTACGGTCGGCGTGGTAACCCTCGGTCACCGCGCCTTGCTCCACGTGCTGGCGGGCACGTTCGCGCAGGGTTTTCACATCGGTCAGTTCAACGTTGCTCATGGTTATCTCCAAACGAATCAGGACGGGGGGTCAAGTGGTAACGAAGGCTCACGCGCCGTGGACGGCGTCGCTGTCCTCTTGTCGTTGTTTGCACGTCTTGAAGCCCTTGGCGTCGACATGCCCGGTGGCGTCGAAACGCACGTAGTAGGGCTGCTGCTTGCCGTCGCGGTTGAGGATGTAGTCGTTGCAGGTGCCCCCGTGCGGCAGGTCGATCACGTTCGACGGGCTGCCGCCGATGGCAATGACCTTCTGCATGGTCATGCCGTGCTCGACCTGCTTGACCAACGGTTCGTCACGGTAGGTGACGTAATCCACCGGGTTTTCCGGGCGGCTGCCGCAGGCGGCCAGGGTTGCACTGGCCAGAAGGATTGCCAGGGTCTGCTTGTACATGGTCCCGCTCCTTGCTCAAGGGTCTGTTCTGGTTTGGAACCGCACGGCGCGCCAGGAGTTCGATTGCGATGGTCATCGAAGCCGCTGTAGTGTGGGCCGTCGTCCACGGAGAGGGGCAGGGCAATGGGGCAGGAACTGGCTACGCGATACCCTGTGGTGCTGGTGCCGGGCATGCTCGGCTTCGTGCGGGTACTGCTTTATCCCTACTGGTTCGGGATCGTGCCGGCCTTGCGCAAGGGCGGCGCGCAGGTGCATGCCGTGCAGGTGTCGCCGTTGCATTCCAGCGAAGTGCGCGGCGAGCAGTTGCTGGCGATCATCGAAGGCATCTGCCAGCGCAGCGGCGCGGCCAAGGTCAACCTTATCGGCCACAGCCAAGGCGCCTTGGATGCGCGCTATGCGGCCGCCAAACGGCCCGACCGGGTGGCTTCGGTGACGTCGGTGGCGGGGCCCAACCATGGCTCCGAACTGGCTGACCACCTGGAACGCACTGCGCCTGGCGATTCACCCCAAGGGCGCATCCTCAAGGCGGTGCTGCATGGCGTGGCAGTGCTGCTGGTGTGGCTGGAAACCGGCTGGCGGCGCGACCCGCTGCCCATCGATGTACACGCCTCGCACCAGTCGCTGACCAGCGCCGGGGTGGCGCTGTTCAACCAGGCTTATCCACAGGGCCTGCCCGATACCTGGGGCGGTGAAGGGCCCGCGCAGGTCAACGGCGTGCGCTACTACTCCTGGTCAGGCACCTTGCAGCCTGGCCTGACTGACCAAGGGCGCAACCGCTTTGACGGCAGCAACCGCTTCTGCCGCTTGTTCGCCCGCAGCTTCGTCAAGGAAAAGGGCCACTGCGACGGCATGGTCGGGCGTTTCAGCTCGCACCTGGGGCAGGTGATCGGCGATGACTACCCGCTCGATCACCTGGACATCGTCAACCAGTCGCTGGGGGCAGTCGGCAAGGGCGCCGAACCGGTGCGGCTGTTCACCGAACACGCCGCCCGGCTCAAAGCTGCGGGGCTATGACGCGGCGGCGCACCGGTGTGGTCCAGCGTTCGGCAAGGATCACCCCGGCCAGGGTCAGCAGGCCGCCGATCAGGTGATAGCAGGCCAGTTGTTCATCCAGCACCACGGCGGCGATCAGCGCGGTGACCAGCGGCAGCAGGTTGAAGAACAGCGTGGTACGGCTTGGCCCCAGGCGGTGCACGGCCTGCATCCATACCAGCGGCGCGATCATCGAAGCCAGCACGCAGGCGTACAGCACCAGGCCGACGTTGTGGGTGTTCAGGCCGGTCTTGTCCGACAGCAGGAACAACGGCAGCAGCACGATGATAGCCACCAGCACCTGCAGGTACAGCAGCTGCAAGGGCGGCAGGCGCAATTGCCATTTCTTCAGCAGGAAGCTGTACAGCGCGTAGGCCAGGGTGGCCACCAGCATCAGCAGGTCGCCGCTGTTCAGGCCCTGTTCCAGCAGCGCCCCGGGGTGGCCGGCGGAGACCACCTCGAGCACGCCGAAAAACGACACCAGGGCGCCGATCAAGGCGCCGAAGGTCAGGCGCTGGCCGAGCCAGGCGATGGACAGGGCCAGCGACATCAACGGCATCAGCGAGAGAATGATGCCCATGTTGGTGGCGCTGGTGATGCTGGCGGCGAAGTACGCCAGGCTCTGGTACAGGGCCATGCCCAGCACGCCGAGGACGAAGACCTTGCCCAGGTGCGGTCGGATGGCGGCGCGGTTGCGCCACACGGCCGGTAGCAGGAAGGGGGTGAACAGCAGGCCGGCCAGCAGCCAGCGATAGAAGCCGATCTCTGCAGGGTGGATGGCACCGGCCGACAGCTTGGTGACGACGGTGTTGCCAGCCCAGATGAGGATGGCGAGCAGGGGGAAGGTGTAGTTCATGTCGCGGTTACTCGGTTTGGCAAGGTTAGGCCTGCTTTGCAGCGCGCAGTTTGCAGGCAGCGCTGCACCTGTAGGAGCGGGCTTGCCCGCGAAGGCCTGCACAACAGGCCCCGATAGCCCGCTATTATCCGCTGTCTGTCCGCAAGCCTATACTTGTATCCAGACAACCCACCCTTTGAAGCAGACAGCATGCCGCGCAAATACCTCGACATCCCCGGTTTCGACCAACTTCCGGCGCCGGTGTACTTCCGCCATGACGAATTTGGCGCCGACACCCACAGCGCGCCACACCGCCACACCTGGGGCCAACTGAACTACGCGGCCCACGGCGTCATGCACCTGGACGTCGAAGGCCAGCGCTTTCTCTCGCCGCCGCACTACGCCGTCTGGGTGCCGCCGGGCACCGAGCATGGCTGTTACAACCCCCAGGCCATCGTCTACCGCTCGGTCTACCTGGCGCGCAGCCTGTGCGCCGACCTGCCGCAACAACCGTGCAGCCTGGTCATCAGCGACATCCTCAAGGCCATCCTTGGCGACTTCGCCCGGCGTGACCTGAAGGTGGCGCAAGATGAACGCGACCAGCGCCTGGTGCAGGTACTGCTCGACCAGTTGCTGCTGGCCCCGACCCAAACCTGCTACCTGCCCTTCGCCCGCAGCGAGGGCCTGGGCCAGGTGCTCGACGCTTTGAGCCACGCCCCGGGTGACAACCGCCCGCTGGCTGACTGGGCCGCGCAGGTGCATGTCAGCGAACGTACCCTGGCCCGCCAGTTTCTTCGCGAACTGGGCATCAGTTTCGGTGAATGGCGCCTGCGCCTGCGCTTTTTACGCGCCATTGAGGCGCTGGAAGCGGGCTTGCCGATTCAGGCCATTGCCTTCGACCTCGGCTACAGCAGCGGCTCGGCCTTCATCGCCATGTTCCAGCGCCAGGCCCACTGCACACCGGAGCAATACCGGCGCCAGTCGCGGGCTGAGCTGTAAAAATTCTTGTCTACACTCAGTGGCACCACCGCGCATCGGGCGCGGAAACAGGGAGACCACTCCATGAAGCTGTTGCAAATGCCACTGCTGGTGTTGGCTGTGTTGTTCAGCGCGCAAGGGTTCGCCGCCACCGCGCAACAGGAAAAGATGACCTCGTGTAACGCCGACGCCACCGCCAAGGCGCTCAAGGGCGACGAACGCAAGGCGTTCATGAGCAACTGCCTGAAGAAGAGCGTGCCTGCCACCCAGCAGGAAAAGATGAAGACCTGCAACGCCGACGCCAGCACCAAGGCACTCAAGGGTGATGAGCGCAAAGCGTTCATGAGCGACTGCCTGAAGAAGAAATGACCTGCGCCTATGCCTGTAGGACGAAGGCTGGCAGACTGCGGGTCTTTTCCGTTGTCTGCCCCTGAGGCTGTATGACTTTCACCCCCCGCCAGGTCACCCTGGCCAGCTGGATCATCGTGTTTGCCGGCCTGCTGCTGGCGTTGCCCCTGAAGTTGCTGCCGAGCCTGCTTGCCGGTTTGCTGGTGTTCGAACTGGTCAATATGCTGACGCCACGGCTGCAGCCGCTGATCGCCGGGCAACGTGCGCGTTGGCTGGCCGTGGCCCTGCTCGGCACGTTGGTGGTCACCACCCTGACCCTGCTGATCGCCGGCGCGTTCAGCTTCCTGCTGCACGAGGCAGAAAACCCCGGGGCTTCGCTGGACAAGTTCATGGCCCTGGTCGAGCGGGCGCGTGGGCAGTTGCCGCCGTTCATCGAAGGCTACCTGCCGGCCAGTGCCGCCGAGTTCAAAGTGGCCATCGGTGACTGGCTCAAAAGCCACCTGGGTGAGCTGCAACTGGTGGGCAAGGGCATGGCGCACATGTTCGTCACCTTGCTGATCGGCATGATCCTCGGCGCCATCGTTGCCCTGCAGCGCATCCCTGACATCTCGCGGCGCAAGCCGTTGGCGGCAGCGCTGTTCGAACGCCTGAACCTGCTGGTGCAGGCGTTTCGTAACATTGTCTTCGCGCAGATCAAGATTTCGCTGCTCAACACCACCTTCACCGGCATCTTCCTGGCCGTGGTGCTGCCGCTGTTCGGTGTGCACCTGCCGCTGACCAAGACGCTGATCGTGCTGACCTTCCTGCTCGGGCTGCTGCCGGTGATCGGCAACCTGATGTCCAACACCCTGATCACTATCGTCGGGTTGTCGTTGTCGATCTGGGTGGCGCTGGCGGCGTTGGGTTATCTGATCGTTATCCACAAGGTCGAGTACTTCCTCAACGCGCGGATCGTCGGCGGGCAGATCAGTGCCAAGTCGTGGGAACTGTTGTTGGCGATGCTGGTGTTCGAGGCGGCCTTCGGCTTGCCGGGGGTGGTGGCGGGGCCGATCTACTATGCCTACCTGAAGAGTGAGCTGCGGCGGGTGGAGCTGGTTTAACCCGTACTGGCCTCTTCGCGGGCTTGCCCGCGAAGAGGCCCTTTCAGGCAGCAAAGAACTGTCAGGCTGCGCCGTAGCGCTTACGCGCCTCAATCGCCAACCCGCTACCAATGCTGCCGAAGATGTTGCCTTCCACATGCCGGGCATTGGGCAGCATCGCCGCCACGCTGTTACGCAGCGCCGGAATCCCGCTCGAACCCCCGGTGAAGAACACGGTATCCACCTGCCCTTCGCTGACGCCCGCCTTGTTCAGCAGCTCGCTGACGCTGCCGCGCACGCGCTCCAGCAGGCCTTCGATCGCTGCTTCGAACACGGCACGGGTCAGTTCCGCTGTCAGCTCCGGCTCTACCCGGCGCAGGTCGATATGGCGGCTGTCGTGCTCGGTCAGCTCGATCTTGCTGGCTTCCACTTCCATCGCCAGCCAGTGGCCGGCGCGCTGTTCGATCAGCTTGAACAGGCGGTCGATGCCCAGGGTGTCTTCGATGTCGTAGCGCATGTTGCCCAAGGCCAGCTGCGACTTCTGCGAATACAGGGCGTTGATCGTGTGCCAGGTGGCCAGGTTGAGGTGATAGCTGGTCGGCATCAGCGCACCGCTCTTCATCCGGCTGCCATAGCCGAACAGCGGCATCACGCCCTGCAGGCTCAGTTGCTTGTCGAAGTCGGTACCGCCAATGTGCACGCCGCCGGTGGCGAGAATGTCGCTTTGGCGTTCTGCCACCAGGTGGCGCTCGGGCGACAGGCGGATCAGGGTAAAGTCGGAGGTACCACCGCCGATATCGACGATCAGTACCAACTCTTCACGGCTGATGCTCGACTCGTAGTCGAAGGCTGCGGCAATCGGTTCGTACTGGAACGACACGTCCTTGAAGCCGATCTTGCGTGCCACGTCGGCCAAGGTGTCCTCGGCTTCCTGGTCGGCGGCCGGGTCTTCATCGACGAAAAACACCGGACGGCCCAGCACCACCTGGTCGAAGCTGCGCTCGGCGGCGGTTTCAGCGCGCTTTTTCAGCTCGCCGATAAACATGCCCAGCAGGTCCTTGAACGGCAGGGCGCTGCCCAGCACGCTGGTGTCGTGCTTGATCAGCTTGGAGCCGAGCAGGCTCTTGAGCGAGCGCATCAGGCGGCCTTCGTAGCCTTCCAGGTATTCGTGCAACGCCAGGCGACCATACACCGGGCGACGCTCCTCGATGTTGAAGAAGACCACCGAAGGCAGGGTGATCTTGCCGTCTTCCAGGGCGATCAGCGACTCAGTACCAGGGCGGTGCCAGCCGACCGTGGAGTTAGAGGTGCCAAAGTCGATGCCCAGGGCGCGGGCCGGGGATACGTCAGACATGGGAAAAGGGCTTCCGGAGGCAAAACGGCCGCGCAGTTTATGCCAGTTGGCAAGAGAATCAAGACCAGTCGTCTGCCATGCAGCAATCCCAAGTGGGCCTTGAAAGGCTATGCTTGACCCCTATCTTCAGTTGCAACACGCAATTTCACATTGGTGATCCACAGATGGACTTCAAAGACTATTACAAGATACTCGGCGTAGAGCCCACGGCGGATGACAAGGCGATCAAGGCCGCGTACCGCAAGCTGGCGCGCAAGTATCACCCCGATGTCAGCAAGGAGCGCGACGCCGAGGACAAGTTCAAAGAGGCCAACGAGGCCTACGAAGTGCTGGGCGACGCGCAGAAACGTGCCGAATTCGACGAAATCCGCAAGTACGGCGGCCAGCATGGCCGGCCGTTCCAGGCGCCGCCGGGCTGGGAAAACCGGGGCGGTGGTGCGGGCGGTGGTTTTGAAGGCGGCGACTTCTCCGACTTCTTCAGCTCGATTTTTGGCGCGCGCGGGGGCAACCCCTTTGGTGGCGCCCGGCAACAGCGCAGTGCAGGCAGGCGAGGGCAGGACGTGGAGCTGGAACTGGCGGTTTTCCTTGAGGAGACCCTGAGCAAGGAATCCAAGCAGATCAGCTTCCAGGTGCCGCAAACCAATGCCGCCGGGCAGCGCACCGGGTTCACCACCAAGACCCTGAACGTCAAGATCCCTGCCGGGGTGACCGACGGCGAGCGCATTCGCCTCAAGGGCCAGGGTGCGCCGGGCAGTGGCGGCGGGCCCAATGGCGACCTGTTCCTGACCATCCGCATGGCACCGCATCCGCTGTTCGATGTCGAAGGTCATGACTTGATCATCACCGTGCCATTGGCACCGTGGGAGGCTGCGCTGGGCACCAAGGTGGCGGTGCCGACCCTGGACGGCAAGATCAACCTGACCATCCGCCCCGACAGCCAGAGCGGCCAACGCCTGCGGGTACCGGGCAAAGGCCTGGCCAACAAGCAGGGCGAGCGCGGCAACCTCTACGCGCAGCTCAAAGTGGTTATGCCGACGGCATCCGACGAGTCTACCCGTGAACTGTGGGCCAAGCTTTCCGAGAAGGCCGCGTTCAACCCGAGGGCACAATGGAGTAAGTGATCATGAGCAGCACCTTGATCGTTCAACTGGACATGCGCACCCTCTGCCAGGAGGCCGATATTACGGCCGACTACGTGATCGAAATTGTCGAACACGGCATCGTCGAACCCTCTGGGCGAACGCCTGAGGATTGGTTGTTCGACGATCAGGCGCCGCTGTTGGCCAAGCGTGCGGCGAAGCTGCACCAAGAGTTGGAGCTGGAGTGGGAAGGCGTGGCGCTGGCGCTGGAGCTGCTGCAGGAAGTGCAGCAGTTGCGCAGTGAGAACAGCATGCTGAAGCAGCGCTTAGGTAGGTTTATCCAGATGTGAAGGTTGCAGGCCCGGCCTCTTCGCGGGTGAACCCGCTCCCACCAGTACGGTACTGGCCTCAGGCCCTGCATGGTCCCTGTGGGAGCGGGTTCACCCGCGAAAAGGCCAGTACTGCCAACATCACTCTCAGGTTGGATCGGCACCCAGGTTCAGCACCAGTTGCATGAAGGTCAGGTCCAGCCAGCGGCCAAACTTCACCCCCACCTGCGGCATCTGCCCGGTCACCACGAAGCCCAACCGCTCATGCAGGCGTACCGACGCCGCATTGCCACTTTCGATCGCTGCCACCATCACGTGCTTGCCACAGCCCCGCGCACGCTCGATCAATGCGGCCATCAACACCGGCCCCAAACCCTTGCCGCGCTGGTCGCCACGGATATACACCGAGTGCTCGACGGTATGGCGAAAACCCTCGAACGGCCGCCAGTCGCCGAACGATGCATACCCCAGCACGCCGGTCTCATCCACTGCCACCAGGATCGGGTAGCCCTGTTGTGCCCTGGCCTCGAACCAGGCCTGGCGGTTGGCCAGGTCCACCGGGGTTTCGTTCCAGATCGCCGTGGTGTTGCGCACGGCGTCGTTGTAGATGTCGAGGATGCCCGGCACGTCGGAGGGCAAGGCGTCGCGGATTTCGTGGCTCATTGCAGCGTCTCACAAGGTCGATGGGCGCAGATTAAATGGTTACCAGCCCGCGTACACCCTCGGCTTGCATGTTTTCACCACGCCCACGCTGGATGATCTCGCCACGCGCCATCACCAGGTACTGGTCGGCCAGTTCTTCGGCAAAGTCGTAGAACTGCTCGACCAGCAGGATGGCCATGTCGCCACGCTCGGCCAGGCGCCGGATGACCGCGCCGATTTCCTTGATCACCGAGGGCTGGATGCCTTCGGTGGGCTCGTCGAGAATCAGCAGGCGCGGGCGGCTGGCCAGGGCACGGCCAATGGCCAGTTGTTGCTGCTGGCCCCCGGACAAGTCGCCGCCGCGGCGTTGTTTCATCTGTTCCAGTACCGGGAACAGCTCGTAGATGAAGGCGGGCACTTCGCGGGCCTCGCGGGCGGGAAAGCGCGACAGGCCCATCAGCAGGTTTTCTTCCACGGTCAGCCGCGGGAAGATTTCCCGGCCTTGCGGCACGTAGGCGATGCCGGCGTGGACCCGTTGCTGGGGCTTGAGCGTGGTGATCGGCTTGCCTTCCCATTCGACGCTGCCTTCGCGGGCGGCGACCAAGCCCATCAGGCAGCGCAGCAGGGTGGTCTTGCCCACGCCGTTGCGGCCCAGCAGGCAGGTGACTTCGCCGACCTTGGCCTCGAAGGACAGGCCGCGCAGGATGTGGCTGCCGCCGTAGTATTGGTGCAGGGTGTCAATCTTGAGCATGTCATGTCCCTGAGTTTTTTGTTGTGGCTGCACCGGCCTCTTCGCGGGGCAGGCTGTTTGAATCATCGGCCTAGGTACACCTCGACCACGCGCTCATCCGCCTGCACCTGCTCCAGCGACCCCTCCGCCAGCACGCTACCTTGGTGCAGCACGGTCACATGGTCGGCAATACTCCCGACAAACCCCATGTCGTGCTCCACCACCATCAGCGAATGCTTGCCGGCCAGGCCCTTGAACAGTTCGGCGGTGAATTCGGTCTCGGCGTCGGTCATGCCGGCCACCGGTTCATCGAGCAGCAGCAGTTGTGGTTCTTGCACCAGCAACATGCCGATCTCCAGGAACTGCTTCTGGCCGTGAGACAGCAGCCCCGCCTGGCGCTGCGCCAGGGATTGCAGGCGCAAGGTGGCGAGCACCTCGTCGATGCGCTGCTGTTGCTCACCACTCAACCGCGCGGCCAGGCTGGCCCACACCGACTTGTCAGTCTTCAGGGCTAGCTCCAGGTTCTCGAACACGGTCAGCGCTTCGAACACCGTCGGCTTCTGGAACTTGCGGCCGATGCCGGCCTGGGCGATCTGGTATTCGCTCATGCGGGTCAGGTCGAGGGTGTCGCCAAAGAAGGCGCTGCCGGTGTCGGGGCGGGTCTTGCCGGTGATCACGTCCATCATCGTGGTCTTGCCAGCGCCGTTGGGGCCAATGATGCAGCGCAGTTCACCGACGCCGATGTACAGGTTGAGCGCGTTGAGGGCCTTGAAACCATCGAAGCTGACGCTGATGTCTTCCAGGCTCAGCACGGTGCCATGGCGGGTGTCCAGGCCCGCTGTACGGCGGCTGCCCAGGCCGATGGCGTCGCGGCCGGCGCCGAGGTTGTCGAACACCGGCTCAAGCATGAATTCTGGATGCACAGGGGGCACGCCTCTCATGGTTGGCTCCTTTTCTTCAACAGACCGACCACGCCCTTGGGCAGGTACAGGGTGACGAGAATGAACAGCGCACCGAGGAAGAACAGCCAGAACTCCGGGAAGGCCACGGTGAACCAGCTCTTCATGCCGTTGACCAGGCCAGCGCCGAGCAGCGGGCCAATCAACGTGCCACGCCCGCCAAGGGCGACCCACACGGCGGCTTCGATGGAGTTGGTCGGCGACATCTCGCTGGGGTTGATGATGCCTACCTGAGGCACGTACAGCGCACCGGCAAGGCCGCACAGCACGGCGCTCAGCACCCACACCAGCAGCTTGAAACCGCGTGGGTCGTAGCCGCAGAACATCAGGCGGTTTTCGGCGTCGCGCACGGCGGTGAGCAGGCGGCCGAATTTGCTTTGGGTCAGGCGCCAACACAGGTACAGGCTGGCCAGCAGCAGGCCGACAGTGAGCAGGAACAGCACCGCACGGGTGCCTTGCGCGGCGATGTCGAAGCCCAGGATGGTGCGGAAGCTGGTGAAGCCGTTGTTGCCGCCAAACCCGGTTTCGTTGCGGAAGAACAGCAGCATGCCGGCAAAGGTCAGGGCCTGGGTCATGATCGAGAAGTACACGCCCTTGATCCGCGAACGGAAGGCGAAAAAGCCGAACACCAGCGCCAGCAGGCCCGGCGCCAGCACCACCAGGCATAGCGCCCAGGCAAAATGCTGAGTACCGGCCCAGTACCAAGGCAGTTCGGTCCACGACAGGAAGGTCATGAAACCCGGCAGCCCGTCCCCGGCGGCCTGGCGCATCAGGTACATGCCCATGGCGTAGCCGCCGAGGGCGAAGAACAGGCCGTGGCCCAGCGACAGCAGCCCGGCATAGCCCCAAACCAGGTCCAGGGCCAGGGCGACGATGGCATAGCAGAGGATCTTGCCGACCAGTGTCAGGGTGTAGGCCGAAACCTGCAGGGCATGGTCCGCCGGCAACAACGACAGCAGCGGCAGGGCCAGCAACAGCAGGACGACGACAGCGCCGATGGCCAGCGACAGGCGCGGCCCGGCTTTTTGCGAAGCGGTGACAAGCAGTGGCTGGTTCATCAGTCGATTACCCGTCCCTTGAGGGCGAACAGGCCTTGCGGGCGCTTCTGGATGAACAGAATGATCAACGCAAGGATGAGGATCTTGCCAAGCACCGCACCGATCTGCGGCTCCAGCAGCTTGTTGGCGATGCCGAGACCGAAGGCGGCCCAGAGGCTGCCGGCCAGTTGCCCGACGCCGCCGAGCACCACCACCAGGAACGAGTCGATGATGTAGCTTTGGCCAAGGTCCGGGCCGACGTTGCCGACCTGGCTCAAGGCCACGCCACCCAGCCCGGCGATGCCCGAGCCCAGGCCAAAGGCGAGCATGTCGACGCGCCCGGTGGACACGCCACAGCAGGCGGCCATGTTGCGGTTCTGGGTCACTGCGCGCACGTTAAGGCCAAGCCGCGTGCGGTTGAGCAGCAGCCAGGTGAGCAGTACCACGGCGAGGGCGAAGCCGATGATCACCAGCCGGTTGTACGGCAGCACCAGGTTGGGCAGCAGTTGAACACCCCCGGACAACCACGCCGGGTTGCTCACTTCGACGTTCTGCGCGCCGAACAGCAGGCGGATGGCCTGGATCAGGATCAGGCTGATCCCCCAGGTCGCCAGCAGGGTTTCCAGTGGGCGGCCGTAAAGGTGACGGATCACCGTGCGCTCCAGCGCCATGCCGACCCCGGCGCTGACGGCGAAGGCCACGGGCAGAGCGATCAGCGGGTAGAACTCGATCGCGCCGGGGGCGTAACGCTGCAGCAGCACCTGGACCATGTAGGTGCTGTAGGCCCCGAGCATGAGCATCTCGCCGTGGGCCATGTTGATCACCCCGAGCAGGCCGAAGGTAATCGCCAGGCCCAGGGCTGCCAGCAGCAGGATAGAACCCAGCGACAGGCCGCTGAAGGCTTGGCCGAGCAGTTCGCCGACCATGAGTTTGCGTTTGACCTGGGCCAGGCTGGTTTCAGCCGCCGTGCGCACGGCGGCGTCGCTTTCGACGCCGGGCTGCAGCAGCGCTTCCAGGCGCGTACGGGCGACCGGGTCGCCGGTCTCGCCCAGCAAGCGCACGGCGGCCAGGCGTACGGCAGGTTCGCTGGCACCCAGTTGCAGGTTGGCCAGGGCCAAGCCCAGGGCTGCGTGCACCGCTGCGTCCGGTTCGCTGGCAAAGCGCCGGTCGAGGAAGGCCATCTGTGCGGGTTGCGCGCTCTTTTGCAGTTGCTGGGCTGCGGCCAGGCGAGTGTCGCTGTTGTCGCTGAGCAACTGGTGGCTGGCCAGGGCGTTGTCGATCAGGCTGCGCAGGCGGTTGTTCAGGCGCACCTTGCGGGTGTCGCCCTCGGCGATGCGGCCTTGGCGCAGGTTTTCCAGCAGCGGCAGGCGCGCGGCATCGGGTTGGGCTGCCCAGCCTTCGAGCAGGCGGGCTTGCTCGGCAGGCTTGGCGGTGAGGAAGAATTCGCCCTCGCTGGCCTGGGTGGCCAGGGGCATTAACAGGAGAAGGGTGAGCAGGAGTCTAAGCATGCGAGCAATCCTGGATTACAGCGGTGGATTCTTCGCGGGTAAACCCGCTCCCACAGGTACGGCGCAAGGGCTGGATCGTGCGCGGTCCCTGTGGGAGCGGGTTCACCCGCGAATGGGCCGCAAGGCGGCCCCAATGGCATTCAGTTACCTTTCACCGCGTAATCGGGCCGCTTGTCGTTGCCCGGAATGAACGGGCTCCAAGGCTGCGCCCGCAGCGGCTGCTCGGTTTCCCAGACCACACTGAACTGCCCGTCATCCTGGATCTCGCCGATCATCACCGGCTTGTGCAGGTGGTGGTTGGTCTTGTCCATGGTCAGGGTGAAGCCGGACGGTGCCTGGAAGCTCTGGCCAGCCAGTGCCTCGCGCACCTTGTCGACATCGGTGGACTTGGCTTTTTCAGCCGCCTGCGCCCACATGTGGATGCCCACATAAGTGGCTTCCATCGGGTCGTTGGTCACCGCCTTGTCGGCGCCCGGCAGGTTCTTGGCCTTGGCGTAGGCCTTCCAGTCGGCGACGAACTTCTGGTTGACCGGGTTATCCACCGACTCGAAGTAGTTCCACGCGGCCAGGTGGCCCACCAGCGGCTTGGTGTCGATGCCGCGCAGTTCTTCCTCACCCACCGAGAACGCCACCACGGGCACGTCGGTGGCTTTCAGGCCCTGGTTGGCCAGCTCTTTGTAGAACGGCACGTTGGAGTCGCCGTTGACGGTGGAGATGACCGCCGTCTTGCCGCCCGCGGAGAACTTCTTGATGTTGGCGACGATGGTTTGGTAATCGGCGTGGCCGAACGGGGTGTAGACCTCTTCGATGTCCTTGTCGGCCACGCCCTTGCTGTGCAGGAAGGCGCGCAGGATCTTGTTGGTGGTGCGCGGGTAGACGTAGTCGGTGCCCAGCAGGAAGAAGCGCTTGGCGCTGCCGCCTTCTTCGCTCATCACGTATTCCACGGCGGGGATGGCCTGCTGGTTAGGCGCGGCGCCGGTGTAGAACACGTTCGGCGACATCTCTTCACCTTCGTACTGCACCGGGTAGAACAGCAGGCCGTTGAGCTCCTCGAACACCGGCAGCACCGATTTGCGCGACACCGAGGTCCAGCAGCCGAACACCACGGCGACCTTGTCCTGGGTCAGCAACTGGCGGCTCTTTTCAGCGAACAGTGGCCAGTTGGACGCTGGGTCGACCACCACCGCTTCGAGCATCTTGCCGTTCACACCGCCCTTGGCGTTGATCTGGTCGATGGTCATCAGCGCCATGTCCTTGAGCGACGTTTCGGAAATGGCCATGGTCCCGGACAGCGAATGCAGGATGCCGACCTTGATGGTCTCGGCGGCCTGGATGCTCCAGCTAAGACCCATCGCCGCAATCGATGCGCTGAGGGTAAAGGCCTTGATCAGACTGCGACGCTTCATGTGCTCTCTCCGCTGAGATTTTTTATGGTGTTGGCCAAGCGGGAGGGGCGTTGCAAGGGGTGTGCCGAGTGGCGGAAGGTGCGTAATAGAGGGGGTGTGCGAGGTGTTGGGGCGTTTGCAAGGTCCAGGTTGGTGCCGTGCAGATGTGTGTGCACAGGATTGGGGCTGCAAAGCAGCCCCATGCGGCATCAGCCGTTACGCACCGCCGTGCGCGGATGGCGTTTGCTGCGCACACCCTGGTAGGTCACTGCCAGCAGCACGAACCAGATTGGCGTCACCAGCAGCGCTGCGCGGGTGTCGTCTTCCAGGCTCAGCAGCACCAGAATGCCGGCAAAGAACACCAGGCACACGTAGCACATGAAGCGCCCGCCGGGCATTTTGTACTTCGACGCCTGGTGCAGTGCGGCGCGGCGTTTGCGGTAGCTGAGGTACGACAGCAGGATCAGCGTCCAGACGAACATGAACAGCACCGCCGACACCGTGGTGACCAGGGTGAACGCCTCGACCACATCGGGCACCAGGTAGATCAGCACCGCGCCCAACAGCAGGCAGGTGCACGAGAAGTACAGGCCGTTGGCCGGCACGGCGCGCCGCGACAGCTTCTCGAACGCGCGGGGGGCATCGCCTTCCTGGGCGAGGCCGAACAGCATGCGGCTGGTAGAGAACACGCCACTGTTGGCCGACGAGGCGGCCGAGGTCAGCACCACGAAGTTGATGATGCTGGCCGCCGCTGGCAGGCCGGCCAGCACGAACAGTTCGACGAATGGGCTCTTGCCTGGCACCACATCGCGCCACGGGGTCACGGCCATGATCGCGATCAGCGCCAGCACGTAGAACACGATGATACGGATCGGGATCGAGTTGATCGCCCGTGGCAAGGTGCGCTCGGGGTTCTTCGCTTCCGCGGCGGTGGTGCCGACCAGCTCGATACCGACGAAGGCGAACACGGCAATCTGGAAGCCGGCGAAGAAGCCCATCAGGCCATTGGGGAACATACCGCCGTCATTCCACAGGTTGGCCAGTTGCGCGGTGCGCCCGCTCGGCGATTCGAAGCCGCTGATGACCATGTACAGGCCGGTGGCGACCAGGCCGAGGATGGCGACGATCTTGATCAGCGCGAACCAGAACTCGAGCTCGCCGAACATCTTCACGGTAACCAGGTTCAGCGACAGCAGCACCGCCACGCAGGTCAGCGCAGGTATCCACTGCGGCAGGTCGGGGAACCAGAATTGCGTGTAGGCGGCAATCGCGACCACATCGGCGATACCGGTGACTACCCAGCAGAACCAGTAGGTCCAGCCAGTGAAGTAGCCGGCCCAGGGGCCGAGCAGGTCGGCCGAGAAGTCGATGAACGACTTGTAGTTGAGGTTCGACAGCAGCAATTCGCCCATGGCGCGCATGACGAAGAACAGCATGAAGCCGATGATCATGTAGACGAAGATGATCGACGGGCCAGCGAGGCTGATGGTCTTGCCCGAGCCCATGAACAGGCCGGTGCCGATCGCGCCACCGATGGCGATGAGCTGAATGTGACGGTTGGTCAGGTTGCGCTGCAGATGCTGCTCTTCAGCGGGCGGGGAAGAGGTCCGGGTCATTGGCTGCATTCCATTGAGGGTCAGTCTTTTTGTGAAAGCCGAGTAGGCTAACACGGGCGTCCCAATTCGGGGCGCGACAGATCGACACGATTCTGGCGGTGCAGCGTTGTGTCAGTACCGGCCTCTTCGCGGGACAAGCCCGCTCCCACAGGTACGCCGCTGCTCCGGAGTTCATCGGCGTACCTGTGGGAGCGGGCTTGTCCCGCGAAGAGGCCCGTAAGGTCACAGCAAGGATCAGGCGCTGGCCAGCACTCCGCGCCTGCGCACCACCAGGCTATCGACCAGCCACATCACCACCATCGACACCCCCACCAGCGGGAACATCACCCCCAACACCACCATCACCGCAACCGCCGTCTTCCAGCGCGGCAGGTCATGGCGCAGCGGCGGCACTCCCAGCCCGCCAGCCGGCCGGCGTTTCCACCACATCACCAGGCCACTGACCGAACCCAGCAAGATCATCAGGCACACCAGCAGAATGATGGCCTGGTTGAACGCCCCGAACATCTTGCCCTCATGCAGCATCACGCCCAGCTCGGTGGCACGCGCAACCGGGCTGTAATCCTGCCAGCGCACGTCGGCCAGCACCTTGCCGGTGTATTGGTCGACATGCAGCGTAGCGTCGTTGCGCGGGTCGTCGGCGAATACCGCAACGGTGAACACGCCGTCGGCCGTGGTCGGCAAGGTGATGCTGTAGCCCGGTTCGACCTGGCGCGCAGTGGCGATGTCCTCGACCTGCTGCAGGCTCACCTGCGGCGCTGCCGGGGCATTCGACATCATGTGATGCCCGGCATGTTCGGCATGGGCGCCGGACTGCGGCATGGGGGTGTTTTCCATTGCCCAGGGCACGGTCTGGCGATGGGCGCTGTTGAGCTCACCTGCCTGTTGATCGGACTTGGGTACGTCGTTCCACATCGCGGCCGGGAAGCGGTTCCACAGATCGGCGTATTGCTTGCCCCACAGGCCCGTCCAGGTCATGCCACTGAGCAGTATCAGCAGCAGCAGGGCCGAGCCCCAAAACCCCGTCACCGCATGCAGGTCACGCCACAGCAGCCGACCGCGTGCGGAAAAACGCGGCCACAGCACGCCCGCGCTGTTGCGCCCACGTGGCCACCAGAGGTACAGGCCGGACACCACCAGCACGATGCCCCAGCCTGCTGCCAGCTCCACCAGGCGGTCACCGACCGTGCCGACCATCAGCTCACCGTGCAGGGCACGGGCTATCGCTTGCAGGTTCTGCTTGCCGTCCTGCGCACCGAGCAGCTTGCCGCTGTAGGGGTCGACGAACACGTTCAGTTCACGGCCGCCGTCATGCACCACGAACTGCGCGCTGCGTTCGCCATTCAGGGGCGGCAGGTACTGCCCCACATGGCCTTGCGGATACGCCTGGCGTACCTCGGCCAGCATCACATCCGCGGCCTGTCTGTGATGGCCGGCTTCGACCACCATCAGGTCGCGGTACAGCAGCGGGTCGAGCTGCGGCTTGAACAGGTAGATGATCCCGGTGAGCGCCAGCAGGATCATGAACGGGGCGACGAACAGCCCCGCGTAAAAATGCCAACGCCAGGCCAGGTTGTAGAAAGAGATGCGTGTTCCGCGCATGGGAACCTCCTGTTTGACCAGGTGAGGGGCGCGACCGTGGCCGCGCCCGTTGTTGTTGTCAGAAGCTGAAATCGACCTTGGTCCAGAAGGTCCTGCCTGGCTCGTTCACCGGCTGTGGATCTGTGGCCGGGTAGCCGAACCCGGCGTTCCCGGCCAGGTTCAAGTGCTCGGCGTAGGTGTTGTCGAACAGGTTGTCGACCCCTGCGCTGAGCTTGAGGTTGTTGTTCACCTTGTAGGCACCATTGAGCGAGAACACACCAAAGCCCGCGCTCTTTTCGTAGTCCTTGCCGACCACGTTGCCTTGGTTCTCGGCGATGCGGTTTTGCGCGGCCACCAGCCGCCACAGCGCACCCACACTCCAGACGTCGCGGCTGTAGGTCAGGCCCAGGCGGCTTTCCAGGGGCGGCATTTGCGGTAGCGCTTTGCCATCGCTGCTGTTCTTGCCCCAAGCGTAGGCCAGGGTTGCGTCGGCCTTCCAATTTTCGCTGAGCTTGTAGGCCGCGCCCACTTCGCCGCCCATGATGCGGGCGTCAATGTTCTGGGCCTGGGACGTACTCATGCCCATCATGCCGGTGCGGTAGTCGAACAGGATGTAGTCACGGATCTGCCCGACATAACCCGATGCCCAGGCTTCGAGGCGGGCGTCACGGTACTGGATGCCGAAGTCGAGCTGGGTGGTCTTTTCCGGCTTGATGCCGTCGAAGGCGTTCGCTGCGCCGGCTGGCGCCAACTTGGGCGAGAACAGCTCCCAGTAGTCGGGGAAGCGCTGGGCGTGGCCGAGGCCGACGTAGGTGGTGGCGGGGATGGCCGCCAGGTCATGTTCGTAACGGACGAAACCGCTGGGCAGGGTGTCTGCGCGGGTGTCGCCTTCGGTGGCGCTGCCTTTACGGAAGTCGCGGGCCGAGGCGCGGTCCAGGCGGGCGCCGGTGATCAGCCGGTCCTCGCCACTGACGTACCAGGTCAGCTCACTGAAGGCACCGTAGTTGTGGAAATCGGCATCCTTGGTCCAGGCCTGGCCTTTGTGCGCATCGACGCCCATGCCGCCGCGCTGGCGGTGTTCGTTGGTCTGCGCATCGATACCGCTGACCAGTTGCACGTCGGCCCAGCGCCAGGTCGCCTTGACCCTGGCGCCCATCGTGCGGCGGTCGACGTTGCTGACCATCGGCATGCCCATCATGCCGCTGCCCGAGGGTGTGCGCAGGCTGTAGTTGTCCATCACGTGGTCGGCGTAGTTGTAGTAGACCTGTGCCTCGACCTTGTCGAGCACCTCGCCGAGGTTGGACTTCTCGAAGCGCAGCCCAAGGCTTTCACGCTTGAACTGCGAGCCGTCCATGCCGCGCCCGGCATAGCGTGCTTCGCCATCGCCCTTGCCTGCGGTGAGTTCGAGCAGGGTGTCCTGGTCGGGGGTCCAGCCGAGGGTCACATCGCCGTTCCACTTGTCCCAGCGCGAGGGCACGGTGTCATCGTTGCCGTCGTGGTAGTCGTCCGAGCGCGACTGGTTGCCGACGAAGCGGGCGTAGGCCTGGCTGTTGCCTGCCGCAGCGTCCAGCACTTTGTCGAAGCGGCCATTGGAGCCGGCCAAGAGGCTTGCGTTGACGCGGCTGCCGAGGGTGCCGAACTTTTCAGGCTCACGCTCGAAGAGGATGGTGCCGGCCGAGCCGCCAGGCCCCCAGATCACGCTTTGCGGGCCTTTGATCACGGTCAGGCGGTCGTAGGTTTCTGGGGAGATGTACGAGGTGGGGGCATCCATGCGGTTGGGGCAGGCGCCCAGCATGACGCCGCCATTGGTGAGGATGTTCAGGCGTGAACCGAACATGCCGCGCAATACCGGGTCGCCGTTGGTGCCGCCGGAGCGGATGGCCGAGAAGCCGGGGATGGTCTTGAGGTAGTCGGCCCCGTCGCTGGCCGGTACAGGCTGGCGAGGGTCTTTCGGGTTGGTGACCACAGTCAGCGGCGAGCTGGGCGCCACGGCAGTGATCACCGTCGGGCTCAGCTCGGGTGCGTCGTGCGCGTGGTCAGCGTGGCCGAGGTCGCTGGCCAGGGCCACGGGCGCGAGCAGCGAACCGCACACGGCGGCGATGGCCCCACGCAGGGACAGGGCAAAAACAGGGGTGCAGCCGGACATAATGATTCCAGTCGATCAGTCATGAGTGGGCGCGAAGCCTCCTGGCTCCGTGCGAACAATGGTTTTTCAGACGCTGATCGAGGAAGGCGGTGCGCGGCTGCGCGCGCCAGGGAATACAGCCTGCCGGGCATGCCCCTGGTGCGTGGCGGCACTAAGGTGGGTGGTGGGTACTACGATGCTGGCACTGAGCGGGCTGAGGGTTTGTGGCAGTGCGGGGCAGTTGAACAGCAGGCTGCAGTAACCGCACTTTTCCCACATCACATGCAATTGGCCATCGTCACCGTGGCCGTGATGCGAGTCGGCGCCATGCTGATGCCCGGTGGGCATCGACATTTCCATCGGCATGTTCATGCCGGCGTGGTGATCCATCGGCATCGACTGGGAAATCAGCGGGCCGATGAAGATCATCCACATGGCGAACAGGCTCAGCCAGCCGCCACCGACGCGCCTGCGTTCAGGGCGGGTGGTACGGCTGAGGCTGTTGCGCGGCAGGCTCATGGCGAGTGCCTGTCAGCTAATGGTCAGTGTGCGTGTTCGTGGGCCTGGGGCGTTCCCGAGGGCGCCTCTTTCTGCACGGCGACTTCGACGGTGACGTCACCGGCTTTTTCAAAATGCAGGGTCAGCGGGAAACGCTTGCCGTCGGTGAGCAGGCTGCGGTCTTTAGGCTGCATCAGCATTACGTGGTAGGCGCTGGGGGCGAAGGTCACCTCCTTGCCAGCGGGCACTACCACGTTGGGCACCTGCTGCATCTTCATGGTGCCGCTGGCCGTCATGGCGTGCTCGTGCAATTGAGCGTCGTCGCTGATGGGGCTGTCGACACTGAGCAGGCGATCATCCGCTTGGCCATTGTTGTGCACGACGAAATACGCGGCGACGTTGGGTGCATTCGGTGGCAGTTGCAGCGACCAGGGGTGCGCGATGTGCAGGTCGCCCACGGTGTATTCGTGGGCAGTGGCGAAGGCGCTGGGCAGCAGCAGGGCAGCCACGACGAGAGCGTGCTTGAGCATGGTGAGTCTCCGATCTGTTCAGGTTCAGGCAGACAGCGTGAGCAACTCAGACCAAAGGGGAGGCGCGGGGGTTGAGCGCGGGCCATAGCTGGCGCGGCGTGGGTTGGTAATCGGCAAGCTGCGGCGAGTACCCGGCGTGCAGGGGCGGCGGGTTATGCAGCTGTGGCGGATAGCCCGGCAAGGCCAGCAGCGGGGCGGCACCGGAGCAACACCAGCAGTTCATCATGCTGGCGCTGTCATCGCTCTGCGGGCCGAGGTCGATCTTGGCCAGGGCCTGGACGTCGACCTTGGCCTTGTTGGCCATGCTGGAACAGAACGCCCCCCACAGCAACTGCTCGGCCGGGCCCTTGGGCGCGGCAGAGGACAGCGGCATGGCCAGCAGGTTGAACAGCACTGCTAGGCAGGCTATCCAGGCAATGTGCCGACGTGGGGGCATGGAGAGATCCGGTCAGGAATCGTGGTGGCTATTGTAAGGCGCAGTATAGGTAAAAAAGGTGGGGTGCGGTGAAGTGACGCAGTTGGCGGGGGTTTTTGGGGCTGCTCTGCAGCCCATTCGCGGTGCAAGCCCGCTCCCACAGGGTGTGGGAGCGGGCTTGCCCCGCGAATGGCCGCAGAGCGGCCCCGGCATTCTCAAACCTTGTTGCGGCCCATCAAGCCGCGCACGGTTTCTTGCAGGTCGGCCGGCAGCACCACGACTTTGGCATTGTCGCTGCTGGCCAGGTTCTCCATCGCGCCGATGTACCGTTCGCCCAGCAAGTACATGGCCGGCACGGTCTCGTTACCCACCGCGTCCTTGACCAGCGAAATCGCCCGCGCCGAAGCCTCGGCCAGGTTGATTTGCGCCTCGGCGTCCAGCTTGGCCGATTGCAGGCGCGCTTCTGCCTCGAGGATCGCGGCCTGTTTGGCACCTTCGGCACGGGTCACGTCGGCTTTACGTTCACGCTCGGCGGCGGCCTGGCGCTCCATGGCCAGTTGCATGTTCTGTGACGGCTTGATGTCCTGGATTTCTACCGAGCGCACAGTCACGCCCCAGTCTTCGGTCTGTTCGGACATCGCTTCGCGCAGGCGTGCCTTGATCTGTTCACGGCTGGACAGGGCCTCGTCCAGGTCCATGGCCCCGACGATGGCGCGCAGCGAGGTCATGGTCAGGCTGGTGACGGCGAAGGAGAAGTTCTGCACGCCGTAGGAGGCCTTCTGTGGGTCGACCACTTTGGCGAAGCACAGGGCATTGGCGACGATCACCGCGTTGTCTTTGGTGATGATTTCCTGCTCTTGCACATCGAGGATGATGTCTTTGGTGGGCAGGCGATAGGCGACCACGTCCACGTAAGGAATGACGATGTTCAGGCCGGGCTTGAGGGTGTTGTTGTAGCGGCCCAGGCGCTCGACGATCCACTCTTCGCCCTGAGGCACGATACGCACCCCCTTGAACACGGTGATCAGGACGAACAGGGCGAGGGCGCCCACGACGATAAGGCTGGTCATGATACGAACTTCCTTTTAGTACGGATTCAGGCCCGGATGACGCGGGCGGTGTTCCCTTCGATGGCGGTAAGGCGCACGCGCTCGCCAGACGGGATGTCAGTGTCGGCGACGCAGGTCCATTCCTCGTTGCCGAGGATTGGCTTCTGGAAACGCACACGGCCTTTCTGGAACTCGGAAACACTGGCGGTCAGCAGGCCGACTTCGCCAATCACGCTGTCGGCTGTCCAGCGCACATCCGGCTTCTTGTTCCGGAACACCTTGAACCACAGCGCAGTGGTGACTGAAGAAAGCAGCACCCACAGCAGCATCTGCATATCCAGTTGCAGGCTGGGCGCGGCGAGCGAGATGAGCGAAACCAGCACGGCGCCGATGCCGAACCAGAGAATGAAGAACGTGGGCAGGACCAGTTCGAGCAGGATCAGCGCGATACCGAAGACCAGCCAGATCCACCATTGCATGTCCATATGAATGAAGCCTTCTGGGGGAGAGGGCTGAAGTCTAAGGCAACGGAGGGAACAAAGGCCATTCGGGTGCGACCGAGTGAAACGGTGGCAAAGTCGATAGGACCTGTAGGAAAGCAGAACTAACCGTTACGCTGTCAGGGCGAAACGAGCCAGTCTTCAACCCTTAGACCGGGTACTCGTTGAAACTCGCGCACATTGTTAGTCACCAAAATTAAGCCAAGCGCTCGGGCATGCCCGGCAATCAGTTGGTCGTAAGGACCAATGGGGGTCCCTGATCTGGCCAATTCCGCACGAAGCTGGCCACTGTGCTCAGCCGCATGGCTATCGTAATCGAGTACTTCAAGGCGCGCGGCAAAGCCCTCGACCACCGAAAGATTGCGCTCAGGATGATCCGACTTCTCAGCGCCGTAGATCAGTTCCATCAAAGTAATTGTGCTGATCGCCAATTGGCCGTGATGGCGATTGAACGCTTCGCGGACGCGTTGCGGTTTATTCTTGATCGTGAAAATGCAGATATTGGTGTCGAGCAGGTACCTGAGCATTAAAAGCCTTCACGTTCCTGGTCTGCAGGTTGGTCACGGGTGGCCATGTAATCCGCGCTTGCAGGCTCACTTTCGAACCAGCTGTCCCATGATTCACCAGCAGGTGTGATGATGCGCGTACGCCCAACTGCAACAATATCCACGCGGGTGATGCCATCGGGAAGTGCGACGGATTTTGGCAAGCGGATGGCCTGGCTGCGGTTGCTTTTGAAGACAGCACCTTGCTCCATGATGGGCCTCCTAGGGTAGCGACAATGTGTGACAGAAGTTTAGGATGCATGTCGTATATGTCAATGGGATATACGTCATGACTGGCGAGCAGTCAAAGCGTCAGCCTGGCAAGCAATGCGTCTGAGTGAATGAATGTCTCATCGACCACCGGCAGTTCCGGCCGCCGCAGGATCAATACTGGCACCCCTAGCTCCCGCGCCACGTCCAGCTTGGGCTCGGTCGCCACGCTGCCGCTGTTCTTGCTGATCAGTACGTCGATCTTGCGGCGCGCGAACAACACACGTTCGTCTTCGATTCGGAATGGCCCGCGTGCGCCGATCACCTCGCAACGTTCGTTACCGGGGCAGGCCTCCAGTGCGCGCAAGGTCCAGAACTGATCCGGCGGGATCTCTGCCAGGTGTTGCAGCGGCTCGCGGCCCAGCGTGAACAGCGGCCGCCGGAATGGCGCGAGCGCCTCGATCAACCCCGCCCAGTCGTCCACTTCGCGCCAATCGTCACCCGGCTGTGCCTGCCAGGCGGGGCGGCGCAGCGCCCAGCAGGGGATACCCGCACGACGTGAAGCGATGGCGGCGTTGCGGCTGATCTGCGCGGCATAGGGGTGGGTGGCATCGATCAGCAGGGTAATGCCCGCCTCGCGCAGGTATTGGGCAAGGCCTTCAGCACCGCCATAGCCGCCGACGCGCAACTGGCAGGTCAGGTCCTGCGGTACGCGGCCGATGCCCGCCAGGCTGTAAACGTGCTGCGGGCCCAACTGGCGGGCGATGGCCAGGGCCTCGGTGACGCCGCCCAGCAGCAGGATGCGCGCGCTCATTGAACACCTGCCTGGCCGACGATGCCGCCTTGGCGGTCGATGGCGAACACCTCTACCTGCACCTGCGGCGGCACCACGCTGCGGGCGAAGGCCAGCGCGTGCGCGCAGACGGCGTCGCCCAGGGCGATGCCTGCAGCATGCGCCAGCGCCAGGGCTTGCTGGCTGGTGTTGGCGGCGATGATTGCGGCCTGAAGGTTTGCGTCGGCGCCGATATCCGCTGCCCAGCCGGCCAGCTGCGGCAGGTCGATGCTTGAGTGGCGGCTGTGCAGGTCCATGTGCCCGGCCGCCAGCTTGCTGATCTTGCCGAACCCCCCGCACAGGCTCAGGCGGGGTACCGGCACCTTGCGCAGGTGCTTGAGCACGGCGCCGACGAAGTCGCCCATCTCGATCAGGGCGATTTCCGGCAGGCCGTAGACCCGGCGCATGGTGTCTTCGCTGGCGTTGCCGGTGCAGGCGGCGATGTGCGTGTAGCCGTTGGTGTGGGCCACGTCGATGCCCTGATGGATCGAGGCGATGTAGGCCGCGCAGGAAAACGGCCGGACGATGCCGCTGGTACCCAGAATCGACAGCCCGCCGAGGATGCCCAGGCGCGGGTTCATGGTCTTCAGTGCCAGCTGTTCACCGCCCTGAACATTGACCGTGACTTCGAAACCGCCGCGGTAGGCGCACTCGTCAGCCAGGCGTTGCAGGTGTTCGCCCATCATGCGCCGGGGCACTGGGTTGATCGCCGGTTCACCCACTGCCAGCACCAGCCCCGGGCGTGTCACGGTGCCGACGCCTTGGCCTGCGACGAAGCGGATGCCGGGCTCTGCCAGCAGGCGGACCTGGCTGAACAGCAGGGCACCATGGGTCACGTCCGGGTCGTCGCCGGCGTCCTTCAGCGTGCCGGCTTCGGCGCATTCGCCATCGCGGCGGCAAAACTCCAGGCGCATCTGCACGACCTTGCCCTTGGGCAGGGTGATGCTCACGGCGTCGCTGCAGACGCCGGTCAGCAGCAGGCGCGCCGCCGCGAGGCTGGTGGCGGTGGCGCAGCTGCCGGTGGTCAGGCCGCTGCGCAGGGGCGCGGGCTGCTCGTGGGTTTCTTCACGCATCGAGGGGCTTCACCACATCGAGCAAGGTGATTGGCAGTGCCTGGCGCCAGGTGTCGAACGTGCCCAGCGGCTGCGCATGGGCAACATGAATACGGGTCAGTTCACCCCCGTGTCGCTCGCGAAAGTGCGCCAGGGCCAGTTCGCTTTGCAGTGTAACCGCGTTGGCCACCAGTCGCCCGCCGGGGCGCAGCCGCTGCCAGCACAGGTCGAGCACGCCTTCACGCGTTACCCCGCCGCCAATGAAGACCGCGTCGGGCTGCTCGAGCTCTGCCAAGGCTTCAGGCGCCTTGCCACGGACCAGTTGCAGGCCGGGCACGCCCAGCGCATCGCGATTGTGTTCGATAAAACCCTGGCGCCCTGCGTCGGCCTCGATGGCCAGCGCACGGCAGGCGGGGTGGGTGCGCATCCACTCGATGCCGATCGAGCCGCAGCCCGCTCCCACGTCCCACAGCAGCTCGCCGGGCAGGGGGGCGAGACGGGCCAGGGTGATGGCGCGGACATCGCGCTTGGTCAGCTGGCCGTCATGCTGGAAGGCGCTGTCCGGCAGCCCAGCGACCCTCGGCAGGCGGGGGGCATCGGGCGCGGCGAGGCATTCGATGGCCACCAAGTTGAGCGCTGCAACCTGGGTGTGAGGCCAGTCCTGAGCGGTGCCCGCCACTTCGCGTTCATCGGTGCCACCCAAGTGTTCGAACACGCGCAGGCGGCTCGGCCCGAAGCCACGCTCGCACAGTTGTGCGGCGATTGCTGCGGGGCTGTCACCGTCGTTGCTCAGTACTAACAGGCGGGCGCCGCTGTGCAGGTGCGCATTGAGCGCCGCCAGCGGCCGGGCGACCACCGAGACCACCTGCACGTCCTGCAGCGGCCAGCCGAGGCGGGCGGCGGCCAGTGCACAGGAGGACGGCATCGACAGCACCCGCATCTCGCTGGCGGGCACCTGGCGCGCCAGGCTGGCGCCGACGCCGAAGAACATCGGGTCACCGCTGGCCAACACGCAGACCGGTTCGCCGCGCTGGGCGAGCACGGGCGCCAAAGAGAAAGGGGTTGGCCAAAGCAGCCGCTCGCCGACCACGCAGCGTGGCAGTAAAGCCAGTTGGCGCGGGCTGCCGAAGATCCGCGAAGCGCCCAGCAGGGCACGCCGGGCCTGCTTGCCAAGGCCATTGAAGCCGTCTTCGCCGATGCCTACTACTGTCAGCCAGGGTGCCATGTGTTTCAATCCGCCATTTCTGGGGCCGCTTCGCGCCCTTCGCGGGCAAGCCCGCTCCTACAGGCACAGCATGATCCCTGTAGGAGCGGGCTTGCCCGCGAAGGGGCGCGAAGCGGCCCCGGGTAAACGATAAGCTCGACCACCGGCTTTTCATGCCGCCGGACAAAGCAGGCATAATACCGCGCCTTCTACACTCAAGCGCACTTTCACAGATTGCCGGACACCCCTTTGAAGCAGGCCCATGCCCCCGACGTTTCACCTCGCCCCTCGGCCTGCCCGGGGTTGTGGCGCATCGTCAGTGCCCGTGATGGCGGCATTTGCCGCATCA
Source organism: Pseudomonas sp. LAIL14HWK12:I7 (assembly GCF_000483465.1). Taxonomy (NCBI): domain Bacteria; kingdom Pseudomonadati; phylum Pseudomonadota; class Gammaproteobacteria; order Pseudomonadales; family Pseudomonadaceae; genus Pseudomonas; species Pseudomonas sp. LAIL14HWK12:I7. Next base: position 787,894 of record NZ_AXYZ01000001.1, read on the forward strand.
AGCTGCCGGGTGGCCTGCTGCTGGCCGACCAGGCCGATGCCGTGGCCGAGGCCGCCGAGCGCTTTGCCGGTGGCGTGATCGAGGCAACCAACCGCGGCAACCTGCAGATTCGCGGTATTGGCAGCGACCACCAAGGCCTGATCGCCAGGCTGCTCGCGGCAGGCCTGGGCCCGCGCGAAGCCGCCGGTGACGATGTGCGCAACCTGATGCTCAGCCCGCTGGCCGGGCATGACCCTGCCATGTTGCTGGATGCCCGGCCGCTGGCGGGGCAGATCCTCGACCTGCTGGAAGGCACACCGCGGTTTCACCAGTTGTCGGCGAAGTTCGCTGTGCTACTGGACGCCGGCGAAGGCCTGGCGATGCTTGAGCACCCGCATGACCTGTGGCTCTCGGCGCTGCTTATCGAGCAGCGCACGTGGCTGGCGTTTGGCCTGGCGGGCTGCCCCGCCGATGGCCAGGTGCTCGGGGCGGTGCCGGTGGAGCAGGGCCTGGCCCTGGTGCGTGCCGTGCTGGAGCGCTTTCTTGACCTGGCCGCTGTGGACCAGTCGCGCATGCGCCAGTTGCTCGAATGCTGTTCGCCCGCGGCGTTCGTCGAAGGGCTCGGCCTGGACATCCGCCGCGATGCCGCCGTGCTTGAATGGCGCCGCCCGACACGCCAACCCGAGTGGCTGGGTGTGTTGCCACAAGCCCACGGTCTCGCCCTGGGCGTTGCTCCGCCGCAGGGCCGCTTGACCCCCGAGATGCTGCGGGGTGCCGCGCGCATCGCCCGGCACCTGGGTGACGGCAGCCTGCGCCTGAGCCCTTGGCAAAGCCTGGTGCTGACCAATCTCGACCCGGACCAGATCACGCAAGCCCAGGGCGAGTTGTCCACGCTGGGCCTGCTGTGCCACAGCCACGAGCCACTGGCCCGCATCAGCGCCTGCACCGGCAGCAGTGGCTGCGCCAAGGCACAGGGCGAAACCAAGGCCGATGCCGTGGCCTTGGCCGCGCTGCTGGGCCCTGGCGTGCCGGGCAGCGTGCACCTGTCCGGGTGCCCCCGATCCTGCGCCGTGGCCCATGTTGCCCCGGCCACCTTGCTGGCCCGTTCACCGGGCCGTTACGACCTGTATGTGCGCGATGCGCGCCTGCCGGGCTTCGGCGCCCTGCGTGCCATCGACCTCACCTTGAACGAAGCAGGCGCCATGCTCGACCTGCCGACGGAGCACCTTGATGATTGACTACATCCGCGATGGTCAGGAGATCTATCGCAATTCCTTCCGGATCATCCGTGAGGAAGCCCGACTCGAGCGGATACCCGCAGACCTCGAAAAGCTCGCCGTGCGCGTGATCCATGCCTGCGGCATGGTCGAAGCCATCGACGGCCTGCAGTTCTCCGAAGGGGCCGGCCGCGCCGGCCGTGAAGCCCTGGCCAAGGGCGCACCTATCCTCTGCGATGCGCACATGGTCGCCGAAGGCATCACCCGCGCGCGCCTGCCCGCCGACAACAAAGTGGTCTGCACATTGCGCGACCCGAGCGTGCCTGGCCTGGCCAAAGACGCCGGCAATACCCGTTCCGCCGTGGCCCTGGAGCTGTGGCGGCCGTACCTGGAAGGCAGCGTGGTGGTGATCGGCAACGCCCCAACCGCGCTGTTCTACCTGCTGGAGATGATCGACGCCGGCGCACCCAAACCTGCGCTGATCCTCGGCTTCCCGGTCGGCTTCGTCGGTGCGGCCGAATCCAAGGCGATGCTCGCCGCCGACAGCCGTGGCGTGCCGTTCGTGATCATGCAAGGCCGCCTGGGCGGTAGCGCGATGGCCGCCGCCGCAGTCAACGCCCTTGCCACGGAGGTGGAATGATGGCGCCACGTGGACGTCTGCTCGGCCTGGGCGTAGGCCCCGGCGACCCTGAACTGATCACCGTCAAGGCGCTGCGCCTGTTGCGCGAGGCGCCGGTGGTTGGCTACTTCGTGGCCAAGGGCAAGCGCGGCAATGCGTTCGGCATCATCGAGGCGCATCTGCAGCCAGAGCAGACCTTGCTGCCGCTGGTCTACCCGGTCACTACCGAAGCCTTGCCGGCACCGCTGTCCTATGAACAGGTCATCAGCGACTTCTACGATGAAGCCAGCGTGCAGGTTGCCGAGCACCTGGACGCCGGCCGCGATGTGGCGGTGATCTGCGAGGGCGACCCGTTCTTCTACGGCTCCTACATGTACCTGCATGACCGCCTGGCGCAGCGCTATGAGGCTGAAGTGATTCCTGGCGTCTGCTCGATGCTCGGGGGCGCCTCGGTGCTCGGCGCGCCGTTGGTGTACCGCAACCAGAGCCTGTCAGTGCTGTCGGGCGTGCTGCCGGCCGAGGAGCTCAAGCGGCGCCTGGCCGATGCCGATGCGGCGGTGATCATGAAGCTGGGCCGCAACTTCCCCAAGGTGCGTGACGTGCTGGCCGAACTGGGCCTGGACGAGCGTGCGCTGTATGTCGAGCGGGCGACCATGGCCAACCAGAAGATCGTGCCGCTGGCGGACGTCGACCCCCTGTCGTCGCCGTACTTCTCGCTGATCATCGTGCCGGGTGAAAAATGGCAGGGATGAGCATGCACAAGGCACCGGCAATCATCATCCTGGGGCCAGGCAGCCTGGCCACGGCGCAGCGTATCCAGCAGCGTTATCCACAGGCGGTGATTCATGGCCTGAGTGGCCGTGTCGAGGGCGCCGATCAAACGTACGCCTCGTTTGGCGACACCCTGCGCGCGCTGTATCAGCAGGACACCCCGATCATCGCCCTGTGCGCCGCCGGTATCGTCATCCGCAGCTTGGCCAGCGTGCTCAGCGAGAAAGGCGTCGAGCCGCCCGTACTGGCGGTGGCCGAGGATGGCAGCGCGGTGGTGCCGCTGCTCGGTGGCCTGAGCGGTGTGAACGTGATGGCGCGTGAAATTGGCGAGGCATTGGGCGTGGCGGCTGCGATCACCACCAGTGGCGAGCTGCGTTTCGGCACCTGCCTGCTGAACCCGCCACAGGGCTATGCCCTGGCGGATATCGAGCAAGGCAAGCGCTTTGTTTCCGACCTGTTGGCCGGCGAGACGGTACGCGTCGAAGGGGATGCGCCGTGGCTGGACCAGGCGCAATTGCCTGCCAGCGAATCGGCCCAGCGCACGATTCATGTCGGCCATCAGGCACGTGCGAGCAGCCGGGACGAGTTGCTGATCCACCCGCGTTCGGTGGTGGTGGGCGTCGATACCGCAGACCTGCAGGGCATTCGCACGGCGCTAAATGACGCGGGTATTGCCGAGCAGTCGTTGGCCTGCCTGCTGGCGAGCGAGCACGCCATGGCCGATGCCGCCTTGCACGAGGCGGCGCAGGTGCTTGGTGTGGCGCTGCGTTTCGCGGCCAAGCCTGGCGACCTGCGTGGCATGGTAGCCCAGGCGTTGCCTGACGCGCAGTTGATCGAGCAGGCCAACGCCGTCATCGCAGTGGCTTCGGCACCGGTGGATGCCGAGCGGATCGGCCGCCGCCGTGGCCGCCTGGCGGTGATCGGCCTCGGCCCTGGCGCTGCGGAGTTGATGGTGCCGGCGGTCAAGGCAGAGCTGGCACGCGCCCAGGACATCCTCGGCTACGAAACCTACGTGCGCATGGCCGGGCCGTTCCGTGCAGACCAAGTGCAGCATTGCACCGACAACCGCGAAGAGATGCAGCGTGCTCGCCATGCCTTCGAGCTTGCTGCACAAGGGCGCTCGGTGGTGGTGGTGTCGTCGGGTGACCCGGGTGTCTTCGCCATGGCCGCCGCCGTGCTCGAAGCACTGCACGCCTCCAGCGACCCGGCCTGGCAGCGGGTTGATCTGGAGATCCTGCCGGGTGTTTCGGCTTCGCTGGCCACCGCTGCCCAGGCGGGTGCACCGCTGGGGCACGACTTCTGCGTGATGTCGCTGTCGGACAACCTCAAACCGTGGTCGGTCATCGAGCATCGCCTGGACTTGGCGGCCCAGGCCGATCTGGTCCTGGCGTTCTACAACCCGATTTCCCGCTCGCGGCCTTGGCAGCTGGGGCGTGCGCTGGAGATCGTGCGACAGCACCGCGATGGGAACACACCTGTAGTCCTTGGCCGCGACATCGGTAGGCCAGGGCAGACACTCAAGGTGGTCTCCCTGGCCGAACTGGTGCCAGAAATGGTCGACATGCGCACCATGGTCTTGCTGGGTTCTTCCACGACCTGTCAGTTTGCCAAGGCCGATGGCACCCAGTGGGTGTACACGCCGCGTTGGTACCCGACCGCCGGGTGAGGCGCCGAGGGAACCCGTTCATGCCTGTACCCCGGTCGTTTGCAGCATAGGGTGAAGGCCCCTCGACGATACCCGTCGGGGGCCTTCAAGGATTCTGCTCATGACCGATGTAAGCACTAACAGCATTGCCGTTGTCGAACAATCGCTTCTGGCGCTCAGCGCTGGCATGTCGGCGCAAAGCCGGCGTGATGCCAAAACCACCTTCCAGTTTGCCTCTCGCGTGGCGTCCAAGCTGCATGATCGCGATGGCGAATCCGAGGCCTGGTTCAACAAGTTCCTGGAAGTGATGCGCACTTTGGGTTGGGTGGTCGGTAAACGTTCCTACGAACGCGACTATGACCAAAGCCAATCGCTGACCCTGGGGCCGATTGCTTTCAAAGTCGCTAGCGCCGCTGGTAAAGCACTGCTCGGTGGGCCAGTCGGTGAGGCCATGGCCAAGCTGGCGGGTGATGCCATCAGCGCGCTGGGCAATATCGAGGAAGCACAGAAGATCTACCAGCAAAACCTCAAAGGGCATCCTGTGTCGACAACGGGCCTTGGGGCCTGCATCGAAACGCCGGAAGGCGAACTGTTCATGCTGGTCAACGCATTCAGTGCTTCGCCGGGCGAAAACGATCTGAATACCACGGTGTTCGAATGGAAAAGTTCGAGCAAGGACCGGTATTGCGGTTCGGCCGTGCTCAGCCTCAACGAAGTGGTGTACACCGACGCGGTTCGTGCATCGATCGAGCAGAAGTTGATCGACAAGGCCGTCCAAGCCGCCAGCGAATTCGACATCTGACACGGGAGCGGGGCTTTTCAGGCCCCGCTCTTCTTTCAATGTTTGCAAGTCGAGGTATTTCGATGAGTAAGGAAGGTTATTCCTTGTGGCTCGTTGGCGGTACAGCCTTGTTGATGGCCGAAACGGCATCCCCGTCGTGGCAATATGCGCTGGACTCGCTGCTGTTCGCACAGTTGCGCTCGGACAAATTGAATGGATCACGCTTCGCCAATTTCACGCGCTGGTACAGCGGCTACCGCACAGCCCTTGAGGCACGTGGGTGGATCATCCCTAGCAGTCGCAGTGATTATCAGCCCTTGAAAGGCAATACCTTGCTGGCTCAACGACTCACAGATGATTTGCAGGCCCGTCATCCCAGCCTGTCCGGTTACGTGCAGGCGGCGATTGCCACACTCTCGCGGGATGACGTGCAGCAATACCTGCAGCCTTTCACCTTGCTCGAACAGGACCAGGCAACCCATGCGGTTTATGAGTTGGGGGTGATGCTGCCCGACGCTTCCCTGGACCTGTGCGCGATGGCGTTCAAGAGCACGCTGCCCGCAGCACAGATCCGCCCTTGTACCGTGTTATCACCGCCACCCAGCGATAAAGCCGACCTGCGTACCACCCTTGCAACCTTGGGCGAACAGCTGACGGAAGCTGATCGCCAAGGCCTGCACGCGCTGCTCGAACGCAAGCAGTACGCAGGACGAATCAGACATTTGGGCGTGCTCAGGCTGGAGGATAGCCATGCAAACACATGAAGCCACCGTTGTCGGCGCCAGCCTGGTTGCCTTCATTCCTGGTGTCAGCCTTGAACAGCGCAAAGCCGTGAAGCTTGCTTCGCTGTGGGCTGAAAGCACGACCTTGCAAGACATGGCCGGAGAAAGTGCCCAGGACCAGTATCAGTACTACCGCAAAAAGTTGATGTACTTGGGTTGGGACGCGAAGTCGGCCGAAGAAGTGCACTGGCCGGATCCCCAACGGCCGAAGATCGTCGACCAGGCGTTGAGAAGGATCGATGCCGTAGCGGGTGTTCATCATTCCAGCAACATGGCGCTGGCTTTTGAAGTACTGAAGAAGAACGGCAAGCCCCTGCTGCATTTTGAATCGCGCAGCAAGGACCGGGCGCAGTTTCAACTGTTGTCCTGTGCGCCAGTCAGTGGCAATTACGTGGACATCGTGGTCTATCACGAGGCCGGCAACAGCGTGGCGTTCACCACTGGGTTTCTATTTCGTGAACGCCGCGACACGCGCGTGACCGCAGAGTTGGTGCGATTCAATACGCGCCTGTTCGACCAGGAGCGCCGTAGTGCAGTGGAGCGTGCCCTGGTGAAAATCGCGCTGAAGGAGATCCATGAGATGGCGATCTAGAGCACCAGGTAACCCTTGATCCCGGTAAAGATGATCTGCGCCGCCAGGGCACAGACGAACAATCCCATCAAACGGCTGACGATCTGCAGGCCTTGGTCGCCGAGAATCCGCTCGATGCCGTGCGAGAGGTACAGCACCAGGCCCACGGTGAAGCTGGCCAGCGCGATACTGGCGATGGCCAGCAACTTGTCGTCCCAATGCGGCTGGCCCACGCCCATCACCAGCAGGGCACCGATGGTGCCGGGGCCGACGGTCAGGGGGATGGTCAATGGCACGATGGTCACGTCCTGCTGAACGTTGTCGGCCTGCACCGCCGGTTTGCCCTGCGCCATGCCCAACGCCGAGATGAACAGCACGCTGCCGGCACCGATGCGGAAGGCGTCGGCGGTGATGCCGAAAATGCCGAAGATTGCCCGGCCGAACAGGTACAACAGCACGCTGGCGACCAGGGCGGCGAAGGCAACCTTCCAGGCCAGTTGCTTGCGTTCCTTGCTGGAATGGCCGCGGGTCAGGCTGATGAAGCACGACAGCACGAAGAACGGGCTGTAGAGCACGAGCATCTTCAGGTAGACACTGAACAACTCATGGAGCATGGGTTGGGATCCTCGGCTGCGGTGGGTGCCTGTCGATGCATCGTCGGCATTGCTTAGGGGATAGGCGCCGGATCCGTCTTGGCTTCCCGGTGATTCGCCCAATATTGGATCAGCTCGCGCAATTGCGACAACTCCACCGGCTTGGCCATGTGCCCATCCATGCCCGCCAACTTGGCGCGCTCCTTGTGCTCGGCAAGGATGTGCGCGGTCAGCGCCACCACGGGCGTACGTGGGCGCTGGTGCGCGGCTTCCCATGCGCGCAGTTGCTGGGTGGCCGAGAAACCATCCAGCACGGGCATTTCGCAATCCATTAGTACCAAGTCATAGCGCTGCGCCTTCATGGCTTGCAACGCTTCTTCACCATTGCAGGCCGTGTCTGGCTCAAGGTTGAGCTTGCCCAGCATGCCGCGGATCACTTTGGTCGAGATGCTGTTGTCCTCGGCGACCAGCACGCGGAAGTCGCGGGGCAGGTCCAGTGCTTGCGGCACACCGGGAGGGGTGGCCGGCACCGCTTGCTCACGGCCGCGTTGGGCCAGCTCTTCGGCCAGTGTGGTCTTCAGCGTATAGCCTGCCACTGGTTTGGCGAGTATCCGCTTGACCCCGGCATTGCGTGCGATGACTTTGCTCGGCGCGTTGCTGATGCCCGTGAGCATCACCACCAGGATGTCGTGGTTAAGGCTTGGGTCTTCCTTGATCTTGGCCGCCAGTTGCATGCCCGTCATGCCGGGCATGTTCTGGTCCAACAGCACGGCATCGAAGTAGTCGCGCAGGTGCGCCTTGGTGCGCAGCAATGCCAGCGCTTCCTTGCCGGAAGGCACCGCGCTGACATTCATGCCCCAGGCGCTGCACTGCTGTACCAGCACCTTGCGGCAGGTGTCGTTGTCGTCCACCACCAGTACCCGCGCGTCGCGCAACGGGCCATCGAGGTCGGCGGGCGGTTGTTCCAGGCGCGAAGGGTCCAGCGGTAGGGTCAGCCACAGGGTGTTGCCCATGCCGCTGCTGCTCTTGATGCCGAATTCGCCCTGCATCAGGCCGATCAACTGCTTGGCGATGACCAGCCCCAGGTGGCCGCCGAGCTTGTTGCTGGAGAGGAAGTGATGGCTGTGCAGCTCGGCTTGCAACAAGGCTTCGCGCTCAGCGGCGGGCAACGGTTCGCCGCTATCCTGCACGGCAATGCGCAAGCGCGGCGCCTCGCCACGTTGGTCGAGTGCCACCACCAGCAGGATCTCCCCCTGGTCGGTGTTTTTCAGGGCATTTTCCAGCAGGCTCGACAGTGCCTGGCGCAGGCGCGTTGGGTCGCCACTGATCACGCGAGGCACTTGAGGCTGGGTGAAGCTGATCAGCTCGATGTTCTGCTGTTCGGCCTTGGCCCGGAAGATGTTCAGGCAATCCTCGATCAATGCATTGAGGTCGAACTGCACATCGTCCAGTTCGATCTGCCGGGACTCAAGCTTCGAGATGTCGAGAATCTCGTTGATCAGCGTCAGCAGCTCGTTGCCGGCGCTGTGGATGGTCTGCACGTAGTCGCGCTGCTTGACCGACAGCGGCGTGCCGAGCAGCAGCTCAGTCATGCCCAGCACGCCGTTCATGGGCGTGCGGATTTCGTGGCTGATCTTGGCCAGGAACTCGGCCTTGGCGTTGATCTCGGCATCGCTGGCGGCCAGGGCGCGGCTGGCGCTGAAGCGCTCTTCGCTCATGCGTCGCAGGCGTTCGCTGACGGCCAGGTTAAGCAGCAGGCCGCAGATAACGGTCAAGCCCATGAGCACGCACAGCAGCCACGGCGTCGACGTGCGGGTCAGCCCCAGAAGCGCGGGCAACAGCACCAGGCCGCCAAGGTTGTAGACCCCCATGGCGAGGGTGAACAGGCGTGCGGGTGCGTAGCCCTTGTACCAGTGATAGGCGCTGACCAGCAGCATGCTGACGCTGCCTAGGGCCAGCAGGGCATAGGTCATCAGGTTGAGTGGCAAGGTGTCGACGAACAGCAGCACCAGGCCGCTGACCGCAGCCACCAGCATCTCGCCCTGCAACAGGCGGTTGAGCCGCGGCGAATCGCACGGCGAGAAGAAATGCAGGGTGAAATACAGGCCAGCCAAGCCTGCGAGGACCAGGGTGAGGTAGGCCGCTGGCGTTTGCGCACTGTGCCACACGTGCCACCAGGGGCCGCTGAGGTTGAGCAGGATCAACCCGCTGAGCAGCATCAGGCCGTGGTAGAGCGCCAAAATCAACGTGGTGGTGGAGCGGCCATAGAGGAAGCGGATCAGGTTGTGCAGGATCAGCATCACCAGGCCGCCGAACAGCATGCCGAACAGCAGCGGTTGGGTCTGGTCGGAAGCGGCCACAGCCGCGGGCTCAAGGCTGATGGCCGGGCGCAATTGGTGCTCGGAAACCAAGCGCAGGTAGATGTCCAGCGGCTGCCGGCTGTTGGGCAATGGCAGCACATGGTCGCTGCCGCGCAGGGTAGGGCTGGCATTGCCGGCCTGGCGCCCGTGGTGCAGTTGACGCAGTAATTTGTCGCCCTCGAGGGCGTAGAGGTCCAGGCCTGAAAGGTCTGGGGCGAACACCCGCAGCAGTTGCTCCTGATCGCCAGGTTCCAGGCGATAGTGCAGCCACAGGGCTTGTTCGGCAGGGGCGGCATCCAGGTCGCTGAGCAGCAATGGGCTGAACTGGTTGCGGTAGCGATCGGAGCGCACGTCGCTTAATTGCAGGTTGGCCTGTTCGTCGAGCAGAACGGACCAGCCTCCGCCTTCTTCGGCCGAGGCCGGGAGCAGGCAGAGCAGGGTCAGCAAGCTGACGATCAGAGCTGTGGCAATCCGAAGCCGACGCACTACGAAATCCCTTCTTAGCCGATGTGCCGGATACTAACTATGCGCGGCGCGCCAAGTCGAAGGCAAGGCCCAGAAAGGGCCCTGTCGACGAGCCGAAGGCCGTGGGCGCAAGGCGTCACGGCGCTTCGGTAAAGGTTACTGCTGGTGTTCACCGCGCTCGCGGGCAATGGCCCGGTAGCCGATGTCGGTACGGTAGAAGCTGCCGTCCCACTTGACCTGCTCTGCCAGGCGGTAGGCCTGCTGCTGAGCGGCTTCGACGGTTTGGCCCAGGGCAGTGGCGCAGAGCACTCGGCCGCCGGCGGTAACCACTTGGCCGTCTTTCAGGGTGGTACCGGCATGGAACACCTTGCCTTCGAGCTTGGCGGCTGCGTCCAGGCCGCTGATCGCGTCACCTTTGGCGTAGTCGCCCGGGTAGCCACCGGCAGCCAGCACGACGCCCAGGCTCGGCCGTGGGTCCCACTGGGCTTCAACCTTGTCCAGGGCCTCGGCGAAGGCGGCTTCGATCAGCAGCACCAGGCTCGACTCCAGGCGCAGCATGACCGGTTGGGTTTCCGGGTCACCGAAGCGGCAGTTGAACTCGATGACCTTGGGGTTGCCCGCCTTGTCGATCATCAGGCCAGCATAAAGGAAGCCGGTGTAGACGTTGCCTTCCTCGGCCATGCCGCGCACGGTCGGCCAGATCACTTGGTCCATCACGCGCTGGTGCACGTCGGCGGTCACGACAGGGGCAGGCGAGTAGGCGCCCATGCCACCGGTGTTCGGGCCGGTGTCGGCGTCGCCGACGCGCTTGTGGTCCTGGCTGGTGGCCATTGGCAACACGTTGTGGCCGTCGACCATGACGATGAAGCTGGCTTCTTCGCCGTCCAGGAACTCTTCGATGACTACACGCGAACCCGCATCGCCAAAGGCGTTGCCGGCCAGCATGTCACGCACGGCGTCTTCGGCTTCCTGCAGGGTCATGGCGACGATCACGCCTTTGCCCGCAGCCAGGCCGTCGGCCTTGATCACGATCGGCGCACCCTTTTCCTGCAGGTAGGCCAGGGCTGGCTCGATTTCGGTGAAGTTCTGGTAGTCGGCGGTCGGGATCTTGTGACGCGCCAGGAAATCCTTGGTGAAGGCCTTGGAGCCTTCGAGCTGTGCGGCGCCTTTGGTGGGGCCGAAGCAGTCCAGGTTGCGGCTGCGGAACAGGTCGACGACACCTGCGACCAGTGGCGCTTCAGGGCCGACGATGGTCAGTTGCACGTTCTGTTCGGCGAAGTCGGCCAGTTGCTCCAGGGCGTTGACGTCGATGGCGACGTTTTCGCACTTGGCTTCAGTGGCGGTGCCGGCGTTGCCCGGGGCAACGAAAACTTTCTCGACGCGTGGGTCTTGGGCGACTTTCCAGGCCAGGGCGTGCTCACGGCCGCCGCTGCCGATGATCAAAACTTTCATGTCAAAACCTCTGTTTGGCGGCGTACTTCGCCCGCTGTGGGAGCGGGTTCACCCGCGAATGCGATGCTGGGCTTACCGCCGCATTCGCGGGTGAACCCGCTCCCACAGGGGCCGAGGTACGGCCGGCCATCTTGATTAGTGGCGGAAGTGGCGCATACCGGTGAACACCATCGCGATGCCGGCTTCGTCGGCTGCGGCGATGACTTCGGCATCACGCATCGAACCACCTGGCTGAATTACGGCGCTGATACCCACTTTAGCCGCATTGTCGATGCCGTCACGGAACGGGAAGAACGCATCCGACGCCATGACCGCACCTTGAACCTGCAGGCCAGCATGCTCGGCCTTAATTGCAGCAATGCGAGCGGAGTTGACGCGGCTCATCTGGCCGGCGCCGACGCCGATGGTCTGGCGCTGCTTGGCGTAGACGATGGCGTTGGACTTGACGAACTTGGCCACTTTCCAGGCAAACACCAGGTCGTGGATTTCTTGCTCGGTCGGGGCACGCTTGGTGACGATTTTCAGGTCATCGGCGGTGATCATGCCGATATCGCGGCTCTGCACCAGCAAACCACCGTTGACGCGCTTGAAGTCCCAGCCGGCAGCACGCTCAGCTGGCCATTCGCCGCATTCCAGCAGGCGAACGTTCTGCTTGGCGGCGACCACGTCGCGGGCGGCCTGGGAGATTTTCGGGGCGATGATCACTTCGACGAACTGGCGCTCGACGATGGCCTTGGCGGTTTCGCCATCGAGCTCGCGGTTGAAGGCGATGATGCCGCCGAAGGCCGACTCGGTGTCAGTGGCGTAGGCCAGGTCGTAGGCCTTACGGATGCCGCCTTCGTCTTCCGGTACCACGGCCACGCCGCACGGGTTGGCGTGCTTGACGATGACGCAGGCAGGCTTGACGAAGCTCTTCACGCACTCCAGCGCGGCGTCAGTGTCGGCCACGTTGTTGAACGACAGCTCCTTGCCTTGCAGCTGGATGGCGGTGGAGATGCTGGCTTCACCCTTCTTGGCTTCGACGTAGAACGCCGCGCTCTGGTGCGGGTTCTCGCCGTAGCGCATTTCCTGGGCTTTGACGAACTGGCTGTTGAAGGTGCGCGGGAATTCGCTGCGTGCTTCAGTGCTCAGGGTGTCCTTGGCCTGGTCGATGGTGCCCATGTAGTTGGCGATCATGCCGTCGTAGGCGGCGGTGTGTTCGAACGCCTTGAGCATCAGGTCGAAGCGCTGGGCGTAGGTCAGGCCGCCGGCTTTCAGGCCGTCGAGGACGCTGGCGTAGTCGCTGGCATTGACCACGATGGCAACGTCTTTGTGGTTTTTGGCAGCGGAGCGGACCATGGTCGGGCCACCGATGTCGATGTTCTCGATGGCGGTCGACAGGTCACAGCCTGGCTTGGAGATGGTGGCTTCGAAGGGGTACAGGTTGACGGCGACCAGGTCGATCGGCTTGATGCCGTGCTCGTTCATGATGGCGTCGTCGATGCCGCGACGGCCCAGAATGCCACCGTGGATTTTCGGGTGCAGGGTCTTGACCCGGCCATCCATCATTTCGGCGAAGCCGGTGTAGTCGGCCACTTCCACCGCGTTCACGCCGTTATCCTTGAGCAGCTTGTAGGTGCCGCCGGTGGACAGGATCTCGACACCGAGCTGCTGCAGCTCACGGGCGAATTCGAGGATACCGGTCTTGTCGGAGACGCTGATCAGGGCGCGGCGGATCGGCAGGCGGGTAGTCTGGTCGGTCATTTCGGATTCCATAACGCGGTGGAGTCAGCAAAAAAGGCGCCTCTGTTCAGGGAGCCGCCTTTTCTGATTGGGATTCTGGCTTACAACAAGTCGTACTGCTTGAGCTTCTTGCGCAGGGTGCCTCGGTTGAGCCCGAGCATCTCGCTGGCCTTGGTCTGGTTGCCCTTCACGTAGTTCATCACGCTTTCAAGCAGGGGCGCCTCGACTTCGGAGAGCACCAGGTTGTACACGTCCGTGACGGTCGCGCCTTCCAGGTGGGCGAAGTAGTTGTGCAGCGCCTTCTCGACGCTGTCGCGAAGGGTCTGGCCCTCTTCGCTTGGCGTGTTGAGGTGCTGTTTCAGGTTGGCGTTGTCGCTCACGGGCGTTGTTCCACTCACAAATGTCTCGGTCATCATCGTCATGCGGCCACCCCTTGTCCGTCCTCTGTCTCAAGGCTCTGTCGACGTTCACTGAAAAACGCGCGAACGTTGGCGCACTGCGCTTGTGTGTCTTCCAAAGCATTGAACCGGGAGCGAAACTCCTTGCCGCCGGGTCGTGTTGCCAGGTACCAGCCAACGTGCTTGCGGGCGATACGTACGCCCATCACATCGCCATAGAAGGCATGCAGCGCGGCCAGGTGCTCTAGCAGGATGCGTTCCACTTCGTCCAGCTGCGGGGCCGGCAACTGTTCGCCGGTCCGCAGGTAATGCTCGATCTCGCGAAAGATCCAGGGCCGCCCTTGGGCAGCGCGGCCGATCAACAGGCCATCGACCCCGGTGGCGTCCAGTACCGCCCGGGCCTTTTCTGGCGATGTGATATCGCCGTTGGCAAATACCGGGATAGACACCGCCTGCTTGATGGCAGCGATGGTGTCGTATTCGGCTTCGCCTGTGTACAGGTCGGCGCGTGTGCGGCCATGCACCGCTAGCGCCTGGATGCCGGCCTGTTCAGCGATCTTCGCCACATTCAGGCCGTTCTTGTTCGCCCGATCCCACCCCGTGCGGATCTTCAGCGTCACCGGGACGTCCACGGCGCCTACCACGGCGTGGAGAATCTCGCTGACCAAGGCTTCATCTCTCAATAAAGCAGAGCCTGCAGCTTTGTTGCAGACTTTTTTTGCCGGGCAGCCCATGTTGATGTCGATGATCTGGGCACCCGCTTCGACGTTGGCTTTTGCCGCCGCTGCCATCATCTGGGCATCCCCGCCGGCGATCTGCACCGAGCGCGGCTCGGGATCGCCTTCGTGAATGCGGCGCAGGCTCGACTTGCGGCTGTTCCAGAGGCTCATGTCGCTGGACACCATCTCCGACACCACCATGCCTGCGCCCAGGCGCTTGCAAAGTGTTCGGAAAGGCTGGTCCGTGACCCCGGCCATGGGGGCGAGGATCAGGTTGTTTCGCAGTGTGTATGGGCCGATGCGTACCGCCGACATAGGTGATCCCTGTTGTGGGGCCGAATCTTGGAGTTCGAAAAAGGGTGGGCATGATACCCGCTCTCGGTGACCGGATAAAGATGGATTTGGATAAAATCTGAACAGTTGTCGGCTTATGACTTTTGGTGTGGGTAGGCGAGGCTGGGGGCACAAAGTGCCCCCAGGATCAGCCGATTACTCCGGCGAGCGGAAGCTCAGGCTGTAGTTCACGGCCTTGGGGCCTGGGTCGAGGATGTCCAGGGCAATGTGGATCGGGGTCTGGCTGGGCATCTCGCCGCGCCCGGCCAGTTCGCCAGAGAGGTACTCGCTGGGCTTGAAGCGCCGGCTGGCGATCAGTTGGCCATTGAGGTCAGCGAAACGCAGCTCGAGCAGCGGGAACGGCTGGGCGAAGGGGGCGCGGTTGTAGATGATCGCATCGACGATCAGCGCACCCTTGAAGTCAGGGTGGCTGCGCACCACCAGGTTGCTGCTCTTGATGCGGGCGATGTCGACGCGGGTTGGCACTTCGCAGCCGAACAGCGGGCATACCTGCTGGAAGATCGGCCGGTACTGGTCCTGGCGGGCCATTTCATCGAAATGGAACCACACGTACTGGAACGCCAGCAGGCCTGCAGCCAGCAGCGTCAGGAAGCCCCACAGCAAGCGCTTGCCCCAGTTGGGCTGGGGCTTTTCCCAGCCCAGTTGCAGCGGGTCGTCGACCACGTCGACCAGCGGTTCCTTGCGCGGCGCACGCTCGGGCTTGCTGGACAGGCCAGGCTCCAGGCGTTCACCGGGCAACGGCTCTACAGGGTCGTCGTCGTGGGCCGACAAGTGCAGGTCCAGTTCGTCATCGTCGCGCGCGCTGAGGCCCTTTTCCGGGGCTGGATCGTGGCTGGCAGCGAAGTGCTCGCTGACGAACGCATGGTGCTCGTCGGCCTCGATGTCGCGCCGTACGGGGGGCTCGTCGTCGATGTCCAGGTCCAGGTGGCCGCCTAGGGTCGGCTCGGTGCGATCGCCCGGGGCGGGCTCCAGGTCCAGTGACTCTTGCTCGAACGCTTCCTGCTCCAGCGCGTGCTGTGTCAGTAGCGTGGGTGCAGGTTCAGGCGCCTGTTCAGGCTCGAAGCGGTCGTCGGTGGCGTTGCCAAACAGCTCATCGGTATGGGCGTCTGGCTGATGTTCTTCACGGCGGGCCTGCAAGCCGTTGTCCGCGCTGGGCGGGCGAGCGGCGGCAGGTTCGCCACGACGTTCAAGGCGGGCCAGCTCTTGGTCCAGGTCCAGTTCATCCAGGGCCTGGGCCGTGAGCGCCCAGTCGTCCTCAGGGGGCGCTGGGCGTTCGCTGGCGGGGGGATCGGGCGTGACAGCAGGCTCGGCAATCGGCTCGGCAGGTGCTACGGGTGCGGCGGGTACCACTGGCGCCACGGGAACCCTAGGTTCCACAGGCACGCTGGCATCACCGGCGCGGTTCTGCTCCAGCAGTTGCTTTGCGGCGTTGAACACCTGCAGGCAATGGCCGCACCGCACCACGCCGCGCGCCACACTCAACTGGTGATGGGTGACGCGAAAGCTGGTCTGGCAATGCGGGCACTGGGTGACGAAACTGTCGGTCATGCGGCGATCCGGGGTTGTACAAAAGTTATTCTAGCGCGCTTAACGGCGGCGACCACTGATGCGCACCCAACCATCGCGTACGGCGATCGGGTCCAGCTCGAAGTCGGCGGCGTAGGCAGCAGCCACTTCATCGCCTTGTTCGGCAAGGATGCCCGACAGTGCCAGCAGGCCACCAGGGCGGACCAGGCCAGACAACTGCGGCGCCAGCGAGACCAGCGGGCCGGCCAGGATGTTGGCGACCAGTACGTCAGCCTGCATGGCCGGCATGTGCTCGGGCAGGTACAGCGCCAGCTTCTCGTCGGCGATGCCATTGCGCTGGGCATTGTCGCGCGAGGCTTCAATGGCCTGCACGTCGATGTCGGTACCGACCGCTTCGCGCGCACCCAGCAGCAGGGCGGCAATGGCCAGAATCCCCGAGCCGCAGCCAAAGTCCAGCACTTGGGTGCCTTCGAGTTGCTGGCCGTCGAGCCATTCCAGGCACAGGGCGGTGGTCGGGTGGGTACCGGTGCCGAACGCCAAGCCTGGGTCGAGCAGCAGGTTTACCGCGTCCTTGTCCGGCGCTTCGTGCCAGCTTGGCACGATCCACAGGCGGCGGCCGAAGCGCATCGGCTGGAAGTTGTCCATCCAGCTGCGTTCCCAGTCCTGGTCTTCGATCACTTCAGCCTGGTGCTCGGGCAGCTCGGCGCCTGTCAGCAGGCGGACGTGGGCGAACACCTGCTCGGGCTCGGCATCGGCCTCGAACAGGGCCAGCAGGTGAGTGTGCGACCACAGCGGGGTGGTGTTGAGGTCGGGTTCGAAGATCGGCTGATCTTCTGCGTCCACGAACGTGACCGAGACGGCGCCTACTTCAAGCAGGGCGTCTTCGTAGGTTTCGGCTTGTTCCGGGCTGATGGCCAGGCGTACTTGCAGCCAGGGCATGGCGGGCACCTTTGGTAAATCGACAGGGGCAGCCCGAGGCTGCGCGAAGGCTCGCAGTTTACGCGAGTGCGCGGGGTTTGTGGATTGTATCGGGGGCCTGTCGCGAATGGGGCGCACAGCGCCCCGGCGATCACTCAGACAAAACAGAGCGACAGGGACTCGGCTATATAAGCAGGCTTCTCTTCCCCTTCGATTTCCAGCGTGGCGATTGCCTTGAGCAGCCACTGGCCGGGTTTTTTCTCGAGCACTTCGGCGAGATCGATCTTCAGCCGCACCTGGCTGTCGACCTTGACCGGTTGAATGAACCGCACGCTGTCCAGCCCGTAGTTCACGACCATCTTCAACCCTTGCGGCAGGACCAGGATGTCCTCCATCAGCGTGGGGATCAGCGACAACGTCAGGAAACCATGGGCGATCGTGCAGCCAAACGGTGTTTTCGCCGCCTTCTCCGGGTCGACATGGATGAACTGAAAATCGCCAGTGGCTTCGGCAAACAGGTTGATGCGCTGCTGGTCGATTTTCAGCCAGGCAGAACGGCCCAGTTCCTTGCCAACGTACTGCGAAAGCTCTGTAACCGGTACATAGGGCATCGCGACTCTCCAGGTTGTGAGTTGGTACGAAGGTGCAAGATCAGCACGCCCCACCGTTTCAGTCAAGTTGCGCGTTTTTCGGCGATTATCGGCTTATACCCTTAGCGTGCTTATAATGGCCGCCATGCCCGAGGGAGGTGCTTATGCTGTTGCGTGGTTTGACCTGGCTGGTGTTGTTTCAACTGCTGGGTACGGCGATCAATCACCTGTTTGTGCCGTTTTTGCCGGGGCCGATCATCGGCCTGTTGCTGCTGCTGTGCTTCCTGATGGCCAGGGGGGAGGTCGGCAAGCCGCTCAATGAAGCCGCCAGCAGCTTGCTGCGCTACCTGCCACTGCTGCTGGTGCCGCCGGCGGTGGGGGTAATGGTGTATGCCAAGGACATCGCCGCCGACTTCTGGGCGATTGCCGGTGCACTGTTCATTTCATGCCTGCTGACCCTGGTGTTCGTCGGCGTGTTGATGCAGAAGCTCATCCACCGCCAAGGCAAGCACGAGGAGCAGCCATGATGCTCGACTGGCAAGGCGCGCTCGATGCAGTCATCCACCATCCTTTGTTTGGCATCGGCATTACCCTGGGGGCCTATCAGGTCGTGCTTGCGGGCTATGAGAAGACCCGATGGATCTTCCTGCAGCCGGTGCTGGTGTCGATGCTGCTGGTAATTGGCGTGCTGCTGGTGTGCGGCATCGACTACAGCGAGTACCGCCAGCGTACCGAGATCATGAACACGCTCCTGGGGCCTGCCACTGTGGCCCTGGCCGTGCCGCTCTATCTCAACCTGCGGCGTATTCGCCAACTGTTCTGGCCGACATTTACTACGCTGGTAATCGGAGGCCTGTTCGCCACGGTCTGCTGCCTGCTGCTGGGCTGGTGGTTCGGCGCCGAACACATGATCCTGATGACCATGGCGCCGAAGTCGGTGACATCGCCGATCGCCATGCTGGTGGCCGAGCAGATTGGTGGTGTGGCGGCGCTGGCCGCGGTGTTCGTGCTGATCACCGGCGTTATCGGTGCGATCTTCGGCCCGGCGCTGTTGACCCGTCTCGGTGTGCACAGCCCTGAGGCGCGCGGCATGTCGCTGGGCGTGACCGCGCATGCGGTGGGCACTTCGGTGGCCCTGCAGGAAAGTGATGAATGCGGCGCTTTCGCCGCGCTGGCGATGAGCCTGATGGGGGTGGCCACGGCGGTGTTCCTGCCGCTGGCGGTCAGCCTGGTGGCTTGAGGAGTTGTGATGACGCTACCGCTGTTTCCCCTCAATACCGTGCTGTTTCCGGGGTGCTTCCTCGATTTGCAGATTTTTGAGGCGCGCTACCTGGACATGATCAGCCGCTGCATGAAGCAGGGCGAGGGCTTTGGGGTGGTGTGCATCCTGGAAGGGGAGCAGGTTGGCAAAGCGCCACCGACGGTTGCTTCGATCGGTTGCGAGGCGATGATCCGCGACTTCGTGCAGCAGGATAACGGCTTGCTGGGTATCCGTGTCGAAGGGGTGCGGCGTTTCAACCTGGAGCAGACCGAGGTGCAGAAGGACCAGTTACTGGTCGGGCAGGTGCAGTGGTTGCCGGAGCTGGCTGATAGCCAGCTGGGCGAGGCGGACGACGACCTGCTGGCGTTGCTGGTTGCCCTGGGTGAGCACCCGATGGTCGAGGCGCTGGACATGCCGCGGCCGGTGGATGGGCGGCAAGCGTTGGCCAATCAGCTGGCGTATCTGCTGCCGTTCATGGAAGAGGACAAGCTGGACCTGCTGAGCATCGACTCGCCGCAGTTGCGGCTGGAAGAGATTCAAAGGCTGTTGGAGCGGATTCAGGGTGAGCTGTTTGCCTAATTGCTCTTTATAGCCTGTGCTGGCCTCTTCGCGGGCAAGCCCGCCCCCACAGGTGCGGCGTTAGCCTTGGAGGCTACACATTCGGGTGGGAGCGGGCTTGCCCCGCGAAGAGGCCAGAACAGGCAACATCAATACTGATACCGTTCCAAGGCCTGAGGCAGCGCGTGCATGGCAAAGAACGCCAGCAGCGCGACACACGCCGGTAGCACCAACCACCACACCCGCAGTGGCAGCGCTGGAAGCGGCTGGCGATGCTGCACCAGGGTCAGGCTAACCGCGCAGACGCAGCACGCCAGCAAGGCGCCGGCCAGAATATCGGTCGGCCAGTGCGCCCCCAGGTAAACCCGCGACAACGCAATCGCCAAGGCAGGAATGCACCCCAGCAACACCCAGGTCAGGCGCATCCGCGGCGGCTGGGCACGCCCCGCCAGCACCGCCATTACCAAAAAGAACGCAAACGACGCCGAGCTGTGGCCGCTGGGCATGCTGTAGCTGGTCAGTGGGTCGGTCAGCACCTCGGGCCGCGCGCGGGCGAATAGCCACTTGAGCGTGCCATTGGCAATCGCCGTACCCATCAATGCGCCGCCCGCAAACAGTGCATGGCGCCATTGTTGGGCGAGCAGCAGCAGGCCGGTCAGCAGCCCACCGAGGAAAAACTGTGTGCGAAAATCACCCAGCCGTGTCACGAGTACCACGGTACCGTCGATGACTTGGCTGCGGTGTTCCTGCACCAGTGTCATCACGCCCTGATCGAATTCGTGCAGGTACGGCCAGCCCAGGAATATCCCGGCCAGGGCCGCGAAGCTCAAGCCGGCGATCAGCCGAGTGCCGTGGCGTTGATCGCGGATGCTGCTGTTCAGGCTCAGGCCGATGAGCACCGCCAACGCACCGGCAAGGATGCCCGCATCCAGCCAGAAGCCTTCCGGTAAAGGCAGGCGCATGGCGGCGCCCGTGGCCCAGCCAGGCAGCAGGTAGGCAACCGACCAGCCGGCGCCTGCCACCAGGCTGACGGCAATGAAGCGCGGCAGTGGCATGTCGAACATGCCGGCGACCATCGGCAGCATGGGCCGCAGCGGCCCAATGAAGCGCCCGACCAGCAGGCTGGCGATGCCATAGCGCTGGAAGTAGGTTTCGGCGCTGCCGATCCATTCCGGGTGGTGGCGTAGCAGTGGCAGGCGGCGGATGTTCTGGTGGAAATACTTGCCGACCGTGTACGACAGTGCATCACCCAGCAAGCCGCCGAGAAAGCCCAGCAACAGCGTCTCGCCCAGGCTGAAGGTGCCGCTGCCGGCCAGCACGGCGACCGCGAACAGCAGCACGGTGCCAGGCACGATGATGCCGGCAATGGCCAGGCATTCGATGCAGGCCACCAGGAAAATCGCCAGGCCAAGCCACTGGGGGTTGGCGCTTAGCCAGCCGGTCAGGCTGTCGAGCCATTGGCCCATGTGTCAGTTTCCTTGTTGATGAATGAAGAAGTCTCGGCCTTCGACTTGGCCGCGTCGCAACGGGTTCCGTGTACAGAAGCGGGCGTATTCGGCGTCGACGAAGCGGTACGGCAGGTGCTCATCGCGGCCCTGCGGGATACCCAGGCGCGCAGCCTGGATCACCCGCGGCACGGCGATGCCGCAGTCGTCGACGTACAAGTGCTCAGGGTCGAACCGCTGCGCGTCCCAGCGCGGCACTTTCAGGCCCAGTGCACGGCATAGCAGGGTCTGGCCTGCGCACAGGCGCTCGGCCGGGCGCAGGTTGCCGCTGGCGTCGGGGTTGTTCAGCTGCATCTGCGCCAGGCTGTTGGCGTTCGAGAGGTCATCCTGCCAAGGGTAGGCGGACTTGATCAGCACCGCATTGCCCGGGCCATGGGCGCTGAAGTTCAACGAGTCGCCACCGCGGGCGTAATACATGTAGATGTGCCCGCCATCGAGGAACAGGGCCTTGCGCTTTTCCGTATACCCGAGCGAGGCATGGCTGCCTTTGTCGGTCAGGTAGTAGGCCTCGGTCTCGATGATGCGCGCGGCCAGCCAGAGGTCGCCCTGGCGATGGCGGATGACCTTGCCCAGCAACTCCTTGGCCAGGGTCTGGGCGTCACGGTCGAAAAAGCGGTCGGGCAGGGCTGGCATGCTGGCAGTTCGTGGCTTCAAAGGCTTGGATGATAGCAATGAATGGCTTAATCGAGGCTGAACCGGGAGGGGGGTTGAATGGTATCTGTATGTTTCTTTGGGGGGGCTGAGAGGTGTTCGTCTTGGGGGGATTTGATGCCTGGGAGATCGAGCGCCGCGCATGCGGCGCCCGACCTCCCGGGTATTAAAAAAACCAAACCAAGCCCGCCATTTTCTACCATCCGCCACCCGCCGCTGGGCGTATACCTGCGCGACAGTTATAATCAGCCGATTTCCCCTTCGCCAAGACACCGAACCCATGACTGAGTCCGTTCTTGACTACATGACCCGTTTGGGTCGCGCTGCTCGCCAGGCTTCCCGGGTGATCGGCCGTGCCAGCACCGCGCAGAAGAACCGCGCCCTGCAAGCGGCTGCCGATGCGCTGGACGCTGCCCGCGCCGAGTTGACTGCCGCCAACGCACTGGACCTCGCCGCAGGCCGCGCCAATGGCCTGGAGCCCGCACTGCTCGACCGCCTGGCGCTGACCCCGGCGCGTATCGACGGCATGATCACGGGCCTGCGCCAGGTGGCCAGCCTGCCGGACCCGGTCGGCGCCATCCGCGACATGAGCTACCGCCCATCGGGTATTCAGGTCGGCAAGATGCGTGCCCCCCTGGGGGTGATCGGGATCATCTACGAATCGCGCCCCAACGTGACCATCGATGCCGCCAGCCTGTGCCTGAAGTCCGGCAATGCGACTATCTTGCGTGGCGGCTCCGAGGCCATCCACTCCAACCGTGCCATCGCCACCTGCATCCAGCGTGGCCTGGCCGAGGCCGGCCTGCCGGCGGCGGTAGTGCAAGTGGTCGAGACCACCGATCGCGAAGCCGTGGGCGCGCTGATCAGCATGCCCGAGTTCGTCGATGTGATCGTGCCGCGCGGTGGCCGTGGCCTGATCGAACGTATCAGCCGCGATGCGCGGGTGCCGGTCATCAAGCACCTGGACGGCATCTGCCATGTCTATGTCAGCGAACATGCCGACCTGGACAAGGCCTGGCGCGTCGCTTTCAACGCCAAGACCTACCGCTACGGCATCTGTGGCGCCATGGAAACCCTGCTGGTCGACCAGCGTGTAGCCGAGCGCTTCCTGCCGGAAATGGCCCGCCGTTTCCAGGAAAAGGGCGTCGAACTGCGTGGCTGCGAGCGCACGCGTGCGCTCATCGCGGCCAAGCCGGCCAGCGAAGACGACTGGCACACCGAATACCTGGATGCGATCCTGTCGATTCGTGTAGTCGATGACCTGGATCAGGCCATCGAACACATCAACCACTATGGCTCGCACCACACCGATTCGATCATCACCGAGCACCAGGGCCAGGCCCGCCAATTCATGGCAGAGGTCGACTCGGCGTCGGTGATGCTCAATACCCCAACCTGCTTCGCCGACGGTTTCGAGTACGGCCTGGGCGCGGAGATCGGTATCTCCACCGACAAGTTGCATGCCCGCGGCCCGGTTGGCCTAGAAGGCCTGACCTGCGAGAAGTACGTGGTGATCGGCGATGGCCAGCTACGCGGCCAGGAGTCCTGCTGAGTTGAGCAAGGCCCAGGCAGTCCGGCGCATCGGCATTCTAGGCGGCACCTTCGACCCCGTTCACATCGGCCACCTGCGCAGCGCGCTGGAAGTGGCCGAGTTGATGGCGTTGGACGAGTTGCGCCTGTTGCCCAATGCCCGGCCGCCGCACCGCGACACCCCGCAAGTGGCCGCGCAAGATCGCCTGGCCATGGTGCGCAGCGCCGTGCAGGGTGTTGCCTGCCTGAGCGTGGATGCCCGCGAGCTTGCCCGCGACAAGCCGTCGTACACCATCGACACCCTGGAGTCGATCCGCGCCGAACTGGGCGCTGACGACCAGCTGTTCCTGGTGTTGGGTTGGGATGCCTTTTGTGGCCTGCCCGCCTGGCACCGCTGGGAAGAGCTGCTGCAACACTGTCACATCCTGGTGCTGCAACGCCCGGATGCCGACGTTGAACCCCCTGACGAGCTGCGCAACCTGTTGGCTGCGCGCTCCGAGAGCGATCCCACCGCCATGTCCGGCCCGGCGGGAAATATTTCGTTCGTCTGGCAGACACCGCTTGCGGTGTCGGCTACACAGATCCGACAGCTGCTGGCCAGCGGCAAATCGGTGAGGTTCCTGGTGCCGGACGCCGTACTGGCCTACATCGAGGCACACGAACTGTATCGTGTGCCTAACTGACGGTGCTCCGGCACCTCATCCAACAAGTTGAACGAGTTTTATATGACCAAGCAGAAAATTTACGGCGAAGAACTGGTCCAAGTGACCAAGGCAGCGCTGGAAGACGTCAAGGCCCAGGATATCCAGGTCATCGACGTGCGTGAAAAGCACAGCCTGACCGACTACATGATCATTGCCACCGGTACCTCCAACCGCCAGATCAACGCGATGGCCGAAAAGGTCCGTGAAGCCGTCAAGGCCAAGGGTGCCCAACCCCTGGGTGAAGAAGGCAAGGGCGACAGCGACTGGGTGCTGCTGGACCTGAACGATGTCATCGTGCACATGATGACCGCCGCTGCCCGCCAGTTCTACGACCTGGAGCGCCTGTGGCAGGGTGCCGAGCAAAGCCGTGCCGCCGATGGCAAGCACCACAGCCCGGACCACGCCCACGAGTACTCCGACAAGCTCAAAGACCGGGAATAAGGAAGCGTCGTGCGTCTGCGCCTGATCGCGGTCGGCTCGCGCATGCCCAAGTGGGTCGAGGACGGTTGGCATGAATATGCCAAGCGCCTGCCCCCGGAGCTGTCGCTTGAGCTGGTGGAAATCCCGCTGAATACCCGTGGCAAGAATGCCGACGTCGCTCGCCTGATCCGTCAGGAGGGCGAAGCCATGCTGAGCAAGGTTCAGCCTGGGGAACGCATCGTTACCCTCGAGGTCCATGGCAAGCCCTGGAGTACCGAGCAGCTTGCTACCGAGCTGGACCGCTGGCGCCTGGATGCGCGCACGGTGAATTTGATGGTGGGCGGCCCGGAAGGGCTGGCGCCTGAGGTTTGCGCACGCGCTGAGCAACGCTGGTCGCTGTCGCCGCTGACGTTGCCGCACCCGTTGGTAAGGATACTCATCGGCGAGCAGATCTATCGCGCCTGGACCGTGTTGTCCGGGCACCCTTACCACAAATGAGCCTGTAAGCAGTCCGATGTCGCAGCCGATCCGTCTCAAGGACCACGAGAAAGACGCCCGCCTGGTGCGTAACCGCGTCGTGGTCGGCGCGGTGGCGATCATGCTGCTTATCTGCGTTTTGATCGCGCGGCTGTATTACCTGCAGATCATCCAGTACGACTATCACTCGACGCTGTCGGAGAACAACCGGGTGCATGTGCAGCCGATTCCGCCGACCCGTGGGCTGATCTTCGACCGCAATGGGGTGATCATCGCCGATAACCGGCCCAGCTTCAGCCTGTCCATGACCCGTGAACGTGCGGGTAACTGGCAGGAAGTGCTGGACAATATCGTCGAAGTGCTGGAACTGACTGACGACGACCGCGCCCTCTTCGAGAAGCGCATGCGCCAGGGCCGTCGGCCGTTCGAGCCGGTGCCCATCCTGTTCGAACTGAGCGAAGAGCAGATCGCCCGGGTAGCGGTTAACCAGTTCCGCCTGCCCGGCGTGGAAGTGGTCGCGCAGTTGGTGCGGCATTACCCGCAAGGTGCGCATTTTGCGCACTCGGTGGGGTATGTCGGGCGCATCAACGAGAAAGAGCTGAAAACCCTCGACCCTGTGAACTACAGCGGTACGCACCATATCGGCAAGACCGGTATCGAGCGTTTCTACGAAGATGCGTTGCACGGCCAGGTCGGTTACGAGGAAGTCGAGACCAACGCCCGAGGCCGCGTGCTGCGGGTGCTCAAGCGTACCGACCCCAAGCCTGGCAAGGACATCGTCCTGAGCCTCGACATCAAGCTGCAGGAAGCCGCCGAGGCCGCCTTGGGTGGTCGTCGTGGCGCGGTGGTGGCGCTCGACCCGCGTACCGGCGAAGTGCTGGCGATGGTCAGCCAGCCAAGCTTCGACCCTAACCTGTTCGTCACCGGCATCAGCTTCAAGGCCTATGCCGAGCTGCGGGATTCGATCGACCGGCCGTTGTTCAACCGCGTACTGCGCGGGCTGTATCCACCTGGCTCGACCATCAAGCCAGCGGTGGCCATCGCCGGTTTGGACAGTGGCGTGGTCAATGCCGGCAGCCGGGTG
Organism: Pseudomonas sp. LAIL14HWK12:I7; assembly: GCF_000483465.1. NCBI lineage: Bacteria > Pseudomonadati > Pseudomonadota > Gammaproteobacteria > Pseudomonadales > Pseudomonadaceae > Pseudomonas > Pseudomonas sp. LAIL14HWK12:I7. The sequence continues at coordinate 813,547 of NZ_AXYZ01000001.1, forward strand.
TTCGACCCAGGCTATTACCAGCTGCCCAACTACGATCACAAATACCGTAACTGGAACCGCTCTGGCGATGGCTGGGTCGACCTGGATACCGCGATCATGCGCTCCAACGACACCTACTTTTACGACCTTGCCCACAAGATGGGCATCGATCGCTTGTCCAGCTACATGAACAAGTTCGGCATCGGCCAGCGGGTTTCGCTCGACATGTTCGAAGAATCCGCCGGCCTGATGCCGTCTCGCGAATGGAAGCGTGCCACCCGCCGCCAGGCCTGGTTCCCCGGCGAAACCCTGATTCTCGGGATCGGCCAGGGCTACATGCAGGCCACGCCGCTGCAACTGGCCCAGGCCACCGCGTTGATCGCCAACAAAGGCGTGTGGAACCGCCCGCACCTGGCCAAGACCATCGAAGGCCAACCGCCGGTGGACGAGAACCCGATGGAAAACATCATCCTGCGTGACAAGTCGGACTGGGCCAAGGTGACCCACGGCATGGAGCAGGTGATGCACAACGCCCGCGGTACCGCGCGCAAGGCTGCTGCCGGCGCCCAGTACCGCATCGCCGGCAAGAGCGGTACTGCCCAGGTGGTGGCGATCAAGCAAGGCGAGAAATACGACCGCAACAAACTTCAGGAACGCCACCGCGACCACGCCCTGTTCGTCGCCTTCGCCCCGGCCGACGACCCGAAGATCGTGGTGTCGGTGATGGTCGAGAACGGCGAATCCGGCTCTGGCGTCGCCGCACCCGTGGTGCGCCAGATCATGGACGCCTGGTTGCTCGACGAGCACGGCCGGCTCAAGTCCGAGTTCGCTCCCGCCACCGTTACCCAGGAATCGGCCCTGTGATGAACAATTTCGATCGCATGCTCTCCAGCGAGGATGTGATGCGTCGGCGCGCCAGCTTCCTGCAGCGCATCCATATCGATGGCCCGTTGCTGGTCATCCTCCTGACCCTCGCGGCTGGCAGCCTGTTCGTGCTGTATTCGGCCAGTGGCAAGAACTGGGACCTGCTGCTCAAGCAGGCGACTTCGTTCGGCATCGGCCTGGTGTCGATGTTCGTCATCGCCCAGCTGGAGCCGCGGTTCATGGCGCGCTGGGTGCCATTGGCCTACGTCACCGGGGTGCTGTTGCTGGTGGTGGTGGACGTGATGGGCCACAACGCCATGGGCGCCACCCGGTGGATCAACATCCCCGGGGTGATTCGCTTCCAGCCCTCGGAATTTCTCAAGATCATCATGCCGGCGACCATCGCCTGGTACCTGTCCAAGCGCACCTTGCCGCCACACCTCAAGCATGTGGCGATCAGCCTGGTATTGATCGGCGTGCCGTTCATCCTCATCGTTCGTCAGCCCGACCTGGGCACGGCGCTGTTGATTCTGGCCTCCGGTGCGTTCGTGCTGTTCATGGGCGGGCTGCGTTGGCGCTGGATTGTCAGTGTGGTGGCGGCGGCGGTGCCGGTGGCAGTGGCCATGTGGTTCTTCGTCATGCACGACTACCAGAAGCAGCGCGTGCTGACCTTCCTCGACCCGGAAAGCGACCCCTTGGGCACCGGCTGGAACATCATCCAGTCCAAGGCTGCGATCGGTTCGGGCGGGGTATTCGGTAAGGGCTGGCTGCTGGGCACCCAGTCGCACCTGGACTTTTTGCCCGAGAGCCACACCGACTTCATCATCGCCGTGCTCGGTGAGGAGTTCGGCCTGGTCGGCATCTGCCTGCTGCTGATCGTCTACCTGCTGCTGATTGGTCGCGGCCTGATGATCACGGCCCAGGCGCAGACCCTGTTCGGCAAGCTGCTGGCGGGCAGCTTGACGATGACCTTCTTTGTATACGTGTTCGTCAATATCGGTATGGTCAGCGGCCTTCTGCCCGTGGTGGGCGTGCCGCTGCCCTTCATCAGCTATGGCGGAACTTCGTTGGTGACGCTGCTGTCAGCGTTTGGCGTTCTGATGTCGATCCATACGCACCGCAAATGGATCGCACAGGTTTGAATAAGGTGAAGAATTTCATGCAAGCAGTGCGTAACTGGGCTGCCCGTTGTGCGCCGTGGATCGGCGCGGTGGGCCTGTTCGGCGCTGTCCAGCTGGCCCATGCCGGCGACTACGAAGGCTCGCCCCAAGTGGCCGAGTTCGTTGGCGAAATGACCCGCGACTACGGCTTTGCCAGCGAGCAGCTGATGGGCGTGTTCCGTGAGGTCCAGCGTAAACAGTCAATTCTCGATGCCATCTCGCGGCCGGCCGAACGGGTCAAGCCGTGGAAGGACTACCGGCCGATGTTCATCACCGACGCGCGCATCGCCCGCGGTGTGGACTTCTGGCGCCAGCACGAAGCGGTGCTGGCGCGGGCCGAGCAGGAATACGGGGTGCCGGCGCAAGTCATCGTCGCGATCATCGGCGTAGAGACCTTTTTCGGCCGCAATACCGGTAATTACCGGGTCATCGACGCCCTCTCGACGCTGGGCTTCGACTACCCGCCGCGGGCCGAATTCTTCCGCAAGGAGTTGCGCGAGTTCCTGCTGCTGGCCCGTGCCGAGCAGCTTGACCCGCTCACGCTCAAAGGCTCCTATGCAGGCGCCATGGGCTTGCCGCAGTTCATGCCGAGCAGCTTCCGCAACTATGCCGTGGACTTCGACGGCGATGGCCACATCAATATCTGGAACAACCCGGACGATGCCATCGGCAGCGTAGCCAGCTACTTCAAGCGCCATGGCTGGGTGGCCGGCGAAGGCGTGGTCAGCCGCGCCATGGTCCAGGGCGAGCGGGTTGATGAAGGCCTGACCACGGGTATCGAGCCGGTGAAGACTGTCGGGGAGTTGCGGGCGCTGGGCTGGTCGAGTCATGATGCGCTGCGCGATGATCTGCCGGTCACCGCCTTCCGCCTGGAGGGCGAAAACGGCCCCGAGTACTGGATGGGCCTGAAGAACTTCTACGCGATCACTCGCTACAACCGCAGCGTGATGTACGCCATGGCGGTGCATCAGCTTTCGGAACAGCTGGTCCAAGCACGGGGCGTCAAGTAATGCGCGCAATCATCTCTGCCACTACCTTCAAGCTGCTGACCTGCATGACTGTCGGCATGCTGTTGGTCAGCTGCTCTTCCAGCCGCCCGACCACCACCCAGAAAAGCGGTAATACAGTCCGCGCCCAGCCCGGCCTGGACATCAACCGTGCCCACAAGGACGGTGCGCCGTGGTGGGACGTGGACGTTAACAAGATCCCCGACGCCACGCCAACCGTGCACACCGGCAACTACAAGGCCAACCCTTACACGGTACTGGGCAAGACCTACTACCCGATGCAGGACTCGCGCAACTACCGCGCCGAGGGTACTGCGTCGTGGTATGGCACCAAGTTTCACGGGCAGAACACCGCCAACGGCGAGCTTTATGACCTGTACGGCATGAGCGCAGCGCACAAGACCTTGCCGCTGCCGGCCTACGTGCGGGTGACCAACCTGGCCAACGGCCGCAGCGTGGTCCTGCGGGTCAACGACCGTGGCCCGTTCTACTCCGACCGTATCATCGACCTGTCCTATGCGGCGGCGAAGAAGCTCGGCTACGCCGAAATTGGCACCGCGCATGTGCGCGTCGAAGGTATCGACCCGCAACAATGGTGGGCCCAGCGCGGCCAGCAGCCACCGTTGGTGCTGAAGGAGCCTCAGGTTGCCCAGACCCAGTCGATCCCGGCCAGCACCGGCCGTGTCGAGCAGTGGACGCCGCCACCCCAGCAGCACGCTGCACCCGTAGTGCCCGTTCAAGTCGGCGGCAACAATGTGCCGGCAGGCAACGGCGGCAGCTTCTTGCAGGTGGGCGCCTTCGCCAACCCGGACGCCGCCGAACTGCTGCGTTCGAAACTGAGCACCATGGTCAGCGCGCCGGTGTTCATCAGCTCCATCGTGCGTAACCAGCAAACCTTGCACCGCGTGCGTTTGGGGCCGATCAGCAGCCAGGGCGAGATCCAGCAGGCGCAGAACAGCATTCGCCTGGCGAACTTGGGGCAGGCGAAGCTGGTCACAGCTGACTGACCGCACCGGCCAAACTGTCGGTTTTGTCATGAATTGACGGGCGCGGGCATGTACAATGTCCGCTTTTGCCCGCAGCGACATAAAGCCGCAGTGTGCGGGCTCGGCCCAAGGCCTTAAAAACTAGACTGACTGGCGCTGGGCACACGATGTGGCCCAGGCAACATCTCAGACCATTAGCGATTTTCGAGAGACGGATGAACATCACCAACCTTGCCAAACGACTTTGCCTGCCCGTACTGCTGATGATCACGCCTGCTGCTTTCGCGGCAGAGCAGATGATGCCGGCACCACCGCAACTGGCAGCCAAGTCCTACGTACTCATGGACGCGTCCAGCGGCAACGTGCTGGTCGAGAACAACGGTGACGAGCGCCTGCCGCCAGCCAGCTTGACCAAGCTGATGACCGCCTACATCGCCACCCTGGACATTCGCCGCGGCCAGATCGGTGAAAACGACCCGGTTACCGTCAGCGAAAACGCCTGGCGTACCGGCGGTTCGCGCATGTTCATCAAGGTTGGCAGCCAGGTGACTGTCAGCGACCTGCTGCACGGCATCATCATCCAGTCGGGTAACGATGCGTCTGTTGCGCTGGCCGAGCACATTGCCGGCAGCGAAGACGCCTTCGCCGACATGATGAACAAGACGGCCGCTGACCTGGGCATGTCCAACAGCCACTTCATGAACCCGACCGGCCTGCCGAACCCCGAGCACTACTCCTCTGCGCACGACATGGCCCTGCTGGCGCGCGCGATCATCGACGTCGACCCGGCCCACTATGCGATTTACTCGCAGAAAGAGTTCTTCTGGAACAACATCAAGCAGCCGAACCGCAACCTGCTGCTGTGGCGTGACAAGACCGTCGACGGCCTGAAAACTGGCCACACCGACGAAGCCGGTTACTGCATGGTGGCTTCGGCCGTACGTGACGGCCAGCGCCTGATCGCCGTGGTGTTCGGCACCAACAGCGAGCAGTCCCGTGCTGCCGAGACCCAGAAGCTGCTGACCTACGGCTTCCGCTTCTTCGAAACTCAGACCTTCTATCAGAAAGGCACCGAGTTGACCCAGGCTCCAGTCTGGAAGGGCGCCACCAGCCAGGTTAAAGCTGGCCTGGCCAACGACCTGACCATGACTATGCCTAAAGGCCAATTGAAGCGCCTTCAGGCTTCGATGACCATGAACCCGCAGCTCACCGCACCGATCGCCAAAGGTGACGTGATCGGCAAAGTGGAAGTCAAACTGGACGAGAACGTGGTTCACAGCGCCGACCTGATCGCCCTCGATGGCGTCGAGGAAGGTGGTTTCTTCCGCCGTATGTGGGATAGCATCCGTCTATTCTTCTACGGGTTGTTCAACTGATAACGTGACCTGCCACGCTCCCGCTGTTCAGGCGGGGGCGTTGTTGTTGCCACGGCTTACGAGGCCGTTTCCGCTATGAGCGAACCTGACGTCAAGTCGCACAAAATCGAATTCCCCTGCGCCGACTACCCGATCAAGGTCATCGGCGATACCGTTGTCGGTTTCAAGGACATGGTCATCGAAGTCCTCAGCAAACACGCCAAGGTCGACCTCGCCACGCTGGCCGAGCGCCAGAGCAAGGAAGGCAAGTACACCACTGTGCAACTGCACATCGTTGCCGAGAGCGAGAACCAGCTGCACGATATCAACAGCGCCCTGCGCGCTACCGGCATCGTGAAAATGGTGCTCTGATGTCCGCCTGTCTCGGTTTTCGCGATCTTGGCCTGCAGCCCTATGAACCGGTGCTGGAAGCCATGCGTCGCTTTACCGAGCAGCGAGGGCCCGACAGCCAGGATGAAATCTGGCTGGTCGAACACCCTTCGGTTTTCACCCAGGGCCAGGCCGGCAAGGCCGAGCACCTGCTGATTCCGGGTGATATCCCGGTGGTGCAGACCGACCGCGGTGGCCAGGTGACCTACCATGGCCCCGGGCAACTGGTGGCCTACCTGCTGCTGGATGTGCGGCGGCTGGGGTTTGGGGTACGTGAGCTGGTCAGCCGCATCGAGCAGACCCTGATCGACCTGCTTGCCAGTTACGATGTCCAGGCGGCGGCCAAGCCCGACGCCCCGGGTGTCTATGTCGATGGAGCGAAAATCGCCTCCCTCGGCCTGCGAATCCGCAACGGCCGTTCGTTCCACGGCCTTGCCCTGAACGTGGACATGGACCTTGCGCCATTCCGCCGAATCAACCCCTGCGGTTATGCGGGGCTGGCCATGACCCAGCTACGCGATCTGGCAGGCCCGATCGAACTCAACGAGGTCAGGACAAGGCTGCGCGGACAGCTGGTCAAGCACCTCGACTACGCTGAGCAGACGACCCTCACGGGCGGAATCGACTGAATATGACAACTGTGCAAGAAGCCGTGCCGAACCTGATACCTACCCAGGATGCCACCCCGCGCCCAGCGCCGAAGAAGGTGGAAGCTGGGGTCAAACTGCGTGGTGCCGACAAGGTCGCGCGCATCCCGGTAAAAATCATCCCTACTGATGAACTGCCGAAAAAGCCTGACTGGATCCGCGTGCGCATCCCGGTCTCGCCCGAGGTAGACCGCATCAAGCAACTGCTGCGCAAGCACAAGCTGCACAGCGTCTGCGAAGAGGCCTCCTGCCCGAACCTGGGCGAGTGCTTCTCGGGCGGTACTGCGACCTTCATGATCATGGGTGACATCTGCACCCGTCGTTGCCCATTCTGCGACGTTGGCCACGGCCGACCGAAGCCACTGGACCTCGATGAGCCGAAGAACCTCGCCGTCGCCATCGCCGACCTGCGCCTGAAGTACGTGGTGATTACCTCGGTGGACCGCGACGACCTGCGTGATGGCGGTGCCCAGCACTTTGCCGACTGCATCCGCGAGATCCGCGCCTTGTCGCCGGGTGTGCAGCTGGAAACCCTGGTCCCGGACTACCGTGGCCGTATGGACGTGGCCCTGGAGATTACCGCGCAAGAGCCGCCGGATGTCTTCAACCACAACCTGGAAACCGTACCGCGCCTGTACAAGGCCGCGCGTCCCGGGTCGGACTACGACTGGTCGCTGGACCTGCTGCAGAAGTTCAAGCAGATGGTCCCGCATGTACCGACCAAATCGGGCCTGATGCTCGGCCTGGGCGAGACCGACGAAGAAGTCATCGAAGTGATGCACCGCATGCGCGAGCATGACATCGACATGCTGACCCTCGGCCAGTACCTGCAGCCGTCGCGCAGCCACTTGCCGGTGCAGCGTTTCGTGCACCCGGACACCTTCGCCTGGTTCGCCGAAGAAGGCTACAAGATGGGCTTCAAGAACGTGGCTTCCGGCCCGCTGGTGCGTTCTTCGTACCACGCTGACCAGCAGGCTCACGAAGCCAAGATCAAGCTCTGAGCCTGGTCTGAAGCACCCGTGCCGATGCGCGCCGAAAGGCGGCATCGGCATTTTTGTTTGTGTGCCCTGCACTGCAAGGAGTTGCGATGAATTGCGCTGAAACCGTTGAATCCCGACTGCCCGCTGCCCTGGGGGAGAATGCCTGCTTTGCCATCGTCGCCCCGGCCGGGCCGGCGCGGCTGGATGCGCAAAAGGCCAGCCAGTGGTTCACCGAGCGTGGCTACCGCTGCCGTATCTACTCGGGCGTTGAACAGGCGCAGGGCTACCTGGCGGGGTCCGATCAGCAGCGGCTGCAGGACCTGCACGATGCTTTTGCTGACCCGGCCATCGACGCCATTCTGTGTATGCGCGGCGGCTATGGCAGCATGCGCCTGCTCGACAGCCTCGACTTTGACCTGATCCGTTGCAACCCCAAGCCGCTGATCGGCTACAGCGACATCACGGCGCTGCACACGGCTATCCAGCGCAAAGCCGGGTTACTGACCTTCCATGGGGCGATGCTGAATGCCGACCTGTTGGGCGCCAAACTCGAGCCGACCGAGTCGTCGCTGCTGGCGCAACTGATTGGGCAGGTGGGTGCAGGCGATGCGATCGCGCATCCGGCCGACTTTGCGTTGAGCTGCGTGGTGCCGGGGGTTGCCCGCGGGCGTTTGCTGGGGGGCAACCTGTCGATGCTGGGGGCGACCCTGGGAACGGTGGCAGAGATCGATACGCAGGGCTGCATTCTGTTTATCGAAGACGTCAACGAGCCGTTGTTCAGGGTGGATCGTTTGCTGACCCAGTTGCGCCTGGCGGGCAAGCTTGCGGGGGTGAAGGGGGTGCTGGTGGGGGATTTTGCCGGGATCACCGTGGCGGCGTTGACGCCGCTGCTGCAAGACATTTTCGGGCCGCTGGGCGTGCCGGTGCTGGCCGGGTGGCGCAGTGGGCATTGTGATCCGAACGTGTGCTTGCCGCTGGGGGCTGAGGTGGTGCTGGACAGTGGGGAGATGAGGCTGGTGTTGCAGCAGGATTTGTTCAGAGGCTGAGGGCGTCGGGGCCGCTTTGCGGCCCATTGCAGGCAAGCCAGCTCCTACAGGAGCGGGTTCACCCGCGAATGGCCGCAAGGGTATTACTGCTGGCGCAAGCTCTCGAGCAGCTTATGGGTTGGATACCCATCCGCCGGCCATCCCAACCCCTGCTGGGCATTGCGAATGGCCTTGCGGGTGTTGGCGCCTATGATGCCATCGGCGTTGCCCGCGTCATGCCCGCTGGCGTTGAGCAGGTGTTGCAGCTCCATGCGCTCGCTGCGGCTCAAAGGCAGGTCCTCTTTCGGCCAGCTGCCGGCAATGAAGCCCCAGCCCGAGAACCGGTCACCCAACAGGCTTACGGCCAGTGCGTAGGACGACGAGTTGTTGTACTTGAGGATGGCGCGGAAGTTGTCCAGCACCAGGAACGCCGGGCCGCGTGCACCTGCAGGCAGCAGCAGGGCGGCAGACAGCTGATTGCTGTTGGCGGGCAACTGAGTACCGGCTGGCAGCTTCACGCCCAGTTGCAGCCACTCGCTCACCGGCTTGCGCAGCGACCCGTCGGCCAGCCAGAAGTCGAACCCGGCCGGTACTTGCACTTCAAAGCCCCAAGGCTGGCCGCGTTTCCAGCCAGAGCTCTGCAGGTAGTGCGCTGTGGAGGCCAGGGCATCGGGGGTGCTGTTCCAGATATCCCGGCGGCCATCACCGTCGAAATCCACTGCATGGGTGTTGTAAGTGGTCGGGATGAACTGGGTCTGGCCCATGGCGCCAGCCCACGAGCCACGCATGGCCTCTGGCTGGATATCACCGTTCTGCAGGATTTGCAGGGCGGCAATCAGCTGGTCTTGGGCGAATTGGGGGCGGCGGCCTTCGTAGGCCAGGGTCGCCAGTGAGCGAATGACCGACTTGCTGCCCTGGAACTGGCCGAAGTTGCTCTCCATGCCCCAGACCGAAACCAGCACTTGGCGGTCCACGCCATAGCGCTGTTCGATGCGGGTCAACAGTTCAGCATTCTGCTCCATCAGCTTCTTGCCGTTGCGCACGCGCAGTGGCGACAGTGCGCCTTCCAGGTATTCCCACACCGGGCGGGTGAATTCTGGCTGGCTGCGGTCGGCCTTGATCACGTCCATGTCGGGGGTGACACCGAGGAACGCACGGTCGAAGGTGTTTGGCGAAATGCCAGCCTGCAAGGCTTGTTGGCGGAAGCCAGCCTGCCATTGCGCGAAGGTTTGCAGGGGCTGGATCTCAGTAGCGCTGGCGTCGGGCGTTGCACCAGGCACGTTCACCACCGGGGCGGGCTGGGCAGGTGCCAGCGGCAAGGCATCGGCGGCGGTGGGTTTTTCCGCGCAGGCGACGAGCAGGATGAAGCTGGAGGCCGCGATCAGCTGGCGGGATTTCCAACGGGGAAGAAGGCTGAGGAGCATGCACAGATCCAGAATTTCAGGTCAGGTGACGACCATACCATGCCTGCGCTTTCGATGCTTTCATGCCGCCAAAAAGTAAGAAGCCTCCCAATCTCTCGATTGGAAGGCTTCGCGGCGGTAGCTGCCTTTGCCCTTGTCCGGTTGTTCCTGGCGGCAGCGGAACAGTGGCTGGGCGACGATCGACTTGGCCTTGTTGGGGCCGTGCTTCTTCGGCTTTTTGCTCATGGTGCGGATTCCCGATGGGTGGCTTTCGGGGCGCACTGTAGGCCTGTCGATGGGTGAGGGCCAATTGATTGTGTATATGATTCGAAGGCCCTATCGCCGGCAAGCCGGCTCCCACAGGTACGGCACCGCCTTCAAGGCCTGTGATTTACCTGTGGGAGCCGGCTTGCCGGCGACAGCGCTTTGACTATTACTCGGAAGGCAGCGCTAGCCGCTGCCCGGCCATCAGCAGCGACAGCCGTGCCAGCCCGGTCCAGGGCGAACCCTCGGCCTGGCCCTTGATCTGCGCATCGATCCGCTGGGCATCCTGCAACAGCTGCGCCCAGCGTTGCGCCGAGAGGCGCTGCAGGGCTTTGCTGACCAGTGGGCGGCGTTTATCCCACACCGGTGGCCGCGCCTGGCTGAAGGCCTTGTCCAGCGGCACGCCCTGGCTGAACTGTTGGGCCAGCCCGGCCAGTTGGCGCAGTTCGCGCGCCAGTGCCCACAGAATCACCGGCGGCTCCACGCCTTCGCCGCGAAGGCCTTCAAGCATGCGCAGGGCGTGCGCGGCTTCGCCATTGAGAATGGCATCGACCAGGCCGAAGACATCGAAGCGGGCGCTGTCGGCGACCGCCGCCTGTACGGTCTCGACGGTGATCTGGTTGCCGTCGGCCAGCAGCTTGAGTTTTTCGATTTCCTGGGCGGCAGCCAGCAGGTTGCCTTCGACCCGGGCGGCGATCAGGTCCACGGCATCGCGTTGAGCCGAAAGGCCTGCCTGCGACAGCCGCTGGTTGATCCACTGCGGCAACTGGTGCGCATCCACCGGCCAGATCTGGATGAACTGGCAATGGGCGCCTTCGATCAGGGCCTTGCCCCACTTGGTCTTCTGCGCGCTGCCGTCGAGCTTGGGCAGGCTGATCAGCAGCAGCGTGTCTTCGGCCGGCCTGGCGCAGTATTCCATCAAGGCGGCAGCACCCTTGTCACCGGGCTTGCCGGAGGGCAAGCGCAGTTCCAGCAGGCGGCGCTGGGCGAACAGCGACAGGCTGGCGCCCGCCTGGAGCAAGGTGCCCCAGTCGAAATTGGCGTCGGCGCTGAACACCTGGCGTTCGTCGAAACCTTGCTGGCGTGCGGCGCCGCGGATGGCGTCAGCGGCTTCCTGGCACAGCAATGGGTCGTCGCCGCTGACCACGTAAACCGGTGCCAGGGCGCCTTGCAGGTGCTTGTTGAGTTGGGCGGGGGCGAGTTTCATCGGAAACAGGCGGGGCACCTAAGGTGCCCCGCACGGGCTCAGTTGCCCGGAACTTCCATTGGCGACTGCTGAGGCGTTTCCGCCTGCTGACGGCGTGCCGCTTCCAGCGCGGCGGCTTCAGCCTGGGCGCGTTCGTCGGCTTTACGCTGCAGCTCGTCGAGTTGCGTCGGGGTCAGCATCTGCAGGCGTACGACCATGGCGTTGACCAGGTCGCGGCGCATTTCGTCACGTGCCCGTTTGGCTTCCTGCTCGGAACCGGTGATGTTGGAACCGTCACGCACGTAGACCTTGCGCATTTCCAGTTTGTCGCTGAGCAGTTCCAGGTTGTTCAGGCCCTGAATGCTGTAGTTCAGTACCGTGGTCAGCTCGTACTCGGCCGAGCGGCTGCCACCGGTGTAGGTCGCGGCGCGTTCGTTTTCCTGCTCGTTGGTCAGCACCAGGCGGTAAGGCGCGCCCGCGTGCACGTTGACGCCGTTACGCTCCAGAACCTGACGCAGCTGGGTCACGGTTTCGCCATAGGCATTGCGCGCGCTGACGTCCATCTCTTTGACGCTCAGCTCGGTGGTGCCGGTGCCACGCAGCTGGAAACCGCAGGCGCTGAGCACGACGGCCAGGCCGATTACCAGCAGATTGCGTTTGATCATGTTGTTGCTCCCTCTTGGGCCTGTACCGCCCGCCCGCAGAACCTGCGGGCGGGCGTGCCATCAATTGGCGACGATGTTGACCAGCTTGCCCGGTACCACGATGACCTTGCGGATGGTCAGGCCATCGATGAAGCGCAGGACATTCTCGTTGCTGCGGGCGGCGGCTTCGATTTCCTCGCGGCTGGCGGCGGCCGGCATTTCGACCTGGCCACGCAGCTTGCCGTTGACCTGCACCACCAGGACGATGCTGTCCTGTACCAGTGCGCTCTCGTCGACGGCTGGCCAGCCAGCATCGATGACCGCCTGGTCGTGGCCCAGCGCCTTCCACAGTTCGTGGGAGATGTGCGGGGTGATCGGCGCCAGCAGCAGGGTGACGGCTTCAAGGCCTTCCTGCAGCAGGGCACGGTCCTGTTCGGTGGCTTGCGGGGCCTTTTCCAGGACGTTCATCACGGTCATCACCTGGGCGATGGCGGTGTTGAACTTGTGGTACTGGCCCACGTCGGTGCTGGCCTGCTTGATCGCGGCGTGGATGGCGCGGCGGATGACCTTTTGCGCGTCGTCCAGCGTGGCGACATCCAGCTTGCCCGGCAGGCCCTGGCTGACGTGGCCTTGGGCCAGACGCCAGACACGGCGCAGGAAGCGGCTGGCACCTTCGACGCCGGAATCGGACCACTCCAGGCTCATGTCGGGCGGCGATGCGAACATCATGAACAGGCGGCAGGTATCGGCGCCGTAGGCTTCGATCATCGATTGCGGGTCGACGCCGTTGTTCTTCGACTTCGACATCTTCTCGGTGCCGCCGATTTCCACTGGCAGGCCGTCGGTCTTCAGGCGGGCGCCAATGATCTTGGCCTTGGCGTCACGTTCGATCTCGACATCGGCCGGGTTGAACCAGTCCTTGCCGCCGTTGCTGGCAACGCGGTAGTAGGTCTCGGCGACTACCATGCCCTGGGTCAGCAGGTTCTTGAACGGCTCGTTCGAGGTGACCAGGCCTTCGTCACGCATCAGCTTGTGGAAGAAGCGCGCGTACAGCAGGTGCAGGATCGCGTGCTCGATACCGCCGATGTACTGGTCGACCGGCAGCCAGTGGTTGGCGGCTTTAGGGTCGACCAGGCCTTGGTCGTAGTTTGGCGAGGCGTAGCGGGCGAAGTACCAGGACGACTCGACGAAGGTGTCCATGGTGTCGGTTTCGCGCTTGGCCGCCGTGCCGCATTTCGGGCAGGTGCATTCGTAGAACTCGGGCATGCGCGCCAGCGGCGAGCCGGCACCGTCCGGTACCACGTTTTCTGGCAGGGTGACCGGCAGCTGGTCTTCCGGCACCGGCACGTCGCCGCAGGACGGGCAGTGGATGATCGGGATCGGGCAGCCCCAGTAACGCTGACGGCTGATGCCCCAGTCGCGCAGGCGGAACTGGGTGCGCGACTTGCCGAGTTCCTTGCGGATCAGGGCGGCTTCGATGGCGTCGAAAGCGCCGGCGAAGTCCAGGCCGTCGAACTCGCCGGAATTGATCAGTTGGCCATGCTCGCCGTAGGCAGCCTGCCACTCGTTGCCGACTTCATCGCCAGCGCTGGTGCGCACCACGGCTTTGACCGGCAGGTTGTACTTGTGGGCGAACTCGAAGTCGCGCTCGTCGTGGGCCGGCACGGCCATCACGGCGCCATCGCCGTAGTGCATCAGCACGTAGTTGGCGACCCAAACCGGCAGCTTCTCGCCGGTCAGCGGGTGTTCGACCAGCAGGGAAGTGGGCATGCCCTTCTTCTCCTGGGTGGCCATATCGGCCTCGGCGACGCTGCCGCTCTTGCACTCGTCGATGAACGCCTGCAGCGCCGGGTTGCCTTGGGCAGCCTGGGTGGCCAGCGGGTGTTCGGCGGCGACGGCGACGTAGGTGGCGCCCATCAGCGTGTCAGGACGGGTGGTGAAGACCTTGAGGGCGCCTTCGTGGCCGATGCTGGCCTGGTCGAACGGGAACTGGACTTCCATGCCACGCGATTTGCCGATCCAGTTGCGCTGCATGGTCTTGACCTGTTCAGGCCAGCCCGGCAGCTCGTCGAGGCTCTCGAGCAGCTCGTCGGCGTAGTCGGTGATGCGGAAGTAGTACATCGGGATTTCGCGCTTCTCAATCAGCGCGCCCGAACGCCAGCCACGGCCGTCGATGACCTGCTCGTTGGCGAGCACGGTCTGGTCGGCCGGGTCCCAGTTCACGGTACCGTTCTTGCGGTAGATGACGCCCTTTTCGAACAGGCGGGTGAACAGCCACTGTTCCCAGCGGTAGTAGTCCGGCTTGCAGGTGGTGACTTCACGTGCCCAATCGATGGCCAGGCCCAGGCTCTTGAGCTGGGTCTTCATGTAGTCGATGTTTTCGTACGTCCACTTGGCCGGGGCGACGTTGTTTTTCATCGCCGCGTTTTCCGCGGGCATGCCGAAAGCGTCCCAGCCCATCGGCTGCAGGACGTTTTTGCCCAGCATGCGCTGGTAGCGGGCAATCACGTCACCGATGGTGTAGTTGCGCACGTGGCCCATGTGTAGCTTGCCGCTCGGGTACGGGAACATCGATAGGCAATAGTAGGTGTCTTTGCCTGGCTGTTCGGTAACAGCGAACGATTGTTGCTCGTCCCAGAAGTTCTGGGCGGCGGCTTCGATATCACGGGGCGTGTATTGTTCGTGCATGGCTACTTTTGGCTGAGAGAGAAGAGACCTTGTTCCAGGCAGCGGAACCTCGCTGCAACCGGTACTCCGGTGTCGTTTAGAGTGAACGCCGTAGCATACAGCAGCGCTGCGCATCGTGGGAAACCTTGATTGTGAATGCCCGCTGGTCGCGGCAAACGGCTGCTTTTTAGAGTGACGCTAAGCTCAGGTGTGGGGGGAGATATTTTTATCTTCAATGAGGTGAACGGATGGGAGAGACGCAGCTACCCGCAATCAAACCGGAGCTTTACGAACGCCTGATCGACCGCCTTGGCCTGGCATTGGAAGTTGCCCGGACGTCGGTACGATTGCGCGACGAGAGTCCAGCCGAGCTGGAGTTGCGCGGCCTTAGCCACGCAGAGTTCGAAGTGATCAAGGCCTACCTGGAATCCCTTCCGGAGCGCCAAAATGCCTGTGCCGGCAGTTACCCGCAAGCGGAGCCGACATCGGCCAAGATCATCTGGCTCAAGGACAAGAAACGCCCCGCCAGCACGGCGAGATCCAGGACGCTGCCGCATCGTTAGCCGTTCAGGACGCCAGGCGCAGGCCATCGCGCGCCGGTTCTTCAATACACTTCTCACGATCGTCGCCGGCCGCACACTTGTTGCCCGGCGTCGATCCTCTTAGGCTGCACGCCTTCCATGGAGGTGTAGCCGATGCCCATTCGATTCTTCATCAAGCAATGGCTGATGCCGCCGGGCGTCCTGTTCCTGCTGCTGCTGGCCGCCTGGTGGCTGCGTACCCGCCGCCCGCGGCTGGCGGGGCTGTGCTTTGCAGTGGGGCTGGGTGGCCTGTGGCTGATGAGTTTGCCCCTGGTGGTGCAGGAGTCGGCACGGTTGCTGGAAACCGAACCGCCTTTGCAGGTCAGCGAGTGGGCGGGCCTTGCCGGCAGGGCGGATGCCATCGTCGTGCTAGGTGCCGGGCGTGAGCGCGGCGACCCGGCTTGGGGTGGGGATGACCAGCCTACGGCAACGGCCCTTGAGCGCATGCGCTTTGCTGCGCGGCTGGCCAAGGCGTCGGGGTTGCCGGTGCTGACCAGCGGTGGCTTGCACTACGGTACGCCGCCGAGCGAGGCGCGGTTGATGGCGGACCGCCTGCATGAGGATTTCGCGGTGCAGGTGAAGTGGAAGGAAGAGGACAGCCGCACGACCTGGGAAAATGCCCAGATGAGCGCCAAGGTGTTGCAGCCGTTGGGTATCCGCCGGGTGGTGGTGGTGACCCAGGCGTGGCACATGCAGCGCTCGCGCTGGAGCTTCGAGCAGGCCGGGTTCGAGGTGGTGCCGGCGCCGGTGGGATTCCTCGGGCGTGATCATGCACGGCCGTTCGGTGGGTTGCTGCCGGAGAGCCGGGCCATGTGGCAAAGCGGGCAGTTGCTCAATGAAGCCGTTGGGTTGTTGGGGTATCGGTTGTTCTATTGAGCCTTGTATTGCTTGTGCTGGCCTCTTCGCGGGTAAACCCGCTCCCACAGGGTCTCCACTGTCGTCGAGGCCAGTGGAGATCCTGTGGGAGCGGGTTTACCCGCGAAGAGGCCGGTGCAGGAGAACTCAAACGGTCTTGGCGATGCGCCCGGCCAGCAACGCCCAGCCCAGCAACAGCACACAGAGGATCGCCAGCGGCCACGAGCGCCACTGCAGGTAAGGCGTCAATTGCTGCATCGGCACCACCTCGCCATACAGCACCGCCTGCTGGAACTGCGGAATTTGCGTGGTAATGCGCCCGAACGGATCGATCAGCGCGGTTATGCCGTTGTTGGTGGCGCGGATCATCCAGCGGCCGGCTTCCAGTGCCCGCATCTGCGCCATCTGCAGGTGTTGCAGGGGGCCGATGGAGGTGCCGAACCAGGTGTCGTTGCTGATGGTCAGCAGCAGGTCGCTGCGCGCCGCCAGGCTCGCCGCGAACTCGGGGTAGACCACTTCGTAGCAGATGTACGGCGCGATCTGGTAACCCTTGGCCTGCAACAGCGGCTGGTCTTCGGGGCCCCGGGCAAAGTCCGACATGGGCAGGTTGAAGAACTCGATCGCGCCACGCAGCATGTCTTGCAGCGGCACATACTCGCCAAACGGCACCAGTTTCTGCTTGAGGTAGGTGCCGTCGCCTTCGCCGGTCACGGTGATGCCGTTGTAATAGCGGCGTTGGTGGTGCACCACCTCACGTACGGGGACGCCGGTGATCAGCGCCGAATGCCGCTCGGCGGCAAAGCGGCCCATCACGTCGATGTAGCCCTGGGCCTGGTCCTTGAGCACCGGGACCGCGGTTTCGGGCCAGATCAGCAGGTCTACGGGCTTCGAGGTGAAGGTCATGTCGCGGTACAACGCCAGCTGCGCGTCGATGTGCGCGGGGTCCCATTTCACCTCTTGCTCGACGTTGCCTTGGATGGCGGCCACCTTGAGCGGATCACCCGCAGGCTTGGTCCAGGCGTGCCCCTTGAGGGCCATGCCCAGTACCCAGGGGCCCAGCAACAGCACGCCGGCGACGGCCAGGAACGAGGGCCGGGCGCGTAGCCGATGCAGGTTGCACAGCAAGGCAGCGCTAAGCGCCAGGGTGAAGGAAATCAGCCACACGCCGCCTAGCGGCGCCAAGCCCGCCAAGGGGCCATCGAGCTGGCTGTAGCCCGCATAAAGCCAGGGGAAGCCGGTCAGGAACCAGCCCCGGAAGGCCTCTTGCAACAGCCACAGGGCAGCGAAGCACAAGGCATCGGCCAGCGGCGCCTCGTTGCGCCGCAGCCAGCGCGCCCACAGCCACGTGGGCAGGGCGAAGAACCAGGCAAGGGCGGCGAAGAACGCCAGCAGCAGCAGGATCGCCAGCAGCGGCGAAGCGCCGCCGTAGGTGTTCATGCTGACGTAGATCCACCAGGTGCCGGCGCCGTACAGGCCAAAGCCGAAACACCAGCCGCGGCCCATGGCCTGGCGCGGGCTGAGCTCGCGCAGGCCAAGGTAAAGCAGGGCGATGGACAACAGGGCCAGCGGCCAGATGTCGAACGGCGCCAGGGCCAGGAGGGTGGAAGCGCCGGCCGCCATGGCCAGCAGGTTACCGGGCCAGCCGGGGCGGGTGATCCAACGCATGATTGTCCTTAGCGGGTGATCGGTGTCAGGCGCAGCAGGTGAATCCGCCGGCTGTCGGCATTGAGAATGCGGAACTTGTAGGCACCGATCTCGGTGGTTTCGTTGCGCTTGGGCAGGTGCCCGAACGCGCTCATCACCAGGCCGCCCACGGTGTCGAATTCGTCATCGGAGAAGGTGCTGTCGAAGAACTCGTTAAAGTTCTCGATCGGGGTCAGCGCCTTGACCAGGAAGTCGCCGCTGGGCAGCGGCTTGATGTAGCTGTCTTCCTCGACGTCGTGTTCGTCCTCGATGTCACCGACGATCTGTTCGAGCACGTCCTCGATGGTCACCAGGCCTGCCACACCGCCGTATTCGTCGATGACGACGGCCATGTGGTTATGGTTGGCGCGGAACTCGCGCAGCAGCACGTTCAGGCGCTTGGACTCCGGCACGAAGGTGGCCGGGCGCAGCAGGTCCTTGATGTTGAAGCTGTCGCCGTTCTCTTTGAGGATCAGCGGCAGCAGGTCCTTGGCGAGCAGTATGCCCAGCACATCATCGTGGCTTTCGCCGATCACCGGGTAGCGCGAGTGCGCGGCGTCGATCACCGCCGGCAGGAACTCGCGAGGCGATTGGCTGGCCTTGATGCTGATCATTTGCGAGCGCGGCACCATGATGTCGCGCACCTGCAGGTCAGCAACCTGGATAGCGCCTTCGACAATGGTCAGCGCTTCGCTGTCGAGCAGCTTGTTCTGATGGGCTTCGCGCAGCAGCTCAAGGAGCTCCTGGCGGTTTTTCGGCTCATGGGCAAAAGCCTGGGTCAGTTTACCCAGCCAGGACTTTTGCCCGTTGCTCGATCGATCTTCGCTCATGGCGGTTCTCGTGATCCTTGCAGTATCAGTGTGTGATGGTTTCGTCTTCATCGTCGGCATACGGGTCAGGGTGACCCAGTTCTGCCAGCAATTCTCGTTCCAGGGCTTCCATTTCCTCGGCTTCGTCATCGTCGATGTGGTCGTAGCCGAGCAAGTGCAGGCAGCCGTGGATGACCAGGTGCGCCCAGTGGGCCTCCAGGGTTTTGCCCTGTTCGGCGGCCTCGCGCTCGACCACCGCCACGCAGATCACCAGGTCGCCCAGCAGGGGGATATCGAGCAGGTCATCAGGCACGTCGGCCGGGAACGACAGCACATTGGTCGCGTAGTCCTTGTGCCGGTAGGTGTGGTTCAGCTCGCGGCCTTCGGCTTCGTCGACCAGGCGGATGGTCATCTCCGAGTCGGCGCTGCGCTGGCGCAGGGCCAACTCGCACCAGCGGCGGAAGGCAGCATCGTCAGGGGCGGCGGCGTCCGTGGCCCGTTGCAAGTCAAGTTCAAGCATCTTTGCCGGGTGCCTCTGGCTTGGCCTGACGGCCTTCGAAGCGGTCGTAGGCCTCGACGATGCGTTGCACCAGTGGGTGACGAACCACATCTTTGGGTTGGAAATGGGTAAAGCTGATACCCGGAACGTCCCGGAGCACCTCGATCACGTGCGCCAGGCCCGACTTCGTGCCACGGGGCAGGTCGACCTGGGTGATGTCACCGGTGATCACCGCCGTCGAGCCGAAGCCGATGCGGGTGAGGAACATCTTCATCTGCTCGAGCGTGGTGTTCTGGCTTTCGTCGAGGATGATGAAGCTGTTGTTCAGGGTACGGCCACGCATGTAGGCCAGCGGGGCGATCTCGATTACCTGGCGCTCGATCAGCTTGGCCACGTGTTCGAAGCCCAGCATTTCGTACAGGGCGTCGTACAGCGGGCGCAGGTACGGGTCGATCTTCTGTGCCAGGTCACCGGGCAGGAAGCCGAGCTTTTCGCCCGCTTCGACTGCCGGGCGTACCAGCAGGATGCGGCGCACTTGCTCGCGCTCCAGGGCATCTACGGCACAGGCCACGGCCAGGTACGTCTTGCCGGTACCGGCCGGGCCGATGCCGAAGTTGATGTCGTTGGCCAGGATTTCCTTGACGTACCGCTGCTGGTTGACACCGCGCGGGCGAATGTTGCCCTTGCGCGTGCGCAACGAGACGCTGACCTCGTTGACCGCCGGGTTGTCGATGTTCTCGACGGTCGATTCCTGCAGGTACAGGTGGACCGTTTCTGGCGACAAGTCGGTGGCCTTGGCCTCGCGGTAGAGGCGGCGCAGCAGTTGCTCGGCAGCGGAGGTGGTCTTGGGTTCGCCGATCAGTTCGAACTGATTGCCGCGGTTGCGGATCTCGATGGCCAGGCGTTGCTCGATGAGGCGCAGGTGCTCGTCGAACTGGCCGCACAAGTTGGCGAAACGGTGGGCCTCGAAAGGTTCGAGGATGAAACGATGAGGTTCTATGGGTGCGTTCAAGGTCGTTTTTAGCCGCCCGACGGCAATGGGTGTGAGCTCAAGAATAACCCTTGAATGGCAGTGGCGAAAGCACTGAAACGTTCAACGGTATGTAGGGCCTGTTCTGGCCTATTCGCGGGTGAACCCGCTCCCACAGGTACTGCGCAGGTTTCAAGGCCGGTGGAGAGCCTGTGGGAGCGGGTTTACCCGCGAAGAGGCCGGCACTGCTATGATGCGCACCTTTTCTTACGCATGTGTTATCCCGCCAACCATGAGCAAACGCGAACCCGCCATCTATAAAGTGATCTTCCTCAACCAGGGGCAGGTCTTCGAGATGTATGCCAAGCAGATCTACCAGAGCGACCTGTGGGGCTTCCTGGAAATCGAGGAGTTCGTCTTCGGCGAGCGCACCCAGGTGGTGGTCGACCCCAGCGAAGAGAAGCTCAAGAGCCAGTTCGAGGGCGTGATCCGCAGCTTCGTGCCGATGCATTCGATCGTGCGCATCGACGAGGTCGAGCGCTTGGGTACGGCGAAGATCAGCGAGGCCAAGGGCGGCGGCAATGTGATGCCGTTCCCCATGCCGATGCCAGAGAAGTAGGGCGTTTCAGGGAAGTGGCGAGAACGGCGAGCGCCCTTCGGCGTTCTGCAGTTCAAGCAGGTACTTGCGGAAGATCTGGCCGAGCACCTGGGTCGCGTGTTCCAGCTCGTCGCGGGGCATCTGCTCGGTCACTTCGTCGGCCATGTCCAGCGCATCTTCGGCGCCGTTGACCGCCGCCATCTTCAGCAGAATGTAGGCCTGCACGTTATTGGCCTTGACCCCTTCGCCGCGGAAAAACATGGCGCCAAGCCGGTATTGGGCCTGGGCGTGACCTTGCAACGAGGCCTGCTGAAACCAGTTCAGGGCCTTGTTCAGGTCTTTGGGCGTCTGGGTGTAGTAGTACTCGCCCAGTTCGAACTGCGCCTGGGCATCCCCCGTCGTCGCCGTCTGCTCGCAGGCCTTGAGGGCATTGGCGAGGTCTTCTGGCTGAACATTCAGGGTGCAGCGGCTCGTCGCTGGAATCAGCAATGAGTTACCACCCTCCGCCAGGGCCAGCAGGGGCTGAAGAAGCAACAGGCAGCCCAGGGTCAGGGCGCGGCCGGTGCGGTTCATGGGGATCGACTTACCTCTGCAAAGCTGCGGCCAATGTCTCTGGTGGCACATTATGGGATAAGCAGCGCCAACCTTACAAAGTTTTACGCGAAATTCTGTCGGGTTGGGGAAGTCAGCTGATTGTGTAGGAGCGGCCTTACGTCGCGAAAGGGCTGTAAGGGCGCTCCTACAGGGGCAAATGTGGCGGTTTACTTCAGTGCAGCAAAGGCCTTTTCAGCCGCATCCAGGGTGATCTGCAGCTCCTTGTCGCCATGGGCGATGGAGGTGAAGCCCGCCTCGAACGCGCTTGGCGCCAGGTACACGCCACCGTCGAGCATCAGGTGGAAGAAGCGTTTGAAGCGATCCGCATCGCTGGCCATCACGTCATCGAAGGTGACGATGTCATCGGCGCCGCTGAAGTACAGGCCGAACATGGCACCCGCCTGCGTGGTGACGAACGGTACGCCAGCGGCATCGGCACGCTGTTGCAGGCCGTCGAGCATGCGGCTGGTGAAATCGGTCAGTTCGGCGTGGAAGCCTGGGCGGCTGATCAGTTTCAGCGTGGTCAGGCCGGCGGCCATGGCCAGCGGGTTGCCCGACAGGGTACCGGCCTGGTAGACCGGGCCCAGCGGGGCGATGCAGCCCATGATCTCGCGCTTGCCGCCGAAGCAGCCGACCGGCATGCCGCCGCCGACGATCTTGCCGAAGGTCGACAGGTCAGGGGTGATGCCATAGTGGCCTTGGGCGCCGCCCAGCGAGACGCGGAAGCCGGTCATCACTTCGTCGAAGATCAACACCACGCCGTGCTTGTCGCACTGCTCGCGCAGGCCTTCGAGGAAGCCCGGGGCTGGCGGTACGCAGTTCATGTTGCCGGCGACCGGCTCGACAATGATGCACGCCACGGTCTGGCCAACGTCAGCCAGGGTTTTTTCGACCGCGGCAATGTCGTTGAACGGCAGGGTCAGGGTGTGTTTGGCGAAGTCCGCCGGCACGCCCGCCGAGCTTGGCACGCCCTGGGTCAGAAGGCCCGAGCCAGCTTTCACCAGCAGGCTGTCGGAGTGGCCGTGGTAGCAGCCTTCGAACTTGATGATGGCGTCGCGGCCGGTGTAGCCACGGGCCAGGCGGATGGCGCTCATGGTGGCTTCGGTGCCCGAGCTGACCATGCGGACCATTTCCATCGACGGCACGAGCGAGCAGACCAGGTCGGCCATCTCGGTTTCCATGGCGGTCGGGGCGCCGTAGGACAGGCCGTGTTGCAGCTGGTTGCGCACCGCGTCGAGCACTTCAGGGTGGCCGTGGCCGAGGATCATCGGGCCCCAGGAACCCACGTAGTCGACGTAGCGCTTGTCGTCTTCGTCAACGACATAGGCGCCTTCGGCGTGCTTGAAGAACAGCGGCGTGCCGCCAACGCTCTTGAACGCGCGGACGGGCGAGTTGACGCCGCCCGGGATGTGCTTCTGGGCTTGGGCGAACAGGGTTTCGGAACGGGACATGGGATCTTCTCTCGAAATCAGGAAGCGAACAGGGCGTTGAAGGCACGGGCGCGGCGGGTGACTTCCTGCGCGCTATCGGTACCAAACAGGCCGTGGATCACCGCCAGCAGGTCGGCGCCATGGGCGACCAACGGGGCAGCGTTGTCGAGGGTGACGCCGCCGATCACGGCGATCGGCAGCTTGACCTGGGCGCGGGCCTGTTCCAGCAGGTCGAGGCTGGCGGCCGGTGCGCCCGGCTTGGTCACGGAGTTGAAAAAGCGACCGAAGGCCACATAGCTGGCGCCTTCGCTGGCGGCCTGGCGGGCCAGGTCGAGCTGCGCGTGGCAGGTCGAGCCGATGATGGCCTCGCGGCCCAGCAACGCCCGGGCCGGGGTCAGCGGGCCGTCGGTCTGGCCCAGGTGCACGCCGACACCCAGGCGTGCGGCCAGTTCGGCGTCGTCGTTGATGATCAGCTGGGTGTCGTAGCGCTCGCACAGTTGCTTCAAGGCTTCGGCTTCGCGCAGGCGACGCGCGGCGTCGTCACTCTTGTCGCGGTACTGCAACAGTCGCACCCCGCCGTCCAGGGCCGCTTCGACATGGGACAGAAAACGGCCGGCGAGCAGCTGGCTGTCGGTGATTGCGTACAGACCGCGTAGCTTCATCTGAAAGCCTCGTATCAGGAGCAGAAATCCAGGGGCAGGCGGCGCGGCACGTACTGGCCCTTGCCCAGTTGCTCGGCGTCACGCAGGGTGCGCCAGGTGTAATCCAGGGCACTGCGCACAGCGCTTTGCAGTGCTTCGCCCAGGGCCAGTCGGCCGGCCAGGGCGCTGGCCAGGGTGCAGCCGGAACCGTGGTAGCTGCCTGGCAGGCGTTGGCAGGTCCAGGTCAGGCGTTGGCCATCGCGGCTGTACAGGCGGTTGTGGATTTCGTCTTCGTCGCCGTGACCCCCGGTAATCAACAGGTGTCTACAGAACGGCAACAGTTTCTCGGCACACTCGTCGGCGGTGCCTTCAGGCAGCTCGGCGAGAATGCGCGCTTCCGGCAGGTTCGGCGTGGCGATGGTCGCCAGCGGCAGCAGGCGTTCGCGCACGGCGTAGCCCACTTCGTCCTTGCCCAGGCGGCCACCGCCACCGGCACGCAGGACCGGGTCGCAGACCAGCGGCAGGTGCGGGTGGGCGGCAAGCAGTTCGGCGATGGTGTCGACCATGTCGATCGAACCGAGCATGCCCAGCTTGACGGCCGCTACCGTGGAGTCAGCCAGCACGGCGTTGGCCTGGGCCAGCACCCACTCGCGGTCGAGCACGCGGAAGTCGGAAACATTGACGGTATCCTGGACGGTCAGGGCGGTCACCGCGGGTGCGGCGTGACAGCCTTGGGCGATCAGGGCTTCGATATCTGCCTGCAAGCCGGCGCCGCCACTGGGGTCGTGGCCGGAGAGACAGAGGACAACGGGGCGGGAGCTGTAGGTATTCATGGGCGGCGAGCTTACCACCAAACCCATTTGTGGGGATCGTCCTACAAACGAGTTTTGCTGATCGACTGGTCAGATTCAGGTGTGTTGTTCTGCTGAAAGTATTGATTTAGAGCCTTTTGGCCGCAATTCGAGATGGCCGATTGCCAGGTAGGAAAGCTATGCTAGAGTGCTCGGATAACTCGACAAACGGGTTCTGCCGGATTACGTCGTCTCAAACGGATGGGAGGCAACCGCGACGCGACCGGACAGGCCATGCTGGGGCTGTATGCGCTATTTGCTGATTGTGCTTCTGGGCTTGTTGCCCGTGCTGGCCGTTGCGGTCGACTTCGACGACGCTACCCGCCATCTTCCGCTGGGCGAAACCCTTCAGGTCTTCGAAGACCCTGATGGCAGTACCAGCATTGCCCAAGTCAGTGAGCCCACGTTCGCCAACCACTTTCGGGCCCATCACGAGCCTGTGTTGAACGCGGGTTATTCCACGTCGGTGTTCTGGTTGAAGATCGACCTGCGTTACCTGCCGTCGGCCACTGCCACCCCCCGCCAATGGCTGCTGGAACTGGCCTACCCCCCCCTGGATCACCTCGAGTTGTACCTGCCCGACAGCACCGGTACTTACCGCCTGGCCCAGCGCACGGGCGACGCCTTGCCTTACGCCAGCCGGCAGATCCGGCAGAACAACTACCTGTTCGAGTTGCCGCTGCCCCCAGGCCAGGCGACCACCGTCTACTTGCGCTTGCACAGCCAGGGTTCGGTGCAGGCGCCGCTGGCGCTATGGTCGGCCGAGGCCTACATGGAGGACCAGCCCACGCGCTTGTACGTATTGGGCATGATCTACGGCGTGTTGCTGGTGATGCTGGTGTACAACCTGTTCATCTACCTCAGCGTGCGGGATGTCAGCTACCTCTACTACATCCTCTACATCGCCTCGTTCGGTCTTTATCAGGTTTCGGTGAACGGTGCGGGGGTCGCCTACTTCTGGCCGGACAGCCCCTGGTGGGCGAATGCCTCGACGCCCTTGTTCATTGGCGCTGCCGGTTTGTTCGGCTGCCAGTTCGCCCGGCATTTTCTGCAATTGGGCAAGATCAGCCGTGGCTTCGACCGGTTGTTGCAACTGCTGATGCTGGGCGGTGGGCTGGTGATGGTCTTGGCCGTGAGCATGCCGTATGGCATCGCCCTGCGCATGGCCACGGTGCTGGCGTTGCTGTTCACCGTCAGCATCTTTGCCGCTGGCGTGTATGCCTGGTCGCGCGGTTTGCGGGTGGCGCGCTGGTTCATCATCGCCTGGTCGGCGTTTTTGCTGGGCGGGCTGGTCAACACCTTGATGGTGCTGGGTTACTTGCCGAACGTGTTTATCACGATGTATGCCAGCCAGTTGGGCTCGGCGCTGGAGGTGGCGCTGCTGTCGCTGGCGCTGGCCGACCGTATCAACAGCCTGCGCGAGCAACAGGCGCAGACCCTGCGTGAAACCGGTCGAACCCTGGAGCAGTTGAACCTGCAACTGGCCAGGAGCAACCGCTTGAAGGACGAGTTCCTGGCCACGGTCACCCATGAACTGCGCACCCCGATGAATGGTGTGATCGGCTCGCTTGAGCTGATGCACACCCTGCCGATGGAGGCCGAAATGGCCCAGTACCATCGCACAGCGGTCACGTCGGCGCAGAGCATGATGGACATGGTCGACGACATCCTCACCCTCTCCGAGCTGCAGGGCGGCCGCTTGCGTGTGCAGGCCGCGCCCTTCAGCCTGCGTAACATGCTGCAAGGCTTGCGAGCCGCACACGCTGGCCAGGCGCTGGGCAAAGGGTTGTACCTGAGCCTGGACATACCTGCCGATCTGCCAGACGCGCTGCTGTCCGATGCGCAAAAACTGGCCCGTTGCCTGGGTTGCCTGCTGGACAACGGCCTGAAGTTCACCGATCAGGGTGGGGTCATGCTGCAGGTGCGCGGCCAGCGCCTGGGGCCGGACAACTTGGCGCTTACCTTCACGGTCAGTGACAGCGGCATCGGCTTTGATGATCTCGACCAGGCCACGCTTTATCAGCGTTTTTTCCAGGTTGACGGTTCCATGACCCGGCGTTATGGCGGGCTGGGGATCGGCTTGTCGATTTGCAGGCAGATGGGCGAGTTGCTGGGGGCCACGCTGTCGCATGAATCTACGCGCGGGTTGGGGAGCCGGTTCGAGTTGACGATGAAAGTCGCGATATCGCAGGTGCAGTTGCCTCCGCACTCTCAGCAGACGCGTCGCTCCTTCTAGTAGTAGGTGTATCGATAGCGGGCAGGACGCGTTTGGGGCTGACAGGCGCCCGCCACGGGAGGTATAGCGCCTGGGAAATCGAGCGCCGCCCGCGCGGCGCATTGCAGCACAAGGCTGCTCCTATATTTCTTCCGGGCCAGTTATTCCGCGCGATCCCTTGGTGCATGGCGCGATATCGTGCCGGACCAACAAGGCGGTCGCGCGCCGCCCTCACAGGCGTGACTGGCCCGAAACAGATGTAGGAGCAGCCTTGTGCTGCGAAGCGCCGCGCGGGCGGCGCTCGGTCTCATAGGCGCTAAATGTGTTGTGGCGAGCACCTTTCAGCCCTGATGCATTCTCAAATCATGCCCCCGCGACCTACAACAACTCCAGCCTCTTGCTACGCATCTGCGCAGGAGCCATGGCCAAGGCGTTGCTGGATGATACACCTCAGCCAAGGCTAGGCAGCGCGGGTTACTGCATTAAGGGTGCGTAAGCCGACAAATAGCCAAAAAGAGCGGTAATGGGCATCCAGCAGACAATCAGCCATAGAACATTTGCCCAAGTTATTTTTGAATTTTCAAACCCACACGCATCACCCTCACAAACATTGACTGATTGCTGTATCTGTACCATTGCCACCGAGAAAAAGGTGGTGTAGAGGAGTGTGAGCATAATCGGGATTAGGGTGAAAGCTGAGAGTGGCAGGCTATCGAATAACTTTTCGGATATATAGAATTCCCAGCCCACTATCATCAGGATGGGTGCGTAAAGCATCAGAGTGACACCGACCGCACTACCTTCTACAGGCCGGTTCGCTTGAGTGCAGCGCGCGACGATTTTTTTCATTAGGAAGTAGATTGTTACAGCGCCGAAAATTGTACAAAGCAGCGGGATGAGTCTGAGACCATGCTGACCTCTAATGAGTAACCAGTGTCGATAGTGCCAGTAATAAAGGTACAGGCCCATTGATAAAAAAGCCATGATTATGAGTTTTGAAATGGAAATGATATAGAGTTGTGTTTCTTGTGGGTGTGAGGTGGTTGGTGATTCGGGATGGTGCTTCTGGGCTGAGGTCATAAGGGGTGGTCTCTCAGATAGGCTATTCGAAGAGGAAATTTACGGCTATCCAGATGATGCCGATGATGTTCAATGATGATGAAAAAAGTATTTTGCTTTTTAGCTTCTTAGGGAATTGTAGGTAATCTCGCTCATCCATAATCCCTCTGCGAATACTTGAGTTTGGTGATCCGATGGCGCCAGCGATTACAGAAATTACTAGCACTCTGGAGCCAATCTTTTTCTCCCCCCACATGCCGGTCGCAAATGGAAGGCACGCACTCCGTTGGAGTGCCGAAGTCATCTCTTTATATTGGCGAGAGCAGGCGATATGAACATCAGTAGCAAGGCCGATCAAAATTAGGCATGCAGGTGTTGCTAGCAAGAATAGTCTTAGTTTTAAGTCAAGGTGCTCAATCATCTGCAAAGACCTCGAAGACTAATTCGCCTAGTTTTTCACCATATTCCATGCCGGAGACGCTGCCAGCCAAGGCACCTGCGCCAGTGATTACTACTCCACATGCGAGAGTCCCAGGTCCGAATCTCCAGCAAACATTCGCAGAGACTCTGACTGATATTTTGCCGGCCGCCCAGCCGCCAGCTAAGCCGCCAGAGAAATTACTTGCCTCAGTAACTTTGACTTTTTCGCAAGCTTTGGAGTTCCCCTCTTTACATACTTCAGAGACTTTAATTGCCGAGCCGATGCCACCAATGGTAATCCCTATACGTCCACCTGTTTTCAAATATTTGGCCATCTTGGCCAGCTTATCCAAATGTGTCGCGTAGCCAGGAATCTGTGTCGGTCCTCCCGCCTTGCTCCAGTGATGCACCAAACTTCTCGACGAGATTCCCAAGTCCCGCCGCAGACTTTGATAGTTTCCGAGGTTGAGGCGTTTATTCAGAACGGTCGCTTTCAAGTTCGCACTCAATTGCGTGAACAGCTTTTGACGTTCTGCAAAGAACTCAGGGTGCCGAAGATGCCCGTGTTTGATGAATTGGTCTTTATGAAGATGTTCGATTTTTTGCAAAATGGCGCTGAGTTCATCCATCGACTTGGCAACCATCGCCTCGCTCACACCCATCGCCAGGCTCACATCACTGAGCAGCCCGGCAATCTCGGCCTGATGACGCATCATGAATTCGGCTTCTTCTGGTGTCAGGCTCGCCAACGCTTCCCGTGCCTGTTTCGCCGCACTCATCGCCTGTAGCTCTTCACGGGTGCACACCGGGCGCCTCTGGCCGTCGCCGATGACAAAGATTTCGCCTGCCTTGAACCCACTCTGATACGTCGGGTTCAGCCGTTCCAGGATTGAACGCGGCAAGTTGGCCTGTGGCGCGCCGAGCTCTGCCAGGACTTCCTGGTAGGTCATGCAGCGCGGGAGGATATAAAAGCCAGGTTCCATGGCTTGCGTAGCGGGCGAGGGCTGAAACCCCTCAGGTCGGTAGCTACTGCTTGTCGGGCTACTCGTTTGGGCCTGTGGCTGTGCCTCATAGACGGTCGCAGGAGCGGGCGCTCTGCGCGGGGTCGGCCCATTGGGGGCCCGCGCAACCAAGCGATTGCTGCCTATGGGGCAACCGCACTGAACCAGGGCGCCATCCACGGCGGTCGGTATCCCGTCCTGCTTCCATCGACGTTCGCCTTCAACGATGGTCCCTTCGTTACCGCAGAGTGGGCAGGGTGTTGTTTTGTCGCCCACCAGCAGCCAGCCGCTCCCGTGTACACGCCCACGTGCCTGGCCGGCGATACAGATGGCTCCTGTGGTGGTCTGGTCGCCGTCGAGTCCCTGGCCTTTGCCAAGGATGTTCATACGCTGGCTCATGGTTCGATGCTTCCTGAAAGGCTGGAAGCCCGAACCTAGCACTCTGGAAACGGCACATTTCACTGGAAGAATGGTTTAGGAAACCTCCTACACGAAATGCAGATTTGGATGTCGTCCGATAATCACCGCCGCAGCCAAATGCCATCCCGATTAGTCATTTTTGTCACTTTGACTGACCCCCAGGGAGTGCTTCACTGGGACTTTCAGGCCTGCACGGATCCAGGAGCTGCCAATGAACCTGCACCAGTACGCTGAAACCCACGAAGTCACCAACCAGCCGCCGTCTCTCGACGGCGCCAACCTGTACCGCCTTGACCAACCCTTGCAGGAGTGGTCGCGGCGTTTTGGCGCTGGCTGGGCCGAGTCGCGGATCGATGCGTACGGTGCCTTGGCCGGTGGGCCGCTGATGGCTGCGGGCTTCTTGGCCAACGCGCACAAGCCCGAATTCAGCAGCCACGACCGTTATGGCCACCGTATCGACCTGGTCGAGTTCCATCCGGCCTATCACGAACTGATGCGCACTGCGGTCGAACATGGACTGCCCTCGTTGCCATGGGCGGAACCCCGCGCAGGTGCGCATGTAGCGCGGGCATCGATGACTTACCTGCACAGCCAGGCCGAAGCTGGCACTGGCTGCCCGCTGACCATGACCTTCGCCGCCGTGCCGGCGCTGCGCCTTCAGCCCGAACTGGCCGAGTACTGGCTGCCGAAAATCCTGGCCTGCGAATATGACCCGCGCAACGTCGGGGACCGGCACAAGGCCGGGGTTACCCTGGGCATGGCCATGACCGAGAAGCAGGGCGGCACCGACGTGCGTGCCAACACCACGCGCGCCTACCCGGTCGGTACGCCGGGCCCTGGCCAGGCCTATGAACTGGTCGGGCACAAGTGGTTTTGCTCGGCGCCGATGTGCGATGCCTTTCTTACCCTGGCCCAGACCGAAAAAGGCCTGAGCTGCTTCCTGTTGCCCCGCCATCGCCCGGATGACAACCGCAACCAGTTCTATATCCAGCGCTTGAAAAACAAGCTGGGTAATAGCTCCAATGCGTCCAGTGAAATCGAGTTTCGGGGCGCCCTGGCGTGGATGGTGGGTGAAGAAGGGCGGGGTGTGCCGACCATTATCGAGATGGTCGCCATGACCCGTTTCGACTGCATGGTTGGCTCCAGTGCCCTGATGCGCCAGGCCCTCACCCAGGCCGCCCATCATTGCGCGTTCCGCAAGGTCGGCGGCCGGGTATTGAACGAGCAGCCGCTGATGCAGAACGTGCTGGCCGACCTGGCGCTGGAGAGCGAGGCGGCGCTGGCCCTGAGCCTGCGCATGGGGCAGGCCCTGGAGCAGCTCGATGACCCGCAGCAGGCACATTTTGCCCGGCTGGTCACAGCGGTGGGCAAGTACTGGATCTGCAAGCGTGCCCCGGCAATGATCAACGAGGCCGCCGAATGCCTGGGCGGGGCCGGGTACGTCGAAGACAGCATCCTGCCGCGGTTGTACCGCGAAGCACCGGTCAACTCGACCTGGGAAGGCTCGGGCAATGTGCAGTGCCTGGATGTGTTACGGGCTTTGTCCAAGGAGCCGGGGGTGCTGGACGCGCTGTTCACCGAGCTGGGTGATGGCCATGGCGACCCACGGCTGGCTGCGCACATTGGCAACCTCAAGGGGGCGTTCGCCGACACCACCGACATCCAGTACCGCGCCCGTCAGTTGACCGAGGACATTGCACTGGCGCTGCAGGCCAAGCTGCTGCTGGAGGCGGGTAATGCGGTGGTCAGCGATGCGTTCATCGGCAGCCGCCTGGCCGGTGGTGGTCGGGCCTATGGCGCGCTGCCGCGGGGTGTGGATGTGCAGGCGCTGGTGGCAAGGGCCACGCCGGTCTGGCAAGACTGATCAATGGGGGTGTATTTACCCACGAAGGCAGGCAAGATGGTCCACATGCATGTCCAGACAGGAAGCACAGTGTGAGCCACGCTTTTGTAGTCGTTGATACCCCAGAACAGGCCGTCGACCGTCTGGCGGCCCTGCATGAACAGGCCACCGGTGCCCTCAGCCAAGCCCTCAAGCGCTACCTCAAGGACCGAACCGAGCCCGATGCCGACGAGCGCGGGCTGTTCCGTTATCCCGCGCTGCGCCTGACCTATTACAGCCAGGGTGAGGTCGCGGCCACCACGCGTGCCTACGCCAAGGTCCAGGTCGCCGGCACCTACAGCGTCACCGTCACCCAGCCAGCCGCGTTCCGTGGCTATCTGCTCGAGCAACTGCGCCCGCTCATGCACGACTACACCGTGACGGTGGAAGTGGGTGTGAGCGAGCAGAACATCCCGTACCCGTACGTGGTCGATCAGGGCGACGAGCTGGCCGGCAGCGGCATCACCGCCGCCCAGCTGGCACGGGTGTTCCCCAGCACTGACCTGTCGGCAGCCACCGACAATATCGCCGATGGCCTGTACGACTGGGACAGCACCGAAACCCTGCCGCTGGCGTTGTTCGATGCCGCGCGTGTCGACTTCTCGCTGCGTCGCCTGGTGCATTACACCGGCAGCGACTGGCGGCATGTACAGCCGTGGATTTTGCTGACCAACTACCACCGCTATGTCGACCAGTTCATCAGCCATGGCCTTGAGCAACTGCGTGACGACCCGCGTTTCGTGCGCATGGTGCTGCCGGGCAACGTGGTGATCGAAAAGGGTATGGACCATGGCGAAACCCAGGCCCTGGTGGCCAGCGTGGTCTGGCACCGTTACCAGATGCCGGCCTACCACCTGATCGCCGCCGATGGCGACGGCGTGACCTTGGTCAACATCGGCGTCGGCCCTTCCAATGCCAAAAACATCACCGACCACCTGGCCGTGCTGCGCCCGCACTGCTGGCTGATGATCGGCCACTGCGGCGGCCTGCGTCAGTCGCAGACCATCGGTGACTATGTGCTGGCGCACGCCTACATGCGGCGCGACGGCATTCTTGACCGTGTGGTGCCGCCAAACATTCCGATCCCGGCCCTGGCCGAGGTGCAGATGGCCTTGCAGGAGGCAGCAGCACAAGTAACCGGTGAGCGCGGCGAACAGCTGAAAAAGCGCCTGCGCACTGGCACTGTGTTGACCTACGACGACCGAAACTGGGAACTGCGCTGGGCTCAGGAGCGGCCACTGATCAACCTGTCACGTGCGGTGGCGGTGGACATGGAGAGTGGCACCATTGCCGCCCAGGGCTACCGCTTGCGGGTGCCGTACGGCACGTTGCTGTGTGTCTCCGACAAGCCGCTGCACAGCGAGATCAAGCTGCCGGGCTCGGCCAACGCGTTCTACAACCGGGCGGTCAGCCAGCATTTGAAGATCGGCATTGCCGCCCTCGACCTGCTACGTACCGAGCTCAATTCGTTGCACTCGCGTAAACTGCGCAGCTTCGATGAGCCGCCGTTCCGCTGAGGATCCATGCCCCTGCCACCCCGTTCCAAGCCGCGCCGCCCTCAGGCGCGGCCTGCCGACCCGCGTCGCCAGCCCAAGGCGCCGCCGGCCGAGCCACGCCTGATCCTGTTCAACAAGCCGTTCGACGTGCTGACCCAGTTCAGCGATGGTGAAGGGCGCGCGACCCTCAAGGACTTCATCGACATCCCGGGCGTTTACCCGGCCGGGCGGCTGGACCGCGACAGTGAAGGCCTGCTGCTGCTGACCAACCATGGCGGCCTGCAGGCGCGCATCGCCGACCCCAAGCACAAGCTGGCCAAGACCTACTGGGTACAAGTGGAAGGTGAGCCGAGCGACGAGCAGTTGCAACGCCTGCGCGAGGGGGTGATGCTCAATGACGGCCCGACCTTGCCGGCCGAGGCCCGCCGCCTGGATGAGCCTGAACTGTGGCCGCGCAACCCGCCGGTACGTTTTCGCAAGAGCGTGCCGACCCATTGGCTGGAGCTGGTGATTCGCGAAGGGCGCAACCGCCAGGTGCGGCGGATGACGGCGGCGGTGGGGTTGCCGACCTTGCGCCTGGTGCGGGTGCGGATTGGCGACTGGACGTTGGACGGGTTGGACCAAGGCTGTTGGCGCGAAGTGCCAGCCAAGCTACCGAGATAACTGGGAAACCTCGAAGCCTGTTCAAGTCTCTGTGGGAGCAACTGTCTTGTGGTGCTTGTTCCGGCCTCATCGCTGGCAAGCCAGCTCCCACAGGTGCGGCGCTAGACTTGCAGGCTACATAGTTCGGGTGGGAGCCGGCTTGCCGGCGATGCAGGCGCTGGGGTGTATGGCACCGGCTTCGCCGGTGATCGCTGGCAAGCCAGCTCCCACAGGGTCCCTGGCCCATGCCCGGCTGTTACACCCCTTCCAGAAACGCCACTACCACGCTCTTGATGATAAAGGCCAGTACCCCAAGCCCCAGCACGAAGAACAGGATCAGGGTGCCAAACCGCCCGGCCTTGGACTTTTTCGCCAGGTCCCAGACGATAAAGCCCATGAAACCGATCAACACGGTGACGAGGATGATCATCATCCATTCTTCGAATACGGCGGGATCCATCAGTGTTCTCCAGGCAGGCTGAGCGCTCGATCATACGCCGGGCGATGAAGTATTCAACGCAGGTGGGTCAATGGAAGCTCGGTACTGGCCAGTACCTGGTTCAGCACGAAGCTCGAACGCACGCTGGTGACGCCTTCGATGCGGGTCAGGCTGCCGAGTAGCAATTTCTGATAGTGGTCCATGTCCGGTACCACCACCTTGAGCTGGTAGTCGGCGTCCATACCGGTGACCAGGCTGCATTCAAGCACCTGGGGCAAGTTGCGGATGGCGGCCTCGAAGGTCTCGAAGCGCTCTGGGGTGTGGCGGTCCATGCCGATCAGTACATAGGCGGTCAGGCTCAACCCCAGCTTCTTGCGATCGAGCAGGGCAACCTGGCGCGAGATGTAGCCGTCGTCCTCAAGTTGTTTGACCCGACGCGAGCACGGCGAAGGCGACAAGCCGATGCGTTCGGCCAGCTCCTGGTTGGAAATGCGCGCATCGCGCTGCAGTTCGGCGAGGATGCTCAGGTCGTAGCGGTCAAGTTTGCTCATGGAATATGCCTTTTCTGTTCAGATTGCGGTGAATTATCAATCTAAGGTGAAAAATTGCGCAAGTGCTATTTATCTGAGCAATCTTCGCAATCCTCTGCCGCCCTCTGCCCGGTATCTTTATCCACAGAATCACTGCCCGGACATCAGTCCACGGCGACGCGCTCTAGGCGAGCGGTCGCGGCCCAGCCATCCAACAGGATCCGCCAGGCCCCCGGGCTACACACCGTCCAGAAGACGGCGTGAGGTGAGCCGGCGCCACAAGTGCCGAGCACGGACGACAATTCCCAAAGGGAGGCCCAACGGCCTCCCTTTTTTCATGTCCGCGATTTTAAGTTGCCGGTGTGGCCGGCGCGGTAGACTGGCAGCGGCTGCAGTCATTTTGATCGAGAGGGGCACCATGAAGTCGCGCATCTGGCAGTGGGCAGGTGTTGGTTTGGTTACGTTGAGCATCAGCCTTGGCGCTGTGGCGCAGGGGCCTGATGAGGGGCATGGCGGGGGCCACGGCGGCAACGGGCCACAGGACCCGAACGGCGCTGCCGCGGGCCGCTCCCCGCTCAACTCGCGCGACGAAGTACGCCAGACCCAGCCCCCGCGCCAGGGCTATTACCAGGACATCCCCCGGCACAATGGCGATAACCGCTATTGGCAAGCCGGTGGGCCGGGGCAGCGGCCGGGCGGTGACTGGCAGGGGCGCCCGGACGGCCATGGCAATGGCTGGGGGCCAGGGCCGCAGTATCGCCCAGGGCAGACCATCGACCGCTTCCCGGATCCCTACTGGAAGGTGCCTTACCGCGGGCACGACTACTTCTATTCGGGCGGCTATTGGTATCGACCGCACGGCGGCAGCTACATCGTCGTGGCACCGCCTTATGGTGCGCGGGTGGAGTACCTGCCGGCGTATGCCCGTGAGGTTTGGCTGGGTGGGGCGCTGTTCTTCCTGGTAGCCGATACCTATTACCAGTACCTGGCGGACAGCCGCGAGTATGTGGTGGTGAACCCGCCGATGGCTGCACCCGCGCCTGTGCCAATGGCTCCGGCAGGGGGTGGCTATGATGTGGTGGCTTATCCGATGTATGGCCAGGGGCAGGAGCAGCAGGAACAGGACCGCTACCAGTGCCACCGCTGGGCGGTGAGCCAGTCAGGCTTTGACCCGGCGACGGCGGCCTATGCACCCCCTTTGAATGTGACCGATACCTACCGGCGTGCGCTGGGGGCTTGTTTCAGCGGGCGGGGTTACAGCATCAACTGAAACTGTCGCTGAATGATCCGGCCCTATCGCCGGCAAGCCGGCTCCCACAGAACTGTGCAGTGCTCTGTCTTGTGGTGCTTGTGCCGGCCTTATCGCTGGCAAGCCAGCTCCCACAGGTGCGGCGCTAGACTTGAAGGCTACATAGTTCGCGTGGGAGCTGGCTTGCCGGCGATAGGGCCGGACAGGATTACACCGGGTCCGCGTGCACC
This sequence comes from Pseudomonas sp. LAIL14HWK12:I7, assembly GCF_000483465.1. NCBI lineage: Bacteria > Pseudomonadati > Pseudomonadota > Gammaproteobacteria > Pseudomonadales > Pseudomonadaceae > Pseudomonas > Pseudomonas sp. LAIL14HWK12:I7. Next base: position 849,198 of record NZ_AXYZ01000001.1, read on the forward strand.
ATCACATCCGCCTGTGGATAACGCTGGCGAATCACCTCCGATGCCGCCACGCACAGACTGTGCGCCTCATGCAGCGCCAGCTCGCCCGGTAACTCCAGGTGCAACTGCACGAACCATTGGTTGCCCGAAACCCGTGTACGCACATCATGCACCCCCTTCACGCCAGGGATGGCCAGCACCAGGGCGGACATCGCCTCGCCCACATCGCCCGGCAGCTCCTTGTCCATCAGGATGGCGGTGCTCTCCCGCGCGATCTGCAGCGCACTCCAGAGAATGTAGAAGGCAATGCCCAAGCCGAACAGGGCATCCAGTTGCGACCAGCCAAATTGAGTCAGCAGCAAAGCCAGCAAGATGCTGCCGTTCAGCAGCAGGTCTGAGCGGTAGTGCAGGGAGTCAGCCCGCACCGCAGTGGAGCCGGTCAGGCGTATGACCTTGTGCTGCAACGCCAGCAAGGCAACGGTCAAGGCCAGTGAAAGCAGCATGACCGCGATGCCGACGCCCGTGTCACCCAAGGGTTGTGGGGTTTGCAGGCGTTCGACTGCCTGCACCCCGATCAGCACCGCGCTGACTGCGATGAACAGCGCCTGGGCCATACCCGCCAAGGCCTCGGCCTTGCCGTGGCCAAACCGATGGTCGTCATCGGCCGGGCGCAGGGCGTAATGCACGGCGAGCAAGTTGAGAAACGAGGCGACGGCGTCCAGTGCCGAGTCGGTCAACCCGGCCAACAGGCTGACCGAGCCGCTCAGCCACCAGGCCAGCGCCTTGCTCACGACCAGGATGCTGGCCACCGCCAGTGACGCGCGGGTGGCCAGGCGCAGCAGGCGCTGGTGTTCAGCCGGGGTGATCATGCCGGGGCGATGTCCTTGTCTGGGTCAGGCAGCCGGTACCAGTTGGTAGGCGGCCAGTTGCTCGACGCTGCCACGGTGCTGGATCAGCCGTGGGTCGTTCAGCGGCAGGCGCTGGCCCAGTTCGCTTTCAAGGATGGCCTGCAGCTTGAGGTTGTCGACCTTGCCGTCCGGGCTTACCGCTTCGCGCAGTTTCTCTGGGGCGACCTGGGCTGTGCGGCCACCTGGGTAGTAGATGGCGCCGGTGGCAAAGTCGATGCCGAAGGCGATCAGCCCGGGGATCACGTAGAAGAGAATGCCGATGGCATCCATGGCGGCGACCACGGGGTCGATCTTGCCGTCGATCTGGCCGCGGCGGTCTGGGTAGAACAGCGTGCCGCAGGCCGTCAGCTGGGTCAGCAAGGTGACGATGAGGGCGCCGCCGATGACACGGGATGGGATACGCATGTAAATCTCCGAAAAGGTATTCAGCAGGGCAAGCGAAGCGCCAGCACCTGATGCTAAGACCATGATAGAGCAGGCTGGGTTCGCCGTTATACTCGCCCGACTGTTCGAGGACCACCATGATTTCATTACCGATCGATACTGTTTTGCCCGCCTTGCGCCAGGCCCTGGAAAACCGCGACGAAGCCGTGCTCGAAGCACCGCCCGGCGCCGGCAAGACCACCCGTGTGCCCTTGGCATTGCTGGACGCGCCGTGGCTGGCCGGGCAAACCATCGTGATGCTCGAACCACGCCGCTTGGCCGCCCGCGCGGCGGCCGAAAGGCTGGCCAGCGAGCTGGGTGAAAAGGTCGGGGAGACCGTGGGCTACCGCATTCGCCTGGACAGTAAGGTCGGGCCGAAGACCCGTATCGAGGTGGTCACCGAGGGTATCCTCACACGCCGCTTGCAGGCAGACCCTGCGCTGGATGGCGTGGGGCTGTTGATCTTCGACGAGTTCCACGTTTTGCTGATCGGTCATTCTTCAGCTCTGGCTTGTCAGGCTTTTCAGTCAAAGCCCACAAGGCTTTGATGCTCCTGCTCCTGCTCCTGCTTCATCTACCTGCCTTCACCGTCCCCTCCAGCTCCAGCTCGCAGAACCCACCCGCCTCCATGGTCATCACGCCCCCATCACCACCATCGCAATCACCTCAAATTCCTAGCATCATCAGCACATCCAAATTCATCACCGGGACAGTGCATGAGCGGGTCGAAAGCTAAGTCAACAACCAGCGCTAAGAAGAAAGCCGAAGCCAAGCCAAAGCGTGACGACTTCGTAGGATCAACACCGCAAAAGATTCGCGACAGTGCTGGAAATGTGTGCTCTTACCCTGGCTGTCACGTACACACTCATGGTGCGAAATCAAACGGAGAGGGCACTGTAAGCGTTGGTGTTGCATGCCACATCAAAGCCGCTGCGCCAGGTGGCCCGAGGTACGACGAACAGCAAACCTCAGAACAGCGAAAGCACTTCGATAACGGCATCTGGATGTGCCAGACACATTCAAGGTTGATCGATGCGGACGATTCTGCCTTTAGCGTCGAAACCCTCCTTCAGTGGAAGCGCGATGCGGAAGCTAGATCCAACTCGTTACTGAATCAGAAAAGCTTCACCGAAAAGGAAGTGAAGGTAGCCGCAGAGCAAGGCTCAGTAGATCTGCTCCATCGGTTCGTGAATCGAGCTAATGACCCGCTCGAGACACCTGTAGCGGAGATAGTGAAGGGCTACGAATCTAACCTAGAAAACCTCGATTCGCGCTTCACTGTTGAGGTGAACAAAAGCGGAAATCACTACACGCATGTGATTCAGGCAGCTCAAGACAAGGTCAGCATCGACTTGGTATTGCAGAACCTCGATAAGCTGGATGATTTCTGGGCGGCGCAAAAGGCGTTTGTTGAAGAAGGCAGGGAGCTTAGGATCCCCGGTAAGCATTTTGAGCTCAAGGGTTCCAAACTCTTCGATGCTATTCAGCAGAAAGCCAATGGTGTTGGCCAAGGGGTGTTGACTATCGGTGGGGTCAAGAAACCGATCGCCGCCAATCTCTATATCCGCACCGATGGCGGGAGCGAAGTATTCATTGAGTCATTCACGTGCTACTACACCTCCGGCACTATGAGGACAGTCTTCGAGGGCTCGGCCTTGGAAGGCTTCATCGCGATCAAAGCCCATTGCTCGCATGAGGGGCAGGATCATCAGTTTGATCTGTCATTCAATGTTGAGCCTTGGAAGGGGAAAAACATACTCGAGCTGCCTCGTTTTGCTCGACTGTTAAAAGCAGCCCAGATGATGGACAAGGGCAGGCTGGTTTTTGAGCTGGAGGTTGGCAGCAATGCTGCATCGTTTGACTCCAAATCGAGCATGATCTCCGATGAGTTCCACGCCCAGTTGCAATGGGTGATTCTCTATTTAGACGTGGCACGCAAGATCGCTGAGCAGTGCGATAAGCCTGTGCTGCTGCATGAGCTCGACTTCGATTATCAGCTTTATAAGGAGCTGAAGAAGTACGCAAAGCTTTTAGCTGGCCCCATCCATACGCAGCAGACCCCTGGTTTTGTTTGCTCAGGGGTACTGAATGAGTACGAGCCTGGTGCAATGGAGCGCGCTCAGTCCAGAGGCTGTTCTTCTCAGATAAAGCTGGCGCAAGAGGATTCGTTGGTGTTTGGGCTGTTTGGGACGGTCATACGGGCTCCAAGGAGGGAGTACATTTATACGGGCGTTGAAACGCTCTACTTCAGCGACATCGAAGAGCGCGGTGAGCCAAGGGTTGAGATTCACGCGACTCCTGAAACGAATGTTGTTGTTCAACTGCAGCCTGGCGAAGCGTGGACTGTTTTGGACGACTGGGATGGATCAGAGCTGCCGGCAGTAATTGACTGATCTCAGCAGAGCCCCTCAGCCTGGTTGACCCCCTTAAGCGAGCGGAGCACATGCAAGGCCGCGACAGACGATCACCTCTCATGTAGGTCGTGTCGGTTGTAGTGGCAAGTTGCCAAGCGCCACGGCTACTATTGGCCGACGCTGCTTCACGCCGAGACTTCCAAGGAGGGTCGCCATGTGGGTTGATAACGAGACGGATATGCCTTGATGACCAAGGGTGAAATGCTCGCTGCATGCCGAAACCAGAGTTTGCTCAAAGAGCATGCTGTGGCTTCAACAAGTTGCGGACGATTTCAGCGTTTCGGGTACAAGCACTGCGGTCGTTGTGTGCCTTGCCAGGTGCGGCGCGCCTCTTTCAAACGATGGTCTGCGATACGCGACGACACCCGGTACGTCTATGACAACCTGAGCCTGGATGATCTGCAGCATGGGAAGTTTGAGGACGTACGGTCTGTCGGCATGGCTTTAGCCAATGTTGCCCACGAGGGATTTGAGCACTGGCTGGGACATAGTCTGTTCTCGCCCTTTATCCAGGATCGAGCTGGTTACAGTGCGATGCTTGCCAGAGGATTGGACGAGCTTGGCCGTCTGCACCAAGCCTACAAGCTCAGCTAAATGCTTCATCGCTAAGCCCAGTAAAATGCAATGCCAGTCGACGCCTCGCGGATGGGGTGTCGACTTGCCCGAGAGGGGGTGCCCACTAGAAATGCGCACGCTGCATCGGCGCAAAATCCTGCCAGATTGCGTCGCTCAGTGCCGGGAAATGGGGCGGTTGGATAAAGAAAAAGGATATTTGTAACAAGATAAAACAGGATTGAAACCGAGAAACCCTTGTCCCATGCGGGCTGTGCATGCGTACAGTACAAAAATGGGATCCAAGACACAGTTTGCGCACAAGTTATCCACACCCCATCAACTTGCGCGTCTCGAAATAGCCCCTTATCTTGTAGCTAAGTCGTAACGAGGCCACTATATCTTGGGTTTCGGCGGCTAAGGCGGAATCGAAAAAGCTAGCAGGCACATGCGCAACGTTTGCAGACACAACGCATGAACCTGCCACCCGATACCGCTCATGAAAGCGGTGGGATGCGCATTTAGAGATAACCAGGGGAGGGTGTCAACGCTCTACCAGAGGTTTCTGCTCAACGTGCTCCCGCCTGAATCTCGATTCAAGACTGTGGAGTATTCCCTGCTATGTCTAAAAATACGAAAGAAACGTCCCCGAAGGTTGCCACCCTGGCATCTGAAACCCTGCGCGACTCGAACTCTTCTGCGATTCAGAAGAAGCTCGCAGCATCTGCCATGTCCCAGTCGTCCTCTGGTAAGCAGACCAGTGCTGAGATGGAAGCGGTAGCTGGTCGCGTGTTGGAAAGCGACAAGTACAGCTCTACTACCAAAACGTTGGCAGCCTCGGTGCTCGCTCAGTCCAACAAAGAGCGGGGTAACTAATCATGGCTCGTTATTACGTGAACAAAAACGCGCAAGCCAACGGCGATCATGAAGTGCACACGGGTAGCTGCACCTTCCTCCCTTCGATTTACAACCGCCAAGATTTGGGCGAGCACACCTCGTGCTTGACTGCTGTTCGTCAGGCTCGGGTGACGTACCCACAGTCCAATGGCTGCCGGTTCTGCTCTTCTCTCTGCCATACCAGCTAACCATTGGCCAGGGTCGACTCTCCTTGTTTGGGAGTGTCGTCCCCTGGTGTTTATGCAGCGGTTTGCTGCGCGTAGAAATCTCGAAGCCTAGGAGGCAGGACATGGCAGTAACGGTGAAGCATTTGGATCTGCAGCAGCAGAAGTACAAATACACCTGGAAGCGCGATAAAGGGGATGGGACGTACGCCGGCCCACTTGACCGAGCTAAGGTCGACAAAGACGAGGGCTATGAGGTCGCTGACTTCATCGAGAAATTGATGAATGACCATGGCAAGTCCGGAGCGGCAAATATCCGTGCCGCAGAGGAAGCTCTCAAGGCACCTCAACTCAGCACCATGACTTCTCGAGCGGATCTCTATAAGGCGGTCAAGGCTGATCTGCGCTGGTAGGTCTGCTAGCCAGTACCTTTCACGATAGTCATGAGATCTATGGGGAAGCGCATGTTGGATGCACCGTTTTTCGATCCGCGTATGCCTTGGTGGTTTGACCAGGTCGCGAAGGATTACAGCCAGAAGCTGGCCACGCTTGGAAAATGGCTTTTTGTAGGAAGCGGCGCGCTGTTCTTTGTTCCGCTAACTCAGTGGCTAGCTTTGGGGTTGGCCGGGGTGCTGCTTGCGACTGCGGTCATCCTAGGGCGTGCTTACAATAAGCATGTTGATGAGTTTATCGAGCACACTTCGCTCGCAAACCTCATCAAAATTTTCGCTCCCACGTGGCGATTTGTGCTCATGACGAGCATTCTCCTCGGGGTTGGCTGTGGGCTGACTGAGTGGAGCTTCTTCGCCGAGTACAAGCAGATCATTATTGGTCTGTTCGTTTCGGGCGGGATTTTGGATCTGGCTTAAGGTCTCTTCAGCAACTGAAGAATGGCGGGTAGCGGCCCGTTTTGGCCAGCTATCCGCTACACAGATCCGTCACCTGACGAACCTTTGTATACTGCGCTCCTGCCGCAGGAGTACTCATGAGTTTGTTGCCAATCAACGCCGCGTTGCCGGCCCTTCTTGAAGCCCTTCAAAATCGAAATGAGGTGGTACTTCAAGCACCGCCTGGCGCCGGTAAAACGACTCGCGTCCCGCTTGCCTTGCTCAATGAACCATGGCTCCAAGGGCAGACGATCATCATGTTGGAACCTCGCCGGCTCGCAGCCCGAGCTGCCGCCGAGCGCATGGCGAACGAGCTAGGCGAGAAGGTCGGTGAGACCGTTGGCTATCGTATTCGCCTGGACAGCAAAGTCGGGCCAAAGACGCGGATCGAGGTGGTGACCGAAGGAATACTGACGCGCCGTCTGCAGAGCGATCCTGCACTTGAAGGTGTGGGGCTCGTAATCTTCGACGAATTCCATTTGAGAAACCTAGATGCCGATCTCGCCTTGGCCCTGACGCTCAATGGTCGCGAGCTTTTCCGGGACGACGCTCCACTCAAGGTGCTGCTGATGTCGGCAACGCTGGAAGGTGAAAGGTTGTCGCGCTTGCTGGATGACGCACCGATCGTGACGAGTGAAGGCCGGATGTTCCCGGTCTCGACAGTCTGGGGAAAACCTCAGCAACCTGGAGAATACGTCGAGCCTCAAGTGATTAGTGCGTGCCTTGAGGCGCTTGCTGATCAGCCTGGCAGCTTGTTGGTTTTCCTTCCTGGTCAAGCCGAGATCCGTCGAGTCGTGACAGGCCTGGAAGATGCTTTGACCCAGTCACCATCACTTCAGCGTGACGTTCTACTTTGCCCCCTTCATGGTGAACTCGATCTGAATCAGCAGCGGGCTGCGATTGATCCGGCACCGGCAGGAAAGCGGAAGGTTGTGCTGGCCACAAACATCGCTGAGACCAGTGTCACCATCGACGGCGTGCGTGTCGTTATCGATGCAGGTCTTGAACGTGTACCACGTTTCGATCCTCGCAGCGGTATGACACGGTTGGACACCCAACGCATATCGAAAGCCAGTGCTACTCAACGTGCTGGTCGAGCAGGGCGGGTCGAGTCAGGTGTGTGCTACCGACTCTGGTCTGAAACCCAGCACGACCAAATGGCGGGTTTCAGTTCGCCCGAAATTCAACAAGCGGATCTCACAGGTTTGGCCCTGCAGCTCGCTAAATGGGGCGTCCAGCCAAGTGACCTGAAGTGGCTTGATGCTCCGCCTACAGCTGCTTACTCGCAAGCGAACGATTTGCTTCGACGGCTTGGCGCCCTGCAACCAGATGGGCAATTAACTAGGCACGGCCAAGCTATGGCTGAGCTGCCGAGTCATCCTCGGATCGCACATTTGCTACTGCGTGGCCATGAGCTTGGTCTGGCTGAAACCGCATGCAACATCGCTGCGTTGCTCGGCGAGCGTGATATTCAGCGTGGCGGTGGAGCAGACCTTCACAGTCGTTTGGCCATCCTGTCCGGTGAGCAGAGAGCACAGCGGGGTGAGCAAGGCGGTGCTCAAAGAGCGAAGCAAATAGCAAGGCAATATCGGTCGTACTTGCGCGGCCAAGCATCGCAACCAGTCGCCGATCCCGACCACTCAAGGTGGGTGGGCTGCTTGCTTGCCTTGGCGTATCCAGATCGTGTTGCACAACAGCGTCGTGCTGGTGGGGCTGAGTATCGTCTGGCTAATGGTCGAGCTGCGATGTTCACCGAAGCTGATGCACTGATGAAGCATTCTTGGCTGGTGATCGCCGACTTGGGAAGCCGGCAGGGCCAGCGTGAGGAGCGGATCTACCTGGCTGCCGATTTGGATGAAGCGTTGTTCGACACTGTCCTTCAAGAACAGGTCTCCCGGGTGGATGAACTTGATTGGGATGAGCGTGAAGGTGTGCTCCGCGCCGAGCGGCAGGAGAAAGTCGGGGAGTTGATTTTGTCGCGTGCGCCTCTGGTCGACCTAAGCGATGAAGCGCGCGTTCAGGCCTTGCTCAACTACGTTCGCCGGAAGGGGCTGGAGCTTCTTCCGTGGACGCCTGACCTGCGTCAGTGGCTGGCAAGGGTGGAGCTGCTGCGCATACTGGATGAAGAATCGGGTAAGCAGAGCGAGTGGCCCGATCTTCGTGATGAAGCCTTGCTGGTGTCGCTCGAGCAGTGGTTGGGCCCCTACGTCGGTAAAGTTACGCGGCTCAGCCATTTTGGTCAGCTCGATCTGTCCTCTATCATCCGCAACCTGCTGCCGTGGCCCCTTCCGCAGCAGTTGGATGCGCAGGCGCCCCAGACGGTTTCGGTACCGTCCGGGTCGAATATTCGAATCGACTACAGCGAGCGTCCGCCCGTACTCGCGGTGAGGCTGCAGGAACTGTTCGGGCAAGCTGACACGCCACGCATCGCGAATGGTCGCCAAGTGCTCAAGCTGCATCTGCTATCGCCGGCGCGGCGTCCCGTACAGGTGACCCAGGACTTGGCAAACTTCTGGGCATCGACCTACGTTGAGGTGAAGAAGGATCTGAAGGGCAGATACCCCAAGCATTTCTGGCCTGACGACCCCCTCGTCGCTCAAGCTACTGCGAGAGCCAAGCCGAGGGGTACCTAATCTGGTCGTAGGCAAGACAAAGACTCAGGGTTGCAATTGTAAGGTCGCTGTCGTCCCGTGGTGTTATCGCTATCCCACTTCACTCATCTGCCGCTGGCATGTGCCAGAACTTGTGTACGGTGGAGTAAGGAATCTCCAGCTTCACTGAGGTCGCTTTCTGGCTGAGGCCGTCAGCCTTGCAGTCGAGGATTGCTTTGATCCTGTCTGGAGGAGTCGGCGGCTTGCCGGACTTCGCCGCTATAAGCGCCCCATTCGAGAATTGCGCAGGCAGGCTTTCCATCACACGCATCTCACGAAGCTTACTCAGCTCTGTCCAGAGGTGCGTCATGAACTCTTCAAGTTGTTCTTGGCGCTCGTAGCAAGAGGCAGCTGCGAGGAGTGCTACCGAATCGACGTCCAGGCGTTTACTGATGTCTTCGAGCATCTCGAAGCTGATGTTGGATTTCGCGTGCTCGATCCTGTGCAAATGCCGAGGCTCCACCGTGGATGCGAGCTGTTCTTGGGACAGGCCGCGAGCAGCACGGGTGGCGCGGAGGACGGCTGCCAGAGTGTATCGCGTTGGCATGGTAGAGCTTCCCGCAAAGGGAAGCATAAGGCCACACCGAAAATTCTACATCCACGTACTATAGGCAGTGAATGTGGAATGATGGTATGGTGGCCCCATCCGTTCCCGCATGTCGCTTTTGTTCTGAGAGCACGATCATCTGTGGGTGCTAAGTTGTCAATTTATATGAATTGTTTAAGGGCCTAGTTCTAGCTAAGCGCCCATGATTTATGGGGGCTACACGTTGTTAGTTACTAACCAGACAGAGCTTCGAGGTCAGTTTCAAGCCCATGACAGTCTGCGCATGCTGTGGAACTCAGCGAGCCTCGATCCGACCGGCTATTACTTCGTGGTGGAAGGGAGCGGAGTTACTGATGCGGGGGTTGGGCCTACTGTGCGGTTGGTGTCGAGCGTCGAAGCTGTTGATGCTTTGTGCAAGGGGAGTTCGCCCGAATTTCTGAGCGTCAACCGGGTTCAGTTGATCGCGCCGCCAGCGATGACCAAACAGCCTGAAATATCGATGCAGCTGCTCAGTGAGATTCGTGTCGAGGAAGGCAGCGAGGCAGATCCTGTGTACGTGTTCGTCACTCGGGACGGGCAGATTTTCACCAGTGCTCGGAGGTGAGGGATGCCAGTTTCCCTGCAAGACGCAATGTCGTTCCTCTACGGAGCCGGTGAGCTCACCCAAGGCTGGACTGGAGAGAGAGCCGACCTGATCGATGTTGCGCAGCAGCGCTTCCCAGGTAAGGCGTTTTGCTTAGTGAAGCGGTGGATCATTGTTGAAATCCCCACGGACGAGGTTGAGTCGCTGCCGGGTGGGATCGCGCCGATGATCGTACTCGCTCATGAGGTCATTCATGACAGTCGAGGACGTTTCGTGCCTGGCAGCTGGGTGAGAACAACCTACGCAATTTCGCATGAGCAGCCATGGATGTTCGAGACTCGCAACACGATCTATTTACTAGTCGGCGACGGATACACGAAGCAAGCATCTCTGGAAATGGTGCTGTCGTTTCGTCCCTGAGCACTTCAGATTTTGTAGCCCGGTCGTCCTTCGGACTGGCCCGGGAGTAGCGACGCAGCCCATGCACGACGGAGCGCGAGTATGAAGATCGCGGTTTATTCGGATCTACACAATGAGTTTTCCCCGTTTGAACCACCTCAGCTAGACGTCGACCTGGTTGTGCTCGCTGGGGATATTTCTGTGCGCGGTCGAGGAGTCAAGTGGGCCAACGATACGTTCGACTGTCCGGTGATCTACGTTTGCGGGAATCACGAATACTACGGCGGTCACCTCGATCGGACGCTGACGAAGATGAAGCAGGCGGCAGCCGAGCACGTGCGGGTATTGGACAACGAGTCTTTGATCGTCGGCGATGTCAGATTTTTGGTGGCGACTGCGTGGACGGATTTCACCTCAACCGGCAATTACAGGCTAGCGATGTCATTGTGCTGGGAGCGTATGAACGATTTCAGCCAGATCCGACATGGTGAAGGCTACAGCCGGCTTCGCCCGGTCGACCTCATTGCTCGCAACATCAGCACGCGCGCATTTCTGGCTGAAGAGCTGGCCAAGGACTTCGAAGGCAAGACCGTCGTCATCACCCATCATTGCCCGATCGAAGAGGTCGCGGGGGATGGTCATGAAGGCCATCTTGGCGCCGCTTACTTCAATCGGTGGGATGACTTGGTCTCGCAGGCTGATGCCTGGGTTTTTGGCCACACCCACTACGCAGTCGACACTGTCATCGATGGGTGTCGACTGGTTTCAAATCCTAGGGGATATCCCGGTGAAAAGGCCGGCTTTTTGCCGGACTTCGTCTTAGAAATTTAAGCGTTCCCTAGGAGCCTTGGGTGCTTGGGAGAGGGCTAATTTGCATGCAGGAGCGCAAGAACAGATGACAGCTGAGATCATCAGGTATCCAGGCAAAGAGCTAACGGCTTTCCAGCTCAAACGTATCGTTCGAGCTATGAGTCAGAAGTACCCTATTCCGATAACGGCCTATCTGAGCGATGTGGTCATTGCTAACGACTGCGCGATCGGTGCGGTGTTTGGTCAAAGCGCCTCGGGGGTTATCGAAAAGCGCACAGATGCATACTCGTTGACGACTGCGCCGATTTTCACATTGATGAAAATTGAGCAGTTCTGGGTGGTTACTACGAAGGGAGGGAATTTCGTCCTGACGTCGTTCAGACGTGGAATGGGGAAAGCCAGCCTCCGAGCGTTGATCGCTACAGCTGACAAGCCAGACGCGATCACTGCCGTCTAAACCTGCTCGCCACCCGCATTAGGGCACCGGCTAGACCACACAAGCCATTCCTGGCGGTACAGCTTTAGACAGCGGTTCGAAGTAATTCAATGGCAGGTTCAGAAATCGGAGTTGCGTTAAGCCTACACGGATGATGGGCAGCTGAAAAAAGATAGTTTTGATGCTATCCGTGGCGGTTTCCATCGGGCTTTGCAGGTCGACTTATTGGCTGATAGCCTGGCCCAGCACAGGGATTCTCCATGAAAGACTATAAAGCTAGGTTGAATGAGGCGACCGCAAGCAGTGGGGCATCAGAGAGTGACGGCTCACTGAAAAACCTTGTTTGCTCGAAAGTGCGAGGGCCTGAAGCGTACCTTCCTCGAAACGCCCCAGTCGCCCGCATGCTGGCGTCGAGCGTTCGTAAGCGTGCGGCGATCTTGCCTTCCGGACTCCAGCATTAGGGTGATGGTGTCCGCGTATTTTTGATCGGACGCGATCACCCATATCGCCAGGATTTCCATGCTCGAACGAAGCTCTTACGAATCGAGCGTAGCATCTTGGTTGGTAGCCTAGTATGGGGAAGGCGGACTGTATCTCTTACCCTTATCAGGAGCATTTCTAAGATGGAAATCTTCGACGACCCATCGGAAAAAGCGGCGGCGTTGCTACACCGTCTGGGTGTCCATGAAGTGTCTTCGGGAGTCTGGGCGTTCACGGACGTGGACGTCGCGAGCCACGGCCATGTGCATCACTCTCAGCAGCCGGTTGCTCTTGCTGCGTACGCCGCCATCAACACGACGTTTGCAGCCGGTCGCTTTCCCGGATACTCGCTGATCGACCTGGTTGAAAAAGTGAGTTGCATGGACGGCACAGAAAATGCCGCCTTAGCGAAGGTTTGCCAGGTACCTCCACCAATAGACTGGTCACCCAAGGAACGAGGGGAAAAGTTCGGAGAGGTCGCTTGGCACATCGTTAAGAAATACGAGCTGGATGCCTGCTTCACACGAAGTAGGCCGTGGGGAATCCAAGAAGGTAGTCATTACAGCATGCGTCCTTGCGGCTTCGATCATGATCGGTCAGAGCCTGACCCTGATGGGTTAAAAGCGATGCGCCGTGCGTACAGAGAAATGACCGATTTACAGCGAGTGATGGTACTGACGCTGCTTCACCTATATTCACCAGGAAAGGACGACTTCTACCTGATAGGTGGCTGTCCGACCCAGATTTCTGCAGCTGCAGCACTTGGAGTTTTGCGAGCAAATGGAAATGCGATAAGGGAATGGGGACTGCTCGTAACTCATTACGCAGGCTGGTAATGCTGCCAGCGCGCCTTATTGGCGCGCTCGTCTGGCGTTCTCAAGTGCAAGAGTCTGCTCAGCAAGGATGTCCATCGGCCTGGTGGCCAGCCGCGCAGGACGCTGGCTACGCGGGGAATCTTGGTCATGACCGATCAACAGACGCTGTTGAAGCCTTTCGCTATTTTTTGCCCGGTACCGCAAATGGCACCGTATACCGCCGCGCAATCCAACCCTCTTGGATTTCGCCTGAGACATCAACGGATACCTTTATCCACGCCTCCCCATCCTCCAGTACCTCAAGAACAGCTCCGATTTTAGGAAGCGCTTTAATTTCTGACTCTTCGGATGGTTCCGTTCGGAGATTGACCTTGTCGCCGATCAGCACCCGATGGCCTGAAAGCAAGTTCACCTGATCTTGAGGAATCTGAGCAATACACGCCTTGACCTCAGCTGGGCTTTTCGCATCAGATAGTTGGCCCTGCGAGAACACGACTGCCTGCCACACATTCATGAGGTACATGATCACATTCATGAAGTGATACAGGTACATCATGTACTGCAGCAGGTGAGCTCTGGCTGGTGCAGGCAATTGCTCAACCGCGTCGCCGCTGTAAATTTTGTCGACGATCTGACGTTCCATCGCTGGGACGTCTTCATGCTCAGCTGTGTTGCTCGAGAATAACGACTCTGGATTCTGAAGTGCGACCTCTGCCAAGATCGCCGAGATGTCATGTGCTTCGTCTGATGCCAGATAGCCGAGGAGAGGGGAGTCTAGATCTCCCCAAGATCCGATGGCCACAGCAGCCATACGTAGCGCAGAACTGCTAGTGATCGAGTCCAGCTCAGTGAAAGCATTCCTCCATGAGGATACCGTCAGTGACTCGAGTACAGCTCTAGCCGCTGTCAATCCCGGATTGTTGATCGACTTCAGCGCTGCCTCTATGGCTTGCTTCCATGGCGGATTTTGAGCTGACTCGATAGCCACCATTGCTTTTATCCAAGGCGGATTGTTCAGCGAATCGGCGGCCGCCAGGGCTTGCTTCCACGGAGGATTTTCGGTCGATTCGATTACTGCCATCGCCTTCTTCCAAGCGGGGTTGTTCATCGAGTCAACTGCGGCCAAGGCCTGCCTCCATGGCGGGTTCTCTATTGATTCAATAGCAGCCATGGCCTTTTTCCAGGAGGGGTTACCACTCGAATCGGCCGCTGCTAGAGCTTTTTTCCAGGGCGGATTTTCCATTGCTTCGATAGCCGCCATGGCCTTCTTCCAGGGCGGATTCTCGATTGATTCGATCATCGCCATGGCCTTTTTCCACGGTGGGTTGTTGATTGATTCGATCAGCGCCACGGTCTTCATCCACGGTTGGTTGCTGATTGAGTTCAACCTGTCTATCGCGTTCAGCGAAGCTCTTGCCTGATCTAGGGCAGTGACGCGCGGAAGGTCGTAAGACAGATCCGCTTCTGTCAGTGCGGTACTGTCGACCCCGATAGGCGGAGTCTCGCCCTTGAAAGCTTGGTCTGGGGGCAAGGCCGAAGAAATTTGATTAGGTACTTCTGTTTCGGTGCGTGGAGGTCGGTTTTTATCTTTCAAGTCGCTCACCCTTTCCCTCGCCGTCCGCTGAAATGGACGGCCTGAATTATGGCGATTCTAAGTCATTTCCCCCTATCACAAGCTGCGAGGAGGGCGAGGGAGGGTGGAGGTTTCGGCAGTTTAGACGCCAGCGCGTGACACCTAACGTCATCTGCGTTCTCTGGGTTGTCCGATGCAAGCGCGGCTCAAAGACATCGCTCATCCCCGAAGGGGCTAGAGTCGTAACATGCTGCTCCGATTGGCCTGGTTTCAGTGTGACGGGTCGACTCTCCATGGAGCTCGAGCGCTCGAAGTGCGTGGTGGCACGGTGATATCGGATCAGAGTATTCTCCGTGTTCCCCACATGGAGAGACCACAATGGATGCTGTCAGTCGGGTTGAGCGCGCAAGGATCAAAGCGTTTTATAAGTTGCTCGTAGATAGGCTTGGAGCTGAAGCTTGGGCTCAGCGCAGAGCTGCGTACGTGAAGCGCGTCCGAGAGAAAGATTCGAGTTTCGATGTCAGGCTGCCGATCGAGCCCCAGCTCTTCATGCCGGAAGAGAACGACATCGACTGGTACATTCTGGTTGCCTACCTGGCGCACGATTTTCCACTCTGTGATTCTGCCTATAGCAGCAGACGCATCTACCCGTACGCCATGGCCATCGGCGCCGTTGCAGATCAGCTTCGCAAGGTGCCGAATGTTGAGGACGTTCTCGACAAAATGTTGGCGAACAACAACAACCCTGAAACTCAGCTGTTCGAGCTGCTGACGGCCTCTTTCTACATCAAGAATGGCTATGAGGTTTCCTTCATCCCCGAGAACAGTATCACCTGGCCCAACGGGAAGAAAAAGTCTCCAGACCTCCTGGTTAGATCTGGAGACCTGGAATTCTATGTAGAGTGCAAGCGCTCGATTATGCAAACCAAGTACTCTCAAGCTGAAGAGCAAGCTTGGGCTGACATTTGGGCAACGCTGAGCCATCACATGCTCAAGGCTGCCCCTTGGAGCATTGCTGACCTGACATTCCATGACCAAGTTTCTGTTGTGACAGCTGAGGATGTGATCAAGGTAGTCAACCTTGCCATCAAGGCAGGTGGGGTTAGGGTTAGAGAGGGCTCAATCAGCGCTCATGTCCGTGTCATCGATAAGAAGCAACTCAAGCGCCATTACCGAGATTTCTCTGTGCGCCCTCACAGCCCGCAGCAAGAGAAGCTGGTGTTCGGCCATATCGATAGCAACGAGAAGCGAAGCATCGCGACCGTTGCTAGCCGGGTCATTCGACCCGGTACCAATGACGATATCCTCAACATGTTCGTCAAGGACGTCGCCAACTGCGTAGCTGCCCAATGGCGCTGTGACCATGAGGAGTCGATCTCGACTCGCTCCAAGCATTTCAAAAGCCTAGTCAACGATGGCGTCAGTCAGATTCCGCCTGACCGGGCTGGTGTAGTGCATGTCTGGTACGAGACCCGTGACGGTATCCAGATAGAAGAGCTGCGCCGGGAAAAAAATATCGACAACATCTCGGCATACAATGCGTCCGAAACCACGGTGCTCGGCGTGTTCGTGCATGCGGTCAACTACTACCCATTCGAGGAGAACTACGAATGGGCAGAGACCGTACAAGACTTTGCCCGAATACCGCACCTAATGGACATTTTCCCTCGCCAAAGCTTGATGCTGGGATCTGACGGGGTTGACGAGATTCCGGATATCACCCATTGGGAGCAGGATAAGGCGGCGAGAACGCAGCTCTAACGAGAGACGATACAGAGGCGTGAATGTACCTCACGCATCCCTAGATTGATTGGAGTAGAAAGTTGGTACGGGTGCCCCATGTGCACCCGTACCGCGTCATGCCCTTCAACGCTGATGCCTGTTCTTCAGTATCTACTGTGAATGCTAGAGAACGTATCTGGGGCCAGGCTTCTTTCAGAAGTCTTCCGCTCGCTCATCCAGCGCAGCGTTGATTCTCCGCTGCAGATCTCCTGCAAAATTCCGGATGGTACTGATCGCTTCGTTTACCTGTTCTAGCCCAATCTCGATCGGCTCATCATGAACGGTCTTTCCATTTCGGTGAACGATGTCATGGCGCGTTATGCAAATGCGGGCGATTGCAGCTAGGTCTAAGCCATTCATGTGCCTACCGAACATCGCCTCCAGGATTTGTTTGATCGTTGCTACGTTGTGGAACGTCAGCTCGGACAAGGTCTGCTGAGCAATGCTCTCCAAGAGCTTTGGTTGCTCAGCAATTTCCTTGAGCGTGATGGTCTTGCCGCTCAATTTTCCGTAGCCGGCAACAAGGTTTGTCAGGAACTGTGCGTCTTTCACGATCAGGTGGCGTACGACAGAGCTGATCAGAGCCTCCAGAAGGGTGACGGTGTGGGCGTAGACTAGTTTGTTGAGGGTGTCGGCGTGGCTTGGGTTATTAGCAGTCAAAAGTAAGCTTGATGCTGTGCCAAGCTCCTGCGAGAACTGACGGAAAAACTCGCTGGGTGTATGCCGGTTCAGCCATTCGTACTCGTACTCCTGGGCATCGAGCATCGCTGAGTATTCTCCCGCTAGCTCCTCCCAGGTGTCAGGGTTTACGTCTGGATCGATTTCGATCCCATACTGCTGCCGAATCCAAGCTATGCAGTTGTCCTGCTGAACCTCGAATAAATGATCCTTGACCGAGCTCATGGTGTGCCTTGTCCTCTTGACGTTCGTAGAGTGATCGCCGCTTAGCTTTCTGTGGCTCTTTGAATCAGGCGCGCAAGCGAACGGGTCATCTATAGGTTGGTGCCGTCCGCCTCATCGGCAATCATGCACCTTTTCACCGATGGCGGTACTTTGCCATCATCCGCAGTACGGAGGTCGCGGTAGCGAATGTTTGCTTTCAAGCGCAACAGAGTGCTCTGCTGTAGGCACGACGATACAGCTACGCTAGTGGAGCAATGCCGGCGAGGATGAGGTACCAACGGGCGCTTCATCCAGGCTTTGACGAATCGCGACTTTGCAGCAGGGTCTAAAAAATGATTTGGTTCCTCGGGGACGTGCATGGCCGTTTTGATCATGTGATCCGACACGTGAAAAACCATCGGCCCGAGGCCGTCGTCTTCCTGGGTGACATTGAATGTAGCTTACCCCTAGACGTCATTCTTCGGCCCATCCTAGGGCTCACGGAGATATGGTTCATCCATGGTAACCACGACGTCGACGAACTCTCTTATTGGGAGAATCTCTATGGAAGCGGCCTTTCCGAGCGCAGCTTGCATGGACGAGTAGTCGAAATCGCTGGCTATCGCATTGGTGGACTGGGAGGTACTTTTGAGCCTCCAGTTTGGCGTCCAGGGAGTCCTGATACAGGTATTCAAAGCTACGGCGACTTTCTTGAGCGTTTGGCCCTCAGGCCGCAGCACGCTGATGTCCTTGCGACGAAAAAGCAGCACGCGCTTTCGGCAATTTTCCCAGACGACTATTTTTCACTCGCGCTTAAGAGCGCGGACATCTTAGTCACCCACGAAGCTCCGAGCTGCCATCCGCATGGCTTCTATGAAATTGATGAGCTCGCATTGTCCATGGGGGCCAAAATGGTTGTGCATGGACACCATCACGATTGCTTGGATTACAAATCTGACTGGCCCCGGCTCGGCTTTGAGGCCTACGGCGTTGCTTTCAGGTCAATCATGGGAATCGACGGCTCGGTCATCCTTTGATGATTTGGTGGCGAGCTGTGAGGCTTCTTGTGTAGCTGGCATCGCGGCTTCGGGCTCGTAGAGCCGGCTACTCTGTGCACGACAGGGCGGTGATGCGGTTGGCCGTCTACGGCAGCTTTCTAAATATGCGGACACCATCGCTCAAAGCTGGACTACGGAAGGTGTATTCGCCGGACGCTAATCGGGGGAAAACCCAAAATAGCGGGTTACCGCAGGCATCTGCCAGTAGCAAGCCGCCTTCAGGCTGGCAGTCGGGTGTCGGTTACGCGATCTGGTTGAGTGTAGATGGAGAGCAAATGTGCTTTCTTGGGGGCAATTTATGGCCATTTGAAGATGAGCCGACGGTTTGCCCTTGCTTGATCGAGAGGTACCGCCACCCACCATTTGGGTGGCAGGTGGCAGGTGGCAGGTGGCAGGTGGCAGGTGGCAGGTGGCAGGTGGCAGGTGGCAGGTGGCAGGTGGCAGGTGGCGGCAGTTGAAAGGATCAGTCGCCCACTAGATCTTCATAGTGCTCTTCGCAGTAGAAGGTTGAGCCTAAGGCGTACGCTGCAGGTTCAGGGCAATAATCGCAAGGATGGCCATCCAGATCGGCACTGAACTGGCAGCTCGGGCAGCGGCACTCGACTTCGTCAAATTCTGTGTCAACGAACTCGAAGTCGTGCAGCGAAAACTCA